>QQUN01000035.1 GCA_008501585.1 Pseudomonadota bacterium | reverse complement strand
CTCCACGACGCTCTTCCGAGCGGTGCCGCCGGCACCGTCGAGCGCGGCCAGGCGCGCCACAATGGCCGCCGCCTGTGCCGGGTCGGCCTCGCCCTGGCCACGGTGGGCGGCAAGCTGGGCGCGCAGCACATCGCCGGCGGCCAGGCAGGCATCGACGATCTCGGCATCGAGCGCGCGCACCGCCTTGCGTACATCGTCGAGCAGGCTCTCCATCACATGGGTGATTTCCGCCATGTCGGAGAAACCGAAGGTCGCCGCCGACCCCTTGATGGAGTGCGCGGCGCGAAACACCGCGTTGAGTTCGTCCGTGTCGGGGTGGCGCAGATCGATCGACACCAGCAGGTTCTCGATCTGGCCCAGATGCTCCTCGGCCTCGTCGAAAAACACCTGGTAGAACTGACTCATGTCGATCGACACCGCCGCCCCTCCTATCCGATGACCTTGCGCACCACTTCGATCAGCTTGAGCGGATCGAAGGGTTTGACCATCCAGCCGGTCGCGCCGGCCGCCCGCCCTTGCGCCTTCATCTCGTCGGACGATTCCGTGGTGAGCATCAGGATCGGCACCTGGCGATAGGCCGGCAGCGCACGCAGCGCGCGGATCAACGCCAGGCCGTCCATGTGTGGCATGTTCTGGTCGGTCAGTACCAGGTCGAACTGCTGCTCGCGGGCACGGGCCAGCCCGTCGCGCCCGTCCACGGCGTCAACCACCGCGTAGCCAGCGCTCTTGAGCGTGAAATTGACCATCTGCCGGATCGAGGCAGAGTCGTCAATGGCCAGTACGTTTTTCATCATCCGCGTATCCCGTCTATACCGCTCAAAACAATTCCACGCTGCCGCCCGGCGTCGCGCCATGGCCCACCGGATGGCGTGCGCCCCGCTCGGCAACGCCCTTGAGCAGGCGCCCGACGCGCTCGGCGCGCGCCGACAAGGCGGTCACGGCACCGGCATCGCGCGCCCCGACCGCGTCCTGCGCCACGGCGCCCAGTTCGGCCAGCGCCTCGCGCATACCGGCCATCCGTGTTGCCAGATGCCCGACCATCTGTCCGACAATGTCCTGAAACTGCAGCGCTTCGACCACCCGCGCCGCCTCGCCATCGAGCCCCGCCGCGACGGCGGCGTGCGCTGGCACCTCGGTATCGGCCAGCCACTGCGCCGCCTCGGCCCGGATCTGTGCCGCATCGGCTGCACTGCGGGCATGACTGGCCGCCACGGCCGACTGCGTTTGTTCAATCAGCGCCTGCATCACCGCCAGCACGCGGCGGATCTGCGTCCCCGCCGCGTGCGTGCGCTCCGCCAGTGCCGCCACATGGTCTGCCGCGTCAGCCACCCGGCGGCAGTCGTCGGCGCGCACGGCTTCGATCGACGCATTGCCGGCCAACAACCCCACCTCCTGGCCAATGCTGTCGATGTCACCCACCAGGGCCGCGGCCTGGTCGACCCGCGCGGCGACCGCCTGCGCCAGGGTCTCCAGCGCGTCGGCGCGGTGACGTGTCGCAGCCTCGGCATCGATCACACGATCAAGCGCCGCCACGGCCTCGCGCACCGCGGCGCGGGCGCACGGGGCGTCGCTGCCGGACGATGGCGACACCGCGGCCAGGGCGGCATGCATCGCGGTAAAGCGGGTCGTCAATTGACCGACCGCCTCGGCAAGCACATCGAGGATCCGGCCGGTATCGGCCTGGACCGCGGTGAACTGTTCGTCGAACACCGCCAGGCAGTCCCTCAGGTCAGCCGCCAGTTGCGCTTCGGACGCAACCGTGCCGCCGCCCGGCCGACCGGCCACCATGGCGGCCAGCGCCCAGCCGACCGCCACCGCGCCGACGCACGGCCAGAGACGACCAGGGCCCTCGGGAACAAGGGCAAAGGCGGCACCGACCAGGACCGACCAGAGACCCCCTACGACAAGAAATTGAGCAGACCGGAGCGACATTCGGTTTCCGCAGAAAACAAGCAGGCTGTCATGCTCATAACGTCATGGCGCCCTGCTGACTTTAGGGCGCGCACAGTCGATCCGTCGGCCCCGTGGCGCCCGAATTCATCTGATACCCGGCGCACAACGCGGCCGCCGGCGCATTCAGGCGCGGCCCGAGGGGCTCGCCTTCCTGACACATTGCTGCGCTGTACTTTCCCCAAGCGGGGCCACCCGGGCAGGGGAACGGAACCGATGGATCGACACAGCCCCCGCCCCAGCCTGCGGGCCGACCGGCGGCCCGGCGTGCCCCTCGCGCTATCGCTGCGAGGGCATGATGATCCGGGGGCGAATCTCGCCGCGCGGCGTTTCCCGCGGCGCCATGACGGGCGGAGGCAAGGCGACGGCGGGCGGCGGCGCGCGCTGCGCGAGCCCTTCGGCAATACCGTCCGCGTCGGCGCCGTTGCCGACCTCCATGCGTTCCGGCGCGCCCCGCACGGCCGCCTCGGCCTTGCGGTTGAGGACGATGATGCTGATCCGCCGGTTGGTCGGATCAAAGGGGTCTTCGGACTTGAACGGGATGGTATCGGCCAGCCCGACCACGCGGATCACCTTGTCGTCCTCCAGGCCGCCGGCCACCAGTTCGCGGCGCGATGCGTTGGCGCGGTTGGCCGACAACTCCCAGTTGGAGAAGCCGCGATTGCCGCCGGCATACTGGCTGGCGTCGGTGTGGCCGGACAGGCTGATGCGGTTCTTGACCTGGTTGAGCGCCCGGCCGATGGCGTGGAGCAAGGTGCGGGTATAGGGTTGCAGGCTGTCGCTGCCGCCCGAGAACATGGGGCGGTTCTGCTCGTCGACAATCTGGATGCGCAGGCCCTCGTCGGTGATATCCATCACCAGCTGGTCCTTCAGCGCCCGCAGCGCCGAGCTGGCCTCGATCAAGGCCTCGATCTGGCCTTTCAGATCGACCAGGGCAGCCCGCTCCGCCGCCTCGAACTGCGCAGCGTCGTGGCCCTTGGAAACCGCTGACGGATCGCGCGCGGCGTCGAGGTTGACGGTCTTGTTGGCTTGCACTTCGCCGCGCTTGACCTGCCCCACCGAGCGGGTGAGATCCTCACCGCCGCCCTTGATGATGCTGGAGCTGTCGCCCGAACCGCTGCCGCCCTCGAGACCGACCCGAAGCGGATTCTGGAAGAACTCGGCAATGCCCTCCTTGTCGCCCTCGGCGGTCGAGCCGAGCAGCCACATCAGCAGGAAGAAGGCCATCATCGCGGTCACGAAGTCGGCGTAGGCGATCTTCCATGCACCGCCATGGGCGCCACCGCCGCCCTTCTTGATCTTCTTGACGACGATGGGTTGTTGGGTATCGTCACTCATGCGATCGACATCTCGAGGTGCTTACGCAAAGCCGGTCAGCCCTTGCGGCTCTTCACGTCTTCCTCCAGCTCGCTGAAGGAAGGGCGCTCGGTCGAGAACAACACCTTGCGACCGAATTCGATGGCCACCTGCGGAGCATAGCCATTCATGCTCGCCAGCAGCACCACCTTCATGCACTGGTAGATCTTGCTGCCCTCTTCCACCTTCTGTTCGAGCTGGCCGGCAATCGGCGCCACGAAACCGTAGGAGACGAGAATCCCGAGGAAGGTCCCCACCAGGGCGCCACCGATCATCTTGCCCAGCACGGCCGGCGGCTGACCGACCGAGCCCATCACGTTCACCACGCCCATCACCGCCACCACGATACCGAAGGCCGGCACCGAGTCGGCCACCTTCGACATCACATGCGCCGGGCCATGGGCTTCCTGGTGGTGGGTCTCGATCTCCATGTCCATCAGGTTTTCGATCTCGAAGGCGTTGAGGTTGCCCCCGACCATCATGCGCAGATAGTCGGTGAGGAACTCCACCGCATGGTGGTCGGCCATGAACGCGGGGTACTTGGAAAAGATCGGGCTCGATTCGGGGTTCTCGATATCCCCCTCGATCGACATCAGGCCCTCCTTGCGCACCTTGGACAGCAGCTCGTACATGAGCGCGAGCACGTCCATGTAGTAGGCCTTGCTGTAGGCCGACCCCTTGAGCACCGAGGGCAGCGCCGCAACCGTTGATTTGATCGCCTTGATGCCGTTGCTGGCCACAAAGCCACCGATCATCAGGCCGACAATGGCGATGTACTCGGTCGGCACCCACAGCGCGGCAAGACTGCCGTGGACCGCGTAGGTGCCGAGCGAGGCGGCGAGCACGATGACGTATCCGATGATAAGAAACATCGAAGCAACCCTTGTGTTGTCTGGTCTGGGGGTGCATCCGGCCCGCCAAGGGCCGTGTTGCACAGCTGTGCTAACGGCCCTGCCAAGAGAAACTTGAGCACCCGGCCCGCGCCAAAGCCGCCCTGGGCGGGGCGCTCAAAAAAAAACCGCCGGTCGAATCCGGCGGCTTGGAACCCCTTGCAAAGCAAGGAGGAGGTCAGACCAGTGCATTGCGATCAGTCGCAATCCTCCGTGAGCGGCGACCCTTTCCGGCTCGGGAGGGCATGTTGCACAGGCCACACACATATTCATGCGTGGGGTCGTACGCATGCGCGACATAGTTGCCACCGCAGCATGTGCACGTTGCCTGTTGCAACAAATCGGCGTCGAAGAAGCGCACCAGCGTCCACGCGCGGGTGAGGCTGAGCACTTCTTCCATGTCTTCAGCATCGATGTGGTCGAGATAAAGGCGGAAGGCCTTCAGGATCGCATCGAGATCGGGCAGCTGGGCCGTGTCCTTCATGAAACGGTAGAAGGACATGAACAGCGAGGAATGGACGTTCGGCTGCCAGGTGATGAACCAGTCGGTCGAGAACGGCAGCATGCCCTTGGGGGGCGAGACACCGCGCACTTCCTTGTAGAGCTTGAGCAGGCGCTCGCGGCTGAGCTGGGTTTCGGACTCGAGCATCTGCATCCGCGCGCCGAGGCGGATCATCTCCACCGCACGCTGGATGTCTTCGGCTTCGGCCAGTACGCTTTTATTCCGCATGAGGCACTCCTGGAATCAGGCCAGGGTTTCCACCGGGCGGCCGGCCGCGATGATGGCGGCGTGCAGCGACGCGGTCGTGGCATCACGGCCTTCTCCGGTCAGCATGCCGAGCAAGGCGCTGTCATCGAAGCGCACGCGGCACAGCATCATCTGCTGGCTGGACAGGCGCACGATCTGCGCCGTCGTCAGGCCACTGATCAGGTCAGCCACGTCGGCACCGATTCCCAGACGGAACATGGCAATTTCGCGATCTTCCCGCACCAGCTGCTGGGCGAGCATGAGATAGGCGAGATTGAGCTCCCGGATTTCTTCCTGCAAGTCGGCACTTTTCATGTATGGAACCTCCTGACCCTGGTCGCGCTACTGCACGATGGGGACCATTGTGCTCGGTGGCAGGCGACGCCGGTATCGGGTCGGGAGGTAAGTTGCCGTCAGAGAAAACACCGACGCGCATGTCAGGTTTTTTCTGACACGGCGGCAGCCATCGTGGCAACAGGCGGTGGGTGCAGCGCGGTTCAGTCCGGCACGGACACGTCCTGCTGGGTCTTGAGAAGCTCGACGATACGCGCGATCGTCATCGGCCGCCCGAAGTAATAACCCTGGAAAAACTCGCAATTCTCGCGTTTGAGAATCTCCACCTGCTCGGCCGTTTCCACCCCCTCGGCGATGGTCGAGCGGCGCATGCTGTGGGCCAGCGCGATGATGGCGCGCACGATGGCCGCATCCTCCTCGTCCACGCACAGGTCGCGCACGAAGGATTTGTCGATCTTGATGACATCCAGCGGAAAGCGCTTGAGGTAGGACAGCGACGAATAGCCGGTACCGAAGTCATCGACCGAAATACGCACGCCCATGTTGCGCAGCGCGCGCAGCATGCCGGCGGTCGATTCGGCGTCCTGCATCAGCGAGGATTCGGTGATCTCCAGCATCAGCGACTTGGGCGACAGGTTCGAGCTGCCCAGCGCATCGCGCACCGCTTCGAGCAGGCGGGGCTGGCCGAACTGCACGGCCGACACGTTGACCGACACGCTCATGCCCGGGTAGCCGGCCACATGCCAGCCACGGCAGCAGCGGCACGCTTCCTCGAGCACCCAGGAACCGATCTCGACGATCAGGCCGGTCTCGTCCGCCAGGTTGATGAAACGATCGGGCGGCACCCGGCCCAGCCGCGGGTGGTTCCAGCGCACCAGCGCCTCGGCACTGACCACGCGGCCGGACCTGGCATCGATGACCGGCTGGAACTCGAGGAACAGCTCGCGACGCTCGACCGCGTGGCGCAGGTCGGCCTCGAGCGCCACCCGCTCGGTCGAGGCCGCGTTCATGGTCCGGTCGTAGAAGCAGTAACCGTTGCCACCACGCTTCTTGGCCTGCGCGCTGGCGGTCTCGGCGCTCATCAGCAGTTCATAGACCTGTGTCCCGTCGGCCGGAATCAGCGCCACCCCGGTACTCGGGGTCAGGAACAACTCGATGCCGTCCTTCATGAACGGCGAATCGAACACCTTGCTGATCCAGCGCGCGAACACCTCGGCACTTTGCCGCTCCCCGATCCCCGGCACGAACACGCCGAACTCGTCGCCCCCGAGGCGTGCGAGCAGCACGTCGGACTGCAGCACTTCGGTCAGCCGCTGGCTGATCTCCTTGAGCACGGCATTGCCGGCCTCATAGCCGAAGCTGGCATTGACCCGCAGGAAACGGTCGATATCGATGACAAACAGCGCGCCGCGCGCCGCACGCCCCTGGCGCTGTGAGGTGTTCAGCCACTCGGTGACCTTGTCGCAGAACAGGTTCTGGTTGGGCAGCGCGCTGAGCTTGTCGTAATTGGACAACTGCTGGATGCGGTCGTCGGCCTGGCGCACCGCCCGGCGCGCCTGCGCCCCGCGCAGCTCGCGCTCGATGACCGGCACCATGCGCTCGTACTGCCCCTTGGGGATGAAGTCATGCACGCCGTCGTACATGGCCGAGACGGCGAGCTGGTGACTGATATGGGCAGAATGGATGATGAAGGGAATGTCCCGCCCGCTGCGCTTGAGCACCTCCAGCGCCGCCAGCGCATCGAAGCCCGGCATGTTGTGATCGGAGATCACCAGATCCCAGTCGTCCCCGGCGAGTTCGGCGGCCATGTCGATCTCGGTGTCGACGCGGCGATAGTCGATGCTCACCCCGCGCTGGGCCAGTTCGGCCTGCAGCAGGAAGGCGTCGTCTTCCACATCATCCACCACCAAAGCCCGTATGGGTCGGTCCGGCATGGTCTTGGCGTCCTCGGGTTGCATGTCGATCGACCTAGGCGCTTTCATCTATCACGTCGGGGTTCACGGCGTGCGCGGCGGGAACTTGAGTGTCATCTTCATCATTCCCGCCGTGCATGTCTTTTGACCGAGCGCCGCCGTCCACCTGCACCGTCGCCACCCGGTTGCGCCCCAGGGCCTTGGCTCGATAGGCGCCCTGGTCGGCAAGCTTGATCAGCGCATCCGGGTCGGGCATGGCGGTATCGCGCTGGGCCACGCCCGCACTGATCGACAGGCTCAGGCTTAAGCCGCCGGCACTGACCCGTGCCGCCCGCACGGCGCAGCGCACCCGCTCCCCGCACTGCAGCGCCGCCGTCAGATCGGTTTCCGGACACAGCACCAGGAATTCATCCCCGCCGGTACGGGCCACCATGTCCTGAGCGCGCAAGGCCTGCTTGATCGCGGCCGAGATCTGGCGCAGCACCAAGTCACCCACATCATGCCCGTGGCTGTCGTTGATCTGCTTGAAGGCATCGATGTCGATCACCATCGCACACAGCGGGCGGCCACTGCGGGTCGCGCTGGCCCAGGCCTGCTGCATGCGCTCGATCGCGTAGCGCCGGTTCGGGAAGCCGGTGAGCGGATCGGTCAGTGCGGCCTCCTGCAGGCGCCGGTTCTTGACCGCCAGTTCGGCGGCAAAGCGGCGGATTTCCTCGCGGTCGCGTTCGACCTCCTGTTGCAGGCGGATCACCCGGTGGCCGGCGCGCAAGCGTGCCGCGAGCATGCGCGGGCGCACCGGCTTGGCCACGTAGTCGTCCACCCCGTTGTCGAATGCCTCGATCAGCTGTTCCTCATCACCGCTGGTGGTCAGGAGCAGGATGTAGATGCCCCGTCCGATCCGGGTCTGGCGCAGCGCCCGGGTCAGGGACAGCCCATCCATCTGCGGCATGGCCGAATCGACCAGCATCATCTGCGGCTGCACTTCCAGCGCCAGCTCCATCCCCTGGCGCCCGCAATCGGCCTCGAACACGGTGTGCCCGGCGCGCTCGAGCATGCCGCGCAGCATGGCGCGGACCGCGGCATCGTCGTCGACCACCACCACCCGCAAGGCCGCCGCCGCAGTCACCGCATGCGGCGGCTCGCTCTCGGGCACCGAGGCCAGCGGCGGCGACACCACCTCGGCCGCGGTGCGCGCCAGGCTTGCCATCGGCGGCACCGGCGCCGTGGCCATCTGCAACATCCGCCCCCACTCGCCCCACGCCGCCACCACGCCGTCGCACAGGGCGTTGACGGCATCGGCGTCCATGCCCAGGCGGTCGCCGAGCGGATACAGCGCCGCCGCGCGCTCGGCGCGCGTGCCGGGATCGGCCAGGCATGTCAGCCGGATGGCATCGGACAGGCACAGGGCATCGAGCACCTGCCGCTCGCGGCTCTGCTCGGCGAAATCGGCGTTGTGCGGGGTTTCGAACACCGCCGCGGAGGCGACGAACAAGCGGGGCAGCCCCCAGTCGTCCAGCATGGCCGCGGTCAGCTCGCGGTGGTCCATGGCAAAAGCGGTGCGCTCGCACACCGCCAGGTCGCTTGCCTCGGCGGTCTCGTGCAGCGTCAGCACCTCGCTGTAGGGTTCGGGGTAGATCGTGGCCAGTGCCAGTTCGCCCACCCGGGCCAGCAGCCCCAGGCAGAACATCTCGTCCGCCGCCACCGTGCGCAAGCGCTGCGCAATCGCCTGCATGGCCACCGCCATGATCAGCGAGCCGGACCAGTAGCGATCATAATCGAAGGCCTTGCACCCGCCGTTGCGGTAACTCGACAGCAGCGAAAACCCCAGCGCCATGTTGCGCACCGAGGGCAGGCCCAGCACCATCAGGGCGTCCTGCACCGACGCGATGCTTCGCCGCGCGCCGACAGCCGCGCCGTTGGCCGCCTTGATCAACCGCCCCACGAACGCCGGATCGGTCTTGATCACCCGCGCCAGTTCGGCAAGCGACAGGTCTTCCTTGCGCGTGAGCCGGATGATCGCCAGCGCCGCCCCCTTGGGTGAGGGGAGATCGCCCGATGTCTTGATCTGCTCGAAGGTCCGAATGTCGATGTTGGAGCCCATGCCGTTCTGGTTGTTTTTTGGTTTTCCTTCGTGCCCGCGGGCACCCGTGCCGCCGGCCGGGCGACGGCCCGTGGCCATGAAGCCGGGGGGTCAGCTAGCCCTTACGACCACACGCGGGCCGACTTTAGCGCCATCGTCATAGCCATCGGCCGCCGGCAGCGCCCCGCCGCCCCGCAAGGCGTCAGCGGCGTACTGCTAGAATGCAGGCGTCCGCCGCCCGCTTGCGGGGACGACTCGGAGAGCTGTCATGAAGTTCTGTTCTGCCTGTGGGGCCGGTGTCCGGCTGGGCGTACCACCCGGCGATTCGCTGCCGCGCCATATCTGCGACGACTGCGGCGAAATCCACTACCTCAACCCCAAGCTGGTCGTCGGCGCCATCCCGGTCTGGGGTGACCGCATCCTGCTGTGCCGGCGGGCCATCGAACCGCGCCACGGCAAATGGACGCTGCCCGCCGGCTTCATGGAAAACCGCGAAACCACCGCGGAAGCCGCCGCCCGCGAAACCCTCGAGGAGGCCTGCGCCCGGATTACCGTCGGCCCCTTGTTTGCCCTGGTCAACATCCCTGAGATCAGTCAGGTGCACCTGTTCTACCGTGCCCAGCTGCTGGACACCGATTTTTCCGCTGGCGCCGAATCGCTGGAAGTGGCATTGTTTTCCGAAGCCGACATTCCGTGGGACACCCTCGCCTTCCGCTCCGTCGCCTTCGCCCTGAAACGTTTCCTGGAGGACCGCCGCACAGGCTGCTACGGGACGCACTCACAGGACCTGTCCCTGCCCAGAAGCCTGGTCGGCGAAGGAACCTAAGCCCACGGCGACGGCTCCAACATCGGGATGTCACACCGCCCTGCCAGATTGCCAGCCTTGTCACCGGGAGCGCGACCAGACCATGTCAGCTGTTGAACCCTCTCTCTCGCCAGCGCCCCGGCCCGTCGCGCGGCCATGGATTCTCACGCTGGACATGCACGGGCATCCGCACCGGTGGGTCAGCTGGCAGGCCGCGTGCACCTACCACGCGCGCAACATGGTGGCCTGGTCCATCGGCGCACAGGCCTTTCACATCCTCGGCGGCACCTGCCGGGTCACCGGCGAACGCTCCTCGATCAGCAGCCAGAGCATCATCGCCATCAAGGGCCGCGCCCTGCGCCCCGGCAGCCTGCGCCAGGTACCGCCGCTGAGCAACCGCGAGCTGTTCAACCGCGACCGCCACACCTGCGCCTACTGCGGCAGCACGCTCTCCGGCGCGCTGCTCACCCGCGACCATATCGAACCGGTCTCGCGCGGCGGCAAGGACGTGTGGATGAACGTCGTCACCGCCTGTCGCAGCTGCAACCAGCGCAAGGACAACCGGCGTCCGGAACGCGCCGGCATGACCTTGCTCTACGCCCCCTATGTGCCCAACAAGGCCGAGTACCTGATCCTGTCGAACCGGCACATCCTGGCCGACCAGATGGACTTCCTCGTCCAGCACGTGCCAAAACAGAGCCGCGTCCGCCCCTCCTGAAAACCAGGCTCAGGCCGTCGCTTCCGCCTTGGCCGCGGGGCGCTTGTATTCATCCGGGTCCGCATCGACCAGCGCCAGCACCACCCAGCCGGCCTTCGGCTGCACCTCGGTCTCCGAGGCGAACACCTCCACCCGCCCTTTCGGGTCGATGGCAAACAACGGCACGGCCCGTTCGCCGTACTTGGTGCGGAACTGCTCGAAGCTGAATGCCTCGCTGATGTTGGTCTGGCGGATCTCCGCGCCGCGCGCCAGGCGACGCGACAGTTCAACGAAATTCACCCCCTCGCCAAACGCCTCCAGCCCGGCCAGCGACACCGCCTTGCGGCCTTTCTCGCGCGCACCGACCCGCAGCGCAAAGACCCGCTTGGGGCCAAAATCGCCCTTGAAGCGGGTGCAGGCCAGTTCATTGAGATGCTCATCGGCGGTCATCGCCAGCACCCGGCCCAGCCCGGCAGTGTTGAGATACACCTCGGCATGCTCCGACAGCGGGTTGCCGTAATAGGTCTGCAAGCCGGCCATGCGGGCGCGGCTCACGTTGTCCCACAGCATGTCGGTGAGGCGCACCGACACATCGTTCTGGCTCAGGGCCTTGGCAATCTCGCGTGCCAGCGGGTTGGCGCCGACGATCAGGAAACCGCCGGAACCCGGCTCGGCCACGTTCAGGATGCGCGCCAGCGGCCCGGCCGTCAGGCTCTGCAGCACCACGGTGCCGATGATGATCACGAAGGTCAGCGGCACCAGCAGCACGGCGTCGGCATAGCCTTTCTGCTCGAGCTGGAGCGAAAACAAGGCGATCACCGCCGCCGCGACGATACCGCGCGGCGCGATCCACGCCAGCAGGCCGCGTTCGCGCCAGCTGAGGCTGGAGCCGCGCGTGGACACCAGCACATTGAGCGGCCGCGCCACGAACTGCACCACCAGAAACACCTGCACCGCCGCCCAGCCCAGGCCGAGCAGCAGGTTGAGGTCGAGCCGTGCCGCGAGCAGGATGAACAGCGCGGTGATCAGCAACAGGCTCAGGCTCTCCTTGAAGGACAGAATCTCCTCCACCGGCACACCCTTGCGGTTCGCCAGATAGATGCCCATCACGGTCACCGCCAGCAAGCCCGATTCATGCGACAGCGCATTGGACAAGGCAAACGCCCCCATCACCGCCGCCAGCGTGGCCACATTGAACATGTAATGCGGCAGCCAATCCCGTCGCAGCGCCTCGCCCACCAGATAGCCCACGCCAATGCCGGTCAGCGAGCCAACCGTGATCAGCTTGAAGAACACGACCAGCGTGGCACCGACCGCACCGCCCGCGGTGCCCGAGGAGATCAGGAATTCATACACCAGCACCGCCAGCAGCGCGCCGATCGGGTCGATCACGATACCTTCCCAGCGCAGCACGTTGGCAATGTGCATGGTCGGGCGCACCGTGCGCAGCATGGGCACGATCACCGTCGGGCCGGTCACCACCATCACCGCGCCGAACAGCGTCGCCAGCCCCCAGGAGATGCCCGTGATCCACTGCGTGGCGACGGTGACGATCGCCCAGGTCACCAGCGCCCCGGTGGTCACGAAGCGCCGCACCACGGTTTCGATGCCACGGATCTCGGAGAACTTGAGCGTCAGGCTGCCTTCGAAGAGGATCACCGACACCGCCAGCGACACGAAGGGGAACAGCAGGTCGCCGAGCAAGGCGTCGGGGTTGAGCCAGCCACCGATCGGTCCGGCCACGATGCCCGCCAGCAGCAGAAAGAGAATGGCTGGCAGGCGCATCCGCCAGGCCAGCCACTGGCAGGCGCCGCCCACAACGCCGATGGCGGCAATGGTCGCAATGGTCGTATCAGTCACACAGACTCCGTCTGAATCAGGGGGTTAGGCAGCACGGGCACGGATTCTGGCGCCGTTCGCCCGCCCCGCGCCATGGCGCGGATGCACTGCAACAATTCGGGGCAAAGCATAACCGGTTCGGCGGTCAGCGTCTGCCGCGCGCAGATGACCGCGACGCCGCACCGCGTGCCGGCGGCACGGCCACATCGCGCCACTGGCCGGGGGCGAGGCCATCGAGCGTCCACGCGCCAATGGCGGTACGGATCAGGCGCAACGTGGGGTGGCCGACCCGGGCAGTCATGCGCCGCACCTGCCGGTTCTTGCCCTCGCGCAGCACCAGCTCGATCCAGCAGGTCGGGATCGCCTTGCGCTCGCGGATCGGTGGCGTGCGCGGCCACAGCCAGGCCGGCTCGGGCACCACGCGTGCCTGCGCCGGCGCGGTGCGAAAGTCACCCAGGTCGACCCCGGCACACAAGGCGGCCAGCGCAGCGGCATCGGGGATGCCTTCGACCTGCGCGAGATAGGTTTTCGGTGCCTTGTGGCGCGGGTCGGCAATGCGGTGTTGCAGCGCACCATCATCGGTCAGTGCCAGCAGGCCTTCGCTGTCGGCATCAAGCCGCCCGGCCGGATACACCCCGGGCACCTCGATGAAATGCTTGAGCGTGATCCGCTCGCCTTCGGGCGAGAACTGGCACAGCACGTCGTAGGGCTTGTTGAACAGCAGCAGGCGGGTCACATCAGGCCTTGGCCGCCCGCGCACGGGCGGCACGCGCTCACGCCGCGTAGCACCGCAGGCGGTGGGAGAACTCCTGCAACTGCGCGATGCCGCTCTTCTCGGCCCGCTCCACCCAGTCGCGAAGCTGCGCCAGCAACTGGTCCGACGACACCGACGAGCGGGTCCACAGTGCCGCCAGCTCGCCGCGCATGCGCTCGAGCATCGCCAGCCGGTCGCTGTGCGCCAGGGCCGCGTGGCGCTCGGCCTGTTGCTCGGCCGGCAAGGAGTCCGACTCGCGCTGCAGCAGGCGGTACAGCTCGCCGGTGCGCAGCTTGAAGGTGCCGACATGCTTCTGGCGCAGCGCCTCGATCTCGTCCTGGTAGGTCTGGCGCAGGCTGGCCAGGTAACGGGTCATCACGTCATAGCGATGGGTGATGATGACCTGCAGCATCTCGCCGTCGGGCACCGGCCGTGCCGCCCCGAACTTCGGTGTCGGAATCACCTTCTTGGGCCGGGCCAGGCCGACGAACTGCAGCAGGCGGATGTACATCCAGCCGATGTCGAACTCGTACCAGCGCGCCGACAGCTTGGCCGAAGTGGCAAAGCTGTGGTGATTGTTGTGCAGTTCTTCGCCGCCGATCAGGATGCCCCAGGGCACGAGGTTGCGCGAGGCGTCGACACAATCGAAGTTGCGATAGCCCCAGAAGTGGCCCACGCCATTGATCACGCCGGCGGCAAAGAACGGGATCCAGATCATCTGCACCGCCCAGATGGTCAGGCCGATGGCGCCGAACAGCACCAGGTCGATCACCAGCATCAGGCTGATGCCCAGCGAATTGCGGGTGTAGACATTGCGCTCGAGCCAGTCGTCCGGCGTGCCGTGGCCATAGCGCTTCAGCGTGTCCTGGTTCTTCGCCTCGGCCTGGTACAGCTCCGCGCCCTGCCACAGCACTTTCCGGAGACCGCGTGTCTGCGGGCTGTGCGGGTCGTCGACCGTCTCGCACTTTGCGTGGTGCTTGCGGTGGATGGCCGCCCACTCCTTGGTCACCATGCCGGTGGTCAGCCACAGCCAGAAGCGGAAGAAATGACTCGGGATGGCGTGCAGGTCCAGCGCACGGTGCGCCTGATGGCGGTGCAGGAAGATGGTGACCGAGGCAATCGTCACATGGGTCAGGCCGAGCGCGACCAGCACATAGCCCCACCAGGGCAGATCAATCAGACCGGAAAACATGCGTCGGCGCGTCCTTTCATCAGGCGGTAACGGGCGGATTATACGTGAAGGCCAGCCAAGGTACGGGCCAGCCGCTCAATCGACCAGCCGTGCCGGCAAGCGGGTGACCGGCGTGGCCGCCTGCCAGTGGCGCTGCCAGTTGTCGCGGTAGGCGCGCGCCACCTGACGGTCGCCGTGCAGCACCAGCACATTCTCCGCGTTCTTGCGCCCGGCCGACCAGGTAAAGTTGTACGACCCGGTGATCACCACCGGGTTTGCGGTGTCCGTGTCGATCAGGATGAGCTTGTTGTGGGCGGCACGGTAGGCTGTCTCCAGCGCCACCGGCACGGCGGCAGCGAGCAGCACGGGCAGCGCATTCTTGCCGCGCTGGTTCATGCGTGCATCGGCCAACACCTGCACCGCCACGCCGCGCGCCTGCGCGGCCACCAGCGCGGTCGCCAGCGTCTTGCGCGTGAAGAGATAGCTTTGCACCTGCACACTGCGCCGCGCCTGGCCGATCAGCGCAATCAGGCGCGCCTCGACCGGATCATGCGGCGCAAACAGCACCTCCACCCGCCCCTCGGCGCCCACCGGGCCCAGCGCCGCCGTGGCGGCCAGTGGCAGCACAGCCGCCACCCACACCAGCGCGCGAATCAGGCGCATCGCACCAGGCGCGCGGCAAAGAAGCCGTCGGTGTCGTGGTGCAAGGGATCGAGCCGCAGGCTCGGCGCGCCGCTGTCGGGCAGCGCAATGCCTTGTTTGGCCAGCGCCGGCACCGCCGGCTCGAGCGAGAACTCGGGGTGCTCGGCCACAAAGGCATCGACCACCGCGTCGTTCTCCTCGGCCATCATGCTGCAGGTGGCATAGACCAGCACGCCGCCGGGCTTCACCAGCCGGGACGCGGCGGTGAGGATCGCGCCCTGCAGCACCGCCTTCTCGGCCAGCTGCTCCGGCCCCTGGCGCCACTTGAGATCGGGGTTGCGCCGCAGCGTGCCCAGGCCACTGCATGGCGCATCGACCAGCACCCGGTCCACCTTGCCGGCCAGCCGGGCCAGGCGCGGATCCTGCTCATCGCGCAGCGCCATCGGCTGGATGTTGGCCAGCCCCGCCCGCTTGGCGCGCTGCGCCAGTTCGGACAGGCGGCCGGCCGACACGTCGAAGGCATGCACCCGGCCGGTGTTGCGCATCTGCGCCCCCATCTGCAGGCTCTTGCCGCCCGCGCCGGCGCAGAAATCGACAATCTGCTCGCCGCGCCGCGCACCGAGCAGATGGCCGAGCAGCTGGCTGCCCTCGTCCTGCACCTCGATGCTGCCATCGACCATCAAGGGGTGGCGCTGCAGGGCCGGTTTGCCAAGCACCCGCAGCGCATTGGGCGCCCAGCGCCCGGCCACGGTCTCGATGCCCGCCGCTGCCAGCGCGGCCTGTACCGCGTCGCGCTTGGCCTTGAGGATGTTGACGCGCAGATCGAGCGGCGCCGGCTGATTGAACGCCTCGGCCACCGCTTCGGCCGCCTCGCCGGCCCACGGCCAGCGGGCGAACAGCCAGTCGGGCAGCTCAGCCCGCTCGGCCGGCGTCAGCGCCGCCGCCTCCAGCGCCTGCCAGGCGCCGTCGATCCACGCCGCAACCAGCGCCTCGGCGCCGGCGCCCTCGCCCGCGGCATGCCGCACCCGGCGCAGATGGCGCAGGCAACCGAACACCGTGTCGGCCACGCGGGCACGGTCGCGGCTGCCCAGCGCCGTGTTCTTGCGGAAATACTGCTGCACCGTGGCATCGGCCGGGTGAGCGAATTGCAGCAACTGCGCGAGCAGGCGGGCGGCATGCTGTTGCAGCACGGCAGGCATCGGGGCATTCATGAGGGGCTTCCTTGAACCGGTTTGCCAAGCTCCACGCGCTCGGCTTGTTGATCGAGCACGTCGCCCTTGCCGTTTTCGATGCGGATGCGCAGCGGCAAATCATGCTGTGCCGCCGCCAGCCAGACCTCGATCCGGACCTTGCCATCGTCCGAGCGGACCGAAAAATGACGGGCCGACACCTCGCCCAGCGGCAGGCGCACCGTCGCCTCGCCCAGATCACGTATCGTCGCCACGGCGGCCGACTTGTTGCTCACCACGGTCAGGACCACCGGCGCCTTGGCGGCACCGGGCTGCGCCAATTGATGGGCAATGCTCAGCACGTCCTGGTCACCGGGCTTGAGCGGCGCCTGGCGGGTGCTGTCGCCACGGTCGATGCGCACCTCGCCCTTCGGCCAGTCAAACACCGCCGCCTGATGCGGCTTGCCACGCTGGTCGACGGTGAAGCGGTCCGGACGCAGCCCGGCAGCGGTCAGCGCGCCTTCACTGCGCTGCTGGTAGCGGAAATCCTTGAACAGCGCGGCCAGGCCGGTGGTTTCGACCAGGGTTTCCATCGAATAGCGTGTCGCGTCGTGCGACCAGGTGTGCGTCGCCCGGCCGATGTGCAGGCCACTGTCACCGTGATAGACGCGATAGACGATGCGCCCCTGCACCGGCCAGGGGGCAAACTCCGCCATGGCCGGATGGGCCAGCAGCATGGCCAGCAACCCAATGGCGCGCAGCATACGGCGCATCAGGCGTCCTCCGGCAGGGGGCTGACCAGCCCGGCCGGCATGCTCGCCCCGGCCACCCGGGCCACGCCGTCGGCCACGCTGACCCGCCCTTCGACGATCCAGCGCACGGCCTGCGGGAAAATGCGGTGCTCCTGCACCAGCACCCGCGCGGCCAGCGCTGCCTCATCGTCACCGTCCATTACCGGCACCACGGCCTGGATGATGATCGGGCCACAGTCGAGCTCGGCGGTGACGAAATGCACCGTCGTGCCATGCACCCGCACGCCGGCCTCGAGCGCGCGCCGGTGCGTGTGCAGGCCGGTGAAGGACGGCAGCAGCGAGGGGTGGATGTTGATCAGCCGGCCCTCGTAATGGCGCACGAAATCGGCGGTAAGCACCCGCATGAAGCCGGCCAGCACCACCAGGTCGGGCGTGTGGCGGTCGATCGCCTCGGCCAGCGCGGCATCGAAGGCGGCGCGGTCGGCAAACGCGGTGTGGTCGACCACCTCGGTGGCGATGCCGTGGTCGGCCGCAAACGCCAGCCCGCCGGCGGTGGGCCGGTTGCTGATCACCGCGGCAATGCGCGCGCCGGGAATGGCCGCGCGCACGATGGCTTCCATGTTGCTGCCGCGACCGGAAATGAGAATGACGATGGATTTCATGAACGGGACTCTATGCACAGGCGCCGCCGGACAGGCCGGGCCGCCGCGCACCTACAAAGGAAGAAAAACGGCCGTCGCGGCGTTCTGGATGACGCGGGTAATGGTGCGTCCGTCGCGCTCGGCGTGCACATCGGCCAGGGCGTCGAGCAGGCCGATCTGGCGGCCGAACTCGCGCTCGAAGCTCAGGTTGGCCACCGGCGCCATCTCGTTGCTCAGCAGCAGCAACTGCCCCTGGGCATCGCGCGCCTGCCCCAGCTTCCAGGCGGCCACCTCGACGTTACGCGCCGCATTGTACACCCGCTGCGCATCGACCTTGTCGAGCATGTAGAACTCGGCCCGGTCGCCCAGCGCCTTCTGCACCATGCTCACCAGGCCGGTGATGAAGGCACGCACCCGGTCGCCGGGGTAGTCCGGCGTCAGGGCAATCTGGATCGCCTCGGCGCCGTAGCGGTAGTTGAGCGACTCCAGCCGCCAGCGGTGGTCGCGGTCGAACAGGTCGGCCACCGCCGCCTCGGCACTGGCCATGCCCTGCTTGCGCCATTCGGCCGGGTTGCGCCGGTAGAGCTTGAGCGTGAGCCGGCGCAACGACTGGAACAGGTGGTGATGGTGGATCTCGGTGACCTTGTCGATATCCGACTTGGCCAGCCCGGTCAGCGTGAAGCCGCGGTCCATCCGCGGTGCCGGTCCTGAACCGGGCGCCGCGCAGCCGGCCAGGGCGGCGCACACCAGGGTCAGGGCCAGCGCGCGCATCGGTTCAGAGCGCCTGGCCGGCCGTGCGCCGGTGGCGCAACCAGCCGATGGCAAGTGGCACCAGCGACACGGCAATGATGCCGAGGATCACGAAACTCAGATTGTTCTTGATGAAGGGGATATTGCCGAACCAGTAGCCGGCCAGGCACAGCGAGCCGATCCAGATCGCCCCGCCGGCGATGTCCAGCGGCAGGAAGCGCGAGTAGGTCATCTTCGCCACGCCGGCCACGAAGGGCGTGAAGGTGCGGAAGATCGGCAAGAAGCGCGCGATGATGATGGTCTTGCCGCCGTGCGACTCGAAGTACGCATGCGTCTTGTCGAAGGCCGCGCGGTTGAAGAAGCGCGACTGCTCCCAGCGGAACACCCGGTGCCCGACCGAGCGGCCGATCCAGTAATTGGTGTTGTCGCCGAGCACCGCGGCGACGAACAAGCTGCCGATCAACAAGCCGATGTCCATGCCGCCGGTGGCGGCCAGCGCCCCGGCCACGAAGAGCAGCGAATCGCCCGGCAGAAAGGGGGTCACCACCAGACCGGTCTCGCAGAAGATGATCAGGAACAGGATCGCGTAGATCCAGTTGCCATAGTCGGCCAGCACCACGGCGAGGTACTTGTCGAGGTGCAGGACGATATCGATGAATTGGGTGATCAGTTCCATGACGCGGCGCAATAGAGAAGGCAGCGCGTATCATACCGAAGCCGCCGGTTCCGGGTTCGACTCCTGCAACCGGCTCCGTTGCCTCTGACACGATTCACTGCCTGCCCATGCCTGCGATTCACCGCCTCTCCGACCCGCTCATCAACCAGATCGCCGCCGGCGAAGTCGTCGAACGCCCCGCCTCGGTACTCAAGGAAGTACTGGAAAACGCCGTCGATGCCGACTCGCAGGCCATCGAGGTGGCGCTCGAAGCCGGTGGCGTGCGGCGCATCCGCATCAGCGACGACGGCTGCGGCATCGACAAGGGCGACCTCGCCCTCGCGCTGGAGCGCCATGCCACCAGCAAGATCGCCTCGCTCGAAGACCTCGAATCGGTCGCCACCATGGGCTTTCGCGGCGAGGCGCTGGCCGCCATCGCCTCGGTGGCGCGCACCAGCATCACCAGCCGCGCCCGCGGCGCCGGCCACGCCTGGCGGGTCGACGGCCCCGGCCGCAACCCCGAGCCCGCGCCGCTCAATCACGGCACCGTGGTGGATGTGCAGGAGCTCTACTACAACACCCCGGCACGGCGGAAATTCCTCAAGACCGAGGGCACCGAGTTCGCCCATTGCGACGAAGCCTTCCGCCGCGTTGCGCTGGCGCGGCCGGACATCGCCATGCAGCTGTCGCACAACGGCCGCGTCGCCCACCGCCTGCCGGCCAGCGACATGACGCGCCGGGTCGGCCTGCTGATGGGCGATGACTTCCTCGACCACGCCCGCGCGGTCAGCGTCGAGGCCGGCCCCTTGCAGCTCACCGGCTTCGCCTCCCTGCCCGCCTACTCGCGCGCCAGCCGCGACGCGCAGTACTTTTTCGTCAACGGCCGCTTCGTACGCGACAAGCTCATCACCCACGCCATCCGCGAGGCCTACCGCGACATCCTGCACGGCAGCCGGCATCCGGCCTATGTGCTGTTCTTGCAGATCGACCCGCGCACCGTCGATGTGAACGTGCACCCGGCCAAGATCGAAGTGCGCTTCCGCGAATCGCGGGCGGTGCATCAGTTCGTCTATCACGCCATCGAGCGCGCCCTCGGCCAGTCCGGCGCCGCCGAGGCCGGGCGCGAGGCCTTCGTGCCGACGGCGCCCGCTGCGCCCACCGGCGCCCCGCCGGCCGCCGCCTTCGGCCACTACGCCCCCACGCCAACCCAAAGCCCGCTGGCCATGGAGTCGGCCGCGCGCAGTTACTACGACTTCGCCGCCAGCGCCCGACCCGCCGAGCCGCGCGCCCAGGGCAGCGTCACCGCGCCGGCCATGCCGCCCGAAAACGCCGGCGAAGCCCCGCCGCTGGGCTTCGCGCTGGCCCAGTTGCATGGGGTGTATATCCTCGCGCAGAACGCGCAAGGCCTGGTGCTGGTGGACATGCACGCCGCCCACGAGCGCATCCTGTATGAGCGCCTGAAAAGCGTGCTCGACGGCACGCCCTCCATCCAGCGCCTGCTCATCCCCGCCGTGCTGTCGGTGTCGGCGCGCGAGATGGCCACTGCCGAAGCCTGCGCCGAGGCGCTCGCCGGCATGGGCTTCGAGATCTCCCCGGCCGGCCCGACCGCCCTGTCGGTGCGCACCGTGCCGGCCCTGCTCGCCAGTGCCGATGTCGGCGAACTGACCCGCTCGGTGCTCGCCGAACTCGACGACATGCCCGCCACCGAGGTCATTACCGCGCGGCGCAACGAGCTGCTCGCCACCATGGCCTGCCACGGCGCGGTGCGCGCCAACCGCACGCTGACCATCCCCGAAATGAATGCGCTATTGCGCCAGATGGAAGCCACCGAACGCGCCGACCAGTGCAACCACGGCCGCCCGACCTGGACACAGTTCTCCATGGCCGAACTGGATCGCTTCTTTTTGCGCGGACAGTAGGGCGGACAAGCGCAGCGCCTCTGCCGTGCCGATGGCTGCCCTGGTGGTGGATGCGCCTACGGCTTTGCCGGCACGTCGATGCCGTGTACGCGTAGCCCGGCCGAGGGCCACAGGCCCGACGCCGGGGCCGTGTGCCGATAGGCACTGTTGCTCCCGGCGTCGCTGCGCTCGGCCGGGCTACGGTGTGTGCCTGTGCCCCGGATGGCGGTAGGGCGGATCAGCGCCGAACCACCTGCCACCCCCGCGCCGCCAGCTCGGCCGGAATCCCGCGCTCGCCAACCAGATGCCCGCCGCCGACCGACACGAACAGCACCCCCGGGCCGGCCATCAGCGTTTCCAGTCGATCCGCCATCTCAAGGTTACGCACGTCGATCAGCGTGGCAAACAGCGGTGCCACCGCCTCGCGGTCGGCGCCTTCGAGCATCAGCGCCTGGAGCGCGGCGTCATCCCCGGCTTGCCAGGCACCCACCATGCGCGTGAGGTAGTCGCCAATCTGACCGCTGACCACCATATCCACCGTCTGGCGCAGGGCCGCCTGCTGCGCCTGCTCGCCGCCGGCCGACAGTGCCGCCACCTGCCGCGCCGGCGTCTCCAGCGCCAGCACCGGCTTGCCGGCCTGCCGCGCGCGCGACTGCAGCACACCGTCCACCCCGGCCTCGGTCGAAAAACCGGCCTGGTTGGCCGCCAGGGCCATCAGCAGCGTTGAGGCAAACCACGGCTGCATGCCCTGCACCTGGCTCACCGGCATGCCCACGGCCTTGGAGGCATCGTGCACCTGCGCATACAGCTCCGCCGGCATGAGCGACTTGAGGGACTGCCCGTCCGGCAGGCGGCCGGCGCTCACCAGCGTCCGCGCCAGCGACGGATCGCTCACATCCAGCTCGAAGGCCGTGCGCTCGGATGCGGCAAAAGCGGCCTCCACCGTCGCCGGCAAGGGGTAGCAGGCCGCATGGCACAGATGGATGGCCCCGAACAGGTAGGCGCGCACGCCGCCCTGCGCATCGCGCACCTCCCACAGCGTCGGCGCCGCCATCGCCGCGCCGGACAGGCCGACACTGCACAGCACGCACGCCAGCACACGCCGCAACACCCCCACACCACCGCTCATCGCCACTCCAAGCACTGTCACAAAGATTGCCAGCCTACCCGAATCGACCACCGCCGCGCAGCGCCCCCGGTAGAATGGCGCCCATGCCCCACCTGCCCCCCGCCCTGCTCCTGCTCGGCCCCACCGCCAGCGGCAAGACCGCCAGCGCGCTGGCCCTGGCCGCGCACCTGCCGATCGAGATCATCAGCGTCGATTCCGCGCTGGTGTTCCGCGACATGGACATCGGCAGCGCCAAACCCAGCGCCGCCGAGCAGGCCGTGTGCCCGCACCACCTGATCGACATCCTCTCTCCGGAAGAGGCCTACTCGGCGGCGAAGTTCCGCGACGACGCGCTGCGCCTCATGGCCCAGATCACCGCCCGCGGCCGCCTGCCGGTGCTCGCCGGCGGCACCATGCTGTACTTCAAGGCGCTGCGCGAAGGCCTCTCCGACCTGCCGCAGGCCGACGCCGAACTGCGCGCCCATATCGACGCCGACGCCCGCCAGTTCGGCTGGCCGGCCATGCACGCCGCGCTGGCCCGGCTCGACCCGGCCGCCGCCGCCAGCCTCAAGCCCAACGACGCCCAGCGCATCCAGCGCGCGCTGGAGATCGTGCGCCTCACCGGCCGGCCGCTGGCCGAGAGCTACGCCCGCCGCGACACGGCCGCCCCGCCCTACCGCTTCGTCGGCATCGCCCTGGCGCCGGACGACCGCAGCGTGCTGCACCGGCGCATTGAAGCGCGCTTCGACGCCATGCTCGCTGCCGGTTTTCTCGACGAAGTGCGCGCCCTGAGGTCAAAGTACGCCCTCAGCCTCGACCTGCCCAGCATGCGCTGCGTCGGCTACCGCCAGGCCTGGGAGCATCTCGACGGCCTCTGCGACGCCGCCACCTTCCGCGACAAGGGCATCGCCGCCACCCGCCAGCTGGCCAAGCGGCAGCTGACCTGGCAGCGCAAGTTCGTGGACGACTGGGGCGATCTGGCCGTGGTCCCCTGCGACGACGACACGGTGGTCAGCCAAACCGTCGACACCGCCCGCCGCCTGCTCGCCGGCACTTGATCCAGGCCGCTGGACGCCCCGCCGGCCCAGCGGCGACAATCCCGCCCAATCACCTCACAGGACACCCGCCATGGCACTCGGACACATCATGCTCATCCTCACCCTGCTGGCCGACGGGCAGCTCTCGGCGGCCTTCGTGAGCACCGCCGACCAGGCCGAGTGCGAAGCGCGCGCCACCGCCATCGAGGCCATCCTCAAGTCTGGCGGCGCCAATGTGCAGCAGATCCAGTGCCTGCGCGGCAGCCAGCAGTTCGCCCGCTTCTCGCATGCCACCGCCTCGGCCGCCCCGCGCCATGCCTATGAACTCACGGTGAACGACGGCGTGCTGACGGCCCAGCCGGTCGCCACGCTCAAGGACTGCCCCCCGGCAAGCGCCAACAGCGCCGCCAGCCAGCACTACTGCGTCAGCTCCACGCAAACCCTGTTGTCCGACACCGCCGCCAAATAAACGGCGTTCAGAACGGCAGGCCGCGCCACCCCGCAATGGCCACCTGCACCGCCACCGCGGCCAGGTAAGCCTGCAGGCAGTAGCGCGCATTGCCCCGCGCCAGCGCGCCGGCCGACACGCCATAGCGCCCCTGCAAGGCCAGGTGGATGCCGGACATCGGGCTCACCGCCAGGCCGATCGCCCAGCACTGGGTGAACACCGCCGCCAGCAACAGCGGATCGGGCGAGATCGGCGCCAGCCAGGCCGACACCATGGCGATCGAGATCACCGCGTGCACCCCGATCACGCACAGCCCGATCATGCCCGCCAGCACCAGCGCCGACTGCAGCGGCCCGAAATGCGCCGGCGTCAGGCCGCCGCCCTGGGTGGCGATCAGCGCATCGAGCCCGGTGGCGAACACCGCCGCCGCCAGAAACAGCACCAGCTCGCCACGCATCGCCGGCAGGCGCAGATGCACATGCCGCGCCACCGCCGCAGCGCCGGCCGTCACGCCCGAGCGCGTCAGCACCACCCCCACCGCCATCAGCGGCGCGCACAACGACACGATGGCCAGCGTCGTCCAGTGCGGCCAGAAGTAGTGCCCCACCACCACCATCGCCGCCAACCCGGCCGGCACCCACAGCGCCGACGGGCGCATCGGGTAGCCGACAAAATCCTGCGCCTCGGGCGCATGCTTGAGCAGATCGCGCCCGGCCAGGTAGTTGATCAACAAAGCCAGCGGCACCCCGGCCAGCGCCATCTCGCCCAGCGTGGCGCCGGGCGCATAGGTGATTGCCACCGCCGTCGCGGCAAAGAACGGCGACCACAGCGCCGCCGCCAGAAAGGCACGGGTCAGCGCATTGGTCTGGACCACCGAGGGCGACTTGCCGCCGCTCATGCGGTCGGCCATGATGAACACCGCCGACAGGTTGATCACCGCGCCGAACACATGCACCCCACCCAGCGTGCGCCATAGCGCACCGGGGCCGCGCGGCAGCGGCCGGTCATCGCCCGCCAGGCCGATCAGCTGCAGAAAGCTCACCGCCGCCAGCATGCCGAGCAAGGCCATGTTCTGGGTCAGCACACCCTGCCACGGCCAGTGGCCGCTACGCCAGCCGGCCCACCCCAGCGCGAGCAAGCCAATGCCGATCAGCACCGCCGCCGTGGCGCGCTGGCGTTTGTCGAGGCTCGGCCACAGCAGCGCACAGGCCGCCCACGCACATACCCCGGCCAGCCAGGCCGGCACGGGCAGGCGCGCGCCCGTGCACAGTGCGAACACCATCATCAACAGGATCAGCCAGGCCGAAAACCGGTCGGCGTGCTTGCAAACAATCGGGGGCATGCGGTTTATGATGCTTCCATCACGCGGCCGGGCGGCCGCAAAGCACGGTATTGTCCCCTGAGCGCACCGATTCGGCTACCGCATGACCCAGCGCACCATCGCCATCGTCGTCAATGCCCGCTCGGCCAATGGCCGCGACGACGACCTGCGCGCCCGCATCGAGGCGGCCCTGCCGCCCGAGGCCGGCCGCCTGCTGTGGTTCCAGCCCCGCAAGGCCAGCCGGCTCGACCGCGTCTGCCAGCGCGCCACCACCGTCGCCGACCTCGTGGTGGCCGTCGGTGGTGACGGCACGGTGCGCACCGTGGCCCAGCACGCCCGTGCCCGCGGCAAGCCGATGGCCATCATCCCCACCGGCACCTACAACCTCGTCGCCCGCCACCTCGGCATCCCGCTCGACGTCGCCGAGGCCGCCCGGCTGGCCGCCACCGGCCACGCCCACCCCACCGCCTGCGGCGACATCAACGGCCTGCTGTTCTTCAACCACGCTGCCTTCGGCCTGTACACCCGCATCATCGCCGCGCGCGAACGCCACACCGCCGTACTCGGGCGCAGCCGGATCACCGCCGTGCTCTCGGGCATCGCCACCCTGTTCAACCGCTACCCCATCCTCAAGCTGCGCCTGACGGCCGAGGGCGACAGCAAACACTGCCATGCCAACGCCGTGTTCTTTGGCGCCAACCCTCTGCCGCTGGCCGCCGTCGACGCCGAGTTCGCCGCGCAATGCGACGGGCGCGCGCTGGGCCTGGTGCTGATGCGCCACCAGGGCCGCCGCCATGTGCTGATGGCCGCGCTCAAGTCGCTGTTCGGCCGGCTCTCCGACGCCCCCACCTTCGAACTCACCGCATGGCGGGAGATCACCGTCGACATCCTCCGCCGGCGCCGCCGCCTGCGTGTGTCGATCGACGGCGAACTGATCAAGTGCCGCCTGCCGCTGCAACTGCACTACCAGCCCGACGCCTTGCAGATCGTCCGCCCCGATCCGCTAGAATCCAAGGCATGACCCCCGCCTCGCCGGCCCTGCGGCTGGTCCACCTCTCCGACCTGCATTTCGGCGCCCAAGCGCCGGGCGCCGCGCAACTGCTGCTCGACGCCGTCGTCGCGCTCTCGCCGCAGCTCACCCTCATCACCGGCGACCTCACCCAGCGCGCCCGCAACAGCCAGTTCATCGCCGCGCGGCAGTTCTTCGACCAGCTCCCCGGCGACTGGCTGGCCATCCCCGGCAACCACGACATGCCGCTGTTCCGCCCCTGGCACCGGCTGTTCACCCCGCGCGGCCGCTACCGCCGCCACATCGGCGACGCCACCACCAGCCATGTCGACTGGCAGCAACTGCGCCTCGCCCTCATCGACAGCACCAACCCGCTATCCTGGCGCTCCGGTCGCGTGCGCAGCGCCGCCGCCCGCGATGCCGCGCAGTGGCTGGCCGGCGGCAGCGACGGCCAACTACGCATCGCCGCAGCCCACCACCCCTTCGCCACCCGCGAACGTGGCAACAAGGGCGGCATGGCCGGCGCCAACCTCGCCCGCAACCTGCTCATCGACGAAGGCGGTGCCGACCTGCTGCTGTGGGGGCACCTGCATCGCAGCGAAGTGCGGCTCTTGTCGTCGGACTCGGGCCGCAACGCGATCGGCATCGGGGTCGGGTCGCCGACCTCGGGGCGGCATTCGGCCGAGGGGCTGTTTTTTCATCAGCTCGATGTGACACCGGGGCATGTGCATCTGGTGGTCTGGCGACGGCACATGGCCGAGAGCGTGTTTCATCCGGTGGGGAATCACCGGTTTGTGCTTGGCTCGGCGGGGTGGCAGGCGGTGGTTTGATTTTTGCGCTTCCCGCGTTGGGGGCTTGCGGTTTGTTTGTTGGCTGTCTGATTCTTCGGCGGCTTCGATTCGGGTTCGTTGGCCGGGTCTCGCCCCGGCGGGCGACCTACTTTCTTGCTCGTGCAAGAAAGATAGGCAAAGAAGCACGGCCCGCTTTCGCGCCCCCTGCGGGGGTCCCCGCCCTCCGGACGCCCCGGGCGGGATGCTTCGCAAACTCGCCCTGCGGGCTCAAACAGCGAAGCCCCTTTTTCCGCCCGGCACGTCCTCCGGTTGGCGCGGCAGAGGGCGGGTCGGCCGTGCCCAATTCACCAGCGGCGCACTTCGTAGCGTGACGGCTCGCCGCACACCACGCGGTGGTTTTCGTGGCCAACCATGATGGCAGCAAATAACCTGTTCTTCCGATTTTCGCTGCAAACTAAAAAATTTCACTCAGCGGTGCACCGATGGCCAAAAGGCGGTGACATCTAAATCAGAACCAGTAATGTAAACAAAATCTCCAGGCCCAAAATCGCCAGCCACAGCGACCGATAGACATATCTCCTCCATGAAATCACAAAGGCCCAACAAGCAGCGACGAAGTATAGTTACCACATCTACGCTCGCAAGCACTCCACTACGCTCCTGCGTCAGGTCTGCATAAACTCTCCAGGAAAAATCACCATCAATGACTGATTTTTCACCATGCGCTCCGATCAAAAAGATGTGTTCTTTGTGAACAAGAATATCCCGAACTCCGCCATCATTTCTCAGATCTTCAAACCACTGAGTCCGCTCAATCAGCGCTCGTGTAAGTCGTTCTACATCGCATGATGGTGCATGAGCACTTAATGTCCCCTCTTTCGCTGCTTTGATAGCAGTCTTCATTTGCTTTGGCGAACTCTTCCAATGCTCGAACAATAGAGGGCGAGTCGCATCCATTATTTGATCGGCCAAGCGACGCAATAACACAAACGCAGAAAAAATTAGAAGCTCGGAACGATGCAGTGCCTCGTAATATCGAGTAGCAATTTGCCTGGATTCGAAATTATCTGGACAGCCAAGCCCGCCCGCCTCTACGTATTTAAGAATTGCTCGAAACTCTACGTTTAAGTCACGTAAGCAAACTGCAAGCATTCGGATCGATGCTTTAGGGTTACGGGACTGCAACCAAACGCCCATCACTTGCTTCCGACAATAAGTCCCATAATAAGGCTCCTCAGCCTCATATAGTCGCAACAACGGCAACCGAAGTTGGCCGACACCTGCGCTATTTCTGACCCAGCCATGCCTAGGAAAAAGATCACTCGTTTCCGTTGGAAGCGAAAAGAAATCAGTCACATATTCACCTTGCTTTGCGTAAAACCACAATTTACACCGGTCGTCGCATATGAAAGATGAACGCGCGCAAGGCGGAATCCGTAGCCGCACGCGTAGGGCGTGATATCCGAAGGGCATGCACTATTTCAACCACTGAGTGGTGCAATACGGCTGCACCTATTGCATCCTACGGCACGGCCCACCATCGTGAGGCACGATGGTGGGCGGCAAGCCGCCCACCCTACGGGGTGGCGTTTTTCTGCACGGGCGATGGCGAAGCCGAGCCCGCGCGCCTTTCCCCTTCTGTACCGCCGAACGGAGGCCGTGACCGGCGGGAATTGTCGTGTCGCTGTCTGAGCCCGAAGGGCGAGTTTGCGACACGACCCGCCGGGTGCGGGCGGAGTGAGGGGACCGGCGAAGCCGGCGGTACAGCGGGGGCGTTTTCTTGGTGACTTCTTTGTCGCGACAAAGAAGTTACTCGCCCGCCGGGGCGAGACCCGGCCAACGTCCCGTCGAAAAACCAACGACCGGAAGGAAACCGATGGCCGGTTGAAACCGGCCCTACGACTCGGCCGCGACCGCCGCCCCAGCCGCCCCGGCCGCCGCCCGAACCCGCGGCGCGATGAGCGTATAGACGACGGGCACGACGAACAGCGTCAGCACGGTGCCAAAAGCGAGCCCGCCAACGATCACCCACCCGATCTGCTGCCGACTCTCGGCCCCGGCGCCGGTGGCCAGCGCCAGCGGAATGGCGCCCAGAATCGTTGCGCCGGTAGTCATGAGGATCGGCCGCAGGCGCAGCACGGCGGCGTCGGTGATGGCGGTGACCAGCGCCTCGCCGCGCTCGCGCAGCTGGTTGGCGAATTCGACGATGAGGATGCCGTGGCGGGTGATGAGGCCGATCAGCGTGACCAGGCCGATCTGGCTGTAGACATTGAGTGTGCCGCCGGTCATCCATAGTGCGGCGAGCGCGCCGGTCATGGACAGGGGCACGGTGAGCATGATGGTGAAGGGGTCGCGGAAGCTTTCGAACTGGGCCGAGAGCACCAGATAGATGAACACCACGGCGAGGATGAAGGTGAGCAGCAGGCCGCCGGAGCTGATCTTGAATTCACGGCTCTGGCCGTTGTAGTCGATGGCGTAGTCGGCCGGCAGCACCCGCGCGGCGATGGTTTCGAGCTCGGTGAGCGCTTCGCCGAGGGCAAAGTCGTCGGTCAGGTTGGCGGTGATGGTCACCGCCCGGCGCTGGGCGAAGTGGTTGAGTTCGCGCGGGGCGACGGCTTCGTCGACGGTGATGAGGCTGGCGAGCGGGATCATCTCGCCGGCACCGCTGCGCACGTAGAGGTCGCGGATGTCGTTGGGCACGCTGCGGCCGGCGGCGTCGAGCTGGACGATGACGTCGTATTGCTCGGCGTCGCGCTTGAAGCGGGTGACCTGCCGGCCGCCGAGCAGGGTTTCGAGCGTGCGGCCGATCTGTTCGACCGACACGCCGAGGTCGGCCGCCTTGTCGCGGTCGACCTGCACGGTGACTTCGGGCTTGGTGAGCTTGAGGTCGATGTCGGCCGCGATGAAGCGCGGGTCCTTGGCCATTTCCTGCAGCATCTGGTCGGCCACCTCGGCCAGTTCGGTGTAGCTGGCGGAGGTGACGATGACGAGATTGATCGGCTGCGAGCGGGCGCTCTGCCCGAGCGACGGCGGGGTGACCGGAAAGGCGCGGATGCCGGGTACGGCGAGGAAGCCGGGCAGCAGGTCGCGCGCGATCTGTGGCGAGCGGGTGTCGCGCTCGGACCAGTCCTTGAGGCCGCCAAAGGAGATGCCTTGCGACACCGTGGGGCTGCCGGAGACGACGAAGTAGCGTGACACGTCGGACGTGTCGGCATACAGGGCTTCGAGCTGGCGGGTGTAGCGGTCCATGTAGTCGATGGTGGCGCCTTCGGGGCCGCTGAACACGCCGATGATGAAGCCGCGGTCTTCGACCGGCGACAGCTCCGACTTGAGCGTATCGAGCAGCCAGGCCGAGGCGCCCACCACCAGCGCGAACACCAGCAGCACCAGCCAGCGCGCCTTGAGGGCGCCGGCGAGGATGCGCCGGTAGCCGTGAGTCATGCCGCCCAGCACGGCCTCGATGGCGTTGTAGACGCGGCCGTGGCCGGTTTCGTGCTTGAGCAGTTTGGAGCACATCATGGGCGACAGGCTGAGCGCCACGAAGCCGGAGACGATCACCGCGCCGGCGAGGGTGAGCGCGAATTCGATGAACAGCTTGCCGGTGCGCCCGGTCATGAAGGCCACCGGGGCGTACACCGCGGCGAGGGTGAGCGTCATGGCGACCACGGCAAAGCCGATCTCCTTGGCGCCGTCGAGCGCGGCCTGGAAGCGGGTCTTGCCCATCTCGAGGTGGCGGTGGATGTTTTCGAGCACCACGATGGCGTCGTCCACCACCAGCCCCACGGCCAGCACCAGCGCCAGCAAGGTGAGCGTGTTGATGGAGAAGCCCATCACCAGCATCAGCGTGAAGGCGCCGATCAGCGACACCGGGATGGTGACCAGCGGCACCAGCGTGGCGCGCCAGTTGCGCAGGAAGAAGAAGATGATCGCCAGCACCAGCAGCACGGCTTCGCCGATGGTCATGAACACGGCGCGGATGGAGCGGTCGATGAACACCGTGTAGTCGTTGGCGATGGTGACGGTCATGCCCTCGGGCAGGCCGTCGGAGATGCGCGGCAGCTCGTCGCGCAGGGCCTTGGAGAGGTCCAGCGGATTGGCCGTGGCCTGCTTGATGAGGCCCAGCGCCACGGCCGGCTTGCCATTGAAGTGCGCGGAGGTGCGTTCGGAGGCGGCGGCGACCTCGACCCGACCGACATCGCGCAGGCGCACCGGGTAGCCGTCGGCGCCGATCGGGGCGCGCACCACCACGTTCTCGAACTGGCTGATGTCGTTGAGGTCGGTTCGCGCCACCACGGCAAATTCACGCGAGCGGCTTTCGATCAGGCCGGCGGGCACCTCGACGTTCTGCGCCCGCAGCGCGGCTTCCACGTCCTGCACGGTCAGCCCGTAGGCCGACAGGCGCTCGCGGTCGAGCCAGATGCGCATGGCGTACTCGCGGTCGCCGAACACGCGCACGTCGGCCGCGCCGGGCAGGGTCTGCAGGCGTGGCTTGACGATGCGGCTGGCCACGTCGGTGACGTCCAGCGGCGAGTGGCGGTCCGACGAGAAGGCCAGGTAGATGATGGGGCTGGCGTCCGCCTCGACCTTGGAGATGACCGGGTCGTCGACATCGTCGGGCAGCTGCCGGCGCACCCGCGAGACGCGGTCGCGCACATCGGCGGCGGCGCTGTCGGGGTCGCGCTCGAGGCGGAAGCGCACCGAGATCTGGCTCGACTCCTGGCGGCTGATCGAGGTCAGCACATCGACGCCTTCGATGCCGGCCAGCGAATCTTCCAGCGGCTTGGTGACCTGCGACTCCATGATCGCCGGGCTGGCGCCGGTGTAACGGGTGCTGACGGTGACCACCGGCTCGTCGATCTTCGGGTACTCGCGCACCGTCAGGCGGGTGAAGGACACCAGGCCGACGAGGATCAGCACCAGCGACAGCACGGTGGCAAACACCGGCCGGCGAACACAGATGTCGGAGAGAATCATGGCCGCTCGGCTTTAGCGGGCGGGGGCCACGGTTCGCACCGGGGCGCCGTCACGCAGCTTGATCTGACCGGCGGTGACCACCTCGACGCCTTCGGCCAGGCCATCGACAATTTCCACCGAAGTGCCTTGCCGGCGACCCACCTGCACCGCGGTGCGCTGCGCCTTGCCGTCGATGATGCGGAACACGAACTGCCCTTCGGCCGTGGGCACCAGCGCCTGCTCGGGCACCACCAGCGCGGAGCGCGCCTCGCCCAGGCTCAGCCGCACGCGGGCAAACATGCCCGGGCGCAGCTTGCCGGCGCGGTTGTCCAGCGTGGCCTGCAGGCGAATGGCGCGGCCTTCGGCGTCGATCAGCGGGTCGATGGCGCTCACCGTGGCGGCAAACGGCTCGCTGCCGAGCGCGTCGGTCAGCACCGCCACCTTCTGCCCCACGGCCAGGTGGCCGACATGGCGCTCGGGCAGGCGGAAATCGACCTTGAGCGTATCAATGGCTTCGAGATTGACCAGGTCGGCCCCCTCTTTCACATAGTCGCCCACGCTCACCTTGCGAATGCCGACAATGCCGTCGAACGGCGCCCGCACGCTCATGCGCGCCAGGCGTGCGGCCGCCACCTGGTCGGCCGCCTCGGCGACGCGCAGGCCGGCGCGGGCCTCGTCCAGCGCCCGCTGGCTGACGAATTTCTTGTGGAACAGGTCTTCGGTACGGCGAAAGTTGGCCTGCGCCAGCGACAGGGCAGCGCGGGCCTGCTGCAGTTCGGCCGCCTCTACCGAGGCATCGAGGCCGATGAGCAGCTCGCCACGCTTGACCGGCCGCCCTTCGACGAAACCGATCGTCGCGATCCGCCCGGCCATCTCGGGGCGCAGCATGACCGACTCGGCCGAGCGCAGCGTGCCGACCGCGCTCACGTCATCGACCAGATTCAGGCGCCCCACCGTGTGCGCCTCGACCGCCGTGGCCGGCGGCGCGGTAGTGCCCGCATCGCCATTCTGTGCCGCCGTCGCACCGGCAAGACACAGCAGCCACAGCGCGATCACACCCTTCTTGCTTGTCAAACGCATCGTCTGTTCACCGAATTCCTGTCCTGCCTGGCGGACGGCCTCATTCTCCGACCGCCACATCCTGCCGGAGTTGCCGACAATCGCACATTCGTACCAAATAAGCGCCCAAAACAAAACCCCGGGCCAGCCGGGGTTTTTTTGATGCACATGGTCTGCCGCTCAGCAGACCACCGTCGGCGCTTCGCCCTCGGCACTGGCGCGGATGCGGCCGAGTTCATACACCGTCTCGCCTGCCGCACGCAGCTGCTCGGCGGCCGTGGCAGCCTGCCCGGCCGACACAACAACCACCATGCCGATACCGCAGTTGAAGGTGCGGTACATCTCGTTGGCCTCGATGTTGCCCGCGCCCTGCAGCCACTGGAACAGCGGCGGCAGCTGCCAGGCATCGGCGCGCAACTCGGCGGTGAGCCCCTCGGGCAGCACACGCGGCACGTTCTCGAGCAGGCCGCCACCGGTGATGTGGGCCATGCCCTTGACCAGCCCCGGGTGGGCCTTCATCAGCGCCAGCAGGGGCTTCACATAGATGCGGGTCGGCTCCATCACCACGTCGCGCAGCGGACGACCGTGGAAGTCGGCGTCCATGTTCGGTTTGGTGAGTTCGATGATCTTGCGGATCAGCGAGTAGCCGTTGGAGTGCGCGCCGCTGGAGGCCAGGCCCAGCACCACGTCGCCCTCGGCGATATGCTCGCCGGTGATGATCTCGGCCTTCTCGACGCCACCGACGGCGAAGCCGGCCAGATCGTATTCGCCGGCCGGGTACATGCCCGGCATCTCGGCGGTCTCGCCACCGATCAGCGCGCAGCCGGCCAGCTCGCAGCCGTGGGCGATGCCCTTGACCACGTCGGCGGCGGTGTCCACATCGAGCTTGCCGCAGGCGAAGTAGTCTAGGAAGAACAGCGGCTCGGCGCCCTGCACCAGGATGTCGTTCACGCTCATGGCGACCAGGTCCTGGCCGACGGTGTCGTGCTTGTTCAGTTCGAAGGCCAGCTTGAGCTTGGTGCCCACGCCGTCGGTGCCGGAGACCAGCACCGGCTCCTTGTACTTGCCGGACAGCTCGAACAGGGCGCCAAAGCCGCCGATGCTGCCGAGCACTTCGGGGCGCATGGTGCGCTTGGCCATGGGTTTGATGCGATCGACGAGGGCATCGCCGGCCACGATGTCGACGCCGGCGTCGCGATAAGTCAGGGCGGTCAAGGTGGTCACTCTCCAGAATCGATGGCGCTGGCATGGCGGCGCGCTTGAGCCCGCCCACGCTTGCGACTACAGTACGGGCATTTCTCCCGGCGAACCCGCCGGGCCCCGCACCAAACCCCGCATTTTACATCGAATGTACTCGCTTCGTGCCCGCCAAATGCAAACCGCCGCCTGGCTCGGTGTCGGCCTTGCCCTGCTCGTGCTGCTGTGGCTGCTGTCGCCGATCCTGGCGCCCTTTGCCATTGCCGCGGTACTCGCCTACATCAGCGACCCGGCCGTCAACTGGCTGGTCGCCCGGCGGCTGCCGCGTGCAGCGGCCGTGCTGCTGGTGATCCTGCTGCAAGGCCTGCTGTTGTCCTTGCTGGTGCTGATCCTGGTGCCGATGGTGTACCGCGAGGCGGTCACCCTGGTCACCCACCTGCCCGACCTGGTCGACATGCTCAACCAGCGTGTGCTGCCGCTGCTCAAGGAACAGTTCGACATCAGCGTGCAGCTCGATGCCGCCTCGGTGCGCCAGTGGGTGGCCGAGAACTGGAGCACTGCCCAGGATGTGCTGCCCGGCCTGCTGAAGAAGGCCACCACCGGCGGCATGGCGGTGGTCGGCTTCTTTGCCACGGTGCTGCTGATCCCGATGGTGATGTTCTACCTGCTGCAGGAGTGGCCGCATATCGTCGAGGGCGTGCGCGCCATCATCCCGCGCCCGATGCTCGCGCGCAGTTCGCGGATCATGGGCGATATCGACGAGGTGATGTCCGAATTCCTGCGCGGCCAGCTGTCGGTCATGCTGCTGCTGGCGGTGTTCTACAGCATTGGCCTGTGGCTGGCGGGCTTGCGTTTTGCGCTGCCGGTGGGCGTGATTACCGGCCTGCTGGTGTTCGTCCCCTTCGTTGGCTTCAGCACCGGGCTGGTGCTGGCACTGCTCTCGGCCGTACTGCAAAACGCGGGCTGGCCGCCGATCATCGGCGTGGCCATCGTCTACACCATCGGCCAGCTGGTGGAGAGCTTCCTGCTCACCCCCTACCTGGTCGGCGAGCGCATCGGTCTGCATCCGCTGGCCGTCATCTTTGCCTTGATGGCTTTCGGCGAGCTGTTCGGCTTTGTCGGCGTGCTGGTCGCCCTGCCCGCCAGCGCCGCCCTGCTGGTCGGCCTGCGCGAGTTGCGCAGTGCCTACTTTGCCAGCCATGTGTATCTTGGCGACGAGCCCCCCAAGGACGGCCCCGCATGAAGCAACTCGTGCTCGACATCCGGCTCGACGCGCCGCCGACGCTGGACAACTACTTCGCCGGCGACAACGCCGCGCTGGTGGCCGCGCTGGCCGCCACGGCACAGGGCCAGGGCATGGGCCACCTGTATCTGTGGGGCGCCGCCGCCACCGGGCGCAGTCACTTGCTGCGCGCCACCTGCGCCGCGGCGGGCGGCGTCTATCTGCGCGCCGAGGCGGTGGGCGACACCCTCCCCGACACGCCCGGCCTGCTGGCAGTGGATGATGTGCACCAACTCGGCGAGCCCGCGGCCATTGCCCTGTTCAATGCCTTCAACCGCGCCCGCGAACACCGCCAGACCCTGCTGCTGGCCGGTGACCAGCCGCCGCTGGCACTGCAGCTGCGCGAAGACCTGCGCACCCGCATCGGTCAGTGCCTGGGCTTTGAAATCCAGCCCCTGACCGACGCCGCGCGCTCGGCGATTCTGAGTACGCTGGCCGCCCAGCGCGGGCTGCGCATCGACGGCGATGTCGTCACCTACCTGATGCGCCACGGCCGGCGCGACATGCCCAGCCTGCTCAGCACGCTCGACGCGCTGGATCGCGCCTCGCTCGTGCGCAAACGCCCCATCACCCTGCCCCTGCTGCGCGAGATGATGCAGTCGGGCCTCGACATCTGACACGGACACCCCATGGATCTCGTTCTTTTCGACCTCGACAACACCTTGCTGGCCGGCGACTCCGACTTTGCCTGGGCCGAATTCCTCATCGGCAAGGGCGTGCTCGACCGCGAAGTGTATGAAACCAAGAACGTCACCTTCTACGAGCAGTACAAGGCCGGCACGCTGGACATCTTCGCGTTCCTCGACTTCCAGCTCGCCCCGCTGGCCCGCCACGACCGCGCCCAGCTCGATGCCTGGCATGCCGAGTTCATGGACGTGGCGATCCGCCCGATGGTCACCGCCAAGGCCCGCGCGCTGGTCGACAAGCACCGCAGCGAGGGCGCGCTGATCGCCGTCGTCACCGCCACCAACAGCTTCGTCACCGGGCCGATCGCGCGCGAGTTCGGCATCCCGCACCTGGTCGCCACCATTCCGGCACAGGAAAACGGTGCATTCACCGGCAAGCCGCGCGGCATGCCGGCATTCAAGGCGGGCAAGATCGAGCGGGTCGACGCCTGGCTCGAGTCGCTCGGCCTGCACATGGGCAGCTTCGACAACAGCTGGTTCTACAGCGACTCGCACAACGACTTGCCGCTGCTGGCGCGGGTCAGCCAGCCGGTGGCCGTCGATCCGGACGACACCCTGCGCGAACACGCCCGCCTGCATGCCTGGCCGGTCATCAGCCTGCGCTAACGCGAGCATAGGCCGGCACCCCTCGCTGCGGTATCATCGCCCGCTTAACTTCCAAGACATCGACACCCATAATGATTCGTAAATTGCTGCGCAAGGTCTTTCGCCGCGCTGCACCGGGCCCGACCGACGGCCCGGCCCTGATTCCCGCCCAGATCCATGGCATCCCCATCGAGCGCGTCTCGCCCGCCGCACGCAAGGTATGCACCGTGCTGCAGGAGGCCGGTTTCAAGGCCTTCATCGTCGGCGGCGCGGTGCGCGACCTGCTGGCCAACCTGACGCCGAAAGATTTCGACATCGCCACCAGCGCGACGCCGGAGGAAGTCCGCCGCCTGTTCCGCCGTTCGCGCATCATCGGCCGCCGCTTCAAGATCGTGCACGTGATGATCGGTGCGGAGATGATGGAGGTCTCGACCTTCCGCGCCGCCCAGGACGCCTCGGCCACCTCCACCGACGAACACGGCCGCATCCTCCACGACAACGTCTTCGGCTCGCAGGAAGAAGACGCCCTGCGCCGCGACTTCACCGTCAACGCGCTGTACTACGACCCGACCACCGAACAGATCCTCGACTACCATCACGGCGTGGCCGACCTGCAGCAGAAGACCCTGCGCATGATCGGCGACCCGAAAGTACGCTACCGCGAAGACCCGGTGCGCATGCTGCGTGCGGTACGCCTGGGCGCCAAGCTGGGCCTGAGCATCGACCCGGCCGCCAGCCGCCCGATCCGCGAGATGGCCTCCTTGATGGACAACGTGCCCGCCGCACGCCTGTTCGACGAAATGCTCAAGCTGCTGCTCTCGGGCCACGCCGTGAAGTGCCTCAAGCAGCTGCGCGAAGAAGGCCTGCACCACGGCCTGCTGCCGCTGCTCGACGTGATTCTCGAGCAGCCCATGGGCGAGCGCTTCGTGTGGGCCTCACTGGAGAACACCGACGAGCGCGTGCGCGAAGGCAAGCCGGTCTCGCCCGGTTTTCTGTTCGCCACCCTGCTCTGGCACGAAGTGCTGGCCAACTGGGAAGCGCGCAAGGCCAAGGGCGAGCATACCCACCCGGCGCTGTTCGAAGCCATGGACGAGGTGCTCAGCGTGCAGGGCGAGAAACTCGCCATCACGCGGCGTATCGCCGGCGACATCAAGGACATCTGGGCCCTGCAGCCGCGTTTCGACAAGCGCGCCGGCAAGGCGCCCTTCCGCCTGCTCGAGCAGCCCCGCTATCGAGCCGGTTGGGACTTCCTGCGCCTGCGCGCCCTGTCGGGCGAGATCGACATGGCCCAGGTCGACTGGTGGCACGAGTTCGCCCATGCCGGCGGCAACGCCCGCGAAGGCATGCTGACCGAGCCCGAACCGGGCACGGCACGCAAGCGCCGTCGGCGCCGCCGCAAGCCGGCCGGCGGCGGAGGCGCTTCGCAATGAGCACCGTCCGCACGTCGACGGTGACCGCCTTCATCGGCCTGGGCGCCAACCTCGGCGACCCGGTCGCCGCCATCGCCGACGCCTGCACGGCCCTGGGTGCGCTGCCCGAGACCAGCTTTGTCGCGCGCTCGGGCAACTACCGCAGCGCGCCGGTCGGTGTCAGCGGCCAGCCGGATTACATCAACGCCGTGGCCAAGATCGAGACCCGCCTGTCGCCCATGGCGCTGCTCGTGGCCCTGCTCGACATCGAGACCCGCCGCGGCCGGACACGCGAATACGCCATGGCACCGCGCACGCTCGATCTGGACCTGCTGCTCTACGGCAACCAGCGCATTGCCCTGCCAGGCCTGCAAGTGCCCCATCCGCGCATGCATGAACGCGCCTTCGTGCTGGTGCCGCTGGCCGAGCTGGCGCCGGCGCTGGAGATCCCCGGCATCGGCCCGGCCGCCGCCTTGCTGCCGACGGTCGCCGCGCAGGCGATTGCGCCCCTGCCGCCGGCACCCTAAGATGATCGGGCCGAATGTGTCGGCCGACTCCTGACTCTCTTCCAGGCCCGAAAAAACATGCTCGACAAAGCCAAGTTCATCGTGGTGGAAGGCCCGATCGGTGCGGGGAAAACCTCTCTCGCCCGTCGCCTGGCCCATCGGCTCGAAGCCGACCTGGTGCTGGAACACCCGGAGCTCAACACCTTCCTGCCGCGCTTCTACCAGGACATGGGCCGCTGGGCGCTCCCCACCCAGTTGTCGTTCCTGTACCAGCGGGTGGACGCGCTCAAGCGCCTGGTGGCCGACGATGTCGCCGGCCGGCGCGTAGTGTCGGACTTCATCCTCGACAAGGACCCGCTGTTCGCCGAGCTGAACCTCGACCCCGAAGAGTTCGCCCTGTATCGCCGGACCTACGACCTGGTGGTGCCGGCCCCCACGCCCAAACCCGACCTGGTGATCTACCTCCAGGCCAAGCCCGACACGCTGATCGAGCGCATCGGCCGGCGCGGCGTCGAAGCCGAGCGCCCCATCACCGCCCACTACCTAGAGCGCGTCGCCGAGCGCTACGCCAAGTTCTTCTACCAGTACGACGCCTCGCCGCTGTTCATCGTTGATGCCGAGGTCCTCAATCCGGTCGACCAGGCCGACGATTTCGAACTGCTGATCGACCGCCTGCGCGCCATGCGCAGCTACCGAGAGTTCTTCGGCTACGCGGCATAGGGTCTGTCAGCCCCCCTGAACCGGTTACATTTGTGCAAAACCGCTTGTGCAATGCAGCAGCTTGCGGTTTACTGCGCGCCGAGACAGAGAGAGACGCCATGAGCTATCTACAAGACCAGAAACCCGTCACGCTGACCACCCTCGGCAAGATGCGCGCCGACGGCGAAAAGATCGTCATGCTCACCGGCTACGACGCCAGCTTTGCCGCGCTGCTCGAGCGCTGTGGCGTCGACATCATCCTGGTGGGCGATTCGCTCGGCAACGTGCTGCAGGGCCAGAAATCCACCCTGCCGGTGACCATGGAGCACATGGTCTATCACACCGAGTGCGTGGTGCGCGGCTGCCAGCGCCCCTTCATCATTGCCGACATGCCCTTCGGCAGCTATCACGAGAGCCCCGAGCAGGCGATGCGCAATGCCGCCCGCCTGATGGCGGCGGGCGCGCAGATGGTCAAGCTCGAAGGCGGTGCCTTCATGGCCGAAACCGTGCGCTTCCTGGTCGAACGGGGCGTGCCGGTCTGTGCCCATATCGGCCTCACCCCGCAATCGGTCAACCAGCTCGGCGGCTACCGGGTACAGGGCCGCACCGACGAAGGTGCCGCCCGCCTGAAGGCCGACGCCCACGCCCTTGAGCAGGCCGGCGCGGCGCTGATGGTGATGGAGATGGTGCCGGCAACGGTCGCCGCCGAGGTCACCCGCAGCCTCAAGTCGATGGCCACCATCGGCATCGGCGCCGGCGTGGACTGCGACGGCCAGGTGCTGGTGCTGCACGACCTGATCGGCGTGTTCCCCGGCCACAAGGCGCGCTTCGCCAAGAACTTCATGGAAGGCGCCACCAGCATCGACGCCGCGGTCACCCGCTATGTCGACGACGTGCGCGCCGCGCGCTTCCCCGCGCCCGAGCACTGCTACTGATCCGGACCCAGGAACCCGCATGCAGATCCACACCACCGTCGACAGCCTGCGCGTCGCCCGCCGCGCCGCCGGGCGTACCGCCCTTGTGCCGACCATGGGCAATCTCCACGACGGCCACATCACCCTGATGCGCCAGGCCGGCGGCCATGCCGACGCGGTGATCGCCAGCATCTTCGTCAACCGCCTGCAGTTCGGCCCCAACGACGATTTCGACAAGTACCCGCGCACGCTCGAGGCCGATTTCGAAAAACTCGAGGCCGCCGGGGTGGCCCATGTGTTCACCCCCGATGAATCGGCGATGTACCCGTCTCGGCAGACCTACCATGTCGACCCCGACCCGGCCCAGATCGCCACGCTCGAAGGCGCCTTCCGGCCCGGCCATTTCCGCGGCGTCGCCACCGTGGTGCTCAAGCTGCTCAACATCGTCCAGCCCGATGTCGCCCTGTTCGGCAAGAAGGACTACCAGCAGCTGATGGTCCTGCGCAACATGGTCAATCAGCTGGCCATTCCGGTCGAGGTGCTGCCGGGCGAGACCGTGCGCGCCGACGACGGACTGGCGCTGTCATCGCGCAACCGTTACCTGTCGGACGACGAGCGCCGCGAAGCGGGCCGCATCTATCGCTGCCTGACCCGCATCCGCGACGCCATCCGCGCGGGCGACACCCACTTCGACGCGCTCGAGCGCGCCGCCATGAGCGAACTGGCCGCCCATCATTGGCAGCCCGACTATGTGGCCGTACGCCGCCAGGCCGATCTTCAGGCGCCGCAATCGCCCGGCGATGCACTGGTGGTGCTGGCCGCGGCGCGCCTGGGCAGCACCCGCCTGATCGACAACCTGGAAATCTGAACGCATCGGGCATGCGGTTGACCTGAATCAGGAACCCCTTATCCCGACTCGGGCAGGATTCACGGGTAGGCTCTTTGCCCCCGATTTTGCAGGATCCGCGCCCATGTTGCTTCGCGTCAGCCATCCGGAACGCCCTCTGGTCTACGCCTGCTCGGGCTGCTCGAACGCCGCGCAGACAACCAACTACCTGGCCGTCAAGCTCGACCGCCTCGGCCTGGCAGAAATGTCCTGCGTCGCCGGGGTCGGTGCCGGCGTCGAGCACCTACTGGGCGTCGCCCGTTCCGGCCGGCCGATTCTCGTGCTTGACGGCTGCCACCTCGCCTGCGCCCGCCAGTGCCTCGAAAACCAGGGCATCACACCCGACCGGCATTTCGTCATGACGCGCCTGAGCACCCGGCTTCGCTTTCACAAGGACTACGATCCGCTCGAGGCCGAGCGGATCGCCGAGCAGGTTGTCCTGGCGGCCGCCGAACTCGCCGACGCCCACGCGCTCGAGACCCCGTGAACCGGCATGCCGCAGCGCGCAAGACTTGCGCGTTTGCCCGGTTCGTAACAAGCTAACGACTCGGACGGGCCGCGAAGGCCCTGAACACGGCCACGACGCGCATGCGATCAGTCGCTGCACGACGGCTGGCGCCCATTCCAGGAGGGAAATGAGACGATGACAACAACCGTGCAACAGGTGCTCGACAAAAAAGGAGCCCACGCTCACGCCGTCGTGCCGACCGCCACCGTGCTCGAGGCACTGACCCAGATGGCCGAGCGCGATATCGGCGCCGTGCTGGTGCTCCAGGACGAGCGGCTGGTCGGCATCTTCACCGAGCGCGACTATGCCCGCAAGGTCGCCCTGAAGGGGCTGTCATCCAAGGATGCGCTGATCAAGGACCTGATGACACCGAATGTGTGCACCATCACTCCGTCCCACACCATCGACGACGTCATGTCGATCATGACCCAGAACCGTTTCCGCCACCTGCCGGTGGTCGACCACGGGAAAATCGCCGGCATCATCACCATCGGCGACGTGGTCAAGGCCGTCATCGCCGAACACGAGGCCACGATTCAGCACCTGTCGAGCTACATCTCCGGCGACATCGCCAGCTGAGCGCCGACCCGCGCCTCCGTACACACGGCCCGCCAGTGCGGGCCGTGTGTCTTTCCGCCCCCCAATCGTCGCACCCGGCACACGACGGCGACATCGAACACCACCCCGCCGGCCACGGCGAAAATCGCTGATCGCCCATAACCACAAGGGTTTTGGGGGAATAACATTGCGCGCTTATCCCCCGTCAAGTTGACTCGCATCAATGCCGCGCGGCGGTCGTACGCGCACCATGCGCCCCAAGCTGTGCTGTACAGCGATATCCAATGGGGAGGCTCCATGAGCGGTACATTTACCAAATCCATGGCGCGAAACATCTTTTACGGGGGTTCGGTGTTCTTCGCCCTCCTGTTTCTCGCGCTGTCCTTCGACACAATGAAGGAACTTCCAAAACGCGACAACCGCGCCAACTTGACCGAAGCAGTGATCAACGGCAAGAAGCTGTGGGAAGTCAACAACTGCATCGGCTGTCACTCGCTGCTGGGCGAAGGCGCTTACTTTGCGCCGGAGCTGGGTAACGTGTACCCCCGCCGCGGCCCGGAGTTCATCAAGGCCTGGATCCAGGCTCAGCCGACCGGCGCCCCCGGTCGTCGCCAGATGCCGAACTTCGGCTTCACCGACAAAGAGTTGGACGATCTCGTGGAATTCCTGAAGTACAGCTCCGAGATCAATACCGCCAACTGGCCGCCTAACATCGAAGGCTGATTCCGGCTATCTGACGAAATCTGAGGAGATTTAACATGCAATACAAATCCCAGGCCGTCGCGAAGCCGTATTTCATTGCGGCCATCGCGCTCTTTACCGGACAGATCCTGTTCGGCCTCATCATGGGCCTGCAGTATGTGATCGGTGACTTCCTGTTCCCCTACATTCCGTTCAACGTGGCACGGATGGTGCACACCAACCTGCTGATCGTGTGGCTGCTGTTCGGCTTCATGGGCGCTGCCTACTACATGATCCCGGAAGAATGCGAGACCGAATTGTTCTCGCCCAAACTGGCCCTGGCCATGTTCTGGATCTTCCTGGTCGCCGGTGCGCTGACCATCGTCGGCTACCTGACGGTGCCCTACGCCACCCTCGCCAAGCTGACCGGCAACGACATCCTGGCCACCATGGGACGCGAGTTCCTGGAACAACCATTGCTAACAAAGATAGGCATCGTGGTTGTGGCGCTCGCCTTCCTCTTCAACCTCACCATGACCATGCTGAAGGGCCGCAAGACCTCCATCAGCCTGGTGCTCATGCTGGGTCTGTGGGGTCTGGCGATCTTCTTCCTGTTCTCCTTCTACAACCCGCACAACCTCGTGCTGGACAAGTTCTTCTGGTGGTGGGTTGTTCACCTCTGGGTGGAAGGCGTCTGGGAACTGATCCTCGGTGCGCTGCTGGCCTTCGTGCTGATCAAGGTGACGGGTGTCGACCGCGAAGTGATCGAGAAGTGGCTGTACGTCATCATCACGCTGACGCTGATCACCGGCATCATCGGTACGGGTCACCACTACTTCTGGATCGGTACGCCTGAGTACTGGCAGTGGTGGGGTTCGATCTTCTCCGCACTGGAGCCGATCCCCTTCTTCGCCATGACCGTCTTCGCCTTCAACATGGTCAACCGTCGTCGCCGCGACCATCCGAACAAGGCCGCCACCCTGTGGGCCCTCGGTACCGGTGTGATGTCCTTCCTGGGCGCTGGCGTGTGGGGCTTCCTGCACACCCTGGCTCCGGTGAACTACTACACCCACGGCACGCAGGTCACCGCGGCTCACGGCCACATGGCCTTCTACGGCGCCTACGCCATGGTCGTGCTGTGCATCATCAGCTACGCCATGCCGATCCTGCGCGGCCGTGCGGCCAACAGCAACAAGGCCCAGGTCATGGAAATGTGGAGCTTCTGGCTGATGACCGTCGCCATGGTCTTCATCACCCTGTTCCTGACTGCCGCAGGCATCCTGCAAGTGTGGCTGCAGCGCTTCAGCGACACGCCGATCTCGTTCATGGCAGCACAGGACCAGATCAGCCTGTTCTACTGGATGCGTGAATGGGCCGGTGTGATGTTCCTGGTCGGTCTGTTGGTGTACATCGCCAGCTTCTTCGTGAAGGGCGAGACCAAAGCCGCCGCTTAATCGCCAAGGCACCTGGTCACAGGGGCGGTCCGCAAGGGCCGCCCCTTGTTTTTTGCGCGTCGCACCCGCACCGCGGCGCTCAAGTTTCACGGCCCGTCGCCGATATCACCTAAGTTGTAGCTCATCACGTCCCGGGAGTCTGCCCGCACCCTGCGCCGCAGAACAGGCCGCCCGGACTGTCCGCGTCTCGACTGGAAACCCTGCCGCCCCATGCCCCGACCATCGACGCCTTGCCGAGCACCGCGCCGCCTGCTCCCCATCGCCGGTGCCTGCCTGTGTCTGGGTCTGCCCACCGCGTACGCCGACCCCGCGATACCGGACCCCTTGCTCGACGCCGACCTCGACACCCTGGTCCGGCTCGAAACCGTCGTCGACGCCGGACGCTTTCCGCAAAAGCGGATCAACGCCCCCTCACGCGTCACCATCGTCACCGCCCAGGAAATCGAGGCCTATGGCTACCGGACACTGGCCGACGTACTGCGCAGCATGCGCGGCCTGTTCACCACCTACGACCGGAACTACCACTACCTCGGCGCCCGCGGCTTCGCCCGCCCCGGCGACTACAACACCCGTGTCATGATCCTGGTCGACGGCATGCGTCTGGCCGACCCGGTCTACAGCCAGGGGTCCATCGGCAGCGCGTTCCCGGTCGATCTCTCGCTGGTCAAGCGCGTGGAGTTCCTGCCCGGCCCCGGTGCCGCCGCCTATGGCAACAACGCCCTGCTCGGCCTGATCAATATCGTGACCCGCGACCCGGTCCCCGGCACCCACCAGCAACTCCGCTTCGAGCGTGGCAGCAACGGCCACACAGCGGGCCAGGCCACCGTCGACCACACGCTCGGCGCCGATACCCGCCTGTTGCTGTCGGCCAGCCGCGCCCGCAGCCGCGGCGCCGATCACTACTACGCTGAATTCGACAGCCCGCAGAACAACCACGGCCACGCCGACGGGCTCGACGGTGAAGCGCACAACCGCGTGTTCGCCAAGCTGGCACTGACCCACTGGCGCCTGCAACTGATCGCCAGCCAGCGCACCAAGGCCGTCCCCACCGCGTCCTTCGACCAACGGTTCAACGACCGCCGCAGCCACACCGAAGACGACTACCTGATGCTCTCGGCGGCCCGGGAATTCACCCTCTCGGACGTCACCACCGCCAGTGTCCAGGCGAGCTACAACCAGTACGACTACGCCGGTTTCTATCCCTACGACTACCCACCGGTCACGCTCAACGCAGACAGCGCCCACGGCCAGCGCATCGGTCTGGAGACCCAGTGGGCCACGCGCGCATTTGCCGGTCACACCCTGCGCCTGTGGGGCGAGTTCTATCACGACACCCGGGTCGACCAAGGCAACCGCGACCTCGACCCCGCCCGCCGCTACCTCGACGACCGGCGCACCGGCGAGCACTGGGGGCTGTTTCTCGAAGACGAGTTCGATCTCGCCGAGCGCTGGCAACTCAACCTCGGCCTGCGCTGGGACCGGCAGTGGACCGGCCACACCACGGCCCACCCGCGCCTCGGGCTGATCCACCAGCTCGACGACACGACAACGCTCAAACTGCTCTACGGCAGCGCCAGCCGGGCGCCCACGGCCTACGAACGCCATTACGCCCTGGCCGGCTTCAATACCGCCAACCCGGCCCTCCGGTCCGAGACGATCCGCACGCTCGAAGCGGTGTATGAATACCAGGACGACGGCTTGCTGGTCTCCGGCTCCGCCTTCCGCTACCGTATCAACGACCTCATCGACAGCGTGACCGATCCGGTCGACGACACCGTCAGCTTCCGCAACGTCTCCCAGGCCAGCGCCTGTGGCATCGAACTGGAAGGGGAAATCGCCAGCATCAATGGCGATCGCCTGGGCGCCAGCTACACCTGGCAACACAGCCGCGACGACACCACCGGCAAGGGACTCACCAACGTCCCCCGCCACATGCTCAAGGCCAACTGGCTGACTCACTGGACACCCAAGCTCCAGTCGGGGCTCGAAATACAGTACGAGAGCGGGCGCGACACGCTCGCCGGCAGTCATACCGGCGGGCGAACCCTGGCCAATCTCACGCTGATCAGCCGGCACCTGCCCCATGGCGCCGAACTCAGCCTGAGCGCCACCAACCTGTTCGACATCCGCTATGCCGAGCCGGCCTCGCGCGATCACCGCCAGGACCGACTGCGCCAGGATGGGCGCCAGTTCAACGTGGTACTCAGTGTGCCGCTCTGATCACCGCGGCGGCAGTCCGGTCGCCGCCGGCCGCACCCAGCCGCCGCCCCCTCAAGCGGCCCGACCCGCATTCAAGCTTTCCCGATGGCGGACCGTTTACGCCATGATCAAACCCAGCGAGCACCGACCACGGCAAGGCAGCGCCTTGCCCCCTTGCCTTCAGCCCGGGATCCGATGCAACGGCACCTGAAAATTCGCTCGATTCCGCTCAGTCTGCGGATCGCCGCCGGCGCGGTCACCCTGATCGTGCTGGCGGCACTCGGGCTGCTCAACCTGCTCAGCGCCGACCAGCTCGCGCGCCTGCGCAGCGCGCATGAAACGGCCCTGCTCAAGACCCACGAGCACAACAGCGAGGCGCTACGCACCAGCATCAACGGGATCCGCGCCTCGGTCGTCTTTCTGGCCGGGCTCCCGCCGATCTCCGGCATCGCCCGCGCCGACGGCAACCGCGGCATCGATCCGGAAGGCTTCGAAACCACCGAACGCTGGCGCCAGCGACTGGAGCAGATCTTTGCCCGCTACGTCACCACCCACCCCGATTATCAGCAGATCCGCTTCGTCAGCGCCACCGGGCGCCACCGCGAGCTGGTCCGCGTCGAGCGACGGGGCGACGCAAGCGTCGTCATCCCGGCCGGTGCGCTTCAAAGCGCCACCGAGTCCGACCTGATCCTCGGCGCCGCCGCGCTGAACCCCGGCAACGTCTTCCTGGCCGATCTGACCACGCCCGCAAAGGGCGCCGGCGAGGCACCGAACGCCCCGCTCACCATCCGTGCGGCGACGCCGGTCCTCAGCCCAGATGGCGGGGTCTTCGGCGTCGTCATCGTGCATGTCGCCTTCGACCACCTGACCGACGCCATCCTCAACAACCTGCCTGCCGGTGTCAGCGCCTTCCTGGCGCGCGAAGACGGCCGCTACCTCTACACCCCGACCGCCACGCCGGACGCCCCGACCGCGCCGGCCTGGGCACGCCAGTTCCCGGCGGCCAACCCCGCTACCCGCCCGGCCAAAGCGCGCACCGCCGTCGCCCGGGTCGACACGGCCGCCGGCGCCCTCCTGACCGTCGGCAGCCAGGTGCATTTCGACCCCGATCACCGCGAGCGCTACCTCACACTCTTCTACACCCTGCCGGTCGCGGCCATCTCCGACGGTGTCAGCCAGTCGCGCAACATGGTCATCGCCGGCGTCAGTGCCGGGTCGCTACTGATCGCCGCCCTGCTCGTCTGGATGATCCGTCGCGCCTTCCAGCCACTGTCGCACCTGGCACGCGCCGGCGAAGCCATGGCCCAGGGGCAGTACGACACCCCCCTGCCCACCCTGCTCGACCGCGAGCTGCGCGGCCTGGGGCAGGCCTTTACCGCCATGCAGGTCAACATCGCCCAGCGCGAAGCCGAGTTTCGCGCCGTCACCGCCACCTCACCCGATGCCTTCTGGGCACTCGACATGGGCGGGCGCATCCTGGATGTCAACAAGGCCTGCGAACGCCTGCTGGGTTACTCGCGCGACGAACTGCTCGGCTTGCGCCTGAGCGACCTCGAAGCCGCCAAGACCCCCGAAGAGATCCGCGCCCAGATCCGTGAAATCGTCGCCGGCGGAGGCGGCCTGATCATCACCGACTACCGCCGCCGCGACGGCAGCAGCGTATCGGTCGAGATCACCATCAGTCACTGGCCGATCTCCGGCGGCCGGCTGTTTGGCTTCGTCCGCGACATCACCGAGCGGCGCTGCGTCGAAGAGGCCGTCCGCCAGAGCGAAGCGCGCTACCGCCTGCTGTTCGCCAACAGTCCGCAACCGATGTGGCTGTTCGACGAGGTCAGTCTGCGCTTCATCGACGTGAATGATGCCGCCGTGAGCCACTACGGCTTCAGCCGCGCCGACTTCCTCGCCATGACCCTGATCGACCTGCACCCGGTCCGCGATGTCCCCCGCCTGATCAAGACCATCGAAGAAACCCCCTCGGGGCGCATGTCCGGCGAGTTCCAGCATCGCACCCAGGACGGGCGCACCATCGACGCGGTGGTGTGGACCGAGCGGATCAAGACCGGCGCCGGCGCCGAGCGCATCGCCCTGATCCACGACATTTCCGAACGCAAGCGCACCGAACAGAGCCTGCGCCTGTACGCCAATATCTTCGAGCGCAGCGGTGAGGCCATCCTCATCACCGACATGCGCAACCGGATCGTCAGCATCAACCCCGCCTTCACCGAGCTGACCGGCTACACCCTCGACGAGGTCCGCGACAAGGATCCGAAAATGCTCGCCTCGGGCGGCACCGCACCGGAAATCTATCGCGCGATGTGGCAGGCATTGCAGGAAAGCGGGTTCTGGCAAGGCGAACTGGTCGACCGCCGCCGCGACGGCAGCACCTACCCGAAATGGGCCGCCATCTCGGTGATCAAGAACGACGCGGGCGAAATCACCCACTACATGGCCAGTTTCACCGACATCAGCGACCGCAAGGCGGCCGAGGAGCGGATCCAGTACCTCGCCCACCACGACGACCTCACCGGGCTGATCAACCGCTACAGCCTCGAACACCGGCTCAAGCAGGCCATCAACAGCACGCGGCGCGAAGGGCGGAACCTGGCCGTGATGTTCATCGACATGGACCGCTTCAAGCTGATCAACGACACGCTGGGCCACCATGTGGGCGACAAGCTGTTGCAGGAGGTCGCCCATCGCCTGCGCCAGTGCGGACGCGAAAGCGACATCGTGGCGCGCCTCGGCGGCGACGAATTCGTGCTCGTGGCCACCGCGCTCAACGCCCCCGCCGATGCGCTGACCCTGGCCCGCGACGCGCGCGAATCCCTCGCCCGCCCCTATCTGCTCGACGGCACGCCCCTGCACTCGAGCCCGAGCATCGGCGTCGCCCTCTTCCCCGAAGACGGCACCGACGCCGACAGCCTGATGAAGAACGCCGATACCGCGATGTATCACGCCAAGGAGCAGGGCCGGAACAACGTCCAGTTCTTCACCGCGGCCATGAACGCGGCCGCCGCCGAACGGGTCGCGCTGGAGACCGAACTGCGCGCCGCACTCGACGCCCGGCAGTTCACCCTGCACTACCAGCCCCAGGTCGAGACCCACAGCCAGCAGTTGCAGGCGGTCGAAGCCCTGGTGCGCTGGCAGCACCCGACCCGCGGGCTGGTCATGCCGATGAGTTTCATCCCCATCGCCGAGGAGACCGGCCTGATCGAAACACTGGGCGCGTGGGTGCTGGACGAGGCCTGTCGCCAGCTCGCCCAGTGGCGGCATGATGGCCACCCGGTCAGTCGCATGGCGGTCAATCTGTCGGCCTGTCAGCTGCGCTCACCGGAGTTGATCGACCACGTCCAGGCCGCCCTGGCCCGCCACGGCCTGGGGACGGGCGACCTCGAACTCGAGATCACCGAAACCACCGCCATGGCCAACCCGGAACACGCCATCGCCCAGCTGCACGCGCTACGCGAATCGGGCGTGGCCCTGGCCATCGACGACTTCGGCACCGGCTATTCGTCGCTGGCCTATCTCAAGCGCCTGCCGATCCAGACCCTCAAGCTCGACCGCAGCTTTGTGCGGGATATCGAAACCGACCCCAACGACGCCGCCATCAGCGCCGCCACCCTCGCGCTGGCACTCAGCATGGGCCTCAAGGTCGTCGCCGAAGGGGTCGAAACCGAAGGGCAGCGGCACTTTCTCGCCACCCACCAGTGCGATCTGCTGCAAGGCTACATGTTCGGCAAACCGGCCGCTGCCGGTGTCTGGCAGGCACGCTGGCGGGAGACGGCCCGCCAGCCGATCGACCCGATCCTGTGAAAACCCGTGGCTCGCACGCTCGAGCGAGCCACGCCGCCATCGGCGCGCAGCGCCGATGGATTCATACGTTCTGAGCCCGCCGGGCACAGGCCCGGCCCAGGGCACTCAGCCGGCCGCCACGCGCTGGGCGATATGGGCCAGCGCCGCGTCGACCTGGTCAATCAGGATCAGACACAGGTCGTCGGCTTCGAGCCGCTCCAGCGCCGCATCGATGGCCAGGAACTCGCCGTAGATCTCGTCCACCCGCGTGGTTCGGCGGGCCGACACCAGGCCCTCTCGCAGCAGGCGCAACACCTCGCCATCGGCCCGGCCGCGCTGGCACGCATCCTCGTACAGGATCACGTCATCGAAGGCCTCGCCGAGCATCCGCGTCTGCGCGCTGATATCGTCGTCGCGCCGGTCGCCAGCACCGCTGATCACCACGCTGCGCCGCTTGCCGGGCATGGCCTCGACGGCACTGACCAGCGCCGCAATGGCGTCGGGGTTGTGACCGTAGTCGGCAATCACCGTCGCGCCGCGATGGCGGAATACGTTGAAGCGCCCCGGGGCCGATTGCGCGGTGCTCTCGAAGGTCTCGAGCGCGCGGTCGATCACCGCCCAATCCACGCCCAGCGACCAGGCCGCCGCCACCACCGCCAGCACGTTCTCGACCTGGAAGGGAATCGCCCCGCCGAGGGTCAGCGGCACGCCGGCCAGCGAGCGGCGATGCACCACCTCCCCGCCTTCGACCGCGCACACATCGTTGCCCTCGCGCACCACCACCCGGTGCCCCTGGGCACGGTGCAGGGCCGCCGCCGGCGCATCGGCCTGACTGGCGAAGAACACCACCTTGCCGGGGCTGTGCGCCGCCATGGCCACGGTGTGCGGATCGCAGGCATTGAGCACCGCGGTGCCGTTGGGCGCCACGTTCTGCACGATCACCCGCTTGAGCACCGACAGCTCTTCGACCGAATTGATGTAGTTCAGGCCGAGGTGGTCGCCCACGCCAATATTGGTGACGATGGCCACATCGCACATGTCGAAGCCAAGCCCCTCGCGCAGCATGCCGCCGCGCGCGCATTCGAGCACGGCCGCATCCACCTCCGGGTGGCTCAGGACATTGCGCGCGCTCTTGGGGCCGCTGCAGTCACCGGTATCGGTGCAGCGGCCATTGACGTGCACGCCCTCGGTGCCGGTAAAGCCGGTACGGTAGCCGGCCAGCGTCAGCAGATGCGCCATCAGCCGCACCGTGGTGGTCTTGCCGTTGGTGCCGGTCACCGCGACGATCGGGATCCGCCCGTTGTCGCCGTTGGTGTAGAGCATGTCCACCACCACCTGGCCCACGTCGCGCCCCTTGCCAAAGCTCGGCGACAGGTGCATGCGCAGGCCGGGCGCCGCGTTGACTTCCACAATGCTGCCGCCCTGCATCTCCAGCGGCTGGCCCACCGTCTCGCACACCACGTCCACACCGCAGATGTCCAGACCGATCATCTGCGCCGCCTCGATCGCCCGTGCCGCCACTTCGGGATGCACGTCGTCGGTCACATCGGTGGCCGTACCGCCGGTCGACAGGTTGGCGTTGTTGCGCAAGACCACGCGGGCGCCCTTGGGCGGCACCGCGTCGGGCGTATATCCCTGCAGCTTCAGGCGGGCCACGGCGATCTCGTCAAAGCGGATCTTGGTCAGCGAGGTGGCATGCCCCTCGCCGCGGCGCGGGTCGGCGTTCACGATGTCCACCAGCTGGCGCACGGTGTGCTCGCCGTCGCCGATCACATGCGGCGGATCGCGGCGCGCCGCGGCCACCAGCGTGTGGCCGACCACCAGCAGGCGGAAGTCATGCCCCGGGCTGAACCGCTCGACCATCACCTCTTCGCTGTAGTCGCGCGCGGCGTGGTAGGCCACGTTGAGGTGGTCGCGGGTGAGGATGTTCACCGTCACGCCCTTGCCCTGGTTGCCGTCCTGCGGCTTGACCACCACCGCGCCCCCGATTTCGCACATGGCGGCCCAGGCGTCGTCGGCATCCTTCACCGGGCGACCGTCGGGCGTCGGCACGCCGGCGGCGCGCAGCAACTGCTTGGTCAGCTCCTTGTCCTGGGCGATGGACTCGGCGATTGCCGAGGTCGAGTCGATCTCCGCCGCCTGGATGCGGCGCTGCTTGCTGCCCCAGCCGAACTGCACCAGCGAGCCGTTGGTCAGCCGCCGGAAGGGGATGCCGCGCGCCACGGCGGCATGGACGATCGAGCCGGTGCTCGGTCCGAGGCGGATATCCTCGTCCAGCCCGTGCAGCTGCGCCACCACCGCGGCCAGATCGAACGGCGTGTCGGCCAGGGCGGCCGACACCAGTTGTTCGGCAAAGGCAAAGGCCTGCCGGCCCACGGCTTCCTCGGTGTATTCGACGACCACCTGGAACACGCCCTGGTCGATCGTGGCGTTGCAGCGCACGAAACTGACCGGGCACCCGGCCTCGGCCTGCAGGCCGAGCGCCGCAAAACCGAGCACATGGGCCAGCGAGATGTCGCCGAGATGGCCCACCGGGCGCATGGCACCGATGGTGGGAAAGCGTTCGCGCAGGCGGGCTTCAAAACCGGGCAGGTTGCCCAGCAACAATTCGTTGTCGGCACACTGCACCAGCGCTTCGAAGCTGGTCAGCCGGCTCCACAGGTTCGGGCCGCGCAGGGCGCGCAGACGATTGATTTCCATGGGGTCAATCCTTTGTTGTCGCGCGCACGCGCTCAGGCGCGCTCGGGCGCGCGATAGGTATCCAGGGCTGCATGCACCAGGTCGTCGGCCAGGCCGGCCGCCAGCGCCGCAGCAACGCCGGCGATGGCCCAGCGCGGTTCGAGCACGGCAATGCCCGGCGCCGAGCGCTGGCCGATGACCTGGCGCTCGTCGCCACGACCGACCACGATGCTGTCGCCGTCGAGCCACACCGCCGCGCCACCGGCCGCCAGATGGGCCGCCAGCACCGGCGAGGCGGCCTGCGCACTGTAGAACCACACGGCGCCGTCGCACAGTTCGGCGAGCCCGGCCACCATGGCATCGTCGGCATTGAGCACCGCCGCGCCCGAGGGCAGCACCAGATCCACCTGGGTGCGCCATACATTGCGCAGGTGGGCTTCCTCCTGGATATGCCAGTCGGCCAGTGCCGACGGCAGGCCCGCCGTGGTGACCACCCCGACCGCGCAGCGGTCATAGGGCATGCCCTCGTCGAGGAGCACCGCCGGCCCGTTCTCGATCACGGCGGCCTCCACGTTGCGGTTCATCAGCACGCGGCGGCCCGAATCCCAGCTCGCCCCGTTGCGGTCGGTCACCCGGCGCCCGCCCATCCACAGCCCGTCCTCGCAGGCCAGGCCCACGTAGCGGCCGTCGCTCTGCAACAGCCACGCCACCAGGTGTGCGATCTGCGCGCGGCCGTCGGCGCCGCTGATGCCGACCACCGGCACCCGCCCCGAATCGCCCTCAGGGAACAAATGTGCAACGATGGCCTCGCCCACCGGCTGGACCTCGCCCGCCGTCGGCTTCAGGTGCATCAACAGGCCCGGACCGGCATTGACGGCGATCACGGCGCCGCCCTGGGCGCGCAGCGGCTGGCCGATGTCCGAGCAGACCACGTCGACACCGGCAATATCCAGCCCCACCACCTTGACCGCCAGCACCGCATCGGCCGCCACCTCGGGATGAACCTGCGCGGTCACGTCGGCCGAATAGTTGGCATGGCGCTGGATCAGCACCCGCTGGCCGGCGGCCGGCACCGAGGCACAATCGAGCCCCTGACGCTCGAGCTCGAGCACCACGGTCGGGCACACATCGAGCGAGATCACATCGAGCGGATACACCTCGTCGCTGCCCCGGCGGGGGTCGGTATTGACCTGGCTGTTGATCAACGCCTCCACCGTGCTGGTGCCGTCACCGACCACGCTCACTTCCTCGCCCCGGCAGGCCGCCACCACACGGTCGCCAACCACCAGCAGGCGATGTTCGTGACCGGCAATGAACTGCTCGACCATCACCTCGTCACCCTCGCGCTCGGCCACCGCCCAGGCCGCCTCGACCGCTTCGCGCGAATCGAGCGCAACCGACACGCCGCGACCATGGTTGGCATCACTCGGCTTGACCACCACCGGCAGGCCGATGTCCTCGGCCGCCGACCATGCCGCCGCCGGTGAATCCACGATTTCGCCCGCCGGCACCGGAATGCCGCAGGCTGCAATCAAGCGCTTGGTCAGATCCTTGTCGCTGGCGATGCCTTCGGCGATGGCGCTGGTGCGGTCGGTCTCGGCCGTCCAGATACGGCGCTGGCACACCCCGTAGCCCATCTGGATCAGGTTACCGCCGGTCAGGCGCACGGTCGGGATACGCCGCGCGTACGCCGCATCGACGATGCAGGCCGTGCTCGGGCCGATCGCTTTCTTGTCGACCAGCGCACGCAGCCCGCGCACGGTCGCCTCGACATCGAACGGCGTGTCGTCGATCGCGGCCTGCAGCAAGGCCAGGCCCGCGTCCAGGCACGCCCGGCCGATGGCTTCGGTGCGCGAACGGAAGGCCACCTTGTAAACACCGTGCTCGGGCGTCATGCGCGCCTTGCCGAAGCCCTCGGGCACACCGGCCATGCCGTGCAGCTCGATCACCACATGTTCCAGAATATGGGCCGCCCAGGTCCCCTCGCGCAGCCGCTCCAGGAAACCGCCCCGCTCGCCCACCCCGCAGCGGTGCTCGATCAGGCCGGGCAGCCATGCCGTGAGCCGCTCGTACAGACCCGGGATCAGGTTCGACGGCGCCTCCTCCAGGTCATGGATGTCGACCCAGGCCTCGATCACCGGACGATACGTCCAGATATTCGGACCATCGAGATAACGCACACGCAGCACTTGCAGCTTTCGATTGGACATGTCGGGGTCGACCCACCTTTTTTCTTTGATGGAAGTGTCGCCAAGCGGCAACACCACGCAGCCGGCGCGTATCATAGCGGCTGCGGCGACCAATTTTACGGCACAGCAATAACAATCTTTTGTGAGCATTTGAAAGGAAGCCGTCAGCCTCGCAGCACCGATGTATAGTTCGCTGCCCCGCATTGCGTCGTGACGGCTAGCTTGCGTCCGGACCACGGCAGCCCACCCAGAAAGAACAACAGATCCGCACCTGCCGGTGCCGACTTTGCCCGACCGAAGCCATGTCCTCAGCCGACACCGCCCCCCCCGCCACCCCGACCCTGGCCGAGCGCTGGCTTGACGCCCTGCGCAACACCCTGAGCGCCGACGAACAGATCGAAGCCACCCTGACGCTCGACCTGGACGCCCGCCTCCATTTTGCCGACGCCGTGCTCGTGCTGACCGAGCGGCGGCTGATCGTCTGTACCGGCGACGACGCGCACGAGCGCTGGCCGATCGCCCCTGACCAGCACCTGCACCTGCACGACCTGGCCGGCGTTGGCACCCTCGCCCTGCACGACGACAGCGCCCGCCTGGCGGTGTGGCGCTTCACCCTCACCCAGAACCCCTCGGCCCTGCGCCTGGTACGCCGCTTCGAGCAGATCCGCGCCGCGTTGCGCGAGGGCCGCGCACCAGGGCCGGCGCCGGTGGTGCACTGTGCCCAGTGCAACGCGCCGCTGCCGCCCGACGAGGACGACTGCCCGGCCTGTGCCGCCACCATCGACCAGCCGCCCTCCACCTGGACGCTGTTCCGGCTGTGGCGTTTCGCCCGCCCCTACAAGGGCCAGCTGCTGGCCGGCTTCCTGCTCACCCTGGCCGCCACGGGCGCCACGCTGGTGCCGCCCTACCTCACCATGCCGCTCATGGACGAGGTGCTGATCCCCTACCAGAACGGGCAGCAGATCGACCAGGGCCTGGTCACGCTCTACCTCGGCGGCCTGCTGCTCTCGGCGCTGGTGGCCTGGGGCCTGGGCTGGGCGCGCACCTACATCCTGGCGCTGTTCTCCGAGCGCATCGGCGCCGACCTGCGCACCACCACCTACGACCACCTGCTGCGCCAGTCGCTCGAATACTTCGGCAACAAGCGCACCGGCGACCTGATGACCCGGATCAGTTCGGAGACCGACCGCATCTGCGTGTTCCTGTCGCTGCATGCGCTCGACTTCGCCACCGATGTGCTCATGATCATCATGACCTCGGTGATCCTGTTCTCCATCAACCCGCTGCTGGCGCTGGTCACGCTGGTGCCGCTGCCGCTCATCGCGTGGCTGATCCACCAGGTACGCGACCGCCTGCGCACCGGCTTCGAGAAGACCGGCCGCGTGTGGGGCGAGATCACCAGCGTGCTGGCCGACACCATCCCCGGCATCCGCGTGGTCAAGGCCTTCGCGCAGGAGAAGCGCGAGTCGGAGCGCTTCCGCGAGGCCAACCGCATCAACCTCGAAGCCAACGACCGCCTCAACCGGGTGTGGTCGCTGTTCTCGCCCACCGTGGCGCTGCTGACCGAAATCGGTCTGCTCGTGGTGTGGGCCTTCGGCATCTGGCAGGTAGCGGAAAACGAGATCACGGTGGGCGTGCTGACCGCCTTCCTCGCCTACATCGGCCGCTTCTACGGCCGGCTGGACTCGATGAGCCGCATCGTCTCGGTCACCCAGAAGGCCGCGGCCGGCGCCAAGCGCGTGTTCGACATCCTCGACCACGCCTCCAGCGTGCCCGAGCCCACCAACCCGGTGCACCTGCAGGGCGTACGCGGGCAGATCACGGTGGCCAACGTGGGCTTCCGCTACGGCAACCGCGCCGTGCTGCGCGATGTCAACCTGAGCATCCAGCCCGGCGAGATGATCGGCCTGGTCGGCCACAGCGGCTCGGGCAAGAGCACGCTGGTGAACCTCATGTGCCGCTTCTACGACGTGGGCGAAGGCTCGATCCGCATCGACGGCACCGACGTGCGTTCGGTGCCGGTGGCCGAGTACCGCCGGCATATCGGCCTGGTGCTGCAGGAGCCCTTCCTGTTCTTCGGCACCATCGCCGAGAACATCGCCTACGGCAAGCCCGAGGCCACTCGCGAGGAGATCGTCGCCGCGGCCCGCGCGGCTCATGCGCACGAGTTCATCCTGCGCCTGCCGCAGGGCTACGATTCGCTCGTGGGCGAACGCGGCCAGGGCCTGTCGGGCGGCGAGCGCCAGCGCATCTCGATTGCGCGCGCCCTGCTCATCGACCCGAAGATCCTGATCCTCGACGAAGCGACCAGTTCGGTCGACACCGAGACCGAGAAGGAAATCCAGAAGGCGCTCGACAACCTGGTGCGCGGGCGCACCACCATCGCCATCGCCCACCGGCTGTCCACGCTTCGCAAGGCCAACCGGCTGGTGGTCATGGACCGTGGCCGGGTGGTGGAAGAAGGCGACCACGACACCCTGATCGAACAGCGCGGCTTCTACTGGCGCCTGTACGAAGCGCAGCAGCGCCAGGTCGATACCGAAGCAGTCACGCTCTCGGCGCCAAGCCTGCCCTCCGCCCATACCGCCGGCAACACGGCGGAACCCACGCTGAAGTGAGCACCGAATGAACGCCTTGAATCTGGTTCGCGACGCCTTCGGCCACCTTGTCTTCACCGACGCCGAGGGCGTGCGCCACGAGCAGGTCGCGGCCGTGCGCGCCTTCCCCATCGCCGCGCCGAACGAGGGCATCTCGCTGCTCTCGCAGGACGGCCACGAGCTGGTCTGGCTTGCCCATCTCGATCAGGTCGAGGCCACGCCGCGCGCGCTCATCGAAGAGGCGCTGGCCACCCGCGACTTCATGCCCACGGTGCTGCGCCTCAAGTCGGTCTCGAGCTTTGCCACGCCGAGCACCTGGGAGGTGGACACCGACCGCGGCCCCACCCGGCTGGTGCTGCGCGGCGAGGAAAACATCCGCCGGCTGCCCGGCGGCATGCTGATGATTGCCGACGAACACGGCATCCAGTACCTGATCCGCAAGCTCACGGCGCTGGACGCGCACTCGCGCAAGCTGCTCGACCGCTTCCTCTGAGGCAACGCCTAGCGAATGCCGGCGCGGCGCTGGTGCATGCGCACATAGGCCGTGATGTGCGCCACATCGTCGGGCGTCACGCCCGGCACTGGCGGCATGTCGCCGAACCGCCAGTGGTGGGCGCGGGCGTTCTCCTGCCAGGCGCACAGCGCATCACGCCAACGCCGCCACCCGCGCGCTGGTTTTGCGTCGTTCGGCATGCCGCGCGCCATGCGACCTTACTGGGCGGGTTTGCCCATGGGGCCGCGGCCGCCCATCATGTTTTGCATCATCATCTGCATCATGTCCATGCGCTGCTCCATCTGATGCATGCGCTGGCCCATGTCACCCGATGCGCCCCCCATCATGCCGCCCTGCATCATCGGGCAGCCGGCCATGGGCATGCCTTGCCCGCCACCCATCGGCATGGCCTGCTGCATGGCCTGCATGTGTTCGGCCATGGCTGCTTGGCGCTCCTCGTCCGTCCTGGCGGCGGCGATGCGCTCGAGTTGGGCGCGCATCATCTCCATGCGCGCGGCCATCATGTCGGCGCCCGGCATTTGCGCGGCTGAGCGAGGGGCATCGGGGTGATGGGCCGGATCGGCCAGGGTCGGCGTCGTCACCAGCACGCCCAGGCCAAGCACTGCGACTGCAATCGTTTTCATGACGCGACTCCCTTGATGAGTTCAACACCAGCGTAGCGCGCCCACCCCGACGCCGACCTGTCGCCAAGATGACATTCCCGTCATCTGCGCCACGCTCGACCCACGAGATCAGTCGAGTTCAGGTCACCTCCGCCAGCGCCGCCCCGCCCTTGTCACGCAAGGACTCCAGCCCGCGCTTGAGGCGCCACTGCTTGACCAGCGCGTAGAGCGCCGGGATCACGCCGAGGGTGAGAATCGTCGAGGAGATCATGCCGCCCACCATCGGTGCGGCGATGCGGCTCATCACCTCCGAGCCGGTGCCGGTACTCCACATGATGGGCAGCAGGCCGGCCATGATGGCAACCACGGTCATCATCTTCGGCCGCACCCGCTCGACGGCGCCTTCCATGATGGCGTGGTAGAGATCGGCCACGGTCGGCTCGCGTCCCTCGGCCGCCCGTTCGGCGCGGACTTCCTGCCAGGCCTGGTCGAGGTAGATCAGCATCACCACCCCCGTTTCGGCGGCCACGCCGGCCAGGGCAATGAAGCCCACCGCCACCGCCACGCTCATGTTGTAGCCGAGCCACCACATCAGCCAGATGCCGCCGACCAGGGCAAAGGGCACCGACAGCATGACGATCAGGGTCTCGGTAAGCCGGCGGAAGTTGAGATACAGCAGCACGAAGATGATCGCCAGCGTCAGCGGCACGACCACGGCCAGCTTGGCCTTGGCGCGCTCCATGTACTCGAACTGTCCCGACCAGGTGGCGTAGTAACCCGGCGGAAAACTCACCTTGTCGGCCACCGCCTGCTGTGCCTCCTTCACATACGAGCCGACGTCGCGATCGCGGATGTCCACGAACACATAGGCGGCGAGCAGCGCGTTCTCGGTCTTGATGCCCGGCGGGCCGTTGCGCAATTGCACCTCGGCCAGCTGCCCCAGCGGGATCATGCCGCTGCTGCTGGGCACGAACACTTCGTTGGCGATGCGCTGCGGATCGTCGCGCAGCGCACGCGGGTAGCGCACCGAGATGTTGTAGCGCTCCAGGCCCTCGACCGCCGTCGTCACCGGCGCACCGCCCAGCGCGGTGGCCACCACCTGCTGGAAGTCCCCCACGGTGATGCCGTAGCGGGCAAGCTGGTCGCGCCGCGGGGTGATGTCCAGGTAGTAGCCGCCGGTCACGCGCTCGGCGTAGGCGCTGGAGGTGCCCGGCACGGTCTTGACCGCCTGCTCGATCTGGCGGGCGAGCTTTTCGATCTCGGCCAGATCCTTGCCGAACACCTTCACCCCCACCGGCGTGCGGATACCGGTCGACAGCATGTCGATGCGCGCCTTGATGGGCATGGTCCAGGAGTTGGCCACACCGGGGAACTTGAGCGCCGCGTCCATCTCGGCGATGAGCGTGTCCACCGTCATGCCCGGCCGCCAGTCGGCCTCGGGCTTGAGGTTGATGACCGTCTCGAACATCTCCATCGGTGCCGGGTCGGTGGCACTCGCCGCGCGGCCGGCCTTGCCGTACACCGACTCGACCTCGGGGAAAGTCTTGATCACGCGGTTGGTGGTCTGCAGCAGGCGCGCCGCTTCGGTCACCGACATCCCCGGCAGCGAGGCCGGCATGTAGAAGATGGCGCCCTCATTGAGTGTGGGCATGAACTCCGAGCCGATCTGGCGCGCCGGATAGATCGTGGCGGCCATGGCCACCAGCGCCAGCACCAGCGTGGTCCACTTGCGGCGCATCACCCACTGGATGATCGGCCGGTAGGCCCAGATCAGGAATCGGTTCACCGGGTTCTTCTGCTCGGGCATGATGCGCCCGCGGATGAAGAACAGCATCAGCACCGGCACCAGCGTGACCGACAGCAGCGCGGCACCGGCCATGGCAAAGGTCTTGGTGAAGGCCAGCGGGCTGAACAGGCGCCCCTCCTGCCCCTCCAGGGTGAACACCGGCAGGAAGGACACGGTGATGATCAGCAGCGAGAAGAACAGCGCCGGCCCCACCTCCTTGCAGGCGCGGATCATGGCCTCACCGCGCTCGCGCTGGGTGGCGCTCTCGGGCAGGTGCTCGAGCCGCTTGTGGGCGTTCTCGATCATCACGATGGCCGCATCCACCATGGCGCCGATGGCAATGGCGATGCCGCCCAGGCTCATGATGTTGCTGCCCATGTCCATCGCGCGCATGGCGATGAAAGCGATCAGGATGCCGATCGGCAGCGTGAGGATGGCCACCAGCGCGCTCCTCACATGCATGAGGAAGACCACGCACACGGCGGCGACGATCAGGCTCTCCTCCAGCAGGGTCCACTTGAGGTTGGCGATGGCACGCTCAATGAGCGGCGCGCGGTCGTACACCGGCACGACCTCGGTGCCCGCCGGCAGGCCGGGCTTGAGTTCCTCGATCTTGGCCTTGACGTTGGCGATCACATCGAGCGCGTTCTGGCCAAAGCGCGCCATGACGATGCCCGAGGCCACCTCGCCCTCGCCGTTCAGTTCGGTGATGCCGCGCCGCCCGGCCGGCACCAGCTCCACCCGCGCTACGTCGCGCACCAGCACCGGCGTGCCGCCATCGGCCTTGAGCACCAGGGTCTCGATATCCTCGACGCCCTTGAGGTAGCCCAGGCCGCGCACCATGAACTCCTTCTCGGCCAGCTCCACCACCCGGCCGCCCACATCGCGGTTCGACTCGCGGATCACCTGCGAGAGCCGCGCCAACGGAATGCCGTAGCTCGCCAACCGGTGCGGATCGACCGTGACCTGGTATTCCTTGACGAAGCCGCCCACACTGGCCACCTCGGCCACGCCGCCGGCCTTGGTCAGCTGGTAGCGCACATACCAGTCCTGCACGCTGCGCAGGTCGGCCAGCGACTGATCCTTGCCGGTGAGCGCGTACTGGAACACCCAGCCCACGCCGGTAGCATCGGGTCCGAGTTGCGGTGAGACGCCCTCGGGCAGGCTGCCCTGGGCCGCCGAGAGGTATTCGAGCACCCGCGAGCGCGCCCAGTAGATGTCGGTGCCGTCGGCAAAGATCACATACACATAGGACGCGCCGAACATCGAGAAACCGCGCACCACCTTGGCCTTGGGCACCGCCAGCATGGCCGTGGTGAGCGGATAGGTCACCTGGTCCTCGACCACCTTCGGTGCCTGGCCCGCGTAGGGCGTGTAGATGATGACCTGCACATCCGACAGATCCGGCAACGCATCCAGCGGCGTCTGCTTGACCGCATACACGCCGCCGGCCACCACGGCCAGGGTCGCCAGCAGCACGATGAAGACATTGCGCGCCGACCATTCGATGAGCCGATCGAGCATCTCAGTGCCCCTTGTGCGCGGCGGCGCCGGCCGCCGGGGCGGCCTTTTCCATCTTGATGATCACGAACTCGCCATCGCCCCGGTCCTCGAAGGTGAAGCGCAGCGGTTCGCCGGGCAGCAGGCCTTTGGCGACATCGGCCGAGTCCAGCCCGAAGTCCATGGTCATTGCCGGCCATTGCAGCGCGGGAATCGGGTCGTGGTTCATCGACACCGTGTTCGACGCGGCGTCGAGCGCATCGATGCTGCCCACCGCCTCGTAGGTCTTGGCGGCGGGCTTGGCCGCCTCGGGCGCGGCAAAGGCCGACAGCGCCGCCTTGAGGTTGCTCTCGGCATCGATCAGGAAGTTGGCGGCCACCACCACTTCATCGCCTTCGGCCACGCCTTCCAGTATCTCCACATGATCCCGGCCGCGCTGGCCGACCTTCACGGGCAGCGGCTTGAAGCGCCCTTCCCCCGCCACGCCGAGCACCACCTGGCGCTCGCCGGTATCGATGAGTGCCGACTTGGGCACGGTCAGCCGCGGCCGGCTGCCGCCGTCGGCCAGTTCCACATGCGAGAACATGCCCGGTCGCAGCAGCCCCTCGCGGTTGTCCAGTTCAAGCCGCACCGGCGTGGTCCGGGTGGCGGCATTGAGCGTTGGATAAAGGTAAGTCACCTTCGCCTCGAACACCCGCTCCGGGAAGGCCTCGACCCGCACCGAGGCGGCCTGCCCGACATGCACCCGCGCCAGATCCTGCTCATACACATCGGCCAGCACCCAGACGCTGGACAGGTCGGCGATACGGAAGATCGCCATGCCCGGCGCAAAGCGCATACCCTCGACCGCCTGTTTCTCCAGCACGATGCCGCTCGCCGGCGAACTGAAGGTGATGCTGCTGGCGCTGCCGCCGCCGGCGGCGACCTGCCAGTGGCGCAGCCGCTCGCGCGCGGCGGCCAGCAGGCGGCGAGCGCTCTCGCGCGCCACCGGGTCGATCGGCCCGTTGCCGTTGACCAGTTTCTCGGCAATTTCCACTTCCTTGCGCGCCGACACCAGCTCGGGGCTGTACACCGAGAACAGCGCCTGCCCTCGCTTGACCGGGTCACCGCTGGCATTCACATGGAGCCGCTCGATCCAGCCCTCGAAGCGCGGCGACACATCATGGATCGCGCGCTCATTGATCTCGACCCGCCCCACCGCACGCAGCGCCGCGTCGAGCGGCTGCACCTGCGCCCGTGCGGTCTTGACGCCCAGGGTCTGCAAGCGTGCCGGGCTCACCGCCACGGCGCCGCTGTCATCCGGCGCATCATCGGCATAGACCGGGATGTAGTCCATGCCCATCGAGTCCTTCTTGGGCGTGGGCGAGGTATCGGGCAAGCCCATCGGATTGCGGTAGTAGAGGATCTTGCGTTCGCCCGCGGGCGCGTCGGCCGTGGCCGGCGCAGCGCGCTGGGCATGGGCATCGCTCAGGGCCGGCACGGCGCCGGGCTGCGCAAAGTAGTAGCCACCGGCCGCGGCGGCCAGGACGAGGGCAAAGATGGATACGCGTTTCACAGCGGCGCTCCGGTCAGTTGTTCAAGTTCGGTTGCCCGCACGAAGCGCTCGACATCGGCATCGAGCAGGGCCAGGCGGGTCCGCAGGATCTGGCGCTCGGCCTCGATCACGGTGTTGAAGTTCACCCGCCCGGTTTCGTAGCCGGCCTCGGCCGCAGCATAGGCCGCCTCGGCCTGCGGCAGCAGGGTGTCACGCAGCAGGCGGGCCTTGTCGCGACTGGCCTCGAAGCCGGCCCAGGCCTCGCCAAGCTGCCCTTCGAGTTCGGCCGCAGCGGCCTCAAGGCGCGCGTCGGCGGCGTCGCGCATGCGCTCGGCTTCGCGTTCGCGGGCACGGCGCGCCGACTGCTGCAGCGGGATGTCGACCTCGAGCATCACGTCCCAGCTGTCGGTGCCACTGCGCGGGCGGTTGTTGGTCAGGCCGATGGCCATGTCGGGATAGCGTTCGCGGTAGGTCAGGTCGCGGGCATGGCCGGCCACACGCTGGCCGGCACGCAGGCGTGCCAGCTCGGGCGAATGCGCTACCATCCGGCCGCGCAGCTCGGCCAGGGGCAACCGCGCCGGCAGGACCGGCAGCGCGGCGGGCACCACCAGGGGCGCATCGGCCGGGCGCACCAGCGCAGCATTGAGCTTGGCCGCGGCGTCGCGCTGGCGCTGTTCGGCCTCGATCAGGTCGACCCGCAGGCTGGAAATTTCACTCTGCACCCGGATGGCGTCCTGTTGCGGCACCAGCCCCACCTCGTAGCGGGTCAGCACGATGGGCTCGAGCGCACCGAGCAGGCTCAGGGTGCCCTCCAGAATCTGGCGCTGCCCCGCCGCCTGGTAGTAGCGCGCAAAAGCGCCCTTGACCCGCGCCGTCAGGGCCACACGGGCGGCGTCTTCATCGGCCGCGCTCATGCCGACCTGGGCCTCGGCCACGGCGCCGCGCAAGGCGCGTTTGCCGGGAAAAGGAATCGGCTGGATCACCCGGTAGCGGGTCTGGCCGACTTCGCCGGGCACCAGCGAGGCGCTGCGCCCGGACATGGTGTTGGTGGCATCCATCAGCTCGAGCTGGAAGCGCGGATCGGGCAAGGCGCCAGCCGGCTCGATGCGCGCCTCGGCGGCGGCGCGCTCATGGGCGCTGGCCGCGAGCGCCGGATGGCGCGCCAGGGCATGGGCCAGCAAGGCGTCCAGGTCGCCGCCAAGCGGCGCCTCATCGGCCAGGGCCGGCGGGGCGGCCAGTGCCGTCATGAGGCAGGCGAGCAGGCGCAGGCGCGCGAGCGGGCGCGCCGGACTCGGGAGGGGCATGATCGAACTCCGCTGGAAGAAAAACGGCCGGCCATCATGGGCCGGCCTTGCACGCCTTACTGCGCGGATTCCAGCGTGGTCACGGTGAGCTTGCCGTCGCGGTCCTCGGCGAGGAAGCGCACCTTGTCGCCCGGCTTGCGGTCCTTGAGCAGCGCGCCGTCGGCGTGGAAGGTCATAGTCATCGCACCCATGCCGAGGCTGTGCAGGGGGCCGTGCTTGATGGTCACCTTGCCCTTGGCCGCATCGAGCTTCTTGATTTCGCCATCCGACATCTGCGCGTGCTGTTCGGCCATGGGGGCCGCACCGTGGCCATGGCCGTGGCCGGCGGTATCGGCAAGCGCGGGCAGGCTGGCAGAGAGGCCAAGGGACAGGACGAGCGCGACGGACAGTTTTTTCATGATGCGGGACTCCGTGTGGGGTGGGTTCAACATGTGCCGCAGTATGACAACCAGGCGCCGTCGCCCGGCTGACACGAAGATGACATTTCTGTCATCTGGTGCGGCGCTCAGTGCACATGGCTCTTGCCATCGGCATGCACATGCGTCTTGCGGGCTGGCTCGGCCGGTTCGACCGGCGGTGCGGGCGCGTGATGGTCGCCAGTGGGGTGATGGTCATCGTCAGCCGCGGCGTGGTGATCATCCATCATGTGCTCGCCCCCCCCATGCGAATGCCCGTCGCTGCTGGCCACCACCGCCAGATAGTCGTCGGCGCTCATCGCCGGCAGGCGCTGCAGAAAGGCCACCATGTCCCAGATGTGCGCGTCGCCCATGCTCTTGCCCCAGGCCGGCATGCCCGAGGCCTTGATGCCGTGCTTGATGGTCCAGAAGGCGACGGCCGGGTCAGGCGCGCCGGCGCTCAGGTCGGGCGGCGCCGGATACAGCCCCTCGCTCAGCTCGGTCGGGCCGCTGCCGGGGCGCAGATGGCAGCTGGCGCACATCGCGGCATAGTTGCCGGCGCCACGGCGCACCTGCTCATCATCATCAAGCGCGGGCACGTCGATGCCCGCCGCGCTGGCGGCCACTGCCCGCGAGCGGGCCAGATCGAAAAAACCGAACAGCGCCTCACTGTGCGGCTCGTCGGCCGCCACGCTGACCGCGCCCGTCATCACCACGCCGGCACCGGCCACGCCGAGGCCCGCGAGCGCCGTCAAGGCACCCAGTACGAATCGATTCATCAGACTTTCCCCATTTCACACCCTGCGGCCGAGCATGCCGGCACCGCGTCGACGGCAAACTGACCGCGAGATTACATCTTCGTCATCTTTCCGCCGCGAAGGACGTGTGGGGCACAATGAGGCCTTCTGATTCCGGAGGCGACGCATGCGCATCCTCATCGTCGAGGACGAGGCCAAAACCGGCGATTACCTCAGGCAGGGGCTGACCGAGTCCGGCTATGTGGTCGACCTCGCCCGCGACGGCATGGACGGCCTGCACCTGGCGCTGACCGGCGACTACGACCTGGTGATTCTCGACGTCATGCTGCCCAAGCTCGACGGCTGGCAGGTGCTGGAGACCATCCGGCGCAGCGGCCGCGAGTTGCCGGTGCTGTTCCTGACCGCCCGCGACCAGGTGGAGGACCGGGTCAAGGGCCTGGAGCTGGGCGCCGACGACTACCTGGTCAAGCCCTTCGCCTTTGCCGAGCTGCTCGCCCGGGTGCGCACCCTGTTCCGCCGCGGGCGCAACGGCACCGAGCCGACCACCCTCAACGCCGCGGATCTGGAGCTTGACCTGCTGCGCCGCCGGGTGACCCGCAACGGCCGGCGCATCGACCTCACCGCCAAGGAGTTCAGCCTGCTCGAACTGCTCCTGCGCCGTCAGGGCGAGGTGCTGCCCCGCTCGCTGATCGCCTCGCAGGTGTGGGACATGAACTTCGACTCCGACACCAATGTGATCGAGGTCGCGGTGCGCCGCCTGCGCGCCAAGGTGGACGACCCCTTCGAGCCCAAGCTGATCCGCACCGTGCGCGGCATGGGCTATGTGCTCGAGGCGCCCGAACCGGCATGAGCACGCGCCCACGGAGCGCCGCGTGAGCCGCCGCACCTCGCTGACCGCCCGCCTCACGCTGCTCTTTGCGGTGGCCTCGAGCAGCGTGCTGCTGGCGCTCGGCCTGGTCATCGGCTCAGCCATGGAGCGCCATTTCGAGGAGCAGGATGTGGACGTGCTGTCGGGCAAGCTCGGCCTGATCGCCCACACCGTGCAGCAGCACATGGGTGAGCGCCTGCCGGTGCCGCTGCCGCCGATGCTCTCGCACACCTTTGTCGGCCATGAGGCCATGTCGGTGCTGGTGCTCGATGCCGACCGCAGCGTGTTGTTCGAGGCCGGTGACGCGCATTTTCCGTCGATGGCGCCCATCGTCGCCGCCCACGCCGACAGCGCCCAGCCCTTCGTGTGGTCGCAGGACACCACGGTCTATCGCGGACTGGCGACCCGCATCACCCTGCCCGACCAGCCCGAGCGCGAGCTGATCGTCGCCGCGGCGATCGACATTGCCCACCACATCCAGTTCATGGAGGCCTTCTCGCGCACACTGTGGGCCTTCGTGGTCGGCGCCGCCGTGCTCAGCGGCCTGCTCGGCTGGCTGGCCGCCCGCCGCGGCCTCGCGCCGCTGGCCACCATGGCGGCGCGCACCGCACAGATCACCGCGCAGCGCCTCGATGCCCGCCTGCCCGAAACCCAGATGCCCGACGAGCTGCGCACCCTGGTGGTGAGCCTGAACGCCATGCTCGCCCGGCTGGAAGAGGCCTTTACCCGGCTGTCGGACTTTTCCTCGGACCTGGCCCATGAGCTGCGCACCCCGATCAGCAATCTCATGACGCAGACCCAGGTCGCCTTGTCGCGTGCGCGCACGGCCGAGGACTACCAGGACATCCTGGCGTCCAACGCAGAGGAGTTCGAGCGCCTGTCGAAGATGATCGCCGACATGCTGTTCCTGGCCAAGGCCGAGCACGGCCTGGCCGTGCCGAGCCGCGAGGCGGTCGATCTGCGCGCCGAGGTGGATGCCCTGTTCGAGTTCTACGACGCACTGGCCGAGGAAAAGCCCCTGCGCCTGCTCGCCGACGGCACCGCGCACACCCGTGGTGACCGGCTGATGCTGCGCCGCGCGCTCTCCAACCTGCTATCGAATGCGGTACGCCATGGCACCCCCGGCAGCGCGGTGAGCGTGAGTCTGGCGCAGGACACAGACGGGGTGACGATCCGGGTGCGCAACAGCGGCGACACGCTGCCGCCCGAGGCGCTGGGCCGGCTGTTCGAGCGCTTCTACCGCGCCGACCCGGCGCGCCACCACACCAGCGAGGGCGCCGGGCTGGGGTTGGCCATCACCCGCTCCATCGTGGTCGCCCACGGCGGCCGCATCGAGGCCGACTCGCACGCGGGCACCACCACCTTCACCCTCACCCTGCCGGCGGCGGCCGGCTGACGCTCTCAGGCGAACACGCCATCCCGTACCTGATCCGAACGCTGCGCAGCGCACTCGCGCACGCGGGCTGACCGCGCCCGCTGAGCGCGCCGGCGCTCAGTCCGGCCGACCGATCCGGGCGATCGCGGCCTGCGCCGCCTGCAACACCTCGTCCGACAAGGCCGCGTCATCGACGGCACGCGACAACACCAAGGCCCCGACCATGCTGGCGTAGACCACCAGCGCCTGCTCGCGCCGCGCGCGCTCCGGGCCGTCGGGGAGCAGCCGCATCAGCAGATCGACCGCAGTCTCCACACCGCGGGTAAAGGCAGCGCGCACCGGCGCCTCGTGGCGCACGCCCTCTGCCCCCAGCGCCGCCAGCGCACACCCGGCGCCCGGCTGGTCGCGATGCGCAGGCGACAGATACGCAGACGCCACGGCCGCCAAGGCGTCGCTGCCGCTGCGCTCGGCCAGTCGGTTCAGCCCGCCCAGCGAAGCGTCCAGCGCCCGCGCACTGGCCTGCGCCATCAAGTCCTCCTTCGACGCGAAATGACCGTAGAAGCCGCCGTGGGTCAGGCCGGCGGACTTCATCAGTTCCGCCACGCCGATACCGTCGAACCCCCGCTCGCGAAACAGTTTGGCGGCCACCTCGATGATCCGCTCCCGGTTCCGCTCCGCATCCGCCCTGCTGACCTTCATGCCCTTGACCTCCCTCGCCATCGCTCGCTTGACATTATAAATGATGTTCGTAATATATCGATCAATGATGACGACCATCATTTAACAAACCACTCTCTGGAGACCGTCCATGGATACGCCCCTCCTCCCCGGCACCGCGCTGATCACCGGCGCCTCTGCCGGCATCGGCGCCACCTACGCCGACCGCCTGGCACGGCGCGGCCACGACCTGCTGTTGGTGGCCCGCAACCCGGCCCGTCTCGACGCGCTGGCCGAGCACCTTCGCGCCAGCACCGGCGTGGCGGTCGAAACCTGGTCGGCCGACCTGACCGACAGCGAGGCGGTGGCACAGCTCGCCCGCCGGGTGCACGACGACCCCGCCATCGACCTGTTGGTCAACAACGCCGGCATGGCGGTCGGCGGGCCCTTGCTGGGTGCCCGTCCGCAGGCGCTGGACGAGATGATCCGCCTCAATGTGACGGCCGCAACGCAACTGGCGGTGGCCGCCGCCGGCGCCTTTGCCGCCCGCGGCCATGGCACCCTGATCAACATCGCCTCGGTGCTGGCGTTGGCGCCCGAACTGTTCAACGGCGCCTACAGCGGCACCAAGGCCTACGTGCTCAACCTCAGCCAGGCCCTGCAACGCGAACTGGCGCCCCACGGCGTGCGGGTCCAGGCGGTGCTGCCGGGCGCCACACGCACCGATCTGTGGGAGCGTTCGGGCATCGATCTATCGCAACTGCCGGCCGAGATGCTGATGGATGTCGATGAAATGGTCGATGCCGCACTGGCCGGCCTGGATCTGGGCGAAACCGTCACCCTGCCGTCCCTGCCCGATGCCCAGGAGTGGGACGCTTTCAACGCGATGCGCCTCGGCCTCGGCCCGCGGCTCTCGCTCCGTCATGCAGCCCCGCGCTACACCCATGTCGCGCGCGCCGCCTCCTGAACCCCCAGATGAGCACACTCGCATGAACACGGAAATCGTCATCTGCGCGCCAGTCCGCAGCGCCATCGGAGCGTTCGGCGGCACCCTGAAAAACACACCGGCCGCTGCGCTCGGCGCCCATGTCATCGCGGCCACGCTGCGTCGCGCCGGGCTCGATCCGGCACAGGTCGACGCGGTCGTCATGGGCAACGTCATCCAGGCCGGCAACGGCATGAACGTCGCACGGCAGGCGGCCCTCCAGGGCGGACTGCCGGTCGGCGTGCCGGCCATGACGGTCAATCGCGTCTGCGGCTCCGGCGCGCAGGCCGTGGCCACGGCTGTCGCCGAGATCGCCGCGGGGCTGTCGCGCTGCGTGATCGCCGGCGGCATGGAGAACATGGAACGCGCCCCGTATCTCCTGCCCGCGCTGCGCGGCGGCGCCCGCATGGGCGATACGCACGCCGTCGATTCGATGTTGCTCGATGGCCTGCACGACGCCTTTTCGGGCGAGCACTCCGGCTGGCACACCGAGGACCTGGCGCAACGCTTCGGCCTCACCCGCGCGGCCCAGGACACCTACGCCGCGCGCAGCCAGCAGCGTTATGCCGCGGCACTGGCCGCCGGCCATGTCAGCGCCGAGATCGAAGCGCTCAGCGTGGCGACAAGGCAGGGTCAGACGCTGTTCGCCGCCGACGAAAACCCCCGTCCGGACACGACCGTGGAGACCCTGGCGCGGCTCAAGCCGGCCTTCCGTCCGGATGGCACCCTCACCGCCGGCAACGCCCCCGGCGTCAACGCCGGCGCGGCAGCGATGATCGTCTGCGAACGGTCGGAAGCACAGGCGCGCGGGCTCTCACCGATGCTGCTCATCCGCAGCGTGGCGGTGGCCGGGGTCGCACCCGATCTGTTCGGCCTGGGTCCGGTGCCGGCGGTCCGCCAGGCACTGGCGCGCGCCGGCTGGCAGGCGTCCGAGGTGGACCGATACGAGGTCAACGAAGCCTTTGCCGCGGTGGCCCTGGCCGTGCAGGCCGAACTGGACATCGACCCGGCGCGCCTCAACCCGGACGGCGGCGCCATTGCCCACGGGCATCCGATCGGCGCCACCGGCGCCATCCTGATCACCAAGGTGGCGCATGCGTTGCACCGCCTGGGTCAATCGAAGGCCGTGGTCTCGCTGTGCATCGGCGGTGGCCAGGGCATCGCCCTGTGCCTGGAGGCTATTTGAAATGAGTCTTGTCGAAGACATGGCGGCCGGCCTGGACGGGCTGGCGCAACTGCATGCGCTGATGGCCTCGGGGCGCAAGCCGGGCATCCTGGTCTCGCTGGATTTCGACCTGGTCGAAGCCGGCCCGGGCAGCGCCGTGTTCGCCGGCACGCCCGGCGAGCATGCCTACAACCCGATCGGCACGGTGCACGGCGGCTATGCCGCCACCCTGCTCGATTCCGCCTGCGGCTGCGCGGTGCACTCCCGGCTGAGCGCACAGCAGGCTTACACGACGCTGGAGCTGAAGGTGGCCTATCACAAGGCCATCACCCGGCACACCGGGCCGTTGCGGGCCGAAGGCAAGGTGCTGAGCATGGGCCGGCGAACGGCGTTTGCCGAGGCCCGCCTCGTGGATGCCACGGGGCGGCTGCATGCCTCGGCCACCTCCACGCTCCTGGTTTTCGAACGCAACAGCGCTTGAGCCAAGCCGCGCGCGGCGACGCTCAACCCGTCGCGCCGAGCGCCTTTTCCAGCACCTCGCGCACATCGGGCGACAATCCCTCGTCGGCCACCAGCGCCTCGATCTGCGGCTGTGCGACGGCCTGCAGTTCGGGGGTGAAGCGGCGCCAGCTCTCCAGCACCCGCGCCATGCGCGAAGCCACCTGCGGGTTGCGGCGGTTGAGGTCGCGGATGCGATCCGCCCAGAAGCGGTAGCCCGCGCCATCCACGCGGTGGAACTCGGCCGGGTTGGCGCGGAAGTAGGCGCCGAAGAGTGCGTAGATCTTGTTCGGGTTACCCAGGCTGAAGGCCGGGTGTGTCATGAGCGCCTCGATGCGCGCCAGCGCCGGTTCGGCCGTGTCGGTCCAGCGCCAGGCGCCGGCCTGGATGGCGAACCACTTGTCCATCACCAGCGCGTCCTTGGCGAAGCGGCGTTCGAAGTCGGCCAGCGCCTGCGCTGCCGCCTCGCGCGCCGGACTCTGCACCAGCGCGGCCAGCGCGCCGAAGCGGTCGGTCATGTGCGCCCCGCCGGTGGCCTGCGTCAGCGCGCGGGCGATGCCTTGGTCGTCGCCAGCGGCGCCGAGATAGCGCAGCGCGAGGTTGGCCAGCGCACGGCGGCCGGCATCGGCCGGGTGGTAGCGGTAGGCGCCCGGCACGACCATGGCCTCGGCCAACGCCCGCCAGCGCGGCGCAAGCTGCGCACCCAGCGTCTGCATCAGCGCGATGAGCGCGCGGCGCAGTGCGGCCGGGTCGGCGGGGGGCATCTGCTCGAGCAGGTAGGCCTCGGCCGGCAGAGTCAGCGCCACGGCCTTGTAGGCCGGATCGAGCGCATCGTTGTCGAGCAGCGCGGCGAAGGCGTCGACGAAGGCCTGCGGCACGGCAGGTTCGGCCTGCGAGCTCATGGCGAGCACGGTGCGCACCATGAAGCGTTGGGCGGCATCCCAACGGTTGAAGGGGTCGCTGTCATGGGCCATGCGGAAGGCCAGACGGGCGTCGTCTTCCTCGAGATCAACGATCACCGGCGCCGAGAAGCCGCGCAGCAGCGAGGGCACGGGTTCAGCGTCAATGCCTTCGAAGACCAGCTCGGTGGTGGTGTCGGTGAGTTCGATCAGGCGCGTGCTGGCGCCCGGTGCCGATTCGCCGGCGAGCGTCAGCGGCAGGTCGGCGCCATCCGGCCCGATCAGGCCGAGCAGCACCGGGATGTGCAGCGGCGCGTCACCATCGGGCCGCGACTGGGTAAGCGTGAGCCGGTACTGGCCGGCGGCGGCATCGAACTGCCCCTCGGCGCGCAGGCGCGGCGTGCCGCGCTGGCTGTACCAGCGCATGAACTGGTCGAGATCGACGCCATTGGCTTCGGACATGGCCTCGACGAAGTCGTCGCAGGTCACGGCCTGGCCGTCGTGGTAGCTGAAGTACAGGTCCATGCCGTTGCGGAAGCCCTCGGCGCCGAGCAGGGTGTGCAGCATGCGGATGACCTCGGCGCCCTTCTCGTACACCGTGGCGGTGTAGAAGTTGTCGATGGCCTGGTACGCGTCCGGGCGGATCGGGTGGGCCATGGGGCCGGCGTCTTCCGGAAACTGGGCGGTGCGCAGCACGCGCACGTCTTCGATGCGCTTGACCGCGCGCGCCGACTCGCCACCCGCCGCGGCGAGCATGTCGGCCGAGAACTGCTGGTCGCGGAAGACGGTGAGGCCTTCCTTGAGTGTGAGCTGGAACCAGTCGCGGCAGGTCACGCGGTTACCGGTCCAGTTGTGGAAGTACTCGTGCGCCACCACGCTCTCGATGTGCTCGTAGTCCACGTCGGTGGCGGTCTCGGGCTTGGCCAGCACGAACTTGGCGTTGAAGATGTTGAGCCCCTTGTTTTCCATCGCCCCCATGTTGAAGTCGCTCACCGCCACGATCATGTAGCGGTCGAGGTCGAGTTCAAGGCCGAAGGTGGTCTCGTCCCAGCGCATCGAATGCACCAGCGAGTCCATGGCGTGGCCGGCGCGATCGAGGTTGCCCTCTTCCACCCACACCTGCAGCAGCACCTCGCGGCCCGAACGGGTTTGCTCGGTGCGTTCGAGCACCACCAGGTCGGCCGCCACCAGGGCGAACAGGTAGCTGGGCTTGGGGAAGGGGTCCTCCCATTTGGCGAAATGGCGGCCATCGGGCAGATCGCCCGAATCGACCAGGTTGCCGTTGGACAGCAGCACCGGGAAGGCGGCCTTGTCGGCCGCCAGCGTGACGGTGAAGCGCGCCATCACATCCGGCCGGTCGGGGAAGCAGGTGATGCGGCGGAAGCCCTCGGCCTCGCACTGGGTGTAGAGCCCGCCGCCGGAGTGGTAGAGGCCTGACAGCTCGGTGTTGGCCGACGGGTCGAGGCGGGTCACCACCTCGACCTGCGCCTCGGTGGCCGATTCGGGCAGGTCGAGTTCGAGACCGGTGTCGGTCTCGCGCAGCGCGCCTGCCGCCGGCGCCACGCCGTCGACGGTCAGCGAGACGCGCTCGACGCCTTCGGCCATGAGCACCAGCGGCCCCGGCCCCTGGCGCACACAACGCATGCAATTGCGCACCTCGGTGGCGGTGGCGTCGAGTGCGAAGTGCAGGTCGACCGTGTCGACCGACCACGCCAGGGCTTGGTAATCGGTCCGGTGAATGGTTGGCGCGTGTTCGGTTTTCATGCGGAAAGGCCTTGTGGTCGGCAATGGTGATCGCGAGAGCTGCAGTTTACCGGCGCGGGCGAACGAATGCAGCCGATAGGAAGCGCCTATACCCACCATTGGTCATTCCAATTTCATCCGCACCAGCGCGCCGCCTATGTTGATACTACCTTCCGGCATTGCATCGCCGGTTTGGCGACAACCGACAACTTGGAGGACGACCATGCAACTCAAGGGAAGCAAGACCGAGGGCAACCTGAAGGCGGCGTTCGCGGGCGAATCGCAAGCCAACCGTCGCTACCTGTATTTCGCGAGCAAGGCGGACGTGGAAGGCTACAACGATGTGGCCGCCGTCTTCCGCTCCACCGCCGAAGGTGAAACCGGCCACGCCCATGGCCACCTGGAGTACCTGGAGGCCTGTGGCGACCCCGCAACGGGGCTGCCCATCGGCAATACCACCGACAACCTCGCCGCCGCGATTGCCGGCGAGACCCATGAGTACACCGACATGTACCCGGGCATGGCCAAGGAGGCCCGCGACGAAGGCTTCGACGAGATCGCCGACTGGTTCGAGACGCTCGCAAAGGCCGAGCGCAGCCATGCCAACAAGTTCCAGCGCACGCTCGACGAGGTCAAGGCCAACGCCTGATCGCGCTTTGCCGCCGGCGCCCGCCGGCGGCCTCCCAATCGACCACAGCACGAGGTGCCCCATGCCGCCCAACGGAACCGTCCGCGAAGGCAGTCTCGACGCCCCCACGCGCCACCCGCTCGACTGGAAAAGTGCCGATTTCTGGGACGAAGCCTCGCTCGATGCCGAGCTGGAGCGGGTCTTCAACATCTGCCATGGCTGCCGACGCTGCGTGAGCCTGTGCGGCGCCTTCCCGACGCTGTTCGACCTGGTCGATGAAGGCCCGACCGGCGAGGTCGACGGCGTGCCCAAGGCGCGCTACGGCGAGGTGGTCGACCAGTGCTATCTGTGCGACATGTGCTACATGTCGAAATGCCCCTACGTGCCGCCGCACGAGTGGAACCTCGATTTCCCGCACCTGATGCTTCGCGCCAAGGCCGTCGAGCGCAAGCGCACCGGCCCGCGCTTTCGCGACACGGTGCTCTCCTCCACCGACAAGACCGGGCTGTTTGCCGGCATTCCGGTGGTCACGCAGGCGATCAACGCCGTCAATCGCACGCCGGCCATGCGCGCCGTGATGGAAAAGACGCTGGGCGTCGACGCCAAGGCCTGGCTGCCCAGCTTTGCCACGCGCAAGCTCCGCTCCGCCGCCGGCGAGGCGGCCTCGAGCATCGCCACCGACGGCGACCGCACCCCCGGCAAGGTGGTGCTGTTCTCGACCTGTTTCATCAATTACAACGAACCGGGCATCGGGCTGGACCTGATCGCCATTCTCGACCACAACGAGATCCCCTGGCGCCTCGCCACCAAGGAAGCCTGTTGCGGCATGCCCAAGCTGGAGCAAGGCGACCTCGACGGCGTCGAGGCCCTCAAGAACATCAACATTCCGCAACTGGTGGCGCTGGCGCGCGAGGGCTACGCCATCCTCACCGGCGTGCCCTCCTGTACGCTGATGTTCAAGCAAGAGCTGCCGCACATGTTCCCGGACGACGCCGACGTGCTGGCGGTGCGCGACGCCATGTGGGAGCCCTTCGAATACCTGGTGGCGCGCCACAAGGACGGCCTGCTCAAGACCGACTTCAAGGACACGCTCGGCAAGATCGCCTACCACGTGCCCTGCCACGGCCGGGTGCAGGCCATCGGCCGCAAGACCGAAGAGTTTCTGAAGAAGATTGCGGGGCTCGACGTCGACACCACCGAGCGCTGCTCCGGACACGCGGGCACCTTTGGCGTCAAGAAGGAGTTCCACGCCATGGCGATGAAGATCGGCCGCCCGGTGTTCCGCAAGATGGCCGAGGCCGAGCCCGCGTTCATCAGCTCCGACTGCCCGCTGGGTGGCCACCACCTGGCCCAGGGGATCGAACAGAACCACCAGAAAACGCCCGAACTCGCCCACCCGATCAGCCTGGTGCGGCGCGCCTACGGCATTTGAAGGAGACCCGCCCATGCCGCATCTGACCCGCTCCGCGCTGTGGTCGCTGGAGGAATACGCCGAGCGCCGCCCCGCCTTCCGGCAGGAAGTCATGGCCCACAAGCGCCGCCGCACCGTGCATCTGGGGCCGAACGTCACCCTGCTGTTCGAGGACGAAACCACCGTCCGCTACCAGATCCAGGAAATGCTGCGTATCGAGCGCACCTTCGAGGCGACCGGCATCCAGGATGAGCTGGATGTCTACAACCCGCTGATTCCGGACGGTCGCAACCTCAAGGCCACCATGCTCATCGAGTACCCCGACCCGCAGGAACGCGCCGCCCGGCTGCAGGCCCTGCGCGGCATCGAGCGCGCGATATGGATTCGGGTCGAGGGCCATGCGCCGGTTGTCGCCATCGCCGACGAAGACCTCGAGCGCGAGAACGACACCAAAACCTCCTCGGTGCACTTTCTGCGCTTCGAACTGAGCGATGCGATGGCGCTCGCCCTGAAGGGTGGCGCCACGCTGGGCATGGGCATCGACCATCCGGCCTACCGCATCACGCTCGACGAGATTGCCCCGGAAACCCAGCTCGCGCTGGCCTCTGACCTGAAGTAGGCACGCGGCACAAAAAAAAGGAGGCGCACGCGGCGCCTCCTTTTGTCGTCTGCAGACCGGGCAGACTTACTTCTTGTCTTCGGCAGCGCTCTCGCGCAACGCGTCCATCAAGGCCGCGTTCGGGTCCGGCTCGGCCGCCGGCGCCTCCTCGCCCGCGCCGCTGTCCTGCAGGCTCGGGAAAGCGGGCGGTGCATACGCGCCGCCACCGCCGCCGTAGGCATCCTGCTGGATGTTGATCTCCACCGAATCGAGGTCGATCTTCTCGTGCTCTTCCAGACCGCCCGTCACGATCTGCGGGAACACCAGAATCATCACCAGCGCGAAGATCTGGATTGCGATGAAGGCAATCACGCCGCGATAGATCTGCATCGTCTTGATGCCGGCAATCGTCTTGCCTGTCTGGGCGTCCTCGTACGATGTCGATGGCGCCACGCTGCGCAGGTAGAACAGCGCGAAGCCGAAGGGCGGCGTCAGGAACGAGGTCTGCATGTTCATGCCGATCAGCACCAGGAACCACACCATGTCGATGCCCAGCTTCTCGGCCACCGGCGCAAACAGCGGCAGCAGGATGAAGGCGATCTCGAAGAAGTCGATGAAGAAGCCCAGGATGAAGACCAGCGCGCTGACCACCACCAGGAAGCCCCACTGGCCGCCCGGCACCAGGCTGAACAGGTGCTCGACCCACAGGTCGCCGTTGACCGCACGGAAGGTCAGCGCGAACACGGTCGAACCGATCAGGATGAACATCACGAAGGTGGCCAGGTTGCCGGTGGTATCCAGCGCACTGCGCACCATTTCGTAGTTCAGGCGCTTGCGGATGCCCGCCAGCACCAGGGCGCCAACGGCACCCATGGCGCCGCCTTCGGTCGGCGTGGCCAGACCGATGAAGATCGTGCCCAGCACCAGGAAGATCAGCACCACCGGCGGCACCATGGCCACCAGCACCCGCTTGAGCAGCGCGGCACCTTGCAGGGTGCGCGCCTCCTTGGGCAGCGCCGGCACCGCATCCGGCTTGATGATGGTCAGCACGAAGATGTACAGCACCAGCAGGCCGACCAGCATCAGCGAGGGGATGATGGCGCCGGCGTAGGCGTCGCCCACCGACACACCCAGCACGTCAGCCAGCACGATCAGCACCAGCGACGGCGGAATGATCTGGGCCAGCGTGCCGGAGGCGCAGATCACGCCTGCCGACACTTCACGCGAGTAGCCGTAGCGCAGCATCACCGGCAGCGAGATCAGGCCCATCGAGATCACCGAGGCCGCCACCACACCGGTGGTGGCCGCCAGCAGCGCGCCGACGAAGATCACCGCGTAGGCGATACCGCCACGAATCGGGCCGAACAGTTGCCCCGCCGATTCGAGCAGATCCTCCGCCATGCCGGAGCGCTCGAGGATGATGCCCATGAAGGTGAAGAACGGGATGGCCAGCAGGGTGTCGTTCGACATGATGCCGAGCACGCGCTCGGGCAGGGCCTGCAGCAGGGCCGGGGTCAGCAGCCCGAGCTCGATGCCGAGGAAGCCGAAGAACAAACCGTTGGCGGCCAGCGCAAAGGCCACCGGAAAGCCGCTGAGCAAGAAGATGATCAGCGAGCCGAACATCAGGGGCGCCATGTTGGCGATCAGGAACTCAGTCATTTCGTGCCCTCCTGAGCATCACCGCCGCCAGCCACACCATGCTCCACCGGCTTTTCCAGCGGATCGGGCCCGTGGCCCGTCAAGAACGCGACACGCTTGATCAGTTCGGACACCGCCTGCAGGGCCAGCAGGCCAAAGCCCACCGGGATCAGCAGCCGTACCGGCCAGCGAATCAGGCCGCCGGCGTTGGAGGACTCTTCCATGTTCACGTAGGAATCGACGAACCCGGGCCACGACATCCACATGATCATCACGGCCACCGGGATCAGGAACAGCACGATGCCGACCACATCGACCCAGTTGCGGGCCTTGGCCGACAAGCGATTGGAGATCAGGTCGATACGCACATGCTGGTTGCGCAGGAAGGTGTAGCCCGCACACAGCGTGAACACCGCGGCGAACAGATACCACTGCACCTCCAGCATCGCGTTGGAGCTGAGGCTGAAACCATAGCGGCTGAATGCGTTGCCTGCGCTGATGACCGATGCCGCCAGCACCAGCCAGATCGTAAACTGCCCGACACGCGTGTTGATCCAGTCAATCAGCGCAGCGAATTTCAATAATAAGGACACGGATCGTCCCCTCCCGAATCGTTTTAGAATGACCCGACCCCGATTCCCGGCATCCGGCTTTTTACGCGGCGCATTATCACGGCTAAGGCCGCTCAGGCATATCAGGGGAAACGCCTAAGACGTCCACGGATTCAAACGAACACATGACACAAACCCTGCGACTGTGCCTTGTCCGGCACGGCGAAACGAGCTGGAACGCCGAGCACCGCCTGCAAGGCCATACGGACATTCCCTTGAACGCCACCGGGCGCGCCCAGGCCGACGCCACCGCCGCGCTGCTCGCGGCCCATCGCTTCGATGCCGCCTACACCAGCGACCTGTCCCGCGCTGCCGACACCGCCCGCGCCATCGGCCGTCGCATCGGCCTCGACGCCCAGCCCTTGCCCGCCCTGCGCGAACGCCACTACGGCGCCTTCCAGGGACTCACCTACGACGAAGCGCAGGCCCGGCACCCGGTCGACTACGCGCACTTCAAGGCACGCCACCCCGACCACCCGCTGCCGGCCGGCGGCGAAAGCCTGAGCGCATTCGCCCAGCGCATCGCCAGCGCCCTCGACCTGCTGGTCGGCCGGCACGCCGGCGAGCAGATCCTGGTCGTCGCCCACGGCGGCGTGCTCGACATCATCTACCGCATCGCCAGCGGCCGGCCGCTGGCCGCACCGCGTGACTTCCGGATCCCCAACGCCGCACTCAACTGGCTGCGCCGTGACGCGCCCGCCGGCTGGGTGATCGAACAGTGGGCCGACGAGGCGCATCTCGGTGCTGCCCGCGACGAATTGCCCAACAGCTGAACGCACCCATCACTGGGAATTTCAGCCAAGCTGCGTGATAGAATCCGCTTTTGACCCTGCCATGTAGACACAAGACCATGTTTTCCAAGCAAAACACGCTCGCCAAAGCCGATCCGGACCTGTGGGAAGCCATCCAGGCCGAAAACCGTCGCCAGGAAGCCCACATCGAACTGATCGCCTCCGAAAACTATGTGAGCCATGCCGTCATGGAAGCCCAGGGCTCCCAGCTGACCAACAAGTACGCTGAAGGCTATCCCGGCAAGCGTTACTACGGCGGCTGCGAACATGTCGACGTGGCAGAACAACTGGCCATCGACCGCGCCAAGGCCCTGTTCGGCGCCGATGCCGCCAACGTGCAGCCCAACTCCGGCTCGCAGGCCAACCAGGCCGTGCTGATGGCCTTCCTCAAGCCGGGCGACACCATCATGGGTCTGAGCCTGGCCGAAGGTGGCCACCTCACCCACGGCATGGCGCTCAACATGAGCGGCAAGTGGTTCAACGTGGTCTCCTACGGCCTCGACAAGAACGAAGCCATCGACTACGAGGCCATGGAGCGCCTCGCCCATGAGCACAAGCCGAAGCTGATCATCGCCGGTGCCTCGGCCTACTCGCTGCGCATCGACTTCGAGCGCTTTGCCAAGGTCGCCAAGGCCGTTGGCGCCATCTTCATGGTTGACATGGCGCACTACGCCGGCCTCATCGCCGCCGGTTTCTACCCGAACCCGGTGCCGCACGCCGACGTGGTCACCACCACCACCCACAAGACCCTGCGCGGCCCGCGCGGCGGCCTGATCCTGATGAAGGCCGAACACGAAAAGGCCATCAACTCGGCCATCTTCCCGGGCCTGCAGGGCGGCCCGCTCGAGCATGTCATCGCCGCCAAGGCGGTCGCCTTCAAGGAAGCGATGGCGCCGGAGTTCAAGGACTACCAGGAACAGGTCATCGCCAACGCCCGCGTGATGGCGCGCGTGCTGGGCGAAGAGCGCGGCCTGCGCATCGTCTCGGGCGGCACCGAGAGCCATGTCTTCCTGGTCGACCTGCGCAACAAGAAAATCACCGGCAAGGCCGCCGAGGCTGCGCTGGGCCTGGCCCACATCACGGTCAACAAGAACGCGATCCCCAACGACCCGGAAAAGCCTTTCGTCACCTCCGGCATCCGTCTCGGTTCGCCGGCCATGACCACCCGCGGCTTTACCGAGATCGAGGCCGAGAAGATCGCCCACCTGGTGGCCGACGTGCTTGACGCACCGGACGACACCGACAACCTGGAGCGTGTGCGCAAGCAGGTCTCCGAGCTGTGCGCCCAGTTCCCGGTCTACGGCAACTGAGCACCGACCAGCGGGCGCAGCACGCGCCCGCTGACGCGGAGCATCCCCCGACATGAAATGCCCGTTCTGCGGCGACCCTTCGACCCAGGTCACCGACACCCGTGAAAACGAGGACGGCGACATCGTTCGCCGTCGTCGCCGCTGCGTCAAATGCGACAAGCGCTTCACCACCTATGAGCGCATCGACCTCAAGATGCCGCACATCGTCAAGCGCAATGGGCACCGGGCCGAGTTCGACCGCAGCAAGGTGCTGGCCAGCATGACGCTGGCGCTGCGCAAGCGCCCGGTCGCGGTCGAAGACATCGAAGCCGCCGCCGCCCGCATCGAAGGCCGCCTGCTGGCCATGGGCGAGCGCGAACTGCCCTCGGCCAAGGTCGGCGAACTGGTCATGCGCGAACTGAAGAAACTCGACAAGGTCGCCTACGTGCGCTTTGCCTCCGTGTATCGCAACTTCGAAGACGTCGACGCCTTCTCCGAAGCCGTCCGCGAAGTGTCGCGCACCCGCGGCCGCCCGCCCAAGACTGACTGACCCCCATGGCCTTCTCCGCGCTCGACCATCAGCACATGGCCCGTGCGCTGCAACTGGCCGAACTCGGGTTGACCACCACATCGCCCAACCCGCGGGTCGGTTGCGTGATCGCGCACGGCGACACGGTGGTCGGCGAAGGCTGGCACCGCCGCGCCGGCGAAGCCCATGCCGAAGTCCACGCCCTGCGCGCCGCCGGCAGCCGCGCCGAAGGCGCAACGGCCTATGTCACCCTCGAGCCCTGCGCCCATCACGGGCGCACTCCGCCCTGTGCCGACGCGCTGATCGCCGCCCGGGTGGCGCGCGTGGTCATCGCCATGGGCGACCCCAACCCGCTGGTGGCAGGCCAGGGCATCGCCCGGCTCAACCATGCCGGCATCACCACGGAATTCGGCCTGCTGGGCGCCCAGGCGCAGGAGCTCAATCTCGGTTTCGTCTCGCGCATGACGCGCAACCGGCCGTGGGTACGCCTCAAGGCCGCCAGCACGCTCGATGGCAAGACCGCGCTCAACAACGGCGTGAGCCAGTGGATCACCGGCCCCGCCGCGCGGGCCGACGGCCATCGCTGGCGGGCACGTGCCTGCGCCATTCTCACCGGCATCGGTACAGTCAAGGCCGATGACCCGCAACTGACGGTGCGCGACATCCCCTGCGAACGTCAGCCGCTGCGCGTGCTGGTCGATGCGCGCTTCGACGTCAGCCCCGACGCCCGCCTGTTCAACGGCGACCCGGTACTGATCGTCACCGCCCGGCCCGATGCCGACAAGGCCGCCATGCTCGCCGAACGCAATGCCCACACCGTGACGCTGCCCAACCCGCAGGGCAAGGTCGATCTGCCGGCGCTGCTCGAACTGCTCGCACAACGCGGCATCAACGAACTCCATGTGGAGGCCGGCTTCAAGCTCAACGGATCGTTGTTGCGCGAAGGCTGCGTGGACGAGCTATTGCTCTACAGCGCGCCCATGCTGGTCGGCGACGCCGCGCAGGGGCTGTTCAATCTTGCCGAGTTGACCGATCTGCAGCAGGCACGCCAGCTGGTGTGGCACGACGTCCGCCAGGTCGGCAAGGACATGCGCTTCGTTGGGCGCTTTCAGGCTGCGGGCTGAGAACTTGTGAAGAAATCGTAGCGAGCAGGGCCGAGTGCAAGGCCGCATTTGGCAACTACGCGAGCGAACGACGAGACATATCAAATGGATAGGCGAGGCGTGAGCGAGTGAGCAACGCAGCAATCGGCACGCGCAGTCGATTTATTCACCAGTTCTGAGCACACACCGCACAGGCCGGGTCCTTGCCCAGCCCGATGCTGCGCCATTCCATGTTCAAGCCGTCAAGCAGCAACACCCGGCCGGCCAGCGAGGTGCCGATACCGGCAAGCAGCTTCAGGGCCTCGGCGGCCTGCGTGGCGCCGATGATGCCGGTAATCGGCGCGAACACCCCCATCACCGCACACCGCACCTGCTCGACATCTTCCCCCTCGGGGAAGAGGCAGTGGTAGCACGGGCTGTCGTCGGTGCGCAGGTCGAACACATAGAGTTGCCCGTCGAAGCGGATCGCCGCGCCGGAGACCAGCGGCTTGCGATGCGCATGGCACGCCCGGTTGATCGCATGCCGGGTGTCGAAATTGTCGGAGCAGTCGAGCACGATATCCGCCGCGGCGACTTCCGCCGACAAGGCCTCCCCCGCCAGGCGCTGCGCCAGCGGCACGACCCGCACCTCGGGGTTGAGCCGCGCCAGGGTCGCCTGGCCTGAGCGCACCTTGGGCTGACCGACCGACTCGGCGGTGTGCAGGATCTGGCGCTGCAGGTTGGTCAGGTCGACATCATCGTCATCGACCAGCACCAGCGTCCCCACGCCCGCGGCGGCCAGATACATGGCCGCCGGCGAACCGAGGCCCCCGGCGCCGACCACCAGCACCCGGGCATCGACAAAGGCCTGCTGGCCCTCGACACCGATTTCGGGCAGCAGGATGTGGCGGCTGTAGCGCAGCAGTTGATCGTCGTTCATGGCTGGGGTACGACAGGTTTTACTTGTAGTCGCGCAGTTCGAGCGGCGTATCGTCATGATCGCCGTGCGGGTGGTGGTCGTAGACCTTGATGTACACCTCGTTGGACTGCTTGATCAGCCGCTCGGGCGAGGCGATGTTGTGTCGCTGAGTCTCTTCGCTGAAATACACCAGCGCCCGCACCAGTTTGACATAGAGCGAATTGTCGAGATGGAAGCCGGCATCGCGCAGGGCGTTTTCCAGCAGCTCAAGCGAGAAGTCGAGCACCGAGTACTCGACTTCAAGGCACAGCTCGCGCGGCCCCGGCTCGACCTTCAGGCCGCGCAGACGGCGCAAGGCGGCCAAGGCGCGATCGACCTGGCCGGGGGGCAGCGGCCGGAAGCGGATCTCACGCGTCTTGATCAGCCCGCTGGCGCCAGCGCCCGCATGGGATTCATGCCGCCTGCCCGCCAGCTTGTAGGCCGTTTCCCGGCGCATGATTACCCCCTTCGCGTCATGGTTTCTCGATTACTTCGCATTCTGGACGATCTCTCGCCCCTTGAGAAGGTTCAAGGCCTGCTGGAACTGGAAATCTTCCTCGCTGGCCGGCTCGATCCGCTTGAACGGCGTATCGTCGGCCGGCTTGTCCTCGCCGGCAGCACGGGCCGCCTCGCGGACATCGAGCGCCTTGCGCTCGGCTTCCGGGTCCTTGTCGTTTTCGAGGTGCCCGCGCAAGTCGGCCTCGCGAATCCGCATTTGCGACGCGCTCTCCTGCGGATCTTCCACCTTGACATCAGGCTCGATGCCCTTGGCCTGGATCGACCGACCGCCCGGCGTGTAGTAACGCGCCGTGGTGAGCTTGATCGCGGTGTTGTTGGTCAGCGGCAGGATGGTCTGCACCGACCCCTTGCCGAAGGTCTGGGTGCCGAGCACCTTGGCCCGCTTGTGATCCTGCAGCGCCCCGGCGACGATCTCCGATGCCGATGCCGAGCCCCCGTTGACCAGCACCACCATCGGCACCTTCTTGACCGCCGGCGGCAGATCCTTGAGGAAGTCGGTGCGCGTACCGCGCAGGTAGTCGTCCGGCGTGGCCATGTACTTGCGCTTGGCGTCCGGCGTGCGACCGTCGGTCGACACCACCAGCACGTCGGCCGGCAGGAAGGCCGCCGCCACACCCACCGCGCCATGCAGCAGACCGCCCGGATCGTTGCGCAGGTCGAGCACCAGCCCGTCGAGCGGGCCTTTGGCATAGAGCTGGGTCAGGTGCTCGGCCAGCGACGACGCCGTCGCCTCCTGGAACTGCACCACGCGCACATAGCCGTAGCCCGGTTCGACCAGCTTCGACTTCACGCTGCGCACCTTGATGATCTCGCGCACGATGGTCACCACCAGCGGCTTGTCATCCCCCTTGCGCACGATGGTCAGCACGATCTTGGTGTTCGGTTTGCCACGCATCTGCTTGACCGCGTCGCCCAGGGTCATGCCCTTCACCGGTGTGTCATCAAGCTTGACGATCAGGTCGCCAGCCTTCACGCCCGCGCGGAAGGCGGGGGTATCCTCGATCGGCGAAATGACCTTGACGAAGCCGTCTTCCATGCCGACCTCGATACCGAGGCCGCCGAATTCACCCTGGGTGCCAACCTGCAGGTCCTTGAAGGCATCGGCATCCAAGTAGGCCGAATGCGGATCGAGGCCGGTCAGCATGCCGCTGATTGCATCGGTCAGCAGCGCCTTGTCCTCGACCGGCTCGACATAACCTTGCTTGATGGCGTTGAACACGTCCGCCAGCGCGCGCAACTCCTGCATCGGCAGGGGTGCCAGCGCCGCCTTGTCGGCATTGGCGGGAAAGTTCAGGCTGATCAGGACACCGGCGCACATGCCCGTGAAGATCAATCCAAGCTGCTGCAGTTTGCTACGCATGACGACTCCAGACGATAGGACACTGCCACTGGGCACTGCCCCTGAAAATTCAGTTCAGGCGGATCCAGTCCAGCGGATCCACCGGCCGCCCCTGATGGCGGATTTCGAAGTATAGCCCCGGCTCCGGGTTTCCTCCGCTGTCGCCGGCGGCGGCCAGCACCTCGCCGGCGCTCACTTGCTCGCCGTTGGACTTGAACAGTGCGTCATTGTTTCCATACACCGTCAAATAGCCCTGGCCGTGGTCGATGATGATGAGATTTCCGAAGCCGCGCAACCAGTCCGAGAAGACGACCTCCCCATCGGCCACGGCATGTACCTCCTCGCCGTTGTCGGCTCGGATGAAAATGCCCTTCCAGGTCGTGCCGCCGGCCGCGCGATCGGCGCCAAAACGTCCGATCACCGCACCACGCAACGGCGCCTTGAGCTGTCCGCGGAGCGCGGCAAACGCCTTGCCGCGGGCACTGCTGTCGGCGCTGAGGCGCGAGGCGCCGGTCACCGGCTCTTGAGGAGACGCCGACGGTTCGGGTGATGGCCGCGGGCGCACCCTCTCCTTCTGCTTCGCCAGCTCGATCATCAGCGCGCGCAAGCGCGCCTCGTCGCGCTGCAACTCGGCCACCGTCTGCTTCTGCGCCTTCAGTTCCGTCGACAACGCAGCAAGGATCTGCTGGCGGCGGTCGCGCTCTTTTTTTAGCTCGGCCATCTCGCGCCGCTGAACCCCTTCGAGCCGGACCACATCGGCGCGATGCGCCTCGGCTTCGGCCTGCTGGCGGGTCTGCAAGGCCATGGCCTCGCGCAGCCGGGTGATGATCGCCTGCTTCTCGCGCCCGATCTGCTCCAGATAGTAGGCGTCGCGCGCCAGCTGATTGGGCTCGCGCGCGCTGAGCAGATACCCGACCCCCGGCTCACCGCCGAACTGGTAGTAGCGACGCAGCCAGTCGGCCAGCGCGTCGCGGCCGGAATCGACCTGCGCACGCGTTTTGCGCAACGCGGTCTCGACCTTGGCCACCGCCGCCTCGGCCGCCTTGCGCTCGGTTGTCAGCTCGCGCACCCGACGCAGGATGCGCGACACGGCCAGATCGGCCTGCTTGAGGGCCTTGGCGGCCTGCGCATGCGACGATTCCATATCCGCCACCTCCGACTCGGCCGCGCGCAGGCGCGCCCTGACGGCGTCGAGCTCGCTGCGCGACGATGCCATGCGCCCGGCCGACTCCTGCGCCATGGCAGGCCCGGCCAATGCGGCGAGCGCCAGCACCCACGCCAGCGCGGCCATGAGCCACCCGTTGCGGGCGGCAAGCGGGGTCACGTGATCAGGCCTTGGCTTTGCCCTGCCCGGCCACGGCTGCCGCCGCGGCCTTGATGGTGTCCTCGTCGGCAAGGTAGTAACTGCGGATCGGTCGCAGGTTTGCGTCGAGTTCGTACACCAGCGGTTGCGCGGTGGGAATGTTCAGCCCGACGATGTCGGCGTCGCTCACGCCGTCGAGATACTTGATCAGCGCACGCAGGCTGTTACCGTGCGCGGCAATCAGGATGCGGTCGCCAGCGAGCACGCGGGGCACGATCACCGTCTCCCAGTAGGGCACGACGCGGGCCACGGTGTCCTTCAGGCACTCGGTGTGCGGGAAGCGGTCGGCCGGCAGGCTGGCGTAGCGCGGGTCGTTCGGCGTCAGGCGCTCGTCGCCGTCTTCGAGCGCGGGCGGCGGCACATCGTAGGAGCGGCGCCACTGCAGCACCTGGTCGTCGCCATATTTTGCCGCTGTCTCGGCCTTGTTCAGGCCTTGCAGCGCACCGTAGTGGCGCTCGTTCAGGCGCCAGGAGTGCTCCACCGGCAGCCACAGGGCCGACAGGTGCTCGAGCACGATATTCAGCGTCTTGTTGGCGCGCTTGAGCACCGAGGTAAAGGCCACATCGAAGGCATAGCCCTCGTCGCGCAGCAGGTCGCCTGCGGCGCGTGCTTCTTCCACGCCTTTGTCGGTCAAATCAACATCGGTCCAGCCGGTAAACCGGTTTTCCTTGTTCCAGGTGGACTCTCCGTGGCGAAGCAATACGATCTTGTACATGGGGGGCTATCAACTCGCTAGGGTGGTAAAGACGGGTTCTTGCGTCGCGCCAAGTCGCCGCTACGGCAAAAAATGGTATTTTATTACATTCATCTTTGTCGAATCGATCGTAGATCGTGAATAGTCATCCCATAGTTGATCTGATTGGCAAGACCGAGCAGATCGAAACCGCCGCCCGCGCGCTCAAGGCCATCTCCCATCCACTCAGGCTCAAGATCCTGTGTGTCATCGGAGAGGGTGAGGTCTGCGTGCAGGATATCGTCGAGGCCGTCGGCACCTCCCAGAGCAACATCTCCCAGCACCTGGCCATTCTGCGTGACAAGGGCGTCCTGCTCACCAGAAAGGACGCCAACCGGGTGTTCTACCGGGTCGGCGACCAGCGCACCCTGCAGTTGATCGTGCTCATGCGCGAAGTCTTCTGCGGTGAAGCGCCGACCCAGCCCTGACATTAAGAGAAGGAAATTTCCGTGGAGTTTCTGCAGCAAAATTGGTACTGGGCAGCCTTGGCTGTGGCCAGCGGCGCGTTCCTGTTCATCGAGACCCTGCGCCAGCGTGGCGACGGCAGCAGCCTGTCGCCGGTGCAGGCCACCTTGATGATCAACCGCGAAGACGCCACCATCATCGACGTGCGCGAACAGAATGAGTTCATCCAGGGCCACATCCCCAATGCCCGCCACATCCCGCTCGCGGCGCTCGAAAAGCGCAGCCCCGAGCTGGAAAAACTGAAACAACAACCGATTATCGTGTGCTGTGCGTCCGGCGCCCGTTCCAAAGCTGCCATCGCCACGCTGCACAAGCTCGGTTGCGAGAAGGTATTCAATCTCCAGGGCGGCATGGCGGGCTGGCAGCAGGCCGGCCAACCGGTCACCCGCAAGAGGAAGTGAGCATGGCGCCGCACATCCGCATGTATGCCACACCGTACTGCCCCTACTGCGTGCGCGCCGAGGCGCTGCTCACCAGCAAGGGGATCACGAATATCGAGAAAATTCTGATCGACCGGGACACCGCACGACGTGAAGAAATGATGTCCCTCACCGGCCGGCGCACCGTCCCGCAGATCTTCATCGACGACCTGCATGTGGGCGGATGCGACGACCTCTATGCGCTTGACCAGGCCGGCAAGCTCGACCCGCTCCTGAACGCAGAAGCGGCCTGACCGATTTACCCAATACTGACACAAGGCAGAACCATGACCGAAAACACCCAGCCCGTCTTCACCATCGAAAAGCTCTACATCCGCGACCTGTCGGTCGAAGTGCCCAACGCACCGACCATCTTCCTGGACCGCGAAACCCCGCAGATCAACGTGCAACTGCGTACCGACAGCAAGGGCGTCGACGAAGGCGTGTATGAAGTGGTCCTGACGGTCACCGTGACCGCCAAGATCGGTGAGGAAAAGACGGTCTTCCTGGTCGAAGCCGCCCAGGCCGGCATCTTCCAGATCCGCAACGTGCCCGAGTCCGACATCGAACCGATCATGATGATCGGCTGCGCCAACATCCTCTTCCCCTACGCCCGCGAAGCGATCTCCGACGCCGTGACCCGCGCCGGCTTCCAGCCCGTGCTGCTCGCCCCGGTCAACTTCGAAGCGCTGTACCAGGCTCGCCAGCAAGAGCAGCAGCCCGCTGGCCAGGACGTGCCGGTTCAGTGAGCATGCGCGTCGCCCGCCTCATCGCCCTGATTGTGGCCGGCGCCGCCAGCGCTTCGGCCGCCGCACTGGATTACCGGTCGGCGGCCAGTCCGGCCATCCTCTACGACACGCCCTCGGCCCAGGGCAAGCGCCTGTACGTGGTCTCGGCCGGCAGCCCGCTGGAAGTTGTCGTGACGCTCGAAAAGTGGGTCAAGGTGCGCGACCGCGAAGGCCATCTGGCCTGGATCGAGCGCGGCGCACTGGCCGACGGCCAGACCGTGGTCGTCACCACCGACCGTGCCACGATCCACCAGCAGGCCGACGACACCACGCCCGCAAGCTTTGAAGCGGTCCGCGGGGTGATTCTCTCCGTCTCGGGCCCCGCCCGGGGGGCCTGGCTGCCGGTCCGGCATGCCGACGGCGACCGCGGCTTCATCCGCCGCGTCGACGTATGGGGCCAGTGAGCATCATGGCCCATCGCCCCTCGCCTGCCCTGCGAACCACGAATTGAGCATGCGCATCACCGTCTATGGCGCGGGCGCCTGGGGCACGGCCCTGGCCATTGCCTACGCAAAATCCCATCAGGTCACGCTATGGGGGCGCGATACTCGCGCCCTCGAGCGCTGCGCAGCCGAGCGGGTCAACCAGGCCCTGCTGCCCAACGCCCCCTTCCCGCCCACGCTGGCACTGGAAGCGGATCTGCATCGGGCCAGTGCATCGGCCGATCTGCACCTGGTGGTCACCCCGGTCGCCGGTCTGCGTGCCATCGCTCGGCACCTGGCCGCCGAAGGCCATACCGCGCCGCTGATCTGGGCATGCAAGGGCTTCGAGTCCGGCACGGGCAAGTTGCCGCACCAGGTGGTTGCCGACGAACTCGGCGCCGATTTCCCCTGCGCCGTCCTGACCGGCCCGAGCTTTGCCGCCGAGGTCGCGGCCGGCTTGCCGGCGGCGATTACCCTGGCGGCGCGCGACACCGCCTTCGCAACGGCATGGACCCGGCACCTGCACCAGCCACGGCTCCGCCTCTACGCAAATGACGACCTGGTCGGCGCCGAAGTCGGCGGGGCAGTCAAGAACGTGATGGCCATCGCCGCCGGCGTATCGGACGGGCTGGGCTTCGGTCTCAACAGCCGCGCCGCGCTGATCACCCGCGGGCTGGCCGAAATGGCCCGCCTCGGCACCGCCCTGGGGGCTCGACCGGAGACCTTCATGGGCCTGGCCGGCATGGGCGACCTGGTGCTGACCTGCACCGGCGATCTGTCCCGCAACCGCCGTGTCGGGCTGGCGCTGGCCGAGGGCAAATCGCTGAACAAGATCCTCGACGATCTCGGCCATGTCGCCGAAGGCGTGCTGACCACGCGGGAAACCGTTGCGCTGGCGCATCGCCATCAGGTCGAGATGCCGATCACCGAGGGCGTCAACGCGCTACTGGCCGGTACACTCAGCGCACGCGACGCGGTCGAACGCCTGCTGGCACGCGACCCGCGCAGCGAATAAGCATCGCCCGCAGCGCGTCAAACCCCCTCGACGTAGCCGTGCTGGCGCCAGGCCTCGTAGGCCACGACGGCAACGGCATTGGACAGGTTCAGACTGCGGTTGCCCGGCCGCATCGGGATCCGCACCCGCTGCGCGTCGCTCAACGTTGCCAGCATCTCCTCCGGCAAACCGCGCGTCTCGCAACCGAACAGCAGCACATCGCCCGGCTGGTAGCTCACCTCGCTGAAGCGCCGCCCGCCGCGGGTGGTCAGGGCATGGATGTGCCCGTCGGGCACCCGCGCACGGAAGCTCGCCCAGTCGGCATGGGTCTGCACATGGGTCAGCTGGTGATAGTCGAGGCCGGCGCGCGCCAGGGCCTTGTCCGACATGTCGAAACCCAGCGGTTCGATCAGGTGCAGGCGTGCCCCCACATTGGCGCTGAGGCGAATGACATTGCCGGTATTGGGCGGAATTTCCGGCTGATAAAGGACGATATGGAACATGGTGCGGCATTGTGCCCGCAGCGCCTGCGCGGATCAACGCATCGGCGTGCGCGCCATCACCAGATTGCGGACGGTGGCCGCCCCCGCCTCGCGCAGGCACTGCGCCAGCGCGTCGAGTGTTGCACCGGTCGTCATGACATCGTCAACCAGCAACACATGCGCGCCCTCAAGCCGGACGCGACAGGCAAAGGCCTTGCGCAGGTTCTTCTGGCGCGCCCGCCACGGCAGACCAACCTGATCCTGAGTGGCACGTATCCGCCCCACGTCGCGGATCAGCAACTCACACTGCCAGGCCCGCGCCAGCGGCCGGGCCAGTTCGAGCGACTGGTTGAAACCCCGCTCGGCAAGCCGCGAGGCATGCAGCGGCACCGGCACGATGAAGTCCACCGGGGGTCGGGGCACGGTGCGCACCGCACACGCGCCCAAGGCCCGCGCCACGGCAAAGTCGGCACCATACTTGAGACGGTGAATCAAGCGGTCGAGCGGGTAGGCGTAGCGATACAGCGCCGTCGTCACCTCGAATGCCGGCGGATGCTTCAGGCAGCGGCCGCAGATCGCCCCCTCGGTGTCCGGCAATCCACACCTGGGGCACGCAGACAGGCACAATGGCAGGTCACGACGACAGCCCGCACACAGGCCGACCGGGTCGCGGGTGCTGGCGCACAGCACGCACTGGCGCCACCACAGCCGATGCCAGTGCTCGCCGACCCGCTGACGCCATCGGGCGCGAGGGTTTGACAAGACCTCGCTCAATCGTGGAACATCCATAATTTTGAATTACAGCAAGAAATCCTCATCATGACAATGACTTCCCAACCGTGCGCGCCGCAGCAGGCACCTGCCCCCCAATCGTCCGAAGGCCGCAAATGGAAGGTCGCCGAGGTCGAGGCATTGTTCAAGCTGCCTTTCAACGACCTGCTCTTCCGCGCGCAGCAGGTACACCGCGAGCACTTCGACCCCAACGCCGTCCAGCGCTCGACCCTGCTGTCGATCAAGACCGGCGGCTGCTCGGAAGACTGTGGCTATTGCTCGCAGTCCGCCCGCTACGATACCGGACTGGAGCGTGAGCGCTTGCTACCGCTCGAAGAAGTGCTCGAAAACGCCCGCGCTGCCAAGGCCAAGGGCTCGAGCCGCTTCTGCATGGGCGCCGCCTGGCGTGGCCCGAAAGACAAGGATCTGGAACCGGTGGTGGAGATGATCCGCGAGGTGAAGGCGCTGGGGCTGGAGACCTGCGTCACCCTCGGCATGCTCAAGGAAGGCCAGGCCGAGAAGCTGCGCGACGCCGGTCTCGACTACTACAACCACAACATCGACACGGCCCCGGAGTTCTATGGTCAGGTGATCACCACCCACACCTTCCAGGACCGCCTCGACACCCTCGACCGCGTCCGCAATGTCGGCATCAACGTGTGCAGCGGCGGCATCGTCGGCATGGGCGAGGATCGCCGCAACCGTGCCGCCATGATCGCCCAGCTGGCCAACATGAACCCGCCGCCGGAGTCGGTCCCCATCAACAACCTGGTGGCGATCGAAGGCACGCCGATGGCAAAGAGCGAGCAGGTCGACCCGATCGAGTTCGTGCGCACCATCGCCGCGGCCCGCATCACCATGCCCAAGAGTTTCGTGCGCCTGTCGGCCGGCCGCCAGCAGATGAGCGACGAGATGCAGGCGCTGTGCTTTGCCGCCGGTGCCAACTCGATGTTCTACGGCGACCGCCTGCTGACCACCGACAACCCGGAAACCGACCGCGACGAACAACTGTTTGCCAAACTCGGCCTCAAAGCGATCTGACCGCGCATGGCGGCGGACTTCCACCTCGACAGCCAGTGCATCCGGCGGCGCTTCAACCGCGCCGCCGCCAGCTACGACGGGGTCGACATCCTGGCACGCACCGTCGCTCAACAGATGGATGAGCGCCTGGAAGGCATCCTCCATCAGCCCGAGAGCATTCTCGACCTCGGCTGCGCCACGGGCCGGGACCTGGCCCGCCTGGCCGAGCGCTACCCCAAGGCCACACGCATCGGGGTCGACATCGCCCCGGCCATGCTGCAGCGCGCATCACCGCCACAGCGCGGGCTACAGCGCCTGTTTGGCCCGCGCAATCGCCCGCAGGTGGTCGCGGCCGATGCCCGCGCCCTGCCCTTCGCCGCCAACCGGTTCGACATGCTGTGGTCGAACCTGATGCTCAACTGGCTCGACGACCCGGCCCCGGCGCTGGCCGAAATGGCCCGTGTCATGAAGGTGGACGGCATGCTCATGTTCGCCACCCTGGGTCCGGACACCCTGCGCGAGCTGCGCGATGCCTTCGCTGACACCCGCGGCGCGCGGGTCCATCGCTTCATCGACATGCACGACATCGGTGACGCGCTGGTCGGCGCCGGCTTCAGCAACCCGGTAATGGACATGGATCGCCTCACGCTGACCTATGCCGAGCTCGACACCTTGTTTGCCGATCTGCGGCAATCCGGCTGCACCAACGCCAGCGGGCTGCGCCATCGCGGCCTGAGCGGCAAGCAGGGCTGGCAGCGGGCGCGGGCACGCTACGAAGCCTTGCGCACCAGCGGCCGGCTGCCGGCCACCTTCGAAATCGTCTACGGCCACGCCTGGAAGGCGGCACCCCGCACGACGGCCGACGGCCATGCCATCATCCATTTCCAGCCGCGCGCCGGCAGTGCACGATGAGCACCGCCCCGGTCTGGCTGTTCGACCTGGACGACACGCTGCACCAGGCCAGCGCGCACATCTTCCCCCACATCAACCGCAGCATGACCGAGTACATCATGCAGCATCTCGCGGTGGACGAAGCCGCCGCCAACCGGCTGCGCACCGACTACTGGCAGCGCTATGGCGCGACCCTACTCGGGTTGATGCGCCACCATGACACCGATCCGGCCCACTTTCTGCGCGAAACGCATCGTTTCGACCGGCTGCACGAGCTGGTCGTGTTCGATCGCGCCCTGCGCCATTGCCTGAAACGGCTCCCCGGCCGAAAGATCGTGTTCTCCAACGGGCCGTCGGACTACGCCCATGCCGTGCTCGGTGTCATGGACCTGCACCGCTCGATCGACGGCCTATGCGCCATCGAGCAGATGCGCCTGCACCCCAAGCCGATGCGCCGGGCCTTTCACCACCTGATGCGGGATCATCGCCTGTACCCCGCCCGCTGCATCCTGGTCGAGGACAGTCTGGCCAACCTGAAGGCCGCCAAGCGGCTCGGCATGCGCACAGTATGGATCAGCCGGGCCAGCGGCCGCCCGTCGTATGTCGACTGCCAGCTGCCCAGCGTGCTGGCCCTGCCGCGGGCCATGGGTCGGCTCGGCGTCAGCCGTCGAGCGGCAAGCGCATGAAGCAGGCGCCATCGCCATAGGCGAGCATCGCCGAGGCATCAGCCGAGGCAAGCGGCGCAAACCCGCGCTGCTGCCAGTAGCGCACGGCATTGACCAACGAGACGAGATTCAGCGCCTCATGGCGGGCACCCAGCGCCCACTGCCGTACGGCAGCAAACAACGCACCGCCCACGCCCCGGCCGTGGGCCCGGGGCACCACCGCCAGATCATGCAGGAAAGCGCACTGCGCCGCGGCCACCTCGGGCAAGGGGCAATGCAGCGGCGGCGGCGCCGCGCCGGGCCAGTCGTGCGCAAACACATAGCCCAGCACCCCCTGCGCATCGCAGGCCACCCAGCACGCGGCGGGGCTGCGCCGGCGCTTGGCATCGAGCACCTCGGCGCTTTCCTGATAGGCATCGCCGTAGGCTTGGCGCTGCACCTGCAACACGGCGGGTAGATCCGCGGCCGTCATCGGCCGCACATCAAAGCTCACTGACCGGCCTTCAACCAGCGCGCCGCATCCAGCGCAAAATAGGTCAGTACGCCGTCGGCACCGGCGCGCTTGAAGGCGAGCAGGGCCTCGAGGGCGCACGCCTTCTCGTCCAGCCAGCCATTGGCCGCTGCCGCCTTGAGCATGGCGTACTCGCCGCTGACCTGATAGACGAAGGTCGGCACCTGCAGTTCGGTCTTGACCCGGCGCACGATGTCCAGGTAGGGCATGCCGGGCTTGACCATAAACATGTCGGCGCCCTCGGCGATGTCCAGAGCCACTTCGCGGATGGCTTCGTCGGAATTCGCCGGATCCATCTGGTAGGTGTACTTGTTGCCGCCGCCGAGGTTGCCGGCCGAACCCACCGCATCGCGGAACGGGCCGTAGTAGCTGGAGGCGTACTTGGCCGAGTAAGCCAGAATGCGGGTCAGGATGTGGCCGCCGGCGTCGAGTTCGGCGCGGATGCGGGCGACGCGGCCGTCCATCATGTCGGACGGCGCAACGATGTCGGCGCCAGCGTCGGCATGGCTGCGCGCCTGCTTGGCCAGGGCCTCGAGCGTTTCATCGTTGAGCACGTAGCCCGCGCCGTCGATCAGGCCATCCTGGCCATGGCTGGTGTAGGGGTCGAGCGCCACATCGGTAATCACGCCCAGCTCGGGGAAGCGCGCCTTGAGCGCGCGCACCACGGTCGGCACCAGGCCTTCGGGGTTCCAGGCTTCTTCGGCCGCTTCGCTCTTCTTCTCGGTCTCGATTACCGGAAACAGCGCCAGGGCGGGCACCCCAAGGGACACCGCCTCTTCAGCCACGCCGAGCAACGCATCGAGCGAGACACGCTCAACACCGGGCATGGAGGCAACCGACTGCCGCTGACCCTGACCGGGCAGCACGAAGACGGGGTAGATCAGATCATTGACGCTCAACTCGTTCTCGCGCATCAGGCGGCGGGAAAAGGCGTCTTTGCGCATGCGGCGCATGCGGGTAGCGGGAAAGGCGGGATTGGAAGTCATCAATTCTCTCGAAACAGAACGAAACATCGCGAAAAAGTGTGCCGGGAACTTTCTGCCCCTGCTTTGATCTAGGGAAACAGATGGCGAAAGCCATCGCCCGCTTCACCTCCCTGAGCGGGAGCCCTGCCCCTCAAGCAGGGCGTTCAACCCCCGGCTTTCTCCCCTTTGGCCGGGGGTCTATTTTTTCAAGCCTCTGGCGCAGCAGCATCGTCAGCCGGCACCGCCAGCCATTGACGCACCACCGCGTCGACCTCGTCCACCCCGGTCTTCTTCAGGCTCGAGAACATCTGCACGGTCACCGCATCGCCCCACTCCGCCAACGCCTTGCGCGTCGCAGCCAGGGTCTTGGCGGCCTCGCTACGCGTCAGCTTGTCGCTCTTGGTCAACAGCACATGCACCGGGCGGCCGCTGGGCGCAAACCAGTCCAGCATCTGGCGATCGAGCGGCGTGAGCGGACGGCGTGAATCCATGATCAGCACCAGTCCGATCAGATTGGGCCGTTCGCGCAGGTAGTTCTCAAGCAAGGCCTGCCACTGCCGCCGGATCTTCTCCGGCACCTCGGCATAGCCATAGCCGGGGAGGTCCACCAGGACGGCACCACAGCGCATCCGGAAAAAGTTGATCAGCTGGGTCCGCCCCGGCGTCTTCGACACGAAGGCCAAGCGCGTATGGGCGGCCAGGGTATTGATGGCGCTCGACTTGCCGGCATTGGAGCGACCGGCAAAGGCAATCTCGGCCCCGTTGGGCGGGGGCAGGCCACGGGGCTCGGCGACTGAAATTTCAAATGCTGCGTGACGAAAGAGGGACATTCGGAGGGCACGGTGGGGAAATGGGGCGGGTGTTGCATCGCGCAAACCCGGCAAGCTGTTATAGAATATCAGGATTTGAACCATCGACCACGGCACCCGAGGACACCAAGATCATGCTGAAGCGTTCCCTGCTGCTTTCCCTTTTCCTGGCCGCTGGCAGTGTTCAGGCCGAACAAAAAGCCCCCGATCTCGAAAAAGGCAAGCTGACGGCCGAGGGCATCTGTGCCGGCTGTCACAACCCTGACGGCAACAGCCAGCTGTCCGCCAACCCGAAACTGGCCGGCCAGATTCCGGAATACCTGGCCAAGCAACTCCATGAATTCCAGTCGGTCGACGGCAAGGCGCCGGTCCGCGTCAATGCCGTCATGAATGGCATGGCCGCTGCGCTGAGCCCGGAAGACATCACCAACGTGTCGCACTACTTTGCCAGCCAGACCCTGCAGCCTGCGGTGGCCAAGAACGGCGAAACCGTGGAATGGGGCCAGAAGCTGTGGCGCGCCGGCGATGCCTCCAAGGGCCTGCCCGCCTGTGCCGCCTGCCACGGCCCCGCCGGCAAGGGTCTGCCTGCCCAGTTCCCGCGCCTGTCGGGTCAATTCACCGAGTACACCGTGGCTCAACTCAAGGCCTTCCGTGCGGGTGAGCGCGCCAATGACCCGGCCAAGATGATGCAGATGATCGCTATCAAGATGACCGACAAGGAAATCGAAGCCGTCGCCGACTTCATCGCCGGCCTGCGCTGATCCTGCGCGCTGCGGCGCAGCAAAACAAAATGGGGTGACGACGTCACCCCATTTTTTTGCCCGCGCACCATTCAATAACCGTCAGCGTCACCCAGCGCGACGTGGCGCGGCCAGGATCGACAGCTCCGCTTCGCTGAACCCTGCTTGCCGCCGGGCCGGCATATTCAGCGGCGGTTTTGGCCACGGCGCGTTGAAATGATCGATCAGCGCCAGGTAGGTCGGCTCGGGTGCGACCCCCCGAATGTCACAGAAATAACGAAACCAGCGATCCCCCAGCGCCACATGCCCGACCTCGTCGCGAAGGATGATGTCCAGCACATGGCAGGTGGCCTCGTCGCCAATGGCGCGCAGCTTCTCCATGATCGGCGGCGTCGCATCCAGCCCCCGCGCCTCGAGCACCCGGGGCACCAGTGCCATCCGGGCGAGCGGATCGGACGCGGTCATCACCGTCATTTCCCATAGTCCATCGTGGGCGGCGTACTGTCCGTAGTCGGACCCCAGCGCCCGCAGACGCGCGCGCACCAGCATGAAGTGCCGGGCCTCTTCGTCTGCCACATCGACCCAGCCGCGATAGAACGCGTCGGGCAGGTCGCGAAACCGGTAGGCGCAGTCGAGGGCCAGGTTGATCGCGTTGAACTCGATGTGGGCGATGGCGTGCAGCAAGGCGGCATGCCCCTCGGGGCTGCCCGGCCGCCGCTTGCGCAATTTGTTTGGCGGAACCAGTGCCGGCCGAGATGGGCGACCACACGCGATCCGGGCGACCGGTGGCGGCCCATCAAGCTTCAGCCTGCCGGCGTCGAGAGCCGCCTTGAGCGCATGCACGCGTGCGCACTTGTCTTCGACATCGCAGGCCATCAACGCGGCATGCAGCGCATCAAACAGTGACGCCGACGCCAGGTCGGCACACATCAACGCATCATGCCCGGCAGCATGCCCTTCATGCCACGCATCATCTTGGCCATGCCGCCCTTGGAGAACTGCTTCATCATCTTCTGCGTCTGCTCGAACTGCTTGAGCAGGCGATTGACCTCCTGCACCGACACGCCCGCCCCGGTCGCGATGCGCCGCTTGCGCGAGGCCTTGATAAGCTCGGGCTTGGCGCGCTCGAGCGGGGTCATCGAGTTGATGATGCCTTCGACCCGGCCCACCATCTTTTCTTCCGCTCCGCCCTGCAACTGGCTGGCGGCCTGGGCGAACTGGGCGGGCAGCTTGTCCATCATCGAGGTCAGGCCACCCATCTTGCGCATCTGGCCGATCTGCTCCTTGAAATCGTTGAGATCGAAGCCTTTGCCGGTCTTGAGCTTCTGCGCAAAGGCCTTGGCTTTTTCCTCATCGACATTGCGACGCGCATCTTCGACCAGGCCCATGATGTCGCCCATGCCGAGAATCCGCGACGCCATCCGCTCGGGGAAAAATTCCTCCAGCCCGTCGAGCTTTTCGGCCACACCGGCAAACTTGATCGGTTTGCCGGTCACGTGGCGCACCGACAGCGCCGCGCCGCCGCGGGAGTCACCGTCGAGTTTGGTCAGCACCACACCGGTCAGCGGCAGCGCCTGATTGAACGCGCTGGCGGTGTTGACGGCATCCTGGCCGAGCATGGCGTCGACCACGAACAAGGTCTCCACCGGATGGATCGCGGCATGCACGGCCTTGATCTCGGCCATCATCGCCTCGTCGATGGCGAGCCGGCCCGCGGTGTCGACCAGCAGCACGTCGAAGAAATGCTTGCGCGCGTAGTCGAGCGCTGCCAGCGCGATGTCGACCGGTTTCTGCGTGGTTTCCGACGGGAAGAACTCGACACCCGCCTGCCCCGCCACGGTCTTGAGCTGATCGATGGCGGCCGGGCGATACACGTCGGCCGACACCACCAGCACCTTTTTCTTCTTGCGCTCACGCAGCAACTTGCCGAGCTTGCCGGTGGTGGTCGTTTTACCTGCACCCTGCAGGCCGGCCATCAGCACCACGGCCGGTGGCTGCGCGGCCAGATCGAGGCCTTCGTTCTTGGCCCCCATCAGGGCGCACAGTTCGTCATGCACCACGCCGACCAGCGCCTGCCCCGGCGTGAGTGAGCCGATCACCGCCTGACCCACCGCCTTCTCGCGCACCCGGGCGACGAAATCCTTGACCACAGGCAGCGCGACGTCGGCTTCGAGCAGCGCCATGCGCACTTCACGCATCGCTTCCTGGATGTTGTCTTCGGTCAGCCGGGCATGGCCGCGGAGGGTTTTGACGACTTTGGAAAGCCGCGTGGTCAAATTGTCGAGCATGATGGTCCGGAAATCTGGCTTGGAGTAAACTTGCGGGATGCCATCGATTCTACTGCATCTGCTGCCCGCTTCCATGTATGCCGCTCTGGGCGTGCACTTTTGGCGCACCCGCTGGCATCCGTCCGGCGATGCCCCGCGTCGCGGCCTGTCCACCTGGGAGCGCGTTGCCCTGCTGCTGGCGCTGATTGCCCATGGCGGCGTCCTGCATGGCGAACTGTTTCCCGGCGAGGGCATGCACTTCGGGTTTGGCACGGCGCTGTCGCTGATGGTCTGGCTGGCGGTGTTGTTCTACTGGATCGAGAATTTCTTTTCCCGGCTCGACGGCCTGCAAACCTTTGTCATGCCGGCGGCCGCCATTGCCGCACTACTGCCCGGACTGTTCCCGCCACCGCACCTGCTCGACAAGGCAGGCTCGCCGGCCTTCCGCGCGCACTTCATCGTGGCCATGCTGGCATACAGCCTATTCACGCTGGCCACCCTGCACGCGGTGTTGATGGCGGTTGCCGAAAAGCGCCTGCACAGCGCACGGCTGTCGAACGCCTTCGCATCCCTGCCGCCGCTGCTGACCATGGAGCATCTGCTCTTCCGCTTGATCCGGATTGCCTTTGTGCTGCTCACCCTGACCCTGATCTCGGGCGTGGCCTTTTCGGAGGCGCTGTTCGGCAAGGCATTTTCTGTCGACCACAAAACCATCTTTGCCGCCATCTCCTGGCTGCTGTTTGGTGGCCTGCTGGTCGGTCGTCGTCTGTGGGGCTGGCGCGGCAAGCTCGCACAACGCTGGACCATCGCCGGCTTTGCCGCGCTGATGCTGGCCTATATCGGCAGCCGGTTCGTCATTGAAGTGCTGCTGCATCGCGCGGTTTAGCCGAGCATTCTCAATTCCGGCGCCTTGACATCCCCCCGGCGCGCCGGAATACTCGACGCACCCATTTTCCCCTAGCAGGCCGTGTCCGACATTCCCTTATCGGTGCAGATCGCTGCACTTGCCTTTTTGCTGGTGTTTTCCGGCCTGTTCTCGATGGCGGAAACGACCATGATGGTCGCCAACCGATACCGTCTGAAATCCATGGCTTCCGGTGGCCACCGCGGCGCCACGCTGGCCCTGGCTCTGCTGGCGCAAACCGACAAATTGCTCGGCGTTATCCTGCTTTTCAACAATCTGGTGAACGCCGCCGCGGCAACGCTGGTCAGCGTCATCACCATTGCGCTGTTCGGCGAAGAACGCTGGGCGCTGGGCTTGGGCACGCTGGCGGTCACGTTCATGATCCTGGTGTTTTCCGAGATCACCCCCAAGGTGATCGGCGCCCGCTATGCCGACCGCCTCGCCGTGATCTATGCATTCCCGCTGACCTTCCTGCTGCGCGCCTCGTACTTTGCGGTCTGGTTTGTCAATCTGTTCGTGGCAACGCTGCTGCGCGCCCTGCGCCTGGCCCCGCCGGGCGAACAGGGCGAGGACAGGGTGTCGACGGAAGAGCTGCGCAGCATGGTGCTCGAGGCCGGACATGTGATTCCGTCGAAACACCGCAGCATTCTGCTGAACATGTTCGAACTCGAAGACATCACGGTCGAAGACGTGATGACGCCGCGCGGCGCCATCGAGGGCATCGATCTGTCCGATCCGATCGATGAAATCCGCCAGCAGCTGGCGACCAGCTATCACACCCGTCTGCCTGTCTTCGACGGCGAGGCCGACAACGTGATCGGCATCCTGCACCTGCGACGCATGCTGAGCCATACGCTGGAAGAGCCGCTGGACCACGACGCCTTGCGCCACATGGTCACCAAGTCCTACTTCATCCCGGCCGATACACCGGTCTATTCCCAGTTGCAGTTCTTCCAGGAGAACAAGCAGCGGATGGGGCTGGTGGTGGATGAGTACGGTGAGCTGCTTGGTCTGGTGACGGTGGAAGACATTATTGAAGAGATGATCGGCAAGTTCACGACCAGCGCACCCGATGGCGGCGAACGCCTTGCCTGGCACGGCAACGACAGCGTACTGGTCGACGGCGGACACAATCTGCGCGACCTCAATCGCAAATTGGGGCTCAACCTTCCGGTCAGCGGGCCGAAAACAGTGAACGGGCTGATCGTCGAACACCTGCAGGATATTCCGGAAGCCGGGCTCTCGATCCGGATCGGCGAGGTGCCCATCGAGGTGGTGCAAACCCAGGATCGCATGGTCAAGACCGCGCGTTTGTTCAAGCCGCGCGAGTAAACCAAGCAGTCACAATGACTTGCGCCAGACGCTTTACAAGCCACATCAAGCGATGCAACATGCTATGTCGGATCCATAACAGGTGGTCATGGCAGCAAATCCACAAATTGCGCTCACCGGTCTTGCGCGTGCGCTGATTCAGCAGAACCGCCTCACCGAGGCGGATGCCGTCGCGTGCACTGCCGAACAGCAGAACAAGGCCAACGGGTTCATTCTCGAAACCGCACGCAGAGGTCTCCTCAGCGAGCGGGATATCGCTCGGTTTGCTGCCGACACCTTCGGGCACCCACTGCTCGACATCTCGGCGCTCGAGCCGGGCAACATCGTTTCCGACGCGATCGACCGCAAGCTGATCGGCAAGCACCATGTGCTCCCCATCGCCAAGCGCGGCAACCGGCTCACCGTGGCGCTTGCCGACCCGACCAATCTGCGCGCACTCGACGAGATCCGCTTCCAGAGCGGGCTGTCGGTCGATCCGGTGGTGGTCGAAGCGAGCAAGCTGCAATCGGCCATCGACAAGCAGGGCGAGTCAGCCAAGGAGAGCCTTGAAGCGCTCACAGGCGGCGACGAGTTCGACATGGACATGCTGGAGCAGGAGGCGCCCAGCGAAGCCGCGGCCGACGACGCTCAGGCGGAGGTCGACGACGCGCCCGTCGTCCGCTTCATCCAGAAGGTGCTGATCGACGCGATCAACGAAGGCGCCTCGGACATCCACTTCGAACCCTACGAAAAGTACTACCGCATCCGCGTCCGTACCGACGGGACGCTGCGCGAGATCGCCCAGCCCCCGCTGGTCTTGCGAGAAAAGATCGCCGCCCGTATCAAGGTCATCTCGCGCCTGGACATCTCCGAAAAGCGGGTTCCGCAGGACGGCCGCATGAAGCTGGTCCTGTCAAAGAACAAGGCCATCGATTTCCGCGTCTCCACGTTGCCGACCCTCCATGGCGAGAAGATCGTCATGCGTATCCTGGACCCCTCCTCGGCCATGCTGGGAGTGGACGCGCTGGGCTACGATCCGGAGCAGAAGGCCGCCCTGCTCGAAGCGATCGAGCGTCCTTACGGCATGATCCTGGTGACCGGCCCCACGGGCAGCGGCAAGACCGTATCGCTGTACACCTGCCTCAACATCCTCAACAAGGCCGGGGTCAACATCTCGACGGCCGAGGATCCGGCGGAAATCAACCTGCCCGGCATCAACCAGGTCAACGTGAACGAAAAGGCCGGACTGACCTTCTCGTCTGCCCTGCGCGCCTTCCTGCGCCAGGATCCGGACGTGATCATGGTGGGTGAAATCCGTGACCTGGAAACCTCCGAGATTGCCATCAAGGCCGCCCAGACGGGCCACCTGGTCCTGTCCACCCTGCACACCAACGACGCACCGACCACATTGGAGCGGCTGCGCAACATGGGCGTTGCCCCCTTCAACATTGCCTCGTCGGTCATCCTGATCACCGCCCAGCGACTGGCCCGGCGACTGTGCTCATGCAAGCAGCCCGTCGACATTCCGCACGATGTGCTGATTGAAGCCGGTTTCACCGAAGCCGATCTGGACGGCAGCTGGAAGCCCTACGGGCCGGTCGGCTGCGACAAATGCAAGGGTAGCGGCTACAAGGGCCGGGTGGGCATTTACCAGGTGATGCCCATCACCGAAGACATTGCCCGCATCATCATGAACAACGGCAACTCCATCGAAATTGCCGCCCAGGCTGAACTGGACGGCGTCATGGACCTGCGCCGCTCTGGCCTGCGCAAGGTCAAGGCCGGCATGACGTCGCTGACGGAAGTCCTGGCGACGACCAACGAATAAACCGAGGCACAGCACACATGGCAACCGCGACCCGATCCGCTCGACGCACCGCCCAGGACGTCAAGGAACACCTTTACGACTGGGAGGGCAAGGACAAGAAAGGCAAGATCGTTCGCGGCGAAGTACGCGCCGGCGGCGAGGCCGTGGTTCAAGCCACACTGCGACGCCAGGGCATTCTCGTCACCAAGGTCAAGAAACGGAAGCTGTCGCGCGGCCGCCGCATCACCGACAAGGACATCGCGCTGTTCACCCGCCAGATGGCCACCATGATGAAATCCGGCGTCCCGCTGCTGCAGGCCTTCGACATCGGCATCAAGGGGTCGGCCAACCCCTCGCTCGGCCGCCTGCTGAACGATATTCGCAACGACGTGGAGACAGGGAGCAGCCTGTCGCAGGCGTTCAGGAAGCATCCCGTGCACTTTGACCAGCTGTTCTGCAACCTGGTGGCGGCAGGCGAACAGGCGGGCATCCTGGATAGTTTGCTGGATCGACTGGCGACGTACAAAGAGAAGATTCTTGCGATCAAGAGCAAGATTAAATCGGCGCTGTTTTATCCAATGGCCGTCATCGTCGTGGCCGGCATTGTCGTTTCTATCATGATGCTTTTCGTCATCCCTGAATTCAAGAATGTTTTTACCAGCTTTGGCGCGGATTTACCGGCACCGACGCAAATCGTCATTGCAATGTCGGACTACTTTGTTGACAACTGGTACATTGTCCTCGGTCTCGTTGCAGCGACCATTACGGCTCTTGTCATGGCCTACCGACGGTCCGAGAAGGCCCAAAACGCCATGGATCGCTTCATCCTTCAAGTTCCGGTCATCGGTGAGGTCATCCGAAAAGCCACTATCGCACGGTGGACACGAACGTTGTCAACCATGTTTGCCGCCGGTGTGCCACTCGTCGAAGCCCTAGAATCGGTTGGCGGAGCCGCTGGAAATCATGTTTACAAAGTCGCGACCAAACAGATCCAGTCCGACGTCAGCACGGGTACCAGCCTCACCGTTTCCATGCAAGGGGTCAAAGTCTTCCCGACCATGGTTGTACAGATGGTTTCGATCGGCGAAGAATCTGGCCAGCTCGACAGCATGCTGAGCAAAGTGGCCGATTTCTTCGAGCAAGAAGTCGACGATGCGGTCGCCGGTCTCTCCCAACTCCTCGAACCGATGATCATGGTCTTCCTCGGCACAGTCATCGGCGGCCTCGTCGTCGCCATGTACCTCCCCATCTTCAAGCTCGGTGCCGTCGTCTAATCCACACTATCGCCCCGTGCAACGGGGCGACACTTCTTTTCCATGACCGACCTACTCTCCGACCCGATTGCGCTCGTCCCCCTGACCACCCTTGTCGGACTGTTTGTCGGCAGCTTTCTCAATGTCGTCATCCATCGACTGCCCAAGATGATGGAGAACGAGTGGGCCATGCAGGCGGCGGAATTACGCGGCGAGGCGCCGGACACCGTTGCCACATTCAACCTGGCCACCCCGCGCTCGCGCTGCCCGCACTGCGGCACCCAGGTCACGGCGATCGACAACGTGCCGGTGCTGAGCTATCTGGTGCTGCGGGGGCGCTGCAGGCACTGCAAGGCACCGATCAGTCGCCGATACCCGACCGTGGAGCTTGTCACTGCCGCCTTGTCGGGGCTGGCCGCCTGGACCTTCGGCAACAGCCTGACGACGGTCGGTGCCGTCTTGTTTCTCTGGGCCATGATCGCCCTGACCTTCATCGATCTGGACACCCAACTCCTGCCTGATGCGATCACCCTGCCGCTGATCTGGCTGGGGCTGGCGTTCAATCTTGGCGGCAGCTTCACCACGATCAACGCTGCCGTCATCGGCGCCATCGCCGGCTACCTGAGCCTCTGGCTGGTCTTTCACCTTTTCCGCCTCATCACCGGCAAGGAGGGCATGGGCTATGGCGACTTCAAACTGCTGGCCGCGATCGGGGCATGGCTGGGCTGGCAGATGCTGCCGCTGACGATCCTCCTGTCGTCCGTGGTCGGGGCGCTGGTGGGGATTGCCCTCATCATGTTTGCCCGCCACGGTCGCAACACGCCCATCCCGTTCGGCCCTTACCTGGCCGCGGCGGGAATACTCGCCCTGTTCTTCGGCGACACGCTGAACGCGCGCTATCTGCAACTGCTCTGACCCATGCCGGCGCAGCCGACGCCGCTTCCCGCCGTATCACCAATACGATAGACTTACGGGCTTGATTTTTCGGAGCTTGTCATGCCGATTTACGCCTATCGCTGCGCCGATTGCGGCGCAGAAAAAGAACATCTGCAGAAATTGAGTGATGCCCCGCTGAGCACCTGCCCGGCATGCGGGTCGGCCAGCTACGCCAAGCAACTGACCGCGGCCGGCTTCCAGCTCAAGGGGTCCGGCTGGTACGCCACCGACTTCAAAGGTGGCAGCAAGCCAAGCACGGCCAAAACCGAATCCAGCAGCACGGCAAGCGCCGCGGATGCCGGCTGCGGGGGCGGCTGCGCCTGCCACTGACCGCCGCGAATGAAAAAATACTTCATCACCGGCCTGCTGATCTGGATCCCGCTCGCAATCACCTTCATGGTGATCGCGTGGATCGTCAGCACGCTCGACCGCATCCTGCTGTGGGTTCCCGAACACTGGCAACCCAAGGTGCTGCTCGGCCTCGACATTCCCGGCATCGGTGTCGCGGTGACGCTGCTGATCATCCTGGCAACCGGTCTGGTCGGCGCCAACGTGCTCGGCCAGCGCGTCGTCCAGCTCTGGGAAGGCATTCTCGCGCGGATCCCGGTGGTCAAGTCCATCTACTCCAGCGTCAAGCAGGTTTCCGACACCCTGTTCTCCAGTTCCAGCCACGCATTCCGCAAGGCCCTGCTGATCCAGTATCCACGCGAAGGCGCCTGGACCATCGCCTTCCTCACGGGCAAGCCGGGTGGCGCGGCAGCAAGACATCTTGTTGGTGACTACATCAGCGTCTACGTTCCGACCACGCCGAACCCCACATCGGGTTTTTTCCTGATGGTGCCGCGAACCGACGTGATCGAGCTTGAAATGAGTGTGGACGAGGCGCTCAAGTACATTATTTCCATGGGGGTCGTCACCCCCGGCAAGAAGGGCGAAGCCGCCCTGCTCGCCCCCCTCGAGTCTTAACAAGCCGGGTGCCACCGCGCCCAGTGTTTCGAAAATACGGAATCAGAACCATGCGTACTCACTACTGCGGACAGGTCACTGCCGCCAACCTCGACCAGATCGTCACACTGTGCGGCTGGGTGCATCGCCGGCGCGACCACGGTGGCGTCATCTTTGTCGACCTGCGCGATCGCGAAGGCCTGGTCCAGGTGGTGTGCGATCCGGACCGCGCCGACATGTTCGCGGTGGCCGAATCGGTGCGTAACGAGTACGTGCTGCGCATGACCGGCAAGGTCCGCCGTCGTCCGTCAGGCACCGAAAACGCCAACCTCACCTCTGGCGAGATCGAAATCCTGTGCCAAGAGATCGAAGTGCTCAACGCCTCGGTCACGCCGCCGTTCCAGCTCGATGATGACAACCTGTCGGAAACCACCCGCCTGACCCATCGCGTGGTCGATCTGCGCCGTCCGCACATGCAGCGCAACCTGATGCTGCGCTACAAGGTCGCGATGGCCTTCCGCCGCTTCCTCGACGCCAACGGCTTCATCGACGTCGAGACACCGATGCTCACCAAGAGCACGCCTGAAGGCGCGCGCGACTACCTCGTCCCCTCGCGCGTTCATCCGGGCCAGTTCTTTGCCCTCCCGCAATCGCCGCAGCTGTTCAAGCAGTTGCTGATGGTGGCCGGCTTCGACCGCTACTACCAGATCGTCAAGTGCTTCCGCGACGAAGACCTGCGCGCCGACCGTCAGCCGGAATTCACCCAGGTCGATATCGAAACCTCGTTCCTGGACGAGGCCGCGATCACCGACCTCATGGAAGGCCTGATCCGCTTCGTCTTCAAGGAGTCGCTCGACGTCGAGCTGCCCTCGCCCTTCCCGCGCCAGACCTATGCCGAAGCCATGCACCGTTTCGGCTCCGACAAGCCGGACCTTCGCGTGGCACTCGAGTTCACCGAACTGACCGACGTGATGGCCAACGTCGACTTCAAGGTCTTCTCCGGCCCGGCCACCAGTGGCGGCCGGGTTGCCGGCCTGCTGATCCCAGGCGGCGGCGACCTGTCGCGCGGCGAAATCGACGACTACACCAAGTTCGTCGGCATCTACGGTGCCCGCGGTCTGGCATGGATCAAGTTCAACGAAATCGCCAAGGGGCGCGACGGCATGCAGTCGCCGATCGTCAAGAACCTGTCCGACGCCGCCCTGGCCGCCATTGTCGAGCGCTCCGGCGCCAAGGATGGCGACCTGATGTTCTTCGGTGCCGACAAGTCCAAGGTGGTCAACGACGCCCTTGGCGCGCTGCGCGTCAAGATCGGCCACGAGAAAGGTCACCTGACCGGTGACGCCTGGACCCCGGTATGGATCACCGACTTCCCGATGTTCGAGTACGACGACGAAGACAAGCGCTGGGTGGCCTGCCACCACCCCTTCACGGCACCCAAGGACGATCACGTCGACCTGCTCGAAACCGCGCCGGGCACCTGCCTGGCCAAGGCCTACGACCTGGCGCTCAACGGCTGGGAAATCGGCGGCGGCTCGGTCCGTATCCACCAGGCGGACGTGCAGTCCAAGGTCTTCCGCGCCCTGAACATCCAGGACGAAGAAGCCCGCGTGAAGTTCGGCTTCCTGCTCGACGCGCTGAAGTTCGGCGCCCCGCCGCACGGCGGCCTGGCCTTTGGCCTTGATCGCGTGGTCACGCTGATGACCGGCGCCGAGTCGATCCGCGACGTCATCGCCTTCCCGAAGACCCAGCGCGCCCAGTGCCTGCTGACCGACGCCCCCGGCGAGGTCGACGAGCGCCAGCTGCGTGACCTGCACATTCGCCTGCGCCAGAAGGTCGAAACCGCAGTAGAAGTCGCCAAGGGCTGAACCGGCCCCGCCCTGTCGACACAACAAGGCGACTTCGGTCGCCTTGTTTGTTTTTGCGGACCGGCTCAAGATCAGCCCCAGGGGGCCGACAATGGTGTTGTCCCCCTGACTTCACGGCGCACCCACAATGCCAGACCTGTCTGCCGTCACCGCCCTCGTGATCGAGGCCAACCCCAACATGCGCACCCAGTTGCGGACCATGCTGGGCGAGAGTGGCGTCGAGAAGGTGCAACTTGCCGTCTCTGCCGGCGCGGCCGTGCGCAAACTGCGCGAGTCCACCTTCGACCTGATCCTTTGCGAATACCACATTGGCGACGGCCAGGACGGCCAGCACCTGCTCGAAGACCTGCGCCACAACAACATCATCCCGCTGGCCACGCTGTTCATCATGGTCACCGGCGAGCGTCAGTACGAAAAAGTGGTCTCGGCCGCCGAACTGGCACCGAACGACTATGTGCTCAAACCCTTTGCGGCCGACACCCTGCACACCCGCATCGCACGCGCCATCCTCAAGCGCGACGCACTGCTCCCCGTCTATAAGCGGATCGACGCTGGCGACACGCCGGGCGCCTTGCGCGCCTGCCTCGAGGGCGAACGGGCGCATCCACAGTACCTGCTCGATTTCCTGCGCCTGCGTGCCGAACTGCATATCTTCGCCGGCGAGGCCGACGACGCCGAAACGGTCTATCAGCAAGTGCTCAAGCTGCGTGCCATTCCCTGGGCGCGCCTGGGGCTCGCCAAGGCACTGTACATGCGGCAACGCTATGGCGAAGCCGAAGACCTGCTCGCCGGCCTGGTCGACGAAAACGACCAGTTTCTCGACGCCTACGACTGGCTCGCCCGCACCCGTGAAGCGGCCGGCGAACTGGCCAAGGCGCGAGACATCCTTGCCCGGGCCGCAGCCGTCTCCCCCCATCGCCTGGGCCGCCTGCGTCGCCTCGGTGCCATCGCCCTCGAAATGGACGACCCGCACACCGCTGAAGCCGTGCTTGGCGAGGTGGTGCGCAAGGGCAAGTACTCCGATTTTCGCGACCCGGACGACCATGTCTGGCTGATGCAGGCGCAGATTGGCAACGGCAAGCTCGAAGAGGCCGCCGCCACCCTGCGTGACCTCGATCGCAGCATGGCCTCCACCGAACGCGGCAAGCTCTGCACCGCGCTATCCGCGGCCATGCTCCACGGCAAGCTTGGCGACGAAGCCAAGGCCAAGACCGCGGTTGAGTCGGCCCTGACCGAATCCCGCCGGCTCGGCAAACTGTCACTCGGGCTCAAGCAGGAACTGGCCCGCGCCTGTTTTGACCACGGCATGGAAGCCGCCGGCACCGAGGTGGTGCTCGACATCATGCGCACCGCCGACACCCCGCGCGCCGTCGAGAACACCCGCAAGATGCTCGACGCGCGCGGCTATGCCGCGCTGGCGCAGGATCTGGAGAAACAAGTCCACCAGGAGGTCCGGGCCCTGGTTGCCACCGGCGCGGAGAAGGCCAAGGCCGGCGACTTCGACGGTGCCGTCGACGAAATGCTCAGCGCCGTCGGCAAGATGCCGAACAACGTCCACGTGCTGTTCAACGCGGCCCTGGCGCTGCTGCGCCATATCGAAAACCGCGGCTGGAGCGAACAGTACGCCGAGCAAGCGCAGCGCCTCATCGACCGCGTCCGCCGGCACGACCCGAACAACGCCCGCCTGCCCGCCCTGAAGGAATTCCACGCCACCCTCAAGGCCAAGTTCGGCATCCGGGATATCAAGGTGTAGCGCCAGTCGGCACCACGCCAGCCAACTGCTACACTCAGGGCATCTCCTGTCCCCGATGGTTTTCGCATGCGCCGACTGCCCCGGTTTCTGTTCGCCTGCCTGCTCGCCGCGTGTGCGCTGCTCCCGGCGTGCTCGGGCGACGCCCCTGCCCCATCCGGCACGACGCACACCCCCAGCGCCATTGCCTGGCTGCCGCCCGAAGCGCTGGCCACCCTGGCGCTGATCGACCACGGCGGCCCCTTTCCGTATCGCAAGGACGGCACCGTTTTCCACAATCGCGAGCGCCTCTTGCCCCAGAAGCCCCGGGGTTACTACCGGGAGTACACCGTCCCCACCCCTGGCGAACGTACCCGCGGAGCCCGGCGTATCGTCACCGGCGGCACGCCCCCCGAGATCTACTATTACACGGCGGATCACTACCGCAGTTTTCGGCGTATCCCGGAGGCACGATGACGACCCCGCCCGAAACCGACCTGACTCACGCCCTGACCGGCGGCAACCGCATCCTGCCCATGCGCACCGACGAGGTCGATGCGCTCGTGCGCGCGGCCCAAGGTCACGGCAGGCGAGTCATCATCGCCAAGCTCGATGGCCCGGCCGACAAGGCCGACATCATTGACACACTGGCGCGGGCCTTCGACATGCCACGCTGGTTCGGGCGCAACTGGGATGCCCTGTACGATTGCCTGACCGACCTGTCCTGGCTTCCGGCCGACGGCTACGTGCTGATCCTCACCGGCGCCAGCCCGGACGCCGCCAACGCGCCGATCCTCACCGACCTGCTCACCGACTGCTGTGATCACTGGCAGGCCGAAGGCGTGCCGTTTCATGTCCTGACCGATGGCGTGGTCGGTGCCAACACGGCATGAACCCGACCGGCTTCAAGCGCCCCCACTCCGTCCTGGTGCTGATTCACACACCGGACGCCCATGTGTTGCTCCTGCACCGGCGGGCGCCCTTTGATTTCTGGCAGTCGGTCACCGGCAGCCTGGAAGCGGGCGAGACACCGCGCGAGGCAGCCGCACGCGAAGTCGCCGAAGAGACCGGACTCCGGCTCGCCTCGGATGCACTGATCGACCGGCGCCTCGCCAACCGTTTCCCCATTCCGGACCACTGGCGCCACCGCTATCCACCCGGCGTGCGCCACAACACCGAAACCGTCTTCAGCCTGTGTCTGCCGGCGCCATGTGACATCACGCTGACACCAACCGAGCACGATGCCGCCGAGTGGCTCCCCGCCGCCCACGCGCTCAAGCGCATCTGGTCATGGACCAACCGCGACGCGGTGCGGCTATGCCTGCCCCACGCCGGCTGACTCACCCGACAAAGCCCGTTGAAACAATTGCTTGCGGCTTTGCCCCCTTGAAAACAGGACGGGCGACACTACCTTGGATAGCGGGAATCGTTACCCTTTTGACAAGGAGGATCTCATGAGCAATATCACACGCCACGATCCGTTCGAAGACTTCTTCCGCGGATTTTTCGTACGCCCTGTCGAATACGGTGGCAACACCGCCGAAGCGCCGCAAATGCGCGTCGACGTCAAGGAAAGCCCCGAAGGCTATGCCGTGCACGCCGAGTTGCCCGGGGTGGCCAAGGACAACATCCATGTCCACATCGACGGGCCGGTGGTGTCCATCACCGCCGAGCGCAAACAACAGTCCGAACAAAAGGATGGCGAGCGCGTGCTGCGCACCGAGCGCTACTACGGCAAGGTCTCGCGCAGCTTCCAGCTCGGCCAGGATGTGGACGAATCGCGCGCTGCCGCCAAGTTTGTCGACGGCGTGCTGGAACTCACCCTGCCCAAGAAGGCCGCCGTCCAGGCCAAGCGCCTGACCATCGACTGACCGCTCCCGCCCACGGCCGGCCGACGCCTGACTGGTGCCGGCCGGCCAAGCCGTTCACACTGGTGCCACCGCCCTCCGGGAGCCCGCGGCACCCATGTCGATCAACCGCCATTTCATCTGGATGCCCGCCCTGGCCGCCTTGGCATGCTCGGTCGCCATGGCGGCCGACATCCGTGTCGGCCCGAACGAGTCCATCCAGCGCATTGCCGATGCCGCCCGCCTCGCGCAGGACGGCGACACCGTCACCATCCTGCCCGGCCACTACCGTGGCGACGTCGCCCTATGGCAGCAAGACCGCCTCACCATCCGTGGGCTGGGCGACGGCCCTGTGCTTGACGCCGACGGTCAGTCGGTCGAAGGCAAGGCCATCTGGGTCATCCGCGGCGGCACGATCGTCATCGACAACATCACCTTCCGTGGCGCGCGCGTGGCCCACTTCAATGGCGCGGGCATTCGTTTTGAACGCGGGAAACTTACCGTGAGAAGTAGCCGTTTTGTCGACAACGAAACGGGCATCATGACCAGCAACGACCCCAACGCCCGCCTGCAGATCGAGAACTGCACATTCTCCCGGGCGCCTCGCCACGCGGGCGCACTGCACCATCTGCTCTACGTCGGGCGCATCGCCTATTTCTCACTCCGCGGCAGTCGGGTCGAAGGCGGCTACAACGCCCACCTGGTCAAATCGCGCGCACGAACTCAGCGCATCGAATACAACTGGCTGGTCGATGGCCCGGACGGCGAGGCCTCCTACTCGCTCGAATTTCCTGAAGGCGGCGCCGCGACCGTCATCGGCAACATCATCGGCCAGTCCGCCAGCACCTCGAATCTCACACTGATCAGCTACGGTGCCGAAGGCTATCGCTGGCCCGACAACCGGCTGGTACTGAGTCACAACACCCTCATCAACGACCGCAGCGGCGGCGGCCGCTTCCTGCAGGTGTGGCAACATGACGCGCATGCCGCGCCGACCGTCATGGCCCGCAACAACCTGCTCGTCGGCGTTGGCGTCTTTGCTCTGGGCAATCCGGGGGAGTTCATCGACAACCCCGGCCTCGTGCCGGCCACGGACCGCAACGATGCGGATGCCTACCGGCTCGAGCGAGATTCGCTGCTGCGGGGCCATGTCGAGGCGGCACCGATGTGGCGAGGCATCGCCCTTCAACCGACCCATGAATTCGCCCCCCCTGCCGGCACGCGCCCCCTCACCGCGCCTCGCCGCTGGGCGCCAGGGGCATTTCAAACCCCTCCGGCGCAGTGAGCGTCATGCGCGTCACTTTGCGGAGCGAAAAGCACACCGTTAGAATCAGGTTTTCTCCCACTCGCGACCGCCCAGATGAGCTCCGACGCCACGACCCCGATCACGCCCGCCCGCAAAGCCGCCATCCTTGCCGAAGCACTGCCCTACATCAAACGCTTCTTCGACAAGACCATCGTCATCAAATACGGTGGCAATGCGATGACCGATCCGCACCTGAAGGACTGCTTCGCGCGTGACGTCGTCCTGCTCAAGCTGGTGGGCCTCAACCCGGTCGTGGTCCATGGCGGTGGTCCGCAGATCGAGAATCTGCTGACCCGGGTTGGCAAGAAAGGCGAGTTCATCCAGGGCATGCGTGTGACCGACGCCGAAACCATGGAAGTGGTCGAGATGGTGCTCGGCGGCCAGGTCAACAAGGAAATCGTCAACCTGATCAACCAGCACGGCGGCAAGGCCGTCGGCCTGACCGGCAAGGACGCCCGCTTCATCCGCGCCAAGAAACTGCTGATGCAGAAAACCGGCGCACCGCAGGGCGACGTGGTGGACATCGGCCAGGTGGGCGAAATCACCCAGATCGACCCGGCCCTGATCTCCTTCCTCGACAAAGGCGACTTCATCCCGGTGATCGCGCCGATCGGCGTGGGCGAAGACGGCGAAACCTACAACATCAACGCCGACGTGGTCGCCGGCAAACTGGCCGAGATCCTGAAGGCGGAAAAGCTGGTGCTGCTGACCAACACCCCGGGCGTGCTCGACCAGAACGGCAAGCTGCTCACCGGACTGACCCCAAAGGAAATCGACGCACTGGTCGAAGACGGCACCCTGTCCGGCGGCATGCTGCCCAAGATCGGCTCCGCACTGGATGCCGCCCGCAGCGGCGTGAACTCGGTGCACATCATCGACGGCCGGGTCGAACACTGCCTGCTGCTGGAGATCCTGACCGACCACGGGGTCGGTACGATGATCAAGAGTCGCTGAACCCCGCACCGACCAGGGACGGCGGTCGCAAGGCCGCCCTATCTGGTGAAGTAGTCCCGAAACTCCGCAAGCAACGCTGCGCGATCAACCTTTCCGTTGGGATTCTTGGGCAGCTCCTCGCGCACATCGACATGAGACGGAATCATGTAAGTCGGCAGCTGCTCGCGGCAGTAGTTGACCAGGTCATCCGCCGCCAGCGCCTTGCCATGGCCGGCGTGGGCCAACAACACGATGGCCTGCCCCAGTTCCGGGTGCGGCACGCCCAGCGCCACGGCCTCGGCAACCAAGCCTGAGGCAAACACGACCTCTTCCACCTCGGTCGGACTGACCCGATAGCCGGACGTTTTGATCATCTCATCCTTGCGGCTGACGAAATACAGGTAACCGTCTTCGTCCATCTGCATCTGATCGCCGGACCATACCGCGATTTCCGGCAGAACCAGTCCAGCGCTCTGGCCGGGCGCGGGGCGAAAGCGTTCGCGCGTTCGCTCCGGATCGTTCCAGTAGCCCATGGCGACCAGCGACCCACGATGCACCAGTTCGCCCGGCTCGCCCGGTGCACAAGGCGAGCCATCTTCGCGCACCACACAGAGCCGTGCGCTGGGCACGGCCTTGCCCACCGAATCCGGCCGTTGATCGATCTCCTCGGGACACAGATAAGCGGAGCGGAACGCCTCGGTCAGGCCGTACATCTTGAACACGCGGGTGCGCGGCAGCTTGTCGCGCAGGCTGCGCAGCGTCGCCTGGCGCGCGACGCCGCCGGAGGTGGTGATGTAGCGCAACGAGTCAACCGCCGCCTGCGGCCAGTCGAGCACCGCCAGCTGGTTCCAGATCGGCGGCACCGCGGACACGCCGGTCACGCCGTGGCGGGCGATGTTCTTGATCACCTGTCGTGGCAGCAGGTATTCCATCAGCACCACCGAGCCCCCGGCAGCGTAGGCGGAGGTGAGCTGGCTCAGCCCGTAGTCGAAGCTCAGGGGCAGCACCGCCAGCAGGCGATCGCTCTGCGTCAGCGCAAGGAACTCGGCGGTGCTCTCCGCCGCGACAACCATATTGCGATGCGAGAGCACCACCCCCTTGGGCAGGCCAGTACTACCCGACGTGTACAGAATCGCCGCCATATCGGTGTCGATGCGGTCATGCCGCGGCTTTGGCGGCACGCGCATCAGCGCGTCCCACCCCAGCACGCGTGACGTCGCGGCGGTCTCGAAGCCGTCCTCGGGCGCCACCAGCACCAGCGTATTCAGGTCATGGCACTCGGTCAGCACGGACTCGAGCTGACGCGCCCGCTCGGCAGAGGTCACCAGCACCCTGACGTTGCAGTTCTTCAGGATGTAGGCCACCTGCAGGGGCTTGAGCAACGGATTGACCGGCACAACCACCCCGCCGGCCGCGCTGGCGCCGAAGATCGCTACCACCGCCTCAGTCTGCTTGGGCAGGACCACAGCCACCCGCTCGTCAGGCAACAGGCCCAGCCCGCACAGCGCGGCAGCAAAGGCGTCGATACGGGCCTGGAGTTGCGCGAACGAAAGACAGTCGTCCTTGTGGATCAACGCCGGCGCATCGGCCGTTGTTGCCGCAGCGCGCGCCACCAGATCATGCAGCAGGCGGGGTCGGTTCATGTGCGATCTCTCGAGAAAAGGAAGGGATCGGGCCGCGAATCGATGGCTGACAGTGCGTCACTCCGCGATGATCGGCTCCTCGGCACCGCCTGTGTCGTGTGCCGGCGGTGGATCGGTGATGGCCGCCTGTTCGTCGGCCGTCGGTGCGCGCCAATGCCCGGCCCGCTCCAGTTGCTGGCGCAAACCCGGCAGCGGAAAGCCGCCGGCATAGGCCTGGTGCGCCTTGCGCAGCGCATCATCGTAGCGCCCGAGCTTGACATAGGCCAGCCCGAGGTTGTAGTGCAGGTTGACGTTGTCCTCGCCAAGCGCATCGGCGGCCTCGAGCTTGGCCACCGCGTCCTGATTACGCCCTTTGCGCAGCAGATACACCCCATACACCATCTTGACCATCGGGTCGTCGTCGCGAAACACCTCGCCTCGGATCAACCAGCATTCGACCTTGTAGCGGGCCCCATGTGGGCGCTCCGTGTTGTCGCGCAAGCCCAGGCGAACCATCGCCATCAAAGCGCGGTGATGGTTGGGAAGGGCACGCAACGTGTAGTCCAGCTCCGCCCCCAATGACCCCGTCTTGCCGTGCCGCAGGCTCTCGATGTCGGGGGTGAAGTGCGCCGACTCCACCGCCTGCGCCTGCGTCTTGTCGATCCGGTAGTCGAATGGACCAAAATGATTGTCCAGGGTCCCGCAGCCCGAATCGCCCAGCGCCGACGGGTTCAGCGCCATGGCCGGCGGTATCGCCACCAGCGTCAAGAGCGCCGCCACTACTACCATCCGGAGTTCTGCCCCGGCCAATCGCGTCATCATCCGAATCTCCCAGTCAGGCATGCGAGAACTACCTCGAATCATGGCCGCCATCGAGCGCCACGACCCACTCAGCACAGGCCCGTTCCATGGCCTCACATGAATTTTTCGCCGAAAAGGTATGGTCGGCGTCGGAAAACTTGCAGATTGTCATACGTCCCGAAGCCCGCAAGGCGTCGAAATGCGCATTGCCCCGCACCGATTCCTCAAATTCTCGCGCCACGTAGTCATGGCCGCTCAGGCCAACCAGCACGGCCCCCTCGAAACCATCCAGGGCACTCATCATTCGCTCAGGCAGCGACTCGCTCTCGCCCGTATCCGAACGTCGACGCGACAGGCCACCGACAAACTGGCGGATCGCTCTGGCCACGCCGACTTCGCCCTGAAGCAGACGTACCCAGAAATCGCGATCCATCAACCGACGCGGGTAGTAGTGTTTCAGATAGGTTCTGGCGCGCGTCGCCTCGGTACGTACCCATGGATTGAGCAGCATCAACCCTGCCACCGCTGCATCCGCCGGGGCAAACAGGCAGGCAGCGCTGGCGCCATCGCACAACCCCCAGATGACGACACGCTCCAGCCCCGGCACCTCGGCTCGAAAGGTCTTCAGCGCAGCGGCGATGTCTGCGCCCACCGACTCAAAACCCACCGGCTCACCGGTAGCATCGCCCATACCTCGGTAGTCGAAGCGCATGCAGGCGAGGTTTCTTGCTGCCAAGGCTCGCGACAACAAAACGAACTGCCGATGGCTGCCGACCCGATACTGAGGCCCCCCAACCAGAATGAGCACCCCGGTGCGCATGGGCCGCTCGGGCGCCACAACAATACCCAGCAGCGTTTCGCCAGCGCATTCGAACAGCACTGGGCGCTCGGTATGGCTCATTGATCCCACGCCCCAATGAGCGCCAGCGAACGGGTTGTCATGGCGGGCGCCAACGTCACTTCCTGAGTCAGCCAAAAAGGCGCCCCACCCACAACCTCCCAGATCACTGCGGCGTCTCCGGCCAACCACCGGGCGCGCGCCTCAGCCGAGGCGGGCGTCAACTTGGGCTCACCAGAGACCGCTTCCACAACCACCGTGCGTCCATGCCGACGACCGCCATTCTCCAGCGACACGCTCTCCAACCCGCGAGCCAGTTCCGCGCCGACCGAATACCCGGCGATTTCAACCGTCTCCCCCGTGGCCAGCCGCTCACGCAGCGGTCCCATGACAGCCTTGGCACTGCCGTCGCCACCCATCGCACCAGCCGCCTTGAGCATCAGAAACTGCGACAGATGTTGCCGCCCACTGAGCACCGGTTGCCAATAAAGCGTCGAGGCGGCGCTATCGGTCTGGCGCAGCCAGCTCTCCGCCAACAGGCAACCGGCACGCAGCCCCCAAAGATGGGGGACGACGCCAAGGTAATCGCCCAACCACGCGTACCCTGCCGAAACATCGTCCTGCCAGCACTGCCAACCGGCATCGGCCGAACTTCCACCGCTGTCGCCAGCCCCAGTGAGATCAATCTGCAATACCGCCCAGCCGGCGTGCGCGAAGGCCTCCGCAGCCATTGCCATCATCCGGCGAGAGCGATTCATCTCCTCTGCAAAGGGATGAATGTAGAGAAACGCCCCCCGCATCTCCCCCGCCGGACGACGCAACAGCGCGAAGCGCCCTGGTGCGTGGTCGCCAGGAAGAAAGAGGGCTTCTCGAACGACGTTGCTCACCTGAGCTTGCCGGAGACGAAGGCCACCAGGCTGCCGACCGTCGCGAAGGTGGCGCCGTCAATGTCGTCATCTTCTACATAGAAGCCAAAGCGTTCCTCAAGCAGGTTGATCACGCCGACAACGGCCATCGAATCGAGTTCGGGCACGGCGCCCAGCAAGGGGGTGTCTAGCTCGAAGGCCAGCGCCCGGCCGTTCAACGCCAGCACTTCATCCACCACCTGCAATACCTGATGCTTGATATCCAATACGATTACTCCTCGCGCCAACGCCGGCTCCGCACCAACACATCGTCCAGTCACGCCGGAACGCAGGCCATTATAGGGGCCACCTTCGTGCCGAAGGCATGAACTAGTTATTATAAAGGCCGTCTTCGGTACGAAGACATGAACTGGTTCCCGACCGTCATGCCGCGGTGGGCGCTCATCCTTGCCAGGGTCCCGCCATGAAGCGTCTCCTCATGATTGCCTACCACTTCCCACCGATCCAGGGAAGCAGTGGCGTCCAGCGCAGCTTGCGCTTCATGCAGCACCTCCCCGACTTCGGCTGGGAACCCCTCGTGCTCAGCATCTCGCCCTGCGCCTACCCCGCAACCAGCAGCGATCAACTCGCGCAGATCCCCTCAAGCACGGTGGTATGCCGCGCATTCGGGCTGGATGCGGCGCGCCACCTTGCGATCGCTGGTCGTTACCCGGGGTGGTTGGCGCGCCCAGACCGCTGGTCCAGCTGGCAGTTGGCCGCCGGAATCTGTGGTCGCGCGCTGATCCGGCGCCACCGTCCTCAAGCGCTATGGTCGACCTACCCGATCGCCACGGCGCACCGCATTGCTGCCAACCTCCAGAGGCAGAGCGGCCTGCCCTGGCTGGCCGATTTTCGCGACCCCATGGCGCAACCCGACTATCCGCCGGATCCGGCGCAGTGGCGGGCTTTCAAACGCATCGAAGAGTCCGCCGCCCAACAGGCCGCCGCGCTCAGCTTCACCGCCCCAAGTGCATTGGCCGACTACCGCCAACGCTATCCGGACGCCGCGGCGCGAATGCACCTGATCGAGAATGGCTACGACGAAGCGGCCTTCACCGACGAAGTCGCAGCTGAACCGCTGAGCCCCGGTTCTTTCACCCTGCTCCATAGCGGCATCGTTTATCCGCAGGAGCGCGATCCGGCCCCCCTGATCAAGGCGCTTGCCGCACTGCGCCACGAACGCCCCGAGTTGTCGGAGCAACTGCGCGTACGCTTTCGCGCGCCGGTGCACGGCGACATGATCCGGCAGCTCGCAAGCACCCACGATGTCCTTGACCTGATCGAAATCCTCCCACCGGTGCCATATCGCGCTGCGCTTGCCGAAATGCAGCGCGCCGATGGTCTGCTGGTACTACAGGCGAGCAACTGCAACCATCAGATCCCCGCCAAGCTCTACGAATACCTGCGCGCGCGCCGGCCGATCCTTGGCCTGGCGGACCCGGCTGGCGATACCGGCCGGCAACTGGCCGTGGCAGGCGTGCCGCTGGTGGTGCCGCTCGAGCAGCCGCTGGCGATCCGTGATGCGCTGAGCGCCTTCCTTACTGACCCGGCTCGGCGCGCACTGGCCGACGAGACTGTGGTCGCGGCGGCCTCACGGCGACAGCGCACTGCTCAGCTGGCAGCGCTGCTCGATCGCATGACCGGTTGATCAACTGCCGACAAACAGATCCGCATACACCTCGCCCAGCTGCTTTCGATCGATCTTGCCGTTCGGGTTGCGCGGCAGCGGCGTCTCGTGCACCAGCACACGCACTGGCACCATGAAGCCCGGCAGACGCTCGCGGCAGGTGGCAAGTATGGCCTCCGACGCCTGCGCCTGCACGTCGGGAGCAAAGACCACCAGCACGATCGCCTGGCCCAGCACCGGATGGGGGACACCGATTGCGGCGGCCTCGGCGGCCGCTTCAGTCGTATAGACCACTTCTTCGACCTCGGTCGGACTGACGCGATAGCCCGAGGTCTTGATCATCTCGTCACGCCGGCCGACGAAGTACAGAAAGCCTTCCTCGTCCTTTTTGACGGTGTCACCGGACCATACGGCGATCTCTGCCATCGGCAGGCCGGCGGGCTGGCCCGGCGCCGGGCGGAAACGCTCGGCCGTCTTCTCGAGATCGTTCCAGTAGCCCAGGCTCACATGGACCCCGCGGTGCACCAGCTCGCCCGGCTCGCCCGGCTCACACTCGGTGCCGTCCTCGCGCACCACAAGCACCTGCGCATTGGGAATGGCCTTGCCCATCGAGCCCGGGCGACGATCCAGTTCGGCCGGCGGCAGGTAGGTCGAGCGGAAGGCCTCGGTCAGCCCATACATCAGGAAGGGCGTCATCGCGGGCAGGCGCGCACGCAACGCCGCCAGCACATTGGCCGGCATGTGCCCGCCGGAGTTGGTGATGTAGCGCAGATGCGTGTTGACCTCGGACGGCCAGTCCAACTGGGCCAGCTGCACCCACAAGGGCGGCACCGCGGCCAGGCCTGTGATCCGCTCGCGCAGCACCATGCGCACGATGTCACGCGGCATCAGGTAATTCATCAACACGGCGCAGGCGCCGACGCGGAAGGCGGTAGTCAGCTGGTTCAGGCCGTAATCGAAGCTCAGCGGAAGCACCGCGAGGATGCGGTCCTCGGCGGTATTCTCCAGGTAGCTCGACACACTTGCCGCGCCGGCCAACAGGTTGCGGTGCGACAACACCACGCCCTTGGGCCGGCCAGTGCTGCCCGAGGTGTAGAGAATCGCCGCCATGTCGGCATCGATGGCAGCGGCGGCAGGTGGCGCGCCCTCCGGTCGCTCGGCCCAGCGCACGATGCGCACCGGATCGGCCGGCGCCGCGGCGGCATCGCCGGTCACCACCACGTGGCGCAGGTCGTGGCAGCGTGGCAGCACCTCCTGCAGCAGCGCCAGGCGCTCGGCGCTGGTGACCAGTACGCGCACGTTGCAATCCCTGAGGATGTACTCCACCTGTGCCGGCTTGAGCAGCGGATTGACCGGTACGAACACGCCGCCGGCCCGCGCTGCACCGAACAGCGCGAAGACGGTTTCGGCGCGCTTGTCCAGCCACACCGCCACCCGCTCGCGGGCGCTCAGGCCCAGTTCGGCAAAGAGTGCGGCGGTGCGCTGCATCTCGTCGGCCAGTTGAGCGTACGACCAGCTGCGCTCACCGGCGCGCAAGGCCTCGGCATCCGGCGTCTGCGCGGCGCTGTGCACTATCAGTTCATGGATCAGTTGCGCCATGTGGCGACTCCCAACATTTGCTTTCTGGATTCGGTCGGCCTTCCCAAGCCAGCGCAAGCGGGCCGGTGCGGCGGAATTATCCCGCATCTTCTCCCATGATGACGGCACCGCGCTGAGAATTCCGTCATAGCGCCGAATCCGCCGGCACACAGCCGTCGATGTGTCCGACGTCACATGGCGATTCGCGTAGTTACGTTATTCTCATGGCCTTTCGAACCCCGGGCGCATCAATGTCCCCCCCTCCCGCTTCACCGCCACCGCTGCGCGGCAAGATCGTCATCGGCGCCGCCTGGATGGTCGCCACACGCTGGTCACACCGCCTGCTCGGTCTGGTCAGCACGATGATTCTCGCCCGCCTGCTGATGCCGGAGGATTTCGGCCTGGTGGCGACGGTGGCCGCGGTGGTGGCGATCATCGACGGCTTCTTCGATTTCGGTTTTGATCTGGCACTGATCCACGATCAGCGCGCGGGGCGCCCTGAGTTCGACGCAGCCTGGACGCTCCGCCTGATCAAATCGGTGTGCTTCGGGGCGCTGCTCATGCTTGCCGCCCCCTGGATGGCCGACTATGCCAACGCGCCGGAAATCGTCGGTATCAGCTTGGTCATGGGGGCAAGCATCGCCATCAAGGGACTTGAGAACATCGGCACTGTCACCTTCCAGCGCGAGCTCGAGTTTGATCGTCTCTTCCGCTTCCGCCTGATCCCCCGCCTGATGGGTGTCGTCACCACCATCGCGCTGGCACTGGCGCTTCGTTCGTACTGGGCCATCGTGATCGGCTCCTTCGCCCGATACGCCTATGAAGTCGCGTTCAGCTACAGCATGAGTCCCTACCGCCCGCGGCTTCGCCTGCAGGGCATCGGGCGGCTGTGGCAGTTCTCGCGCTGGATTCTTGTCACCAACATCGCTCGGCAACTGTTCAACGCAACTGATCGCTTCATCCTCACCGGACTGATACCGAAGCGAACGCTGGGGTTCTATTCCGTCGGTGCCGATGTGGCCAGCACCGTCACGGTCGACCTGATGAGCCCCGCGGGCTCCGCGCTCGCCCCAGGCTTTGCCAAGCTGCAAAACGAACCCGAGCGTCTGCGCAACGCCTTCCTGATTTCCACCTCGATCTTCGTTGCCCTGATCACGCCGGCCACCATTGGCCTGTGGTGCGTCGCTCCCGAACTCACAGCCGTCATTCTCGGCGCACAATGGGATGGCGCCGCACCACTGATCGGCCTGTTTGCCTTCGTGTGGTTGTTCTACGCCCTCTCCGAAAATCTCGGCCGCTTCATGACCATGACAGGCCTCCAGGCTGCTGCGGCCATCGTCGGCCTGCTCAGGACCCTCCTCTTCCTCGGCCTCTTGTTCCCGGTGTTTCAGCGTGGCGGGCTGGAGGCCCTGATCCTCATGAAAGCAGCCTTGTCGGCAATCGAGGTCGTCGCCCTGACCGGTATCTGTGCCCGCCGCCTGGGTTTGCCGCTTCACCAAACCCCCGCTTTGTTCTGGCGGCCTGCGCTGGCAGCGGGGGGCATGGCCGCGTTGCTCATGCTGGCACCCTTTCCGGCCGACTGGCCCGCCTTGGTGGCGCTTGCCGTCAAGGTCACGGCCGGTGCGCTGGCCTACACAGCCGGCTCCGTACTGCTGTGGCAGTTGAGCGGCAAGCCCTTCGGGCTGGAGTCAACGGTGGTTGGTATCATCCGGAAACGTTGCGGTGCCGCAAACGCGGCATAGAATGATGTACCGACCCTCCTCCCACACGAGCGACGTCGCCGTCCCATGACCGCCACTTCGACCACAGACCGTATCCTTGTACTCGATGCCGATCTCGCACCGGCATTGTCGGTCGCCCGTTCGCTGCGGGAAATCGGCCTCGTGGTCGACGTCGCCAGCCACGTCCAAAAGCCGCTCACCGGCTATTCACGCGCCATCGACACCTGCCGGATCTATCCAGACCCGCTGTCGCAACCCGATGCTTTTATTGACTGGATGCGGGGCGTCACCGAGGCCAACCCCTACGCGCTGATCATCCCGGTGACCGAGCGGACGCTATCGCCGCTACTGCACCAACGCGACCGCATCGACGACCGGCGGATCGCGATGGCGCCGACCGAAAGCCTGAAGATCGCCCTCGACAAGGCCGCCACCGTGGCACTGGCAGACGCCATCGGCATCCCGGTGCCGCGCAGCGTGAGGGTCGCCCATCTCGACGACCTACCCTCAGCCCGCGCACAGTTCGACTTCCCCATCGTCATCAAGCCGGTCAGCTCGGTCGGCACCGATCATGCCCGCAATGTGCAACTCACGGTCAGCTACGCTTTTGACGACAACGAACTGCGCGCCCATGTCACGCATGCGCTGCGCTACGGCGAGGTGATCCTTCAGGAGTACTTCCGCGGCGACGGCGAAGGCATCGAACTACTCGCTGACCGCGGCGAGGTGGTGTACGCCTTCCAGCATCGACGCCTCCATGAAGTCCCGCTGACTGGCGGTGGCAGCAGCCTGCGCATGAGCGTCGACATCGCCCCGCCCCTGCTCGACGCCGCGCGGCGCCTGATGGCCGCAATGAAGTGGCATGGCGTGGCCATGGTGGAATTCAAGCACGACCCGGCGAGCGGGCAGTTCCGCCTGATGGAGGTCAACGGCCGCTTCTGGGGCTCCCTGCCGCTGGCCGCCGCGGCCGGCGCCAACTTCCCCGCCATGCTCTACACGCTGCTCTGCCGGGGAAAAGCCGATCTGCCCCCCCCTGCACGCCCCGGCGTCATCTGTCGCAACCTTGCCCGCGACGTCGACTGGCTCGAACATATCGCCTGCAAGAACGCCCCGCCACGCCTGGTGCGTATCCCGTCATGGGGCTCCGTGCTCAAGGACACCGCACTATGCATCCACTGGCGCCACCGCTTCGACGTGCAGCGCCTGACGGATCCGCTCCCCGGCCTGGTCGACATGCAGCGCATCGCCGCCAGTTACTGGCAGCGCTACCGCCGTCGGCGCGCCGATAACCACCTGTTGGCGGCCCAGCGCAGGGCGTGGTCCAACGGCACGGTTCGCCAGGCGCTCGGCTCGGCAAGTCGGGTGCTGTTCGTCTGCTACGGCAACATCAACCGCAGCGCGATCGCCCATTGCCAAGCCAGTGCCGCCCTGCCCGACACGGTGCAAATCGACTCCGCTGGCTTCCATACGCAGGCGCAGCGCCCCGCCGACCCCGTCATGGCAGACGTCGCACAAGCCCACGGAACCGACTTGTCGGCCTGGTCATCCACCCATCTGAGCGCCGACATGGCGAATGCGGCGAGCATCGTCTTCGTCATGGAGTTGTCGCACCTCAAAGCCATGCAGGCCAGCTTTCCTGACGCCAGCCGGCGCACCTTCCTGCTCGGCATGGCTGCGCCGCTGGCCGACGAGAACGGCGAGATTCCCGATCCCTACGGCAAGCCGGTGGCCGTCTATGAACGCGTGTTCAACCAGGTCACCCGCAACGTCAAGGCCCTTACTGCCATGCTGACCGCATCAAGGCCCTGAGAGCGGCCTGCCGCCATCCCATCGACCACCACCGCGAGACACAGGATGAGCCACATCAATATCTCAGTCGCCATCGCCACCTACAACCGCGCCAACCTGATCGGCGAGACGATTTCCGCCATCATGGCGCAGGCGCTGCCACCGGCCGAGATCGTGGTCGTCGACGATGGCTCTGCCGATGACTCCGAACGCGTGATCCGCGCCATCGACGGGCCGATCCGCTACCACCGCATTGACAACGTCGGCCCCGGCGCCGCGCTCAAGACCGCCATCGAGCTGTGCCAGTGCGACTGGATCGCCATGTGCGATGACGACGACCAGTGGTTCCCGTCGCATCTGTCGCGCAAGGCAGCGCTGCTCGAGCGCCATCCCGACGCCGACTTCCTGTTCTCGAATTTCTCCAGTTTCGGCGACGCAGCGATCGACGGATTTCACGCCTGGGACGACATCCCGACCGGCTGGTGGGCCGGGCTGCCGGCGGCAGACGCCAACGGCTTCCGCTACCTCGGCCCGAATCAACTGGCGCGCTTCCTCGATTACAACCCGGTCTTCCCCACCGCTGCGATGATGCGCCGCAGCCTGTATGAGCGCTGCGGCGGCATCGACCCAGTGTTCAGCCGTCTCGGCTGCTGGGACGCCCACATGACCTGGCGTTGCGTGCTACACGGCAGCGTCGCCAGCGACGACACCATCACCGCCGCCACCCGCCGCCATGCCGGCAACTTTTCGCGCAAACGCAGCCGGGTCAACATCGAACGCGCCGGCATGCTCGAGCGCGCCCGACAGGACGGCTGGATTCCGCCCGACTACCACGGCGCCATCGAGCGCGCCATCTCGGCCTCACGCGTGGACGCCGCCGCCTGGGCCTGGCTCGAGCACGACTATCGCACCATGCGCGAGCAGCTTTCCGGCGTGCCGGCCGCACAGATCGACCGCGGCCTGCGCCTCAAGGCCATGATCGCCCGGCTGCCCGCCACACTGATCGACCGCCTGCGAGCGCCCAACACGGCCGGCAAGCGCGCCGCATGACCCGTTTCTCGGTGGTGATCCCGACGCGCAACCGGCCAGTAGAGTTCGACCGGGCGCTGCGCTCGGTGCTGGCGCAGGAAGGCGCCAGCCTTGAAGTGATCGCCGTCATCGACGGCGCCAGCGATGCCGATCTGGCCGCCTACCGCCAGCTCGACGCCGCTGCCGACCCGCGCGTCCGCCTCCATCCACTACCGCAACGCGCGGCTGGCCACGGGCCAAGCTTCAGCCGCAATACCGGCGCCGCGCTGGCGCAAGGCGACTACCTGGCCTTTCTCGATGACGACGATGTGTGGGACGACCCACAGCACCTCCAGCGCTGCGACACCAGCCTGCAGGCGAGCACGACGCGCGTCGATCTGTTCCTCACCGATCAGCAGGCGGTGTTCCACGACGGCCGCCTGCCCGCCGACCCCCTGTGGATCCGCGGCGCCGAACGCTTCGCCAGCGGTCCGGCCGACGCCACCGGCAGCCGGCCGATCGACGCCGACGGCCTGCTCAAGCTGCCCGGCTTCGCGCACCTGAACTGCTCCATCTACCGGCGCGGCTTCTTCGAGACACTGGGCGGCCTGGACGAATCGCTGCGCTACGAAGAGGACCGTGACATATTCCTGCGCGCCATCGATGCTGCCGACGGCATACTCTACAACCCAAGCGTCGTGGCGCGGCACCACATTCCGAACCGTCAGCGCGGCGACAACGCCTCGACGATGGTCGGTGCGCTGGAGAAGAAGCTCTTTCAGCTGCGCCTCTTCGACAAGGCGATCCTCGGCGCGCGAACCGCCGGCATCCGCCGCTGGGCACAACGGGCCAAAGGCTATGAACTCAAGCACATCGCGCAACTGCTGGCGCAGGCGGGACGCTTCGGCGACGCGCTGTTCTACATGAAGGAGTCGCTGATGATTTCCTTTTCCCTCAAGGCGCTGGTCTGGACGCTGTGGCTGGCGCTGCGTGCCCTGACCAGCCGGAGCACGACGCCCGCATGAGCCTGCTGCACGCCCTGATCCGCAACCCGGCGCTGGTGCTGCGTCACCGCAACATCTTCCTGCTCAGCCACATGCGGGCCAACACCAGCCTGTTCGGCCATCTCATCGGCAGCCATCCGCAGGTCGAGGGCTACTACGAGATGCATATCGGCTACTACAGCTGGAAGAGCCTGTGGCGGCAGAAGCTGCGCCACTTTGCCCGCCACACGGCCAAGCCCGGCGCGCGCTACATGTTCGACAAGGTGCTGCACACCGGCCACCATGTGGCCCCTGCGCTGCTGGCGCGCCCCGGCACGCGCACCATTTTCATGCTGCGTGAGCCGGTACAGTCGATCAAGAGCCTGGTCGCCCTGTTCCGCCAGCATGCCCCGCAACTGCCCGAGGCCACGCCGGAGGGCGCCGCCGCCTACTACATCGAGCGCGTCGGGGAGCTGGGCAACATTGCCGCCGCCCTCGGGCCGCGCTATTTCTACCTCGACGCCGAAAGCCTGATCGCCGACACTGACGCCACGCTGGCCGAACTGTCCGACTGGCTCGGCTTCGACACGCCGATCCCCTCGCGCTACGAGACCTTCGCCAACACTGGCCACGGCAATACCGGCGACCACTCGGCGCGGCTCAAGTCCGGCCAGATCAGCCGCAGCCAAAGCGACTATTCCGACATCGTCGTCGATCCGGCCCAGCTGGCCACGGCCGAGGCGCGTTATCGCGAAGTGCGCGCCGCGCTGATCGCCGGCAGCGGCCGCCATTGCCCGGCCACGCCTGCCACTGAGCGCCCGACCGGCCAGATCGTCGGAGCAGCACGATGAGCGCCCGGGAAATTCCCTCGGTTTTCGACTGCGCGGGCGACGCCCTGGTCAGCGTCACCCACGTGCCCGACACCGTGAAGACACGCGGGGTGCTGGCCATTGTCGCCGGCGGCCCGCAGTATCGCGGCGGCGTCGGCCGCCTGCAGGTCAAGCTGGCGCGCGAGCTGGCTGCGGCCGGCACCCCGGTGATGCGCTTCGACTACCGCGGCCTGGGCGACAGCGAGGGTGCCTTTCGCGGCTTCGCCGACGTCGAGGCCGACCTGCGCGCCGCCCTCGCCCATTTCCGCAGCCTCGTGCCCGGCATGCAGGAGGTGGTGCTGTGGGGCGGCTGCGACGCGGCCTCGGCGATCCTCATCAACGCCTGGAAGTTCCCCGAGGTGACCGGCATCATGGTCGGCAACCCGTGGATGGACAACGAGGACGCCGGCAACGCGGTCACCGTCAAGCATCACTACAGCCGCCGCATCCGCGAAAAGGAATTCTGGCTCAAGGTGCTGCGGCTCGAATTCAACCCGTTACCGGCGCTGGCCACGGTCGCGCGCATGGTATTCACCCGGCTCAAGAAAAAGCTCGCGCCCGCGCGACCGCAACCGGCGGCCGCGGCGGCGGCACAGGACGATCCCGCCGCCCCCGCCGTGGCGCGCATGCGTGCTGGCCTGGCGCGCTTCAAGGGCGACATGCTGATGCTGATGAGCGGCCAGAGCCTGGTCAGCATGGAGTTCGACGAGGTCGTCGCCGCCGATGCCGACTGGCAACAGGCCATGCGCGCACCGCGCAGCGTGACCCGCCACGATCTGCCCGATGCCGACCAGACCTACTCGACGCTCGCCGCCCGCAACCAGGTCATCGCACTGGCCCGGGCCTGGCTGCTCGATACCCCGGCATCGGCCGACAGCCGCTGACACTCTCCACCCCTCACCATCGAACGACCCCGACATGAATCCTCTGGACATCACCAAAGACCTCCTGCGCCAGACGCTGCAACTGGGCGAGCGGGCCAACAGCCTGACCGCCGACACGCCGCTGCTGGGCAACTTCCCCGAGTTCAACTCGCTCACCGTGGTCAGCCTGCTGAGCACCATGGAAGAGCAGCTGGGCATCGAGGTGGACGACGACGAGATCAACGAAGACCTCTTCCGCACCGTCGGCAGCCTGTCGAACTACATCGACGCCAAGCTGGCATGACGACGATGCGGCCGTTCTTCCTCGACTCGGACGGTGCGCGGCTGTTCGCGCTCGAATGCCTGCCGCAGGGCCGCCCGCGCGGTGCCGTGCTGTATGTGCCGCCCTTCGCCGAGGAAATGAACCGCTGCCGCGCCATCGTCGCCGAACAGGCGCGCGCCTTTGCCCATCTGGGTTACGCCAGCCTGTGCATCGACCTGTTCGGCACCGGCGAGAGCGAGGGCGAGTTCGAAGACGCCCGCTGGGACATCTGGGCGCGCAACGTCGCCGACGCGGCCGCCCACCTGGCGGAACACTCCGGGCAACCGGTCACACTCTGGGGCATGCGCCTCGGCGCCCTGCTCGCCGCCAGCGTCGCGGCCGAGGCGCCCGATCGCTACCCGCAGCTGCTGCTGTGGCAGCCGGTGGCGGACGGCAAGTCCTTCGTCACCCAGACCCTGCGCCAGCGGGTCGCCTGGCTGATGGGCCAGGGCCTACCGGCCGAGACCACCGACGACATCCGCGCCGCCCTGGCCGGCGGCGCGGTGGTCGAGGTGGCCGGCTATTCCCTGTCCGGCCCGCTGATCGAGGGCATCAGCGCTCAGAAGCTCGCCGCGCTGACCGGCCTGGATGGCGTGCGTATCGACTGGTTCGAGCATGTCGCCGAGCCCGGCGCCGAGCTATCGATCGCCTGTCGCCGCAACCTCGAAGCACTCGAAAAGCTCGGCGCGCAGCTCAGCGCTCATTCCTTCGTCGGTGCCCCCTTGTGGCAACTGCACAAGCGCGACGAAGCGCCCGATCTGGTGGCCCAGACCACCGCCCTGTACGCAGCCGCCAGCGCCGACACCACGCCGGCCTGAGCGGCCGCGCTCAGCGCCGACACCACCTCACCAGCGGACGCCCCGCCCGTCGCAGGGCTTCCGCCAGCGTCGCCATCGCCCCACGCCAACGGCGCGGATCATAGGCGCGCAAGCCGTGTCGCTCACGCCGGTGCGTCATCCAGTCACGCTTGTAGGCGTCGTCGCCGATCAGGTAGTCCACCTCCGCGACCTGCTCCTCGTCCAGCATCCGCTGCATCAGCGCCGCCGTCAGCAGGCTGCCGGCCGACCACTCCGCCTGCGCCTCGTCGTAGGCCAGCTTGTAGATGGCGGCATGGCCGTCCCGCACCACCCAGCATTGCGCCGCGATCGCGACCCCGTCCAGCCGGGCCACGCCCAGGCGCAGCCAGCCGCGCTCGGCACACAGGCGCATGAAGCCGGGCATGAAGTCGGGAAACGGTTCGGTGCGCTTCCAGCTCGCGTCATACACCTGCTGATAGTCGGCCATGGCCGCCTCGAGCGCCTCGCCGCCGACGACGATGTCGATCCGTCCGCCGGCGGCGGCGAACTTCTTGCCCTTGCGCTTGAGCGTGCTGCGCAGCGGCCCCGGCCTCGCAGCCAGATAGTCCTCGTAGCACAGGCCACGCGCGGGCAGGTACCAGTTGCCGAAACAAAAGTAGTCAAAGCACACCAGCCCGGCGCCACTGAGCGCCGTGCGCATCGCCTCGAAGTGCGGATTTTCCGGCGCCATGGGTTGCAGGTCCAGGCTGTAAGCGCCCTCGGCCGCCATCGTCTCGCGCACCAGGCCGCTCATCGCGGCAACCGAGCGCAGCTGCGGCGCAAAGCAGGCGGTGTAGAAATTGCCCAGTGCCGCCAGGCGCCCCGGTCCGTCGCGGCGCAATGGCAGCGCCGCCTGCAATGCGCCGTCACTTTCGGTAACCCACAGCGCTGGTGCCGACAAGGGCGGCAAGGCCGTGCGCGCCAACAAGCGAAACCAGGCCAACTCGGTATCGAAGCTGTTCGCCTGCCAGGTGCGCCAAAAGGATTCCTCGCCTGCTTCATCCATCTTGATCCGCTGACACCGCATGCCTGCTTCCCTATTCAAACCGCAGCATTCCGGCGCCGCTCGGTCGGTGCATCGTTGTAGACTCCACCGGCGACCCGCGCCGTGAAAAACGCCCTGTGCCGCCGCGCGCGCCGCGCGCATGCTAAACGGATTCACGCAACTCCCGCCAATCGACTCCAGCGCCCAACGCCATGACTTCAATCCCACGCCCGCCTGCCACACACGCTCCCATCGACACGTTTCGCGTTGCTGACGGAGAACTCATCATTGGCGGCCAGCCACTCTCCCGCCTGGCCGCGCGTATCGGTCAGACCCCCTTCTATGCCTATGAGCGCGCAGCCATTGACCGGCGCATTGACGCACTGCGTGCGGCGCTGCCAGCCACCATCAAGCTGCATTACGCCATGAAGGCCAATCCGATGCCAGCGCTGGTGGCGCACATGCGTGACCGGGTCGACGGTATCGATGTGGCCTCGGCCGGCGAAATGAAGGTCGCGCTCGACGCCGGCGTCGCGCCGACGGCGATCAGCTTCGCCGGGCCGGGCAAGCGCGAGGCCGAACTGCGCCAAGCGGCTGCCGCCGGGATTCTGATCAATATCGAGTCTGAGCAAGAACTCGACCGGCTGGCGGTCATCGCGTCGCAGACCGGCTGGACAGTGCGGGTCGCCCTGCGCGTCAACCCGGACTTTGAACTCAAGGCCTCCGGCATGCAGATGAGCGGCGGATCCAAGCCTTTCGGCATCGACGCCGAGCGCATCCCGGCGGCGCTGGCACGCATCGCGAATACCGCGCTGCAATTCGAGGGCTTCCATATCTTTTCCGGCTCGCAAAACCTGCGTGCCGACGCCATCATCGAAGCGCAGCAAAAGAGTTTCGCCCTGGCCGTCGAACTGGCCGCCCATGCCCCGGCACCGGTGCGCAGCCTCAACCTTGGCGGCGGGCTGGGCATCCCCTACTTCCCCGGCAACACGCCGCTGGACCTGGCGCCGATCGGCACCAACCTGGCGCAGATCGCCGAGCAGGCCCGCCATGCACTGCCCGAGGCGCAACTATGCCTCGAACTGGGCCGCTTCCTGGTCGGCGAGGCGGGCATCTATGTGTGCCGGGTGACCGACCGAAAGGTCTCACGCGGCCAGACCTTCCTGGTGACCGACGGCGGACTGCACCACCATCTGTCGGCATCCGGAAACTTCGGTCAGGTACTGCGCAAGAACTATCCACTGGCGATCGGCAACCGCATGGATGCGCCGGCCGACGAGGTGGTCTCGGTGGTCGGCCCCTTGTGCACGCCGCTCGACCTGCTCGGCGAACGGATGCCGCTGGCCCATGCCGAGATTGGCGACCTGGTGGTGGTGTTCCAGTCCGGCGCCTATGGCGCAACCGCCAGTCCGCAGCAATTCCTGGGGCACCCGGCGGTCATCGAAGTGCTCGTCTGACCCCCTGCGCATGAGCCATCCGCAACGCACCGGACTCGCCGTCAGCGCGCTGCTGGTGATCGCCATGCGCTGGTCAGACCGCCTGATCGGGCTGGTCAGCACGCTGGTGCTGGCCCGCTTGCTCGTGCCGGCGGACTTCGGCATCGTGGCGATGGCCTCGATCATGGTGGGGCTCATCGACGTCTTGCTCGATCTGGGCGTACACGTCGCACTCATTCACGCAAAATCACCCACACGGGCAGACTACGACACCGCCTGGACGCTGCGCATCATCCAGGCCGGCATTTCGGCCACGCTCATCGCCCTGCTGGCGCCGCTGGCCGTCACCTATTTTGGCGATGCGCGGGTCGCGCCGGTGCTCTACGTGATGTCCCTGTCGGTGCTGATCGCCAGCACCGAAAACATCGGCATTGTCGACTTCCAGAAGCACATGGCCTTCGGGCAGGATTTCCGCTTCTTCTTCTACCGCCGAGTGATCGGCTTCGTGGTCACACTGGCCCTGGCCTGGTGGCTGCGCTCCTACTGGGCGATGGTCATCGGCGCGCTCACCGGGCGGCTGGCAGGCGTCCTGCTCAGCTACCACATGCACCACTACCGCCCCCGACTCGGCCTGAGCCGGTTCCGCGCGCTGTGGGCTTTCTCGCAATGGGTGCTGGTGCGCAACATCGGCGCCTATGTCGCCACCCGTGTCGACAAGTTCGTGGTCGGTAGCCATGGCGCCACGGGCATGGGCAGCTATTCGCTGGCCGACGAGATCGCGGCCATGCCAACCTCCGAACTCCTCGCACCACTGGGTCGTGTGCTCTTCCCGGCCTTTGTCGAGCAACGTGACCGTGGCGACGATCTACTCCGCGGCTTCACGCTGGCACTCGGCGTTCAGACCCTCCTCGCCGTGCCTGCCGGTGTCGGCCTCGCCATGGTGGCACCAGAGGCTGTCCCGATCCTGCTCGGCGATGCCTGGGCCGCCACGATTCCGCTCATCCAGATCCTCGCGCTGGTCAATGTGGTCGGTGCCGTCACACACAGCAGTATCTATCTGTTGCTTGCACAAGGCCGCGTGAAGGCGCTCGCCGCGATTGCGTGGCTGGAGCCAGCGCTGTTTCTGGCGCTGGCCATCGCTTTTGCAAACCGCACCAACCTGTCGGACATTGCGCTGATCCGGCTCGGCGCCGTCATCGCCGGGGGGGCGGTGTTCTTTACCCTCGTCCTGCGCTGGACCCCCGGGCTGCGGTTGCGCCATCTTCTTGCACAAATCTGGCGCCCGTTGCTGGCCTCGGCCGGCATGGCAGCCACGCTGCATCTATTGCCGGTCGACGCCCTGCCGCTCCTGGCGGCCCTGTTCATCAAGATCGCCGCCGGCGCCACGGTGTATGCCGTTTTGATGCTCGTACTGTGGCGTTCAGCACGTTTGCCCGATGGCGCAGAGCGCTACTGCCTGCAGAAAATCCGCATACTATGGGCCAACTTGGCCAGACAGTCTTACAAGCAATGACACAGGACACCTCGTTCGGCACGACACCCGATATGCGCACTGCCACCACAGCGCCGACACCCCACCGCCCCGCCAACGAGCGTCTGCAATGGCCCCATGCCGAAGCCGCACTCAACGAAGCGCTTACGCTCGACGAGCGGGACGGCATCCTGTGCCTGAGCCGTGGCAACCCGGTGTTCAAGCAGGTCGATTTCGGTAGCGAAGATATCCCGACCTCGACCGCACTGGCCTGGCGGGTGCTCTACGCAAAGTACGGACAGCACGCCCCAAACCATGTACAGGGGCGATTTGCGGTCGCCATCGTCGACCGCAACGCACAATCCGTGTTTCTCGCCACTGACCGCTTCGCCACCCACCCGTGGTGCTTTACCCGACGGGGGAGCCGCCTGCTCTTTTCGGACCGTGCCGACGCCCTGTCCGATACGGGCTCGGAGATCGACCCGCAAGCCGTTTTCGCCTATCTGTTTCATCACGTCATCCCCGCGCCACTGACCATCTTCAAGGATGTCCAGCGCCTCGAAGGCGGCCACCGCCTGCTCTGGCACGATGGCCAGCTGCAGGTCGACGCCTGGTGGCGGCCGACCTTCCACGAGCCGGCACGGGTTGATTTCGCCGAGGCGAAGCAACAGTTTCTGCATATCGTCGAAACCGCCGTCACCCGTGCTGCCGAACGCGGCAAAGTCGGCGCGTTTCTCTCCGGCGGCACCGACAGTTCCACGGTCGCCGGCATGCTGTGCAAGGTCAGCGGGCGGCCGGCCGAAACCTACTCGATGGGTTTCGACGCGACCGGCTACGACGAGATGGACTTCGCCCGCACCGCCTCGCAGCACTTCGGCACCCATCACCACGAATACTATGTCACCCCCGACGACCTGCTCGAAGGCATTCCCAAGGTCGCGCAGCACTACGACCAGCCCTTCGGCAACTCCTCGGCCGTCCCGGCCTGGCTGTGCGCCCGTATTGCCCGCCAGGACGGCATCGACACCCTGCTGGCGGGCGACGGTGGCGACGAACTCTTTGGCGGCAACACCCGCTATGCCAAGCAAAGAATCTTCGGCTGGTACGACGACGTCCCCGGCGCCTTGCGTCGCGGCCTGCTCGAACCGGTATTGAACCTCGGACTCAGCAAGCGCATCCCGGTCGTCAAGAAGGCCGCCAGTTACGTCGAACAGGCCCGCGTGCCGCTGCCAGACCGGATTCATCAATACACCCTGCTGGTCCGTGTCGGCGCCGAAAACCTGCTCACCCCGGACTACCTTGCGGGGATCGACCAAGGCGCCCCCGACCGAGCCAGCCGCGATGTCTGGGCGCGCATCCATGCCGAGAGCGACCTGAATCGCCAGCTCGCCTACGACTGGAAGTACACCCTCGCGGACAACGACCTGCCCAAGATTCTCGGCACCACCGAGCTGGCCGGCCTGGGCGTGGAGTTTCCCCTGCTCGACGACGCCTTGCTCGACTTCTCGCTCGCCTTGCCGCTCGACTACAAGCTACGCGGCTTCAAGCTGCGCTGGTTTTTCAAGGAAGCCCTGCGCGACTTCCTGCCCGACGCCATCATCAAGAAGCAAAAGCACGGCTTCGGCCTGCCCTTCGGCATCTGGGCCTGCCAGCACGCCGGGCTGCGCAACCTCGCCGGCGACACACTCAGCCAACTCAAGCAACGCGGCATCATTCAACCGGCGCTGATCGACCGCCTGATCAATGAGCTTTTGCCGGCACACCCCGGATATTATGGGGAGCTGGTGTGGATCCTGATGATGATGGAGTTGTGGCTTTCGCGGCCGGCAGCCATACCCGACGCATGACCGGACGCGGCCCGTCTGAAACGACGGCCACCAACCGGCCATCCGTCCAGTCCGCATGGTCGCCCCCCAGCGACCGTGACCGACCAGTGACATTGGTCCCGGCCATGCGCCGCCCGACTGTCGTAGTCTCTTACGCCCCACTGACCCGTATAGCATCGCCACGTGATGCACCTGATCGCCCATCGACCGAAAAGACGGCGCAAATAGCGCATACAGGTTGTAAGGCACATGTCATGTCGACAGGCGTATGCTCGTGCTTGCAGGATCGACGCCGAAATTCATGACGCGCACGACAAAATGACATCATCCAAGCAACCTGCTCGACAGCCCAGAAGCGGAGGCTCCGATTGAAAGACAAACACTATAGCGGCAGTCGATCGGTGCTCCTCGATTTCCTGCCGAAAAACGTTGGCACCTTGTTGGACATCGGCTGCGCGTCGGGAGAGTTTGGCGCGATCGTACGCAAGGAAACACACGCTCAAGTTTGGGGTATTGAACCAGTAGGCGAAGCCGCCCGGAAAGCCGAAGCACTTCTTGACAGAGTCATTATCGATTTTTTTACTGAAAAATCGCCGATCCCTGATGAATATTTCGACGCTGTCACATTCAACGACAGTCTGGAGCATTTTCCAGAGCCCATGGAACCGCTTAGGCTGGCCAAGCAGAAGCTCAAGCCCGGAGGCACGCTGGTCTGCTGCGTCCCCAATGTCCGTTACATTGAAAACATCAAGAATCTTCTCTTTGCAAAAGACTGGAAGTACACCGAGAAGGGAATCCTTGATGACACCCACCTGAGGTTTTTTACACAGAAGAGCATCGAACGGACCATCAAGAACGCTGGTTTTTCGATCAGGAGAACAGAGGGAATCAATCCTTACTGGGACTCCGGTCGAAAAACAAAGGCTTTACTTCCTTTGCTGGGACCGTGGGCAAACGACATGAAGTATTATCAGCTTGTTGTCACCGCTGAAAAATAACAACAATCCTCGCTCGGGCCTGCTAGCTGAAGCGCCGAGCAGAACAACTAGTTCAAAAGGCGTGCATAACCACTGCATCACGCCACATATTCGATCCGGCGCTTGAACGAAGTGCCGACACTTCCCCTACAGAACATGCCCTGCCGGCCTGAGCTTGTTTCGAATTCGATTGATCGGATTTTCGACAATCCGATTGGCTACATAAGCCAGCAATACAACAACAACCGACGAAGCAAAGAACAGCCGCAGATCGCCCCGCTCAAGCGGAGTTGCCAACCAAACAATCAACCCGGCCTGATAGTGAAGGAGGTAGACCGGGTAGCTCATGTCGCCAATACGCTTATCGACTGAGCCATCAACGAGCACGGCATCGCGATGTGAAGCGAGATTCGCAATCAACAATGCCATCAGAACGAGATTGATGTAGAACGGAATCCCCATCAACTCGGTGAGTTCAAGAGCAGCACTCAGCGCATAGTTAACGCAAATTCCGCCCACCACGACAGCAAGCATTCCGTTCTTCGACCGATCCGACATGGCCATTCGGAAATGCCTTTTTCTCACATGATAAACCGCCGCACCCAATGAAAAGGGCAAAGACGCAGCAGCAACGGTGAAGTAGCGATAACTCCATGGCGCATCGCCCAAAAACAAGTATGTCGAGTAGGCAACGCTCAAGCCCAGCCACGCTATTGTCCCCCAATAGAAGCGAGACGCACCCAGACCGATCAACACATAAAACACACACTCGATCGTCAGCGCCCAAGCGGGCGCGACCAATCGAGTCTCCGTATCAAAAGAAAGAAACAGAGCCGCATTTCTAAGAATGTCGCCTGCTCCCTGGGGGACCCCGATGCTCTTGTGAAACGTCCGGGAAACCTCATCTCCAAGAACCAGAACAAGGACCAAGGACACACCAAGGGCGACATAGTAGACCGGAAAAATTCTGAGCCAGCGATTCAGCGCGTATCGGACGAAGCCGGACGCCGAGTATCCATATGTTTCATGCAGGATCATCGTCATCAAGTAGCCGCTCAACACATAGAAGCCAAACACCGCATAGGCTCCTGTCCCGGGGACACCCCCGAGGTGATCAGCGACGACGGCAAAGGCAAGAAGGGTGCGGAAAGTTCCGAACATTATTCTCTATCCGTACCGTCCGCATCTTCTCGTGTGCAACGAAAACCGGTCTGAATCCCTCGCGGAGGATATCTATCCGGCACTGATCATGCCCTTCCGTTTCAGCACCTCAATCACCTGATCCGCCGACGCCTCCACCGAACTATCCACCGTCTTCAACCGGACCTCCGCCTCCTCCGGCGCCTCGTACGGCGAGTCGATACCGGTGAAGTTCTTCAGCTCGCCGCGCCGCGCCTTCTTGTAGAGCCCCTTCGGATCGCGCTCTTCGGCCACTTCGAGCGGGGTGTCGACAAACACTTCGAGGAACTCGCCCTCTTCCACCAGGCCGCGCGCCATGCGCCGCTCGGAGCGGAAGGGGGAGATGAAGGCTGTGATGACGATCAGACCGGCATCGACCATCAGCCGGGCCACTTCGGCGACGCGGCGGATGTTCTCGACGCGATCGGCGTCGGTAAAGCCCAGATCCTTGTTGAGGCCGTGGCGCACGTTGTCGCCGTCGAGCAGGTAGGTGTGGCGGCCCATGGCGTGGAGCTTTTTCTCGACCATGTTGGCGATCGCCGACTTGCCCGCGCCCGACAGGCCGGTGAACCACAGCAGGCAGGGCTTCTGGCCCTTCATGCCGCCGCGCGCGGCCTTGTCGACGTCCACATGCTGCATGTGGATGTTGTGCGAGCGGCGCAGGGCGAAGTGGATCATGCCGGCGCCGACGGTGTTGTTGCTCAGGCGGTCGATCAGGATGAAGGCGCCGGTGTCGCGGTTGTCGGCATAGGCGTCGAAGGCGATCTGGCGATCCAGGCTGAGATTGCACACCGCGATGCCGTTGAGGTCGAGCTTCTTGGCGGCGATGTGTTCCATGGTGTTGACGTTCACCTGGTACTTGATTTCGGTGACCGTCGCCGTGACCATCTTGGTGCCGATCTTGAGCAGGTAGGCGCGGCCGGGCAGCAGCGGCTCGTCGTGCATCCAGACGACGGTGGTCTCGAACTGGTCGGCCGAGCTGGCCGGGTGCTCGGCGATGGAGATCACGTCGCCGCGCGAGATGTCGATTTCGTCGGCGAGGGTCAGCGTCACCGACTGGCCGGCCACGGCCTGCGGCAGGTCGCCGTCGTGCGTCACGATGCGCGCCACCGTGCTCTCCTTGCCCGAGGGCTGCACGCGCACGCGGTCGCCGGGCTGGATCATGCCGCTGGACACCGTGCCGGCAAAGCCGCGGAAGTCGAGATTGGGGCGGTTCACCCACTGCACCGGCAGGCGGAACGGCGCCTTCTGCATGCGCTCTTCGTCGATCTCGACGGTTTCGAGATAGCCCATCAGCGTGGTGCCGTGGTACCAAGGCAGGCGCTCGCTGGGGGCGATGATGTTGTCGCCCTTGAAGGCCGACAGCGGGATGAAGGTGACGTCCTCGATGCCGATCTGGGCGGCGAAGTCGCGGTAGTCCTCGACGATCTTGCGGTAGGTCTTTTCCGAGTAGTCGACCAGGTCCATCTTGTTGATCGCCACCACGATGTGGCGGATGCCGATCAGCGACACCAGGTAGCTGTGGCGTCGGGTCTGGGTGAGGATGCCCTTGCGCGCGTCCACCATCAAAATGGCCACGTCGGCGGTCGAGGCGCCGGTCACCATGTTGCGGGTGTATTGCTCATGCCCCGGGGTGTCGGCGACGATGAACTTGCGCTTGTCGGTCGAGAAGAAGCGATAGGCCACGTCAATGGTGATGCCCTGCTCGCGCTCGGCGGCCAAGCCATCGACCAGCAGTGCGAAGTCGATGTCCTCGCCCTGGGTGCCGTACTTCTTCGAGTCGGCCTCGACCGCGGCCATCTGGTCTTCGAACAGCATCTTGGATTCGAACAGCAGACGCCCGATCAGGGTGCTCTTGCCGTCATCCACGCTGCCGCAGGTGATGAAGCGCAGCAGGCTCTTGTGCTCGTGGCTGCGCAGGTATTCGCCGATGTCGGAGGCGATGAGGTCGGATACGTGGGCCATTAAAAGTACCCCTCCTGCTTTTTCTTTTCCATGGACGCGGCCGAATCGTGATCAATCACCCGGCCCTGCCGCTCAGAGGTCTTGGTGAGCAGCATCTCTTGAATAATCGCCGGCAAGGTGTCGGCTTCGGACTCCACCGCACCGGTGAGCGGATAGCAACCCAGGGTGCGGAAACGCACCTTGCGCATCATCGGCACCTCGCCGGCCTTGAGCGGCATGCGTTCGTCGTCGACCATGATCAGCGCGCCGTCGCGCTCGACCACCGGGCGCTCGGCCGCGTAGTACAGCGGCACGATGGGGATGTCCTCGAGGTAGATGTACTGCCAGATGTCCAGCTCGGTCCAGTTCGACAGCGGAAAGACGCGCATCGACTCGCCCTTGTGCTTGCGCGCGTTGTAGAGCTTCCACAGCTCGGGGCGCTGCGCCTTCGGATCCCAGCGGTGGGCGGCGGTGCGGAAGGAGAAGATGCGCTCCTTGGCGCGCGACTTTTCCTCGTCGCGCCGCGCCCCGCCAAAGGCCGCGTCAAAGCCGTACATGTCGAGCGCCTGCTTGAGGCCCTCGGTCTTCATGATGTCGGTGTGAATGGCCGAGCCGTGGGTGAAGGGGTTGATGTCCTTCTCGACGCCCTCGGGGTTGATGTGCACCCGCAGGTCGAGGCCCAGCTCCTTCACCATCTTGTCGCGGAAGGCGTACATGTCGCGGAATTTCCAGCGCGTATCCACATGCAGCAGCGGAAACGGCGGCTTGGCCGGGTAGAAGGCCTTCATCGCCAGGTGCAGCATCACTGCGCTGTCCTTGCCGATCGAATACAGCATGACCGGGTTGTCGGCCTCGGCCACCACCTCACGCATGATGTGGATGCTCTCGGCTTCGAGCCGTTGCAGATGGGTCAGTGTCATGGTTGTCCTCTTGCGCAAACCCTGTTGATCGGCGTCGGCCGGATGCGCCGGCGCCGTGTTGTCCGAATCATACGTGAGTGCCGCCGGCCGCTCGGGCACCCGATGGCGCCGCAGCTCGAGCGCCGCCGTATGCCCCGCCAGCCAGTCGGCCACCGCGCCGACCTGCGTCACGTCGGCGCCCACCCAATGCACCTGCAGCGGTCGCGCCGCCAGTGCGCACAGGCGCTGAAGAAAATCGACCACCGCCGCCGCCTGCAGCGGCAGCGGCACGATGCGCCAGTACAAGCGGCCACGCGGGCCGCGCGCGAACAGTACCGTGCGTGTCGCATCCAGCCGCTGCTCACCGCACCACAGACGGGCCCGCACTGCCGACTCGCCGGCGCGAGCTTCGCCGGCATCGCGCAGCTCCCGCTGCCAGTCCGGCGGATCGATGCCCCAGCTCGCCACATAGCGCGCCACGGTGCGCTCGCCCAGGTCGATGCCGAACGCCCGCACCAGCCAGCGCGCCACCGCCTGATGCTGCCACAGACCGGCGGGCTCGCCCGCCGCTTCCGGCGCCGTCGCCAGCAAGGTCGTGCGAATCTCGTCCTCACGCGCCTTGTCGATGGCCCGGCCGCTGCCCACCGGCCGCCCTTGCGGGCGCACATCCACGGCCGCCCAGCCCCCCTGCGCGAAGGCCTTGGCGGCGGCCACCACGGTGGGTACCGACAGGCCGGTAGCGGCCGAGACCTGGGCCAGCGTCCGCCCCTGCCGGCGCAACTCGACCGCCCGGCGTCGCGCCCGGTTCAGGGCGTCACCGGTCAGTCGGCGCGGCATGGGCAGTTCCATCGGCTTGGCATGGTGATATATTAAACATTTATTTGCCGGCAATCAGTGTTAAATAATTAACCGCGCAAATAACGACACCCCACCGGACCCTGCCATGCTCGACCGCCCCGCCCTGCTCGACCGCCTGCTGCCCATCGTCCGCGACGCCGGCGAAGTAATCATGTCCATCTACCGCACAGACTTTTCAGTGCGCGGCAAGGCGGACCAGTCCCCCGTCACCGAGGCCGACGAGCGCGCCGAAGCGCTGATTCTGCCGGCGCTGGCCGCGCTGCTGCCGGGCACGCCCATCGTCGCCGAAGAGGCCGTCGCCGCCGGCAAGGTGCCAAGCGTGGCCGAGCGCTTCTGGCTGGTCGACCCGCTCGACGGCACCAAGGAGTTCATCAGCCGCAACGGCGAATTCACGGTCAACATCGCGCTGGTCGAAAACGACCAGCCGACGCTCGGCGTAGTACTGGCACCGGCGCTGGGCCGGCTGTTTGCCGGTACGGTCGGCCACGGCGCCTTCGTCGAGGACGCTGACTGCCGCCGCCCGATCGCGGTGCGCACCGTACCCGAGGCCGGGCTGACCGTGGTGGCCAGCCGCTCGCATGGCGACGCGGCCGCGCTCGACGCCTTCCTGGCCGGGCGCAAGGTGGCCGAGCTGCGCGGCGCCGGCTCCTCGCTCAAGATCTGCCTCATCGCCGCCGGCGAGGCCGATCTTTACCCGCGCCTGGGCCGAACCATGGAATGGGACATCGCCGCCGGCCATGCCGTGCTGGCCGCCGCCGGCGGGCAGCTCACCGAGATCGACGGCGCGCCGCTGCGTTACGGCAAGCCCGATTTCGCCAACCCGCATTTTGTCGCCGCCGGCATGGCGAGCTGAGCATTCCCCCCATGACCGCCACCTGGGTACTGCTGTCGCTTGCTGCGCTGGTGGCGCTGCTCATCCACGGGCGTTTCTCGCCGGCACTGCTGTTCTGTGGCTGGGCCGGCGCCTACCACCTGCTGGGTCTGATCAGCGAACGCGACCTGCTCGAAAGCTATGCCAACCCCGGCCTGGCCGTGCTGCTGCTGTTGCTGCTGGTCTCCCTGGTGCTCGAGCGCGCCCCCCTGATCGAACGCATCTCCGACACCCTGCTCAAGGGTAGCGAGCGCCTCGCCACCCTCCGCCTCTGCCTGGTGACGGCGGCGTGCTCGGCGTTCCTGAACAACACCGCGGTGGTCAGCACCCTGCTGGGCACCATCTCGCGCCAACGCCACCACCCGGCCTCGCGCCTGCTGCTGCCGCTGTCCTACGCCGCGGTGCTCGGCGGCATCACCACGCTGGTTGGCACCTCGACCAACCTGGTCGTCAATTCCTTCGCCGAGCGTGCCGGGCTGCCGGGCATCTCGATGTTCCAGATGAGCGCCGTCGGCATCCCGGTCGCCCTCGCCTGCATCGTCTGCCTGACCCTGGTTTCCCGCTGGCTGCCGGTACGCAACGGCGACGACGCCGCCGCCCGCCAGGCCTATTTTGTGGAAGCGCGCCTGACGGCGGGCTCGCCGCTGATCGGACGCAGCATCGAGGCCAACAAGTTGCGCAACCTCGACGGCCTGTTCCTGGTCGAGATCCTGCGTGAGGCGCGGCTGATCTCGCCGGTGTCGCCGGAGGAGATCCTCCACGCCGACGACGTGCTGATCTTCACTGGCGAAGTGGAAAAGATGCAGGTGATCGAACGCTTCCCCGGCCTGCAGGTGTTCGGCACCCGCGCCGACGACCTGCTGCGCTCCAATCTGGTCGAGGTCGTCATCGCCAGTGATTCGGAACTGGCCAACCGGACCCTGCGCGAGGTGGATTTTCGCACTATGTTCGACGCCGGCGTGGTCGGCATCCGCCGTGGCGACAAGCGCCTGACCGGGCAGCTCGGCCGCATCCCGTTGCGCGTCGGCGACGCCCTGCTGCTGGCCGTCGGCGCCGACTTTGCGCAGCACCGCAACCTGGCCCGCAATTTCCACCGGGTTGGCGGCGCGCCGCTGCACCCCAAGCTGACCACGCCACAGACACGCTGGGTGGTCGGCGGTTTCGCCGCCGTGATCATCGCCGCCGCGGCCGGCTGGCTGCCGCTGTTTGCCGGGCTGCTGGTACTGCTCGGCGCCTTCCTGGCCGGCGGGCTGCTGTCGATGGCGGAGATCCGTCGGCGCTTTCCGTTCGAGCTGATCCTGGTCATCGGCGCCGCCCTGGCCATCGCCCATGTGCTGGAGACCTCGGGCGGTGCCGCACTCATCTCCGGCTTTGTGGCCTCAAGCTTCGGCCACCTCGGCATCTGGGGAGCCTTTGCCGGCATCTACCTGCTGACCGTGGTGCTGACCGAAGTGGTCACCAACAACGCGGCCGCAGCGCTGGCGTTCCCCATCGCGCTGTCGACGGCACGCGCCTTCGACGCCGACCCAACGCCTTTCGTGATGCTGGTCGCCTACGGCGCCAGTGCGGGCTTCCTCATCCCCTTCGGCTACCAGACCCACCTGATGGTGTATTCGCCGGGGCGCTACCGGGTAGTGGATTTTGTGCGTACCGGGACGCCGGTGGCGATCGTCTATGCCGCCGTCGTCCTGTGGTTGGTGCCGCGGGTGTTTCCGTTCTATCCGTAGGTGTTCAGCTGCTCAGCAGGTTCTGCACCAGACGCAGGCCGAAACGGAGCCGGGTGCGGTCCCACGGCGTAAAGCGCGGCAACTCGAAGGGGTCGCTGTCGCGCCGTGCCGCACCCCAGGCGGTGGACAGCGCGGCATCGAAACCAAGCTCGGCCGCCATGCGGGCGTGCTCCGGCTGGTAGTCCTGTCCCGGCTTGCCGTTGGGGTAGGCAAACAGCCCGATGCGCTCACCCAGAAGCGATTCGAGCACCGCCTTGCTGTCGGCCATCTCCTGACGCGCCGCCGCCGGCGCGGTTTTCGACAGGATTGGATGATTTACGGTGTGGGCACCGACATCCATACCGGCCCGCCGCCAGGCCTTCAGCTGGGCGCTGCGCAGCATCAGGTCGTCGGGCAGGACGGCCTGCGAGGCCCGCGCCACGGCAGCCACCTGCGCCTGACGCTGCTCGGGCGGCAGATGCTTGAGGCGCGGGATGAGCGCCTCGATCGCCTGCCGCTTGTCGGCATCGCCGCCGGTCGGCACGGCGGCCATCCCGATCGCGGAAAGATCAATCTGGGCCAGTGGGGTGCGCCGCACCGATTCGATCAGCGTGTCGTTCCACATGCGCCCGCCGTCAAGAAAGCCGGTAGCGACGAACAGCGTGGCGCTCGCCTGATGGCGCAGCAGGATGGGCAGCGCATGGGTCAGATTGTCGGCATAGCCGTCATCGAAGGTAATCGCGGCCGAGCCGGCCGACAGGCGCCCCTCGCGCAGGCGGCGCAGGGCGTCGGGCAGCGGCAGTACCTGGAACCAGCGAGAGATCCAGCCCACCATCCGGTCGAAGGCAGCGACATCCACTTCGCCGGGAAACAAGGGGTCCGGCGCGGGAAGCACCCGGTGGAACAGGAAGATACTCAGCCGCGACTCGCCACCGCGGGCGCTGGCAATCCGGATCGACGGACCTATCAGCATCGAGCCGTCACCCCAGCACAGCCGACGACGAGCGCTGTTGCGGGCCGCCCGTCAGCCCATCCGCTTCGGTCGTCTGAACAACAGCATCGGGCGCCTTGGTCATAACCTCCTTGGCATAGCGCTCGGTCGCTAGCAGGATGATCATCACATAGTACGGCATGTCCCAATAGGCCAGGCTGAGGAAGGCACCGCCGACAGCGAACCCGACCAAGCTGACTTTGGACATATTGCCGAGTTGGGCCACCCACGCGAAACGCGGACCGAGATCAGCCATCGCAGCGAGCCGGCCGGCCGTCCGGTAGGTCAGCACCCAGAACAGCAGATAGAGGCCCAGTCCGATGTAGCCGTGGTCACCCAGTACCTGGAAATAGATGCTGTGCGCCACCAGCACCCAGTCCGGATTGGGGGCGTAGGCGTCGAACACCACCGGTGACGCCGTGGCGAATCCGGCACCAAAGATCCGGTCGTTAGCAATATTGACCGCCATGTGCCAGGCATTGAGGCGGCCCAACGCCGACAGATCCTCGTCATACGTTTCGATGGTCCCCATGCGCGAAAACCATTCTTCCGGCATCAATAACAGGACGAACGGCGTGAGGATCAGCATGAGGAACCCCATCGACATCTTTGCTCGGCTGCGCCACCACAGCATGATCAACATGGCGACAATCGCCAGCAGCGCGCCGCGGGAATGACTGCCGATGGCAGCCACAGCACACAGCAGGATCGAAAGGAACAGGCCGCGCCGCAACCATTTTTCCGGAATGCGGCGCACCAGGATGAATTCGCGTGCCAAGGTGGCCTGATTGGCCAGAAAATACAGGAAGGGAATGGTGATGATGAGCGCCAGCGCCAATTCATTGTTGCCATTGATAAGACTCGATGGCGGCCCCCACACACGAAATGCACCGCCATGAACGAGCGTAAAAATGCCCCCCTTGACTCCAAAAAAGGCGATCGAGCCAACCACTACCCACAGAAGGCCGAAGATCTGCTCACGGTTGGCAATCAGCGCCCCGACCACCAGGGTCATGCCGAGCACCTTGAGTACCTCGACCAGCTTGTCCTGACTCGGTTCTGGCAAGATGGCGGTAAACGAGGTCAGCGTCATCCACAGGATCATGACGATCAACATCACCGCCGGCGCCCCTCCTTGCCAGCGAACATCGCGCGGAGCAAACAGCATCCCCAGCAGGAGTACCGCCACCGAAGCCAAGGCAAACGGCAGGTCGTAGGCAAAGCCCCAGCCCAGCCGGTGCGGGTTCATCAGACCGATCCACACCCACAGCAGGGCGCCGTAGTACGGCCGCCGGATCGCCGCAAACGCGGCGATCACAAACATGGCAGTGACTGCCAGATCCCTCACAGCGAAACTCCTTGGCCCTTTCCGAGGCTCATTCAGCCACCTTGCTAATCACATAGCGGAATTTTCCCGAGCGCTCGGGCGCAATCTGCGCCACTTGATCGACCACGATCTCGACCGACGCCCCCAACCGCGCCTGCAGGCCGTTGCGAATGGCCTGCACATCACCCTCGGAAAACGTCTCGCCCGGCTCCACCTGAACGCGCGTAAGGGTCAGCGACTCCTGCACGATCTTGAACGCCCGAACACCGGGAATATCGCGCAATACATAAATCAAGGACAGGCCGTGCATCACGGTCCCGTCCATGGCGATCACGAAGTCGGTACTGCGGCCCTGGATCTCCTTGAGTACCGGCAGACCGCGGCCACAGGCGCAGGGCGTATCGTCGAGCATGCCGATGTCGCCAGTGCGATAGCGGATGAACGGGAAATCCCGCGTCGCCAGGTGCGTGACCACGATCTCGCCGGACTGGCCGGGCGGCAGCACCTGCCCGGCCGGGTCGACGATCTCGACGATGATGTCTTCGGCCGTGATGTGCATGCTGCCCGACGGACACTGGTGCGCGATGAAGCCCGCGTCGCGCCCGCCGTAGCCATTGGCCACCGGGCAGCCGAACAGACGCTCGATGCACTCGCGCTGATGGTCGTAGAGCCGCTCAGAGGTCACGAACACCACCCGCACCCCCAGATCGTCGAGTCGCACGCCGCGCTTCTCGGCGTGGCGGGCGATGTGGCTGATCGCCGACGGATAGCCGAACAGCATCGCCGGCCGGCGCGCGCGGATGCGGGCGACGAAGCCGTCGAGCTTGGCGTCGGACATCTCGAAGGCCGGCATCAGCTCGGTGCGCATCAGCGCATCGCGCAGCTGGCGCACCCGGTCCTGCGCCCCCAGCTCGATCGGCGAGCCCCACACCACGATCTCGCGATCGCCGATGTCCACATCCCACCAGCGCGTGGCCCGCCACTTGGCCGCCACATCGTGGCTCACCCGCTCGTCGCCGATGAAGAAGATCAGCGGCTCGCCGCTGGAGCCACCGGTGTTGAAGCGCGACAGGCCGCGCGCGTCGCTGGCGCGCAGATCGTCGGTATGCGCGCGGATCAAGGACTTGGTGAGAAACGGCAGGCGCAGCAGGTCCGCCGGACCGCTCACTTCGGCAGGGATCAGCCCCGCGTCGGCAAACACCTGGCGGTAGTAAGGCACATGCCCGCCTACATCCGCCAGGAAGGCGCGCAGCCGCTCGGCCTGAAAACCGGCGATTCGTTCGGGCGGCCACCATTGCGAAGCCTCCATGGCACGATGGATACGCACCGTGTCGTGCCCCTTCAGGCGTTCCTGCAGCGGAAAAAGGATGTTGGACACCAAACGCGTGTACAGGCTCATGGCCTCGCCTCCCCCACCGTCCCGCCAGTGGCGGGCAAACGCCCGAGCGCACGCTGGTACACCGCCAGCCATTGGGCACTGACCCTCGCCCATTGATAGCGCACCACCTCGGCCCGGCCGGCCTCGACCAGGCGCCGGCGCAGCGCTTCATCTGCCAGCAAGCGCAGCACCGCCTGCGCCATCGGCGCCGGCGCATCGGGCGGCACCAGCAACGCATTCACCTCGTCCTCGACGATGTAGGGCACGCCCCCCACGTTCGTGGATACCACCGGCACGCCGCAGGCCAGTGCCTCGAGCACCGAGTTCGGCATATTGTCCACCCGGCTGGCATTGATCGTCACATCGGCCGAGCGGTACAGCGCAGCCATCGCGTCGCGGTCCAGCCGGCCAGTGAAACGCACCGCCGCCGACACGCCCAAGGCCTGAGCCAGCGCCTGCAGACTGGCCAGCTCGGGGCCACTGCCGGCAATCGACAAGGTCGCCGTCGACTGCACTTCGCGGATCTGCGCAAAGGACCGCAGCGCGACGTCCACCCCGTAGATGCCTTCCAGATTGCGCGCCACCACCAGATGCGGCGCCTGGCCGGCGCGCGGCTCGGCGGCCGGATGGAAGCGTGCCATGTCGATGATGTTGGGCACCACCAGCCCCGCCATGCCATGGCCCTGAAACACCGCCAGGAGATAGCCGGAAGGCAGCACCAACGCCGCCGCCTGGCGCATCGCCAGCCGCACCAAGCCGGCCGACCGGGCAAGGAAGCTGCCCGCTTCGCCGCCCCGGTAGTTCACTACCACCGGCACACCGCGCAGCCGCGCGACAAGGATGGCCGGCATGGCGAACAGATGCCAGGACCAGCCCGAATTTGCCATCAGGTGCATCACATCACTGCGACCGCAGCCCAGCCACAGGGACCGCAGATAGGGCACCAGGCGAAAGACCGCGCGCAGGCCCGGCACGCCGCCGATCCAGCGCGGACGGTAGGCGGCATTGGTCTGCACCAGGGTGACATGCGCCCCGTCGCCGCGCAGCAGCTCCGCGAGCTGGCGCGTCTGGTTGGCCATGCCGCCCGCCGGCGGCGGCAGCGGCCCGACCAGGGCGATATGCAGATCCGCGAAACTCATGCCGACGCGGTCGCCGCCAGGCGCTGGTACACCGGCACGTAGTTGGCCACGCTGTTCTTCCAGTTGCGCACCTCTTCGACAAAGCGGCGGCCGGCGACACTCATGGCGCCCCATTGGTCGCGCCGATCGAACAACACACCGATCGCGTCCGCCAGCGCGGCGGCATTGCCGGCCGGGAACAGCACACCGGTCTCGCCATCGCGGATCAGCTCGCGGTGGCCACCGACATCCGAGGCGACGAAGATCCGTCCCTGGGCCATGGCCTCGAGCGGCTTGAGCGGCGTCACCAGTTCGGTCAGGCGCATGCTGTGGCGCGGGTAAGCCAGCACGTCGATCAGGTCGTAGTAGCGATTGACCTCAGCATGCGGCACGCGGCCGGGCATCACCACCTTGTCCGCCACGCCGAGCGCCTCGGCCTGCGCCCTCAGGCGCGCTTCCTGCGGGCCGCCGCCGACCAGCAGCAGGCGCAGGTCGGAACGGCGCTGCAGCATCTGCGGAAAGGCCGCCAGCAGCAGATCGAGCCCCTCATAGGCGTAGAACGAGCCGATGAAGCCGACCACCTCGCAACCGTCGAGCCCCAGCTCGGCCTTGAGCACGGCATCGGGCACGCCGGAGGGCTGGAACTGGCGCACGTCGACCGCATTGGGAATAACCGTCACCTTGTCGGCCGCGATGCCGCGCCCGAGCATGTCGTTGCGCAAACCTTCGCAGATGGTGAACACATGATCGACGTTGCGCAGCGCATGGGTCTCCAGCGCCCGCGTCAGCCGGTAGCGCACGCTGCCCTCCTGGGTCGAGCCGTGGTCGACCGCGGCGTCCTCCCAGAAGGCGCGCACCTCGTACACCACCGGAATGCCGTGGCGGCGCCCGACGCGCAGCGCCGGCAGTGCGTTGAGCACGGGCGAATGCGCATGCAGGATATCCGGCCGAATCTCGGCCACCAGCGTATCAAGCCGCTGCTCGATGGCCTTCATCAGCACCATCTCGCCCAGCACCGGCCAGCTTACGCCGGGCACGGCAGTACGGTGGAACAGCAGACCGTCGACCTCTTCGGAGGCAGCCTCGCAGCGGCCTTGCTTGGGCGAGGTCAGATGATGGGTTTCCCACCCGAGCGCCCGCTGCTCCCGCAGCAGGTTGGCTGTGCGGAAGGTGTAGCCGCTGTGCAGGGGGATGGAATGATCGAGGATGTGCAGAATTCGCATCGGATACCTATATCAGCCTCGCAATTGCAGAGAATGCGGCGCCAGCCCGACGAGTGTGCGCGCCTGCGGAGCGCGCAAACGTCCCAACGCAAGCCGGCACAGTGGATCACGCTTCAACTCACGGGTGCATTCCGCGGGCTGCGTACGTACCCAGTCTCCGACAAGTTGTTCGACAGTTTCTGGCAGTTGCGCAGGCGAGCGCCGTTCGACCGCAAGATGCCTATGGATGGCAGCATTTTCCAACCGACCCTGGGCCTGACGCACCCGCCGGCGCAGCATCACTGCCAGTTCACGCGGGTGCCAGCGAGCGCAGGCGCGGGCCACATCCCAACTCGCACCATCGACAACTCGGATACGTTCAGCCTGCCATTCGTGCTGAGCCGGGTCCAGACTGAAGCACAAGAACGCCCCCACCACACCGTCGACTCGGTAGAGGCCAATCGGCAGGCGGACACCATTCTCGCGAAGGCGCATAACAATTTCGCCGCGTAGTCCGTGAAAATTGCCGTGCAAGCCTCCGTGCTCGAGCATCGCCGCACGGAGCGCAGACGCCGAACGGCCAATGGTAGGCACACCCGCCGCGGCCCAGGCGAACGGGTCATCAGACAGCGCAGACTCCAATCGGCATATCGCGTCCGGGTACAGCAACACGTAGCCATCAACGAAATGCTGGTAAGGCGCTCCAGCGCTGATCTTGTGTACATAGCCATTCCAGGCAGCCGCCTTGTCGGCCAACGGAAGGCTCCAGGCACGCAATGTCAGCGACTCTCTTCGCGCCGGCAGTGTGGCAGCCAACGCCGCACCAAGTGCGGGGTTGCCATTGATCAGGAGATGTACCTCACTATCGCCTCCTGCACGCAAACACGCGACACGCAATGCGTCTATGGCACGCAAGGCAACATCGACGGATTCGCGGCACAGAAACAGCGCCAGCTCACGCTCAGCCATGAGAAGGCGCCTCAACATGTCGCCCGGTCAGCGGCGCCACGTTTGATTCCAAGTTTCGCAGGAAGGACTCGAACATCATCAGGGTCCACAACGGAGCGCTGTAGTCCCGTCGAGCGGATTGATGGTCCGCCACGAGCCGTGCCAGCTGGTCCATGTCGAACATGCCGCAGCCTGCCATCACCTCGCCCGTCAGCCGCTCGCGGACCCGATCCTTGAGCGGCCCGCGGAACCAGCGCGCCAGCGGCACCGCAAACCCCATCTTGGGGCGATACAGCACATCACTGGGCAGCGCCGGCTCGAGCGATTTCTTGAACAGGAACTTGCCCTCTTGACCGCGGATCTTGAGGTCGTTGGGCAGGCCGGCGAGCCATTCGACCAGCGGATGGTCCATCAGTGGCTCACGTACCTCGAGCGAATGGGCCATGCTGGCGCGGTCGACCTTGGTGTTGATGTCGCCCACCAGATAGGTCTTGAGGTCGAGATATTGAATCAGCGCCAGCGGGTCGTCGGTCTGGGCGTTACCAGCGTGGCGACGGAACACATCGAGCGCGTTGTAGCCGCCGAGCTCGCGGCGGAAACTGTCCGAAAACACCTGGCTGCGCAGGTCGTTGCGCAGGATCGAGACGGAGTGGAAGTAGGCCTCCACGGCATCCCGCGCGAGCGCCTGAAAGGTGGTCTTGGCGCGGAACATGCGCGGCGCCCAGTCTGCCTTGGGGTAGAGCTGGCCGAGCGCACCGAAGACCGGCCGGCGGAACCCCAGCGGCATGGCGTCGCGCATGCGCTGCTCCATCAGGTGCAGGCGGTAGCGCCGGTAGCCGCCAAAGCTCTCGTCACCGCCATCGCCCGACAAGGCCACCGTGACATGCTTGCGGGCCAGCTCGCACACACGGTAGGTAGGAATCGCGGAACTGTCGGCATAGGGCTCGTCGTAGAGCGACGAGAGCTTGTCGATGAGGTCGAAATCGTCGGACATGACGGTTTCGACATGGTGGTTGGTGTGGTAGCGGTCGGCCACCATTCTGGCAAATTCGGACTCGTTGAAGGCCGGGTCGTCGAACGCGATCGAGCAGGTATTGACCGGCCCGGACGACAGGTCCGCCATGGTCGCCACCACGGCGCTGGAATCCACCCCGCCGGACAGGAAGGCGCCCAGCGGCACCTCGGAGATCATGCGCAGGCGGATCGACTCGTGCAGCCGCTCGTTGAGTTCGGCAACGGCGTCATCGAGCTTGATCGGGTTGTCCAGCGTGAAACGGACATCCCAGTACGGCCGGCTTGCCGGTATCGGCTGGCCGCGCCGCAAGGTCAGCGTGTGGCCGGGGTCGAGCTTGGCCGCGCCCTTGAAGATGGTGCGCGGTTCGGCCGCATAGCCGAGCGCAAAATACTCTTCGACGGCCAGCGGATCGATCCGGCGATCCAGCCCGGGGTGGGCCATGAGCACTTTCAGTTCGGAACCGAAGGCAAAACTGCCGTCGCTCATCACACCATAGAACAAGGGCTTCACACCCAGCCGGTCGCGCGCAAGGAACAGCGTCTGGCGGTTGCGATCCCACAGCGCGAACGCGAACATGCCGCGGAATCGCTCAACGCAGGCTTCGCCCCAGGCCTCCCAGGCATGCACGATGACTTCCGTATCGCTGTGGGTGCGAAACACATGCCCCAGCGCCTGCAGTTCCGGCACCAGCGACTGGTAGTTGTAGATTTCGCCATTGAACACCACGGCGACGGTGTGATCTTCGTTGAACAGCGGCTGCTGTCCGGTGGCCAGGTCGATGATCGACAGGCGACGATGGGCGAGCGCCACCCCGGGCTCGAAGTGATAGCCGCCCTCGTCCGGCCCGCGGTGGTACTGGACGTCGCTCATTCGCGTCACCAGCTCACGCGAAAACTCCCGCCGCCCTTCCAGATCAAACAGACCGGCAATGCCGCACATAAAATCGCTTCCGTTGCGTTGTCAGCCCGCCGCGGCCACCGCCTGGCCGGCGCGCACCAACATTCTGTCATAGACCGCCATATACCGATCCACCATGGCGTCGAGGCTGAACTCCGCTTCGACGCGCCGCCGCGCTGCCACGCGCTGTGCCCGGCGCCGCTCGGGATCATGAAACACGGCCTGCATGGCCTCGGCCATGGCTGCGGGATCCTCAGCCGGCACCAGGCAACCGGTCGAGTCGGGCACCACCAGCTCGCTGTTGCCGCCCACATCAGTGGCAATCACCGGCAACCCCGACGCCATCGCCTCGAGCAGCGTGTTCGAGATGCCCTCTGCCTTCGACGGCAGCACGAATACATCCAGCCCTTGCAGCAACTGCGGTACATCCTCCCGCGCCCCGGCCAGCCACACCCGCCCGGCAACATCAGCCGCTGCGATCGCCGCCTCGACCTCGGCCCGCTGCGGCCCGTCACCCACGATGACCAGGCGGGCGTACTGCCTGGCGAGCGCATCGCCGGCCAGCCAGCGCCCGAATGCGCGCACCAGCGTGACCTGATCCTTCACCGTCTGCAGCCGCCCCACGGTACCGAACACCACGCAGTTGTCATTCGCGAAGCCCTCCGGGGCCACCGCGCGCCGGCCAGCCGGCACGAAACGCTGGGCATCCACACCATTGCAGATGCGGGTCACGCGGGCCGACGAGACACCTACGGCGCGGGTCAAATATGACGAAAGCTGTACCGACAAGGCTATGTAATGCGTCACGAACGGCGCGTAGAGGCGCCGCAGCAGCCGATATTTGCGTGATCGGCCCCCCGGATCGCTGCTGTCCCAGCCATGCTCGCCGTGAATCCTGACCGGCACACGGGCCGCCCAGGCCGGCACCACCATTTCCAGCGCAGCCAGATTGCGCGTGTGGACAATGTCTGGCCGAAGGCGCCGCAGCAGCCGGTAGAGCGTCAGATAATGGCGCACGCCGTGCCCCGGCGGGAGCCTGAGCGAGATGAAGTCCACGTCCTGCCGCCGTACGCGGGCCGAAAAATCGGGGTCGCAATCGGTCAGGGCGATCACCACATGCCGATAACGTGAGGCGGGCATCGCATTAATGAGGTTGACCACCCCGTTTTCCAGCCCGCCGATCCGAAAACTGTAGACGATATGCGCCACCAGCGGCGCACGCATCTCACTCATCGCCCGGCCTCCGCGGAGGCCGCTGCAATCTGTGCGGCCAGCGCAGAGCGATGCGCGGCCATGAAGGCAAATGCCCGGTCACGAGCCGATTCGACCGTGTCATCGAAGACCATGAGCACGATATGCGCACTGCTGTCACCCGCGCCGGTCAGCCGCCCCCACGACAACTGGAGCTTGGCAAGAATCCGGTTCGTCAGCACCTCATCGCCAATCTGGTACCAACGCCAGACATGGATCGGCCCGCCAGGGCCATTGAGCCGCTCGTAGCGCACAACACCGAGCGGGCTATCCTCCTGCGCCGATGCGACGACATGCCAGGGCGATTTTTCGCCCGACACGATCTGGTTGTCGGAACTGAGCATTTCATGGCCGGCGACCTGTTCGGCGTAAAACGCCTGATACACCCCGACCTCACCCGCCGGACCGGCAAAGCGGTCGGTACGCTCGGCACGGAAGCCGGCAAACGCAGGCCGGAACTCGATGGCCTCGGCCTCCAGACGTTGCCAGGGCGCCTCGGCGGCCAGGGCCGGCAGGCTGACGGCCACCTGCCGTGCCGCCGGCGCCACGGCCCCCGCCAGCATCGGGCCACCAACCAGCACCACGGCAACGACCAGCATCCCCCCGATCGCCCGCCGCGCGGGCCACATTGCCGTCACCGGCAAGACCATGGCACCGTCCGGCTCGGGATCACGCCAGCGATTGCCCACCCAGAACATGGCCAGGATCACCACCCCGAAAAACACCCAGCCATAGATGAGGTGATCCACTCCTGCCGCCAGCGCGTTGTCGCTCAGATAGCCCAACATGACGATGAAATAGGCCCGCATCCAGTTGGCCACGATGGGAATGAGCAGGGCCACCAAGGCAAACCACAACCGTTTGCGCAAGCTTTGGTAGTTGAGATAGGCGTAGAGCGTCCCGACCATGAATGAGGCGATCAGGTAACGGATGCCGCTGCAGGCCTCGACGACCGACCAGCGACCATTGGGCAACACGAATTGCAGCCCTTCCTGATACACCGGCACGCCCGACGCACGTACCGCAGCCACCGTAAACTCGGCGGTGTAATGCATCAGCACCGGCACCATGAACTCGCCAACCGGCGCCATGAACATCAGGAAACACAGCGGAAACGCCAACTCGCGGAACAATGCATGGCCAAGCACACACCACAGGGCCAGCACCAGCACCGTCACCGCGGCGAGGTGCTCCAGGGCCGCGACGCTGGTCAGCGAACCGATCAGCCAGGCTCCAACCGCGGGCACCAGCAGGAGCAGGACTGTCGCTGCGGGTTGCGGACGGTGCCCCGCGAGGCTGGCCCGCTGCAACCAGATGAGATAGATGGAGATGGGCAGCACGACAAAGCCGTGTGCGAAAGTGTCCGAGCGGGACCAGATGGCAACCATGTCGCCAATCGTGCCCGCGTAGGCTGCCGCCCAGACCAGACATACCGCCAGCATGGTCACGGCCACGGGCCACATGCCGCCGCGGCCGGCGTCGAGGTCGAACCGGCGGGGCACGGCGCTCATGCCGTCACCGCCGACACCGATGCCGACAACGCCTTCGGGATCGCCTGCAGATGCGCATCCCAGGCGTAGTGCTCAAGCACCGTCTGGCGTGCCGCCTGCCCCATCGCCTGCGCCGCCTGGGGTGCCAGGCAGCGGCGGATCGCGGCGACATAGTCGTCCGGGGCGTCGGCCACTTCGTGACTGGTACCGGCCTGTCCGCGCAAGCCCGCTGCCGACGCCGAGGACACCACCACGGGGCGCCCCATCGACATCGCCTCGAGCACCTTGTTCTGGATGCCGCGCGCCACGCGCAGTGGCGCCACCACCACGTCGGCGTGATGGACATACGGCCGAACGTCGGGCACCGTCCCGGTCACCACGACACGGCCTGGCGCCGCCAGCGCACGCACCGCCGGGGTGGGATTCATGCCCACGATGGTGAAGCAGGCCTCGGGCATCTCGACCCACACCCGCGGCATCACTTCCCGCGCAAACCAGGTCGCCGCATCGACATTCGGCCAGTAGTCCATGGCCCCGGCAAAGACGATATTGGGCTGCCCACCGCGATACGGCCGCTCGCCGCCATGGGCGGGGGAGAACACCTCGGAATCGACCCCATTCTCGATCGCCAGCACCCGATCCGCCAGTTGCGGCGCTTCGGCCAGGAACAGGTCGGCCTCGGCCCGCGTCACGAAACTCGACACATCCGCCCGGCGCGCCCACTGGCGCTCGTAGCGCCCCAGCAGACGCCCCTCGCGGCGATACAGCCAGGCCATGGGGCCGCGCCGGGAGGCCGCGTACTGGGTCCACTTGGCGGAGTCCACATCGCAAAAATCAATCACCGTGCGTGCCAGCGGCAAGCCCTCGAGGTATTGCGCCATCGGCCCGGAAAACACCACCGCCTGGCGGATATGCTCGCTGCGGACCATCTCGCCCACCCAGTCGGCCATGCCGCTGTTCCGGTAGTAGGGCACGCTGAGCGCCTCACCGGTCAGCAGCCCTCGCAAGCTGCGCATCCGGCCAAGCGTCGGGTTCAGGCGCACGGCATGCACGCCGGCACACCATTGATCGAGCGCCTGCACATGGCGCAGATCGTCCGGATGATCGACAAAGGTCGCCAGAAAGACCCGATAGTGCGCAGCCAGATGGCGCAGGATGTGAAACGACCGCAACTTGTCGCCCTTGTTGGGCGGATACGGAATGCGATGCACGAGGTAGAGCAGCGGCGGCTTGTCCATGCTTACCCCAGATTGCGCACGATATACGGGCCCAGCGCATTGGCCACCGGCAACGGCAGGCGCTTCCACATCGCGATGAAGGCCCGGTACTTGGGATTCATGGGGTTGTTCTGGGGCACGGCGTCGCGCTTGTACAGCCGGTACTCATACGACAGCGGCTGCGGCTCGAAGCCCCAGTTTTTCTTGAAACTGTAGGGCCCGGTGCCAATCTTGCTGCGGCCATAGTCGAACAGGCGCACACCGCGCTCGCAGGCGTGCTGCATCAAGGCCCAGTACTTGAAATCATTGGCGGCCAGGGCGCGTGCCGCCACCGCGTCGCCGGCATAGTAAGGCAGCACTTCGTCGCGGAAATAAAAGCTGAGCACACTCGACAGCAGCTGGCCGTCCGGACCGGTCACCGTCATGACCTGGCACTGTTCGCCAAAGGCGCTCATCAACGCGGCAAAGAACCGCTTGGGCAGCGCCGGGGTGCCGTGGCGCCGCACGTTGTCCGCATAGAGCGCAAAGAAGCGCTCGACATCCGGGTCGATCTGGCTGAGCAGGCCGTTCTTGATGCCCTTGCGCACCATCGCCCGCTGTTTGCGCGGGATGGCGGCCAGGTTGGCCTCCACATCAGGATCGATGGCCTTGCGGAAGGTCACGTAGAGGTCCTGGCGCGGCCAGTCGGTGTGGCGCGGGCTCAGATTGCGATATTCAAGATGCTGAACGCCACGGGCCAACGCGATGCGCTCCGCCTCGGCCTCGAGCAGCGGCACGGCCGCCGGGTCGCCGGCGATGCCGCCATAGACGCAAAAAGGCAGCGAGGTCAGCGCATGCCCGAACAAGCGGCTGTGCACCTCGGCCAGCGGCAGCACGGCCACGATCCGGCCGGCACGGCGGGCATACAGAAAATGGGTGCGATGGCCGAATACCGTCTCCATCAAGCCCTGCCAGGCCGCGCGGTGGAAAAACGTGGCGTCCGGACAGTCGGCAACGAAGGCGTCCCATTCCGGGTGATCGCTCTCAGTCAGGTGGTGCAGGCTCAGATCGGCGTGTGGCATGACATTCCGTTGGGGTGCTACGCCGTGGCGAGGAACACCTCGTCCATCCGCCCCCAGGCAAAATCAGACATCAACTGACGCAGCCTGCCCTCGGTGCGTGACAAATTGACGTAATGGCGAAAGCGGGTCTTGAAGGTCGTTCCCTGGACCACCGGCTGATCCGGATCCACTTCCCACGGGTGGAAGTAGAACATGGCCGAGCGGCGCTCTTCATCGTTGACCCGGCGGATCAACCAGCGCGATGCCGAGTACGGCAGCAGGCGGAAATAGCCACCGCCACCGGCCGGCAGGTTGCGGCCGAGGTAGCGCACGGTGGTGATCGGCATCTCGATCAGGCCATTGTCGAGCCGGTAGGGAAAGCGCGGCGCATCGGGCATGCCGTAGTGGTCGTGCTTGACCGGATACACGCTCGAGCTGTAGGCATAGCCGGCCTCGGCGATGCAATCGTGCGCCCACGGATTGCCCGCGCCGATCGAAAAGCTGGGGGCGCGATAACCCTTCACCTCGACACCGGCAATATCTTCGAGCACCGTCTTGGCCAGCCGGATGTCAGCCCCGAAGGCCTCGGGGGTCTGGTCGCTGGCGCGCTGGTGGGCATAGCCGTGGCTGGCCACTTCATGCCCTTCCATGGCGATCAGGCGCACCAGATGCGGATAGCGCTCGGCAATCCAGCCCAGCGTGAAAAACGTGCCCTTGGCACCATACTCGTGCAGCAGCGAGAGGATCAGGTCCACATTGCGCTCGACACGGCACGGCACGGTGTCCCACTGCCGACGCGGAAAATGCGGCGCCAGCGCCGAGACCTGGAAGTAGTCTTCCACGTCGATCGTCAGGGCGTTGACGATGCTCATGCCAGCGCACCTGCCGGCACCCGCTCGTGCGCCAGGAACCACGCCGACAGGTGGGCCGCGATTCGCTCGGCGGCACGGCCGTCCCAGCCCTCGGGGATGCGCCCGCCCTTGCCGCCGCCCGCGAGGATGGCATTGACACCGTCGATGATCGCCTTGGCATCGCCTGCGACGATGGTGTTGGTCCCTTCGGCCACGGTGATCGGCCGCTCGGTGCTGTCACGCATGGTGAGGCAGGGCACGCCAAGCGCCGTGGTCTCTTCCTGGATGCCGCCGGAATCGGTCAGCACCACCCGGGCGTTGGACATCAAGCCAAGCATTTCGAGATAGCCTTGCGGCGGCAGCACAAGAAAACCCGGCGCTTCAAGCAGCGCAGACAACCCGTGGGTATCGATGTTCTTGCGGGTCCGGGGGTGCAGCGCGAAGACCAGCGGCAACTTCTGGCTGACCGCGTGCAGGGTTTCGATCAGCCGGCGCAACATGGCCGGATCATCCACGTTTGACGGGCGGTGCAGCGTCACGACACCGAAACCGCCGGCAATCCGCTGCGGGTCGAGCCCGGCGTCCGCCAGCAGCACTTCGGGTGCGACGGCCTTGTGGCGGTTGGCCATCAGGGTGTCGATCATGACATTGCCGACGAACACCGCCCGTTCGCCGTCGATGCCTTCGCGCGCCAGATTGGCGTGGGCCGATCGCTCGGTGGTGTAGAGCAGGTCGGAGATCTGGTCGGTCAGCACCCGGTTAACTTCTTCCGGCATGCGCCGGTCACCGCTGCGCAGCCCCGCTTCGACATGGATCACCGGCACATGACGCTTGGCCGCCACCAAGGCGCAGGCCAGGGTCGAGTTCACATCGCCCACCACCAGCACGGCCCGCGCACCATGCGCGTCGATCACGGGCTCGAAACGCTTCATCACCTCGGCCGTCTGAACCGCATGGGAGCCGGAACCCACCTCCAGGTTGATGTCGGCCCGCGGCAGTTCGAGATCGGTAAACAAGCGGTCGTTCATCGCCGCGTCGTAGTGCTGGCCGGTGTGGACCAACAGCGTCGGGATTGCCGGCGTATGCGCCGCGAACGCGCGCATGATGGGCGCCATCTTCATGTAATTGGGCCGAGCACCCACGACGCAGATGACGGGCGCACTCATTTGGCGGCCTCGTCCTTGTCCTCATCGGCCATCTGCGCGGCCACGATCTGGTTCATCAGTGCCAGCGTGGAGGACACCGCCTGCTCCAGCTGGGTCAGGCGGGCCTCGATGCGTGCCGCGTCAAACCCCGCCGACAGCTGGGCAAACTGTTGTGCCACCGCTGGATCGATCTTCAGCTTGCCCAGGTCGAGGGGCGCAACCGGACCCGCACTGGCGTTCGCCGATGCCAGCGGTGCCAGACGCGCCGCCCCGCTACCGCGCCCGCTGCGTTGCTCTTCCTTCATCTCGGCCAGCACTTCATCAACTTCCGTCTCGCCCAGCGAGCGCTTCTCGCCGAGGAAGCCGGCCAGCATCAGGCGATCGCACAGGGTGTTGATCCGCCGCGGGACCCCGCCCGAGGCACGGAAGATCGAGGGGAAGATGGCATCGTCGAAATGCGGGTCGTTCTTCCACCCAACATGCTTGAGCCGGTGCTCGACATAGGAGCGCGTCTCTTCCATGTCGAGCGGACCGAGGTGGTAGGAGGCGATCACCCGCTGACGCAGTTGCTGCATCTCCGGGCTTTGCATGATGTCGCGGAACTCGGGCTGCCCGACCAGGAAGCTTTGCAGCAGCGCGTGCTCTTCGAGCTGAAAATTCGACAGCATGCGCAGCTCCTCGACCGCCTTCGGGGTGAGGTTCTGGGCTTCGTCGACGACCAGCAGCGCACGCTTGCCCGCGGCCGTCACCGACACCAGAAAGGTTTCAATGGCCAGCAGCAGGCCGGCCTTGTCGAGCCCCTTGCTCGGCACACCGAAGGCCGCCGCCACCAGTTGCAGAATGTCGTTGGCGTCGATCTGGGTGCTCACCAGTTGCGCCGCGACGACCTTGGCCGGATCGAGCTTCTGAAGCAGATTGCGCACCAGCGTGGTCTTGCCGGCACCGATCTCCCCAGTAATGACGATGAAGCCCTCGTTCTGGTGCAGGCCGTACTCGAGATACGCCATGGCACGGCGATGGCCGCGACTGCCGAAGAAGAAGGCGGGATCGGGGTTGAGCTGAAAGGGCTTGCCGGTCAGCCGGTAAAAGTTTTCATACATGGATCAGAACCGTACGCCCAGCGTCGCTGTCAGCGTGTTTTCGGTGTAGGACGTCGAACCGTCGGATTTCTGGTGGCGATAGATGAGTCCGCCCGTCGACTTCGGCCCGAGCTGGTGCGCCACGCCGAGGCTCAGGCTGGTGCGCTTGCTGTCCTGCGCGACGGGCCCGGAGCCTTGCACGTTGTTGCGCGCCACAGCGGCGGTCAGCGTCGAAAAACCCGACAGTTTGTGATTCAAGGAAATGATCATCCCCTTGTCACGGATCTGGTCGAGGTTGAAGAAATCGTCGGTCGCCGAAACGATCAGATCCTGGGCAACACGGCTGCGCTCGGTGCGATACACCGAAAAGGTCAGCGTATTGCGTACGCCCGACAAGGTGAAATCGCCCCGCAGGTTGCGGCTCACGTACTGGGCGTTGGTGATGAAGCCAACCTGCTGCCCTGAGCCGGCTGTTGCGGAGACATAGCCCCGCGCAAGCTGACGCGCGACCACATCACGCTGGACGTCGGTTAATCCCGAACCCGAAAGACCATCGTAGTACAAGCGGTACGCGTAATCCTCAAGCGACTCCGACACCAACTCCTCGGACGAGGTGTAATCGCGCACATAACTCAGTCGCCAGCTGCTGCGCTGGCCGCGGTGCGCCACCTGCACATCGTAGCCACGACCGAACAAACGCTTTTCGGTAAAGGCGGTTACCGAAGTACGGCTGGTCGGAAACCAGTCGAAACCCACACCATGGGTGCTCCCGTCCTCGGTGCGGCCGGCATTGTAGTTGTTGGACTCACGCCCGACGGAAGCCCGCAGGATCACTTGCGGCGTCACGGTATAACTCAGGCCCACACGCCCGTTCTCGCGCGAGGCCTTGGAATCGCTATCGTCATAGTGGGAGTCGACCTTGTCATACGACACCGACCACCCCAGCGGGCCAAAGGCCTCGCCGTCCTGCAATGCGCCGGCAAGCGTTTCCGTGCGGCGGTTGCTCAGCGCACTGCCGCCGCCACTGAGCCATTGATTCTTGTAATTCAGACGCCCCGTGGCGGATTTGCCGAAAGCGAACTCCAGCCGGGGGCCGAGGTTGAACGAACGCACCTCGTTGTCTTCATTGGTATTCAAGGGGTCATCGCCCGAACGGCCACTGAACAGCGACTGGTTGTTCCGGCTGATCGACGCGCCCACATCCACAAACAGCAAGCGCTCGATGGCTTCGACTTCCCCACGGCCACGCAGCGCGAGGAAGGTGGTGTTGAGGTCGTCGGAATTGGCATAGACGACGTTTCGCAGCGACGCATCCAGATTTCCGTTGATGCGTCCGGACGTCCGTCGCACGCTGATCGCCGGCGACACCTCGAACAGCCAGTCGCTCTCCCCATCAGCCGACGCATCGACGTTGTCGGTAAAGGTCATCCGCGTGCTGACGCTGGGGACGACCTGCACAACCGACTGCGCCCAGGCGCTTGCACTGAGCAGGCAGGCAAGGCCTACCGCCAGATGCCCGGCGAGACGAAAATCATCATGCCGCTTTGTCATCTTCCGACTCTTGACCATATCCGTAGCCATATCCGTAATAGCCTCCCGGGCCATGCACGGTCGATTTATTCAACAGCATCATCTTGATCGGGCAACTCTCGATGGTGGCCAGCGCCTGCTTGAGCGCCGAATGCGTCGTGCGCTCGGCCTCGACCACCACCACGATCTGCCCCATGTGCGTTGCCAATGCACGCGACTCCGTCGTCACCAACAGCGGCGGCGAATCGAAGACGATAATCCGGTCTGCGTATCGGCTGGCCATTTCGTCGAGCAAGCGATTCATGCCTTCACTGGCAAGCAACTCGGTGGCGCGCGGCGTGGCCGTTCCTGCAGGCAGGATGCGCAGTTTTTCGATATTGGTCCGCAGGATCACATCCGGCAGATCCAGCTTGGCATCCACCAGCACATCCATCAGGCCGCGCTCGGGCGGCAGCCCCATCTGCTTGAGAATGGACGGCTTGGAGACATCGGCATCCACCAGCAGAACCGAGTGGTCGAGCTCCATGGCCATGCTCATCGCCAGGTTCAGCGCCGTAAAACTCTTGCCTTCGCCCGGCAGTGCACTGGTCACCATGATCAGATTACCGTTGGCGACCCGGCTCGTACCGCGCACCGCCGAAGCGTTGCGCAACAAGGGGCGCTTGATGACACGGTACTCTTCGGCAATGGCCGCACGCTGCTGGTCGGGCGTCACGAACCCCATGTGGGCCAGGCGCTCGAGATCGATGGTCACGGCGCGGCTGACAGGCTCCGCCTCCTTTGCATGGATCTCGACGCGAGACCGTTCGACAGAGGTCGGCACGGCCTCCACGGGCGTCGGTGCCGGCGTGATAACCGGCGCCTCCTGCCCCGCTTGTTTCAACTGCCCCAGCCGCTCTACGGCCTTTTCGATAAGACTCATGTCAGGACCTTCACGAAATTTTCAGCATGGCCAGCGCAACCGTCAGGGCCCCAAAGGCGCCAACATACCCCCCGACCCCGCCGAGGAACGCCAGATTGAGGCGCTGCCTGCGACGCTTGCGCACGGGATCGGACGTCGCGCTGACCGTACCGAGCAATGGCAGACCGGACACCTCGCGCAGATCCCGCCCGTCCAGGAAGGTCGGACGCAACTGGCTGAGCACGAAGGTCAGCGCCAGGCCGAACAGCAACGCGCCACCGCCACCGAGCGGCATCAGCAAGATACGGTTCGGCGCCGACGGCTTGAGCGGCACACTGGGCGGATCGATCAGGCGGAACTCGGCCATGCCGGAAGACGACTCCATTTCCACCGACATGTTGGCCGACTCGCGCCGACTCACCAGGGTTTCGTAATTTTTCTTGTTGACCTCGTAATCCCGGTTCAGCTGCGCCAACTCGGCTTCGATCTGCGGCAGCAACTTGGCCGAATCCTGCAGCTGCGCCTGGCGCGCCTCGTATTCAGTCACCCGCGCCCGTAGCGATGCCACGTTGGCTTCGGCATCCGCCAGCGCCAGCTTCATCTGTTGATAGACCGGGTTCGAGTTCACATCCCCGAAACCACCGCCCTGGTCCCTGCGTGCCGCCACCTCGGCCTTCTTCTGCTCCTGAAGCTGCTCGATGATCCGTCGGGTACCGATCACGTCCGGATGGGCGTCGGTATATCGCTGCAGCAAACCGTCGAGATTTTTCTGCAGGGCATCGATTCGACCATCGATCTCGGGAATCGACACCTTGCGGTCGACCGGTGACTCCGGCAGCAGCACCGGCTCTTCGCCGGCAAGTTGGCGCTCAAGCGCATTGCGGGAGTTTTCTGCCTCACGCAATGCCAGGCGCGCCGCCGCGAGCTGTGCCGCCACTTCACCGACCTGAGAGACATAGTCCTTGCCGCCGACCATCAGGTGCATGTTCTTGATCTTGAAATCCTTGAGGCGATTCTCGGCCTCGTCGAGCCGCTGCTCGTACGACTTGATCTGCTCTTCGATGAAGCGCCGCGCCGAATCCGTGTCCTTGCGCTTGTCGCCAAGGCCGGACTCCACAAAGATCGACACCAGAGACTGGACCACGCGCTTGGCACGCTCCGGCTCCGTGTCTTCGTACGACAAGGTAAACAGGTTGTCCCGTCCGGTACCGCGAATCTGCAGGGTCTTGTTCAGCAGAACAATCAGCTCCTCGCGCTCCTTGGCCGATTTGACGGTCAGGTCGAGGTCGGCCATCCGGATCAGTTTCTCGATATTTGGCCGGCTGATCAGGGTACGGGACAGGATGGCGATCTGCTGGTCCACATTCGGCTGCACCGCCAGCCCGGACATCAGCGGCTTGAGCACCGACTGCGTATCGACATAGATCCGCGCCGTCGATTCATAACGATCGGGCAGCATGTAGATGGCGCCGGCAGCGACCACCCCTACCAGCCAGGCTGCCGCCAGGCCCCACCAGCGATAAAGCCACATGCCCCGCAGGTAGGCGACGAGTTGTCGGAGAACGTCTTCCATAGATCAGCTTCTGTATGTGCCGGCCGCGATACACCGCGGCCGGTCAGGTCGGGACGGAATCAGAACCAGCTTTGCGGGATGATCAGCACATCGCCAGGGCGCATTTCGGCGTTTGCCGACACGTCGCCGCGCTTGAGCAGATCCGACAGGCGGACGCTGTACTGCTTGTTGCCTTCCGCCGTACGGAGGATCGATGCCTTGTTGCCATCGGCGAACTCGGTCATGCCGCCCACGGCGATCATCACGTCGAGCAGCGTCATCTTCTGGCGGTACGGCAGGATCATTGGCTCAGCCGCCTCACCGACCACCCGGATCTGTTCGCTGTACGGACCGACAAAGCTGGTCACGATCACCGTCACGACCGGCTCGCGGATGTATTTCTCGAGTGCTTTTTCGATGTCGCGACCGAGCGTGCTGGCATCCTTGCCCATCGCCTGGAGATCTTCGACCAGCGGCGTGGTGATCTTGCCATCCGGACGAACCGGCACCGACATGGAAAGCTCCGGGTTACGCCAGACAACGATATTGACCGTGTCGCCCGGCCCGATCACATAGCTGTATTCGGTATCCGCGGCCACCGCCGGCGCGGGCGGAAAACTGTTGCTCGCACACCCTGAAAGCATGAAAATCGCTGCCAGAGCCACACCGAACAGCCCCAGCACAGATCGCATGAGCTTCATTTCCAACCCTCCAATGTCATTGTGTCGGCAGCCGTCCCCGACATTCCATCGGAATCCTAGCGACGCCGGGCACGGTCCAAAAGGAACAATTACACAAACGCTTACAGCCTTCCCCCGCAGTAATGACTACAGTACGAAGCATCGACGCAGCTGCGATATAACCCATTGGCATACGCGGACTGGTCGCACTGCGACCTGGCATGACATATTGCACTGCAACTGATCGGATATCAGAGGGTCTCCCAGTGAGTACATTTGAAGCAAGCCAGTCCCGGAACGCAAGCTCGAAAACAGCTTATCACGCTATTCCGCGAAGAACCGTGACAAACGAGTCCAGCATGCTCCACTCGCTTGGCATCTCCTCCACGGACGATCGGGACAGCCGGGAATTCGTTCTGTCGCGCAGTGATTTCCAGATTCGCCTGGGCAATGGCGCCGACGGCCAGCGCAGCAACGTCAGCATGCTCATCCAGCGCATGTACGCCTGGCGCGGGCTGCTCACCCACGCCCCCTCGCGCATCGACGACCAGCCCAATCAACTGACCCTGATCGCCTCCCGGGGCACCACGATGTTCGGCACCCTCACCCTCAAGCTCGACTCGGACGAAGGGCTGCTGGCCGACGAGCTGTACGCCGCCGAGGTCTCGGCGGCGCGTCAGACCGGGGCCCAGCTATGCGAGCTGACACGCCTGGCAATCGACCCGGCGTTCAACTCAAAAGAGGTGCTCGCGTCGATTTTCCATCTGGCCTATATCTTCGGCCGGCTGATTCACCGCAAAACCGACCTGTTCATCGAGGTCAACCCGCGGCATGTCGCCTTCTATTGCCGCATGCTCGGCTTCCGCGTCGCCGGCGAAGAGCGGATCTGCCCCCGGGTCAATGCCCCGGCCGTGCTGCTTCACCTGCCCCTTGAGTATGTTGACCAACAGATCAAGGCGGTCGCCGGTCGCCCGGACACCGGCTCACGCAGCCTGTACTCGTACTTTTTCAACGAAATCGAGCAGCAAGGCCTGCTCAACCGCCTGCAGGCCGATCCGTCACTGCTGATGCTTTAATCCGCACGCCTAAAAAGCACGCCGGACTTCAACATACGCCCGGTCGCTCTGGTCGAAGCGGCCAAAGACACCGTCCTCAGCCCCGCCGAAAACATCCAGCCCGGCCGTCCCGCGCCAGTTCGCGTCCATCTGCCACACCACCTTGGGGCGCACCATATAGCCCCCACCGTTCAGGCTGGACACCAGCAACACCTCCGCCTCCAGGGCATCGCCAAACTGACGATTGACCAGAAGCGTCGCCCCCTGCTCGTTCTTGTCCCACACCATCCCGTCGCGATGATCGAAGTAACGACGCGCGTAATACTGGGCATTGACCCGCCAGATGCGTGCCAGCGGCACGTCGACCCCGACCACGTAATCCAGCGTATCCGAGGCCACCAGGCCATTCGGCGCCGTCAGATCAGTCGTGTTGAACTTGCGCCCGGCCGTATGCACCGCCTCGCCCTTGAGCACGAAACGCCCCATGTCCTTGGAGAAGGTCGCCCCGACTTGATTGATCCGGTCATGGCGGGCCTCGAAGGTCAGCGGCGCCAGCGATGTCCGGTAGAAAGTCGGCGCGGTGTCCGTGCTGCGGTAGAAGAAGCCGGACACATCCCAGCCATTGATCAAGGCCGACAGGCGCGCGCCCCAGTTCATGTTGCCCAAGCGGTGGTCCGGCGTGTCCTCGCCGGCAAAGCGGGTGCCCTCGGGCGCCACGAAGGGGTAGAAATCGTCCCCCGGCTTGCCGATGTTGTCGACAGTCGCCACCGGAATCCAGAGTAGCTCGCCATGCCAGTCGTCGCCAAAGTACTCCGCGCGAGCCGCCCACTGGGGAATACGCATCTGATCGAACTCGGGCAGGAAAAACTCACGCATGTCCCTGGCCGACACCACGTCGGCAAAGAACAGCCCGACCATCTCGCCCCACACCACGTGCTGGCGCCCCAGGCGGTAGTCCCAACTACCGGCTGAAATGTCCAGATAGGCCTCGCGGATCATCGCTTCGCTGCGGCGGTCCCGCCGCACCGCGGCCGGATAGACATCCGACTCGATGTCCGGCGCGGCATCGGCGTCAAGGCGGCCGCCGAGCTTCCACTTCACCCGCTCACTGAGCCGGCCACTGCTCTCCAGATTCAGCCGGGCCCGCAGTTTTGACCAGTGCGACGGCGTCTCGTAGGCCCGTGCCGCCGAGAATTCGGCAAAACCATGCAAGCCACCGCCGCTGTCCGCGGGCTTCGCCACATCCAGCAAGTCATCCAGATCGCCAGCGGCAAACACGCAGCCTGCCACCGCCGCCAGGCCCAGTCCGAGCCCCGCATGCCATCGATTCATCAACTTCTCCTAGATTTCCGGATCTTCGTCGTCCTGCGCGCGCCGGTCCTGGACGAACCGCCATCCGTCGGATGTCCGCATGCCCAGCGCCTTGATTTCACCATCCTCGATACGTACCAGCCGGTCAGCCATGTTCATCACCCGCTTGTCGTGGGTTGAGAACACAAAGGTCGTGCCCGACTCGCGGTTAATCTGCTTCATCAGCTTCAGGATGCTCTCGCCCGTCTTGCGGTCGAGGTTCGCCGTTGGCTCGTCGGCCAGCACAATCTTTGAATGCGTGGCCAGCGCCCGGGCAATGGCAACACGCTGACGCTGCCCCCCGGACAACTGGTTGGGGCGATGGGACGCATATTTGCGCAACCCCACCATCGACAGATACCGTTTGACCCGTTCCCGCCGTTCCGCCTTCGACAGCTCCGGAAACTGCAGCAGCGGATACTCGACATTCTCCTCGGCAGAGAGCACCGGCATCAGGTTGAAGGTCTGGAAAATGAAACCGATCGTGCGGGCACGCAGATCGGCCAGATCGTCCGGACTCTTGCCCGACACATCCTGGCCGTTGATCAACACCCGCCCGTCCGACGGCGTATCGATACAACCGATAATATTCAGTACCGTTGACTTGCCACTTCCGGACGGGCCGGCAATGGCCAGGAACACGCCCGGTTCGATCGACAGGCTGACATCGCGAAGCGCCGTCACCGTCTGGTCTCCAAGGCGATAACGCTTGGAGACATTTTCTACCTGAACAATCGCCATGTTGTTGCCGTAATAGAAGTGACACTGCCACAAGGATAGCACTCATGACACAGCCATTTCGACTTCGTCGCACCGTCCTGCGCACGGCGCTTTTGTGCGCCCTCGCACCCCTGTACGGCCCGGCGCTGGCCAGCGAGACCCCCGACGCGGCCAAACTGCTTGCCAGCACGGATGCCATCCGCTTCCCGCAGGAGAGTTTCCAGGTCGACATCGACATCGAAAGCCGCCAGGCCGACAGCGAAACACCCGATCACCACCGCTACCGCGTGCTCTCGAAAGGCCGGGAAGACACCGTCGTGCTGACCATGGAGCCGTCGAGCGAGCGCGGCCAGATCCTGCTCATGAAGCACCGCGACCTGTGGATCTTCATGCCCTCCGTATCACAACCCGTCCGCCTGTCGCTGGCGCAGCGGCTGACCGGCCAGGTGGCCAACGGCGACCTGGCACGCGCCAACTTCACCGGCGACTACAGCGCCAGCTATCTGCGCGAGGAGGTGATCAACAACCAGCCGGCACATGTGCTGGAACTGACGGCAGTCGACGACGGCGTCACCTATGCGCGGGTCGAATACTGGATCGACAAGGCCACGACCCGCCCGCTCAAGGCTGCCTTCTATGCCGTTTCCGGCCGCTTGCTCAAGACCTGCGAATACACCGATTACAAGGAAATGGCCGGCGCCGTACGCCCCACCCGCCTGATCATGACCGACGCGCTCAAGGCCGGCAACGTGTCGGTGATGAGCTACAGCGCGATGAACCCGCGCCCGCTGCCTGACAAGCTGTTCACCAAGGAGTACCTGAAAAAGCTCAATTGAGCCGACAGGCCGAAACACAATGGGCACCCAAAAAAGCGGGCGCCCAATAGAAAAAGGCACCCGAAGGTGCCTTTTTCAACTTTCAGATCGACGAATCGATTAGAAAGCGTGGCGGATGCCGACGCCCAGAGCGGTCGAGCTTTCGCCGCGCTCGGACCAGTTGCCGGAGGTGGCATCAGCAGCGCTGACCAGCGCACCGCGCAGCACGCCGTCGTCGTTCGTGGTGCGGTTAACACCAACGTAGGCGATGGTGCGCTTCGACAGGTTGTGGGTGTAGGCCACGGAGAACGAACGGCTGTCCGAATCCTGCGCATCTTCGTTGCGGGCACCGTAAGCAACGTGGATGTTGCCGTTGCCGACCGGAACGATACCGCCGATCTGGTACACCTTCACGTCGCTGTCATTCGCATCGACGCTAGCGGTCTGGTACGAACCGACCAGCTTGAAGCCGCCGAAGTCGTAAGCAGCACCGAGGTAGTGCTCTTTGTGGTCGTCGCCAAAGGTCGTGTCGCCAGCATTGACGTAGATGTAATCAACGTTCAGCGGACCGTTGGCGTAGTTCAGGCCCAGACCAATCTTGTCGTCGGCATTGCGGTTCGGGTTCTTCGTGCCGCTGTTGTCGTTGTCACTTTCGGTCGAACCGAAGCTGTAAATCACGTGGGCACCGAAGCCACCGAATTTCTTCGACTCGTAGGAGATCGAGTTATCCCAGCGAGCGTCCGAACCAGCGTCGATCTGAAGACCACCACCGGTCAGGATGGCGAACGGATCCAGCGCGCCAGCGGCGACAGCCACGTTACGGAACGAGTAGTAACCCGGCGAGTACTGACGACCCAGACCGATGAAACCGAAGCCGCCTTCCAGGCCAACCCAGGCTTGACGGTGGAATTCTTTGGAGGAAGCCGGGGAAGCGTCGTCGGAGTTGAAGCCCTGCTCCAGAACGAACTTGGCCTTCAGGCCGTTACCCAGGTTTTCTTCGCCCTTGAAGCCGATACGCGGGCCGTTCAGCACGCCGTTAGCAACGCCCGAGAACTTGGCGTCACCAGCTTTACCAACACCAACGAAGGTGTCGATGATGCCGTACACGGTCACGTTGGACTGTGCGAAGGCCGGGGCAGCGATCATGCCGGCGATGGCCATGGCGATCAGTTTCTTCTGCATGGATTTCTCCTAAGATTGTGTAGTTGAACCCCAGGGGTCGCCTGGGCCCGACTGACCTCTCAAGCCGAGAAGTTGTGGCAATTTTGCAAACCTGGCGCCTTCGTCGCAAGCGCATGGACGAAATACCGGGCCATTCTGGATCTGATTGTTGCTTTTGCGCAACACGATGAAACATTCCCCGCCGTTGCGGTCCGCTGACTCAGAACGCCACGGCGATGGCAAAGTGCAGGCGGACGGTGCGGTCATCGTGGCCGTAGGCCAGGTCTACTGCCAGTGGGCCGGCCGGACTGCGCCACCGCGCCCCCAGGCCATAACCGGGCTTGAGGCGGAACGCCTGGCGCTCGTCGGTGGCGTTGCCGGCATCGATGAAGCCGGCGACACCCCAGGTGTTGTCGAGCCAGTGCACATACTCGGCGCTCACCGCGGCCATGTACCGCCCGCCCACCGTGGCGCTGCCTTCCTGCACGCCCAGGCTCTGGTAGGCGTAGCCGCGCACGCTCTGCGCGCCACCGGTGCGGAACAGGAAGTCCTGCGGGATGCCGTCGCGACTCGGCGCCAGCGTCATGCCGCCATCGGCGCGCAAGATCACCACGTCACGCTCACCCACCGGCTGGTAGCGCACCACCCGCCCGGCCAGGCGCAGGAAGTTCTGGTCCGACAAGGCGGCCTTGGCACCGCCACCGATCTGGCCGGACACCACAAAGCCCTCGCGCGGGTCGAGCAGGTTGTCGACCTTGCGCCAGGTCCACGTCCAGTTGGCCGACAGCGCCTTGCGATGTGATTCCTCGACACCATCCGGCGCGTAGATTTCGCGCTGCAGCTTGAACGCGAGGTGGGTTTCGATATCGCCTCGCGCATGCTTGCGCGCCACACCGATGGCGCTGTTGGTGATGCGCAGGCCCTGGGTGTCGCTGCGCTCGACCAGCGCGCCGAAGCTGTCCTGCCGGCCGCCGCGCTCGGGCGGCAGGAACACGTCGGCGTAGGCCAGCTGGTGGCGCTGCTGCAGGCGCACGCCGGTGGTCAGCAACCAGCCGCGGCCGAGCAGGTTGGCATTGCGGTACGAAGCCTCGGTGCGATAGCCGTTATTGCTGCTGAAACCAACGCCAAGACCCACGCGCTTGGGCTTGGCTTCGGCCACGCTGACATGAATCGGCACCTGGTCGGGATCGACGTCGCGCGTGGGCACATCGACCACCACCGAGGAGAAATACGGGGTGGACTGCAACACCCGCTGAAACTCCAGCAGGCGGTCCTGATCGTAGGCATCGCCCGGCTCGATCAGGTTGTAGCGCGAGACCAGGTCGGACGGGTAGTCCTGCAAGCCGTCGATATTCAGCGCGCCAAGCGTAAACGGCGGGCCGGAATCGACCGTCACGGCCAGACGCACACGCGCGTTGTCGGGGTCGACCTCTGCCCGTGTGCGGGTCAGCCTGGCGGCGGCAAAATCGCGGTACGCCACGCCGTCGAGCAGGTGACCTTTCGCCCCGTCCCAGGCGGCCTGGCGAAACGGGCTGCCGACCGGCAGTAACCAGGCCTGCCGCAAGGCCTCGCGTCGATCGGCAAAACGCGCCTCGGCAAGCGCCCCGCTAAAGTCGATGTCGACGGCTGAAATCTCGGCACGCGGCCCGAGCGTGACCTTGACCCGCATCGGCGAGCGCTCTGCCCCCACCCGCGCGACCGTTGGGGTGAAGTAGCCTTCGGTAGCAAGCAGGGATTCAACCTCCTTGCGGGTCCGGCGAATCAGGGCCTGGCGTTCGCGGTCGTCCGCGGCATCCGGCAAGGCGTCTTCGCGCAGCGTGGTCAGATGCGTCGTGAGCAGTTCGCGGACCGACTCGGGGGCCTCCAGCGCGATCGGCGGTGCCGCCTGCGCCAAGGCGGTCAGGACGCAGCCGCTCAGCCCGGCCACCCATGGCCGCAAGCGTCGAAGAATATGGTCAATCATGGCGCCATTGTAGAGCGTCGGCCCGATCGACGGCCCGCGCCCGACCAAAAAAACGGCGGCCCGCAGGCCGCCGTTTGCCAAGGCGTGACAACACTTACTGCACGGTTTCCATCACTGTCCATTCACCGCCCTTGACCTGGTACAGGGTGATGCCGCCCGACTTGAGGTCGCCCTTTTCGTCGTAAGCGATATTGCTGGAGGTAATACCGGCAAACTGGATCGCGGCCAGCTTCGGCAAATAGGCTGCCGGCTCGGCCGAGTCGGCCTGCTTCATGGCCTCGATCATGGCGCGGGTGGCGTCATAGGCATACGGCGAGTAGATCTCGACCTCGGCGCCGAACTTGGCCTTGTAGCGCTCGGCGTAGTCAGTGCCGCCGGGCATCTGCGCCAGCGGCACGCCAGCCAGCGAGGCGATCGCGCCCTCGGCGGCATCGCCGGCCAGCTTGACGAAGGTGGGCGACTTGACCATCTCGCCACCCATGAACTTGGCTTCGATCCCCAGCTGCTTGAGCTGCTTGACCATCGGGCCGGCCTGGGCGTCGGCGCCGCCGTAGTAGATCAGGTCCGGCGCGGTGCTCTTGATGTTGGTGAGAATGGCCGAGAAATCGGTGGCCTTGTCATTGGTGAATTCGCGCTTGACGATCTCGCCGCCAGCGGCCTTGACGGCCTTCTCGAACTCATCGGCCAGACCCTGGCCGTAGGCGGTGCGGTCATCGATGATGGCGACTTTCTTGGCTTCCAGCTTCTCGACCGCAAACTTGCCGGCCACCGAGCCCTGCTGGGTGTCGGAGGTCATGGCGCGGAAGGTGGTCTTGTAGCCCTGGGCGGTGTAGACCGGCGAGGTGGCCATGGCGATCTGCGGAATGCCGGCGTCCGAATACACCTTGGAGGCCGGGATCGAGGTGCCCGAGTTGAAGTGGCCGATCATGCCGTTGATGCCCTCATCGACCAGCTTCTGGGCCACCGAGGTGCCGGTTTTCGGGTCGGCCATGTCGTCTTCGGACATCAGCTCGAAACGCACCGGCTTGCCGCCCAGCATGGGCTTGGCGGCATTGGCCTCGTCCACCGCCAGCACGACGCCGTTCTGCATTTCCTTGCCATAGTGGGCCTGCGGGCCGGTGAGCGGCGCGGCAAAGCCGAGCTTGACCACCATTTCGGCAACCGGGGCCGGTGCGGCGGGCGCGGCAGCCGTTGCCGGGGCCTTGGCTTCTTCCTTGCCGCAGGCACTGACCAGGGTTGCTGCCACTGCCAGCGCCGACAGCTTGATCATCATTCTACGTTCCACGGGGTCGTCTCCTTGTTGTGTCGTGGTTCAGCACAAACGGCCGGCACCGCCGCATGGGCGGACCGCCGTCTCATTCATGGTGTGGTTGGGCCATGCCCCATTTGCTCAGTTCGAAATGGCCATCAGGCTGGCATTGCCGCCGGCGGCCGCGGTGTTGATGCTGACCGTGCGCTCGATCACCAGGCGCGTCAGATCGTAGGCCTGCCCCGGGCACAGCAGCGATACGATCGGGCCGGGACGACCGGCCAGCGTGCGCCGCAAATCATCTGCGTCCGCGGCCTCGCCGTCAAATAGCAGCACCTCGAATGGCTGGGCCATGACATCAGCCACCACGCTCACCCGCTGCCGCACGGGCTCGGGCAAGGCCGCCACCAGGGTATCGAGCCCCGGACGCGCCGCCAGCGCGATCTGGCTGCCGGTCGCCAGCGTGGCGGCGATCTGGTGCAGCCAGGCGGCGTTGGCCCCGGCCACGCCGGCGAGCTGGGCGCGCGGGAGGAAGCGGATCCGGTTGTCTTCGCCGGTCGGGCCGGTCAGGACCAGCGTCCGGCCGGCCATGGAGGTGTGCCGATAGTCGTCGAAGCGGTCGCGCAACACCCCCACCGCGTCACCGTCGATAAACGCGCGTGCCGGCCCATCGAGCCACTCGGCAAACGCGTCGAGCGTGGGGTCGGCCAACGGCGCCTGGCTGAGCGCTTCGTGCGGCCCGGCGGCGCCGCGCACCAGCCGGTGCAGGTACAGCGGCCCGCCGGCCTTCGGTCCGGTGCCCGACAGGCCCTCGCCGCCGAAGGGCTGCACGCCGACCACGGCACCGATGATGTTGCGGTTCACATAGATATTGCCGACATGGGCGCGGCTGGCGACAAAACCGATCGACTCGTCGATGCGCGAATGCACGCCGAGCGTCAGCCCGTAGCCGGTGGCGTTGATGGCCTCGACCAGCGCGCCGAGATCCTGCGCGCGATAGCGCAGCACATGCAGCACCGGGCCGAATACCTCGCGCTCGAGGCTGGCCAGCGAGCTGATTTCGATCAGCGTCGGCGCCATGAAGGTGCCGCCGGCGCAGGCTTCGGGCAGCGGCATGGCAGCGCAGTCGAAGCGATCGCGCATCGCGGCCACATGCGCTTCGAGCTGGTCGCGGGCGGCAGCGTCGATGACCGGGCCGATATCGTTGCGCACGTCCTCCGGCGGCCCGATGCGCAGTTCGGCCACGGCGCCCTTGAGCATGGCCAGGGTGCGGTCGTAGATCTCGTCCTGCAGGCACAGCACACGCAGCGCCGAGCAGCGCTGGCCGGCCGAGTCGTAGCTCGAGGCAATCACGTCGGCCACGACCTGCTCGGGCAGCGCGGTGGAATCGACGATCAGCGCGTTCTGGCCACCGGTCTCGGCAATCAGCGGAATGTCACCGCCGCGCTCGGCCAGGGTGCGCTGGATCAGGCGCGCGACGTCGGTCGAGCCGGTGAACATCACCCCGCAGGTGCGCGCATCGGCCACCAGCGCGGCACCCACCACTTCGCCGGTGCCCGGCAGGAACTGCAGCGCGGCCAGCGGCACGCCGGCGGCATGGAACAGCGCCACGGCGCGGGCGGCGATCAGCGGCGTCTGCTCGGCCGGCTTGGCCAGCACCGGGTTACCGGCGGCCAGCGCCGCGGCCACCTGGCCGGTGAAGATGGCGAGCGGGAAATTCCACGGGCTGATACACACCACCGGGCCCAGCGGCGGATGGGCCACCGGGTCGAAGTGGTCTGCCGCCTGGCGCGCGTAGTAGCGGCAGAAGTCGACCGCCTCGCGGATCTCGGCGATGGCGTTGGCGTAGGTCTTGCCGGCTTCGCGCACGATCAGGGCGATCAGCTCGGGGGCGGCGGCTTCCATCGCGTCGGCGGCGGCCAGCAGCATGGCGGCGCGCTGCGGCGCGGGCGTGGCAGCCCACTCGGAGGCGATGTCGGCCGCGGCGGCCAGCGCCGCCTGCACGGTGGCGGCATCGGCCTCGATCACCGAGCCGACCACGTCGTCGCGACGCGCCGGGTTGGTCACCGGCTGCGGCGTGCCGCCCGGCACTGCCCCGGCCACCATCGGCTGCACCGCCAGCGGCGTGGCCCGCGAGGCGTCCAGCGCTGCGGCCAGACGGGCGCGGACCGCTTCGCTGGAGAGGTCGAAACCGATGGAATTGGCGCGCGCGGCACCATACAGGTCACGCGGCAAGGCGATCGCCGGATGCGGCGCGCCGGCCAGGCGGGCGGCGATGTCGACCGGGTCGGCGATCAGCTCTTCGACCGGCACGTTCTCGTCGACGATGCGATTGACGAAGCTGGAGTTGGCGCCGTTTTCGAGCAGGCGGCGCACCAGGTAGGCGAGCAGGGTCTCGTGGTTGCCCACCGGCGCGTAAATGCGCACCAGCCGGCCGAGCTTGTCTGCGCCGACCACCTGGTCGTACAGCGTCTCGCCCATGCCGTGCAGGCACTGGAATTCATAGTCGCCGAGGCGGTAGTTGCCCTCGGCCATGTGATACACCGCCGCCAGCGTGTGGGCGTTGTGGGTGGCGAACTGCGGATACACCGCATCGCGCGCGGCCAGCAGCTTGCGCGCGCAGGCGAGGTAGGACACATCAGTGTACACCTTGCGGGTATACACCGGGTAGCCAGGCAGGCCGTCGATCTGGGCGCGCTTGATCTCGCTGTCCCAGTAGGCGCCCTTGACCAGGCGGATCATCAGGCGGTGGCCGCTGCGGCGGGCCAGGTCGATGATGAAGTCGAGCACCGCCGGGGCGCGCTTCTGGTAGGCCTGCACCACGAAGCCGATGCCGTCCCAGCCGGCCAGGTCGGGGTCGAGCGCCAGCGCTTCGAGCAGATCGAGCGAAGGGTCGAGCCGGTCGGCCTCCTCGGCGTCGATGTTCAGACCGATGTTGTAGCCCTTGGCGAGCAGGCACAGCGCCTTCAGGCGCGGCAGCAATTCGCTCATGAAGCGGTCGCGCTGCGCCCACACATAGCGCGGATGCAGGGCCGAGAGCTTGACCGAGATGCCGTTGCCGTCGACCACCCCGCGCTGGCCGGCGTCCTGGCCGATGGCGTGGATGGCGGTTTCATAGTCGCGGGTATAGCGCTCGGCGTCGGCGGCGGTCATGGCCGCTTCGCCGAGCATGTCGAAGGAATAGCGGTAGCCGCGCTTCTCGCAGGCCTTGGCGCGCTCGAGCGCTTCGTTGATGTCCTGCCCGGTGACGAACTGTTCGCCGAGCATGCGCATGGCCAGATCCATGCCCTTGCGGATCAGCGGTTCGCCGCCGCGCGCAACGATGCGGTTGAGCGCGGCGCCGAGGCGTTTCTCGCTGTTGGTGGACACCAGCCGGCCCGTAATCAGCAAACCCCAGGTGGCGGCGTTGACGAACAGCGAGGGGCTCTGGCCGATATGGGCGCGCCAGTCGCCCCGGGCAATCTTGTCGCGGATCAGCTTGTCGGCGGTGGCGCGGTCGGGTACGCGCAGCAGCGCCTCGGCCAGGCACATCAGCGCCACGCCCTCCTGGCTGGAGAGCGAGAATTCCTTCATCAGCGCATCCACGCCGCTGGAGCGGGTGCGCTTCTGGCGCAGGCCGACCACCAGCTTGCGGGCCAGTTCATGGATCTGCATGCCGAGCTGGGTGTCGGTACGCGCCGCCTCGACCAGCGCCGGCACGCACACCGGCTCGGGCGTGCGATAGGCCGCGTCGATCGCCTGTCGCAAGGCGCCGCGATCCTCCCCGGTGAGCGCCGCCGCGGCGCGGCTTTCAGGTGACAGGGCCATGACAAGACTCCTTTGACCGGGCAGATCGGTACGGTGCCCGGCAAAATGCGGGTTGGAAGGAACGATCGGGCGGCGATCTCAGAACTTGTGAATAAATCTACTGCGCGTGCCGATTGCTGCGTTGCTCACTCGCTCACGCCTCGCCTATCCATTTGATATGTCTCGTCGTTCGCTCGCTCGCGCCTTGCACTCGACCCTGCTCGCTACGATTTCTTCACAAGTTCTCAGGCCGCCAAGCCCCGCAGTCTAAGGTCTCCCGATCGGCAGGTAAATCAGCCAGACGGCCCGATCGGCGCTCTCGGCAAGACCATTTCCCGCGCCGGGAGAGAAGGAAATATTCGCCCTCGCCGGCCCGCCCGCAGACAGGGCCGCGCAAAAAAAAACCGCGGCCAAATCGTGGCCGCGGGGGTCGGTGAGCGATGGGCGGGGATCAGTCTTCGGCGTGGTAGCGGGTGACCCGCTCGACCTCGTTTCGCGAGCCGAGAATCACCGGCACGCGCTGGTGCAGGCGGGTGGGCGCCACGTCGAGGATCCGCTCGCGGCCCGTGGTGGCGGCACCGCCGGCCTGCTCGACGATCATCGCCATCGGGTTGGCTTCGTACATCAGGCGCAGCTTGCCGCCCTGGGCACGGCACTTTTCGTCCATCGGGTACATGAACACACCACCGCGGGTGAGGATGCGATGCACGTCGGCCACCATCGAGGCCACCCAGCGCATGTTGAAATCGCGCCCGCGCGGCCCGCTCTTGCCTTCCTGCATCTCGCTCACATAACGCTTCACCGGCGGCTCCCAGAAGCGCGCATTGGAGGCATTGATGGCGAACTCGTGAGTATCGACCGGCACCGTCATGAACGGATGGGTATAGATGAAGCTGCCCATTTCGCGGTCCAGCGTGAAGCCGTGCACGCCATCGCCGACGGTGAGGATCAGCTGGGTCGAGGGGCCGTAGAGCGCATAGCCGGCCGCGACCTGGTCACGACCGGGCTGGAGAAACGCCGCCTCGGTCGGCTCGACGCAGCCTTCCGGGCAGCGCAGCACCGAGAAGATGGTGCCGACCGAGATATTCACGTCGATGTTGGACGAGCCGTCGAGCGGATCGAACAGCAGCAGGTAGCCGCCTTTGGGGAATTCGCGCGGGATCGGCCGGATATCTTCCACCTCCTCCGAGGCCATCCCGGCCAGGTGGCCGCCCCACTCGTTGGCCTGGATCAGGATCTCGTTGGCGATCACGTCGAGCTTCTTTTGCGCCTCGCCCTGCACATTGTCGGAGCCGGCCTCGCCGAGCACGCCGGCCAGGGCGCCTTTGGATACGTTGACGCTGATCGCCTTGACCGCCCGCGCCACCACTTCGATGAGCAGGCGCAGGTCGGCGGTGGTGCGCCCGGCACGCTGCTGCTCGATGAGGAACTGGGTGAGCGTGATTCGTTGCATGAAACTGACTCCAGGAGTTCATTTTGGGTGACGGGCGAATTATCCCGTTTTCGGCGCGTCACTGCACGTTGGCGGTATCATGCCCGCTCGCACCCGACCTTGTCGCCGGTGCTCATCCACCGAAAGCGCACATCGTCCCGCATGCACGTCATGGTTCTGGGCGCCGGTCTGGCCGGCGTCACCTCTGCCTGGTATCTGAACAAAGCCGGTTTCGACGTCACTGTCGTCGACCGCCAGAGCGCGCCAGCCATGGAAACCAGCTTCGCCAACGGCGGGCAGATTTCGGTGAGCCATCCGGAGCCCTGGGCCAACCCCTCGGCACCGATGACCATCCTGCGCTGGCTGGGCGACGACGCCGCGCCGCTGCGCTTCCGGCCGCATGCGGACTGGCGCCAGTGGCGATGGAGCGCTGCCTTCCTGCGCGAATGCCTGCCCTGGCGCACCGAACGCAACACCGCCGCCATCGCCGCCCTCGCCCGCTACAGCCGCGAGCAGCTGCGGGCGCTGCGACAGGAAACCGGCATCGACTACCGGCACCAGCAACGCGGCATCCTGCATCTGTTCTTTGGCCAACACGGGGCTGACGAGCCGGCGCGGCGTGCCGACGCGCTGGCCCGACTGGGCATCACCGCCGAACCCTGCGACCTCGATCGCTGCCTGGCCATCGAACCCGCCCTGGCCCGACTGGCCCAGCCCCTGGCCGGTGCCCTGTTTGCGCCGGACGACGAATCGGGTGACGCCCATGTCTTCACCCAGGCGCTGACCCGCCTGCTGCAGGCCAGGGGGGTCGAGTTTCGCTACGACACCCCGATCCACCGCATTCGCCATGAGGGCGGGCGGGTGACGGATATCGAGGTGGGACGCGATGACGGCCCGCGCGACACCCTCGAGGCCAACGCCTACGTGATGTGCCTGGGCAGCTACAGCCCTTTGCTGGTGGCGCCGCTGGGCGAGTACTTGCCGATTTACCCGGTCAAGGGCTATTCGGTGACGCTGCCCGTGGTGGATGCGGCCCGCTGCCCCGTGGTGAGCCTGACCGACGAGGCCCGGCGCATTGTCTGCTCACGCTTCGGCGACCAGTTCCGGGTCGCCGGCACGGCGGAGCTCAACGGCTACGATCTGCGGATTGATGAAGCGCGCTGTCGCAACCTGCTCGACTGGGTGGACAGCAATTTCCCCGGCGCGACCGACCGCTCGGCCGCCGTGCCCTGGTGCGGTCTGCGCCCGGCCACGCCAAGCAACCGACCGCTGATCGGCAAGGGGAAGATGATCAATCTGTACTACAACACCGGCCACGGTTCGCTGGGCTGGACGCTGGCCTGCGGATCGGCCGCGGCGCTGGCCGACTTGATGTCGGGCACGCCCCCGGCGCCGGATTTTCCGTTTCTCGCGACACGCTTCGACTAAGCCGACGTGCCGCTACCGGGCCGCCTCATGGGGTCGATGCGTTCTCGTAGCATGCCGCGCGAACGAGGGTGCGACGGATTGGCCGCGACATCGACCCAGGCGTCTGGGCGGCAGAAACGCGTCAAACAGCGCCGAGAAGGCATCCGGCTGGGCACAGCCCCGTAGCACGGGCGAGCGCAGCGCCCCCGGGATCCGCACGACCATCCGGATACAACACCCCGGCGTCGGGCCTGCGGCCGTGGGCCAGGCTACGTGCTCGCCGTGCTGCAACTGACATCCGCCAGCGCCTCGGGGTTACCGATTTCGCCGGTCTCGAAGTTGAACCCCAGCGTCTGCAGATGGAAGGCCAGTGCGGCATCCATGCCGGTGGCGTGGGTCTCGAACCAGGCCGGCAACTCGTCGGCCAGTCGGCGGCCGAGCGCCAGGTCGCCGTTGGCGACGCGCTTGCGCACATCGTTGACCACGGTGAGCACCCGGTCGTGCTCGGCACGGTGGCAACCGGGAAAATTCACCTTCTCCATCCAGGCGTTTTCCTGGTCGAAGTGGGCCACGGTATGCGCCACGAAGGCGTCGAGCCGGTCGAGAAAATCCGCGTCGTCCGCCGCGACCATCGCGTTATAGCAAGCGACGAACTCGCGGTGCGTGTCATCCATCGGGCCGAGCCCGAGTTCAAGGTCTTCCGACCACTGCATGATTGCCATCGTGCTCTCCTTGGCGGGTCCTGGCCTGGGGCGTGCTCACGGTCGATCGCCGATCACGCCGGCGGCAGGCCGGCGAATCGACGCGGGACACACCTCGACATATAACGGAGGCATGACGGCCGTGGCGTGACGCACATCAATCTTGCACGGCGGACCGATTGACGGTCGCCGGCGCAAGCGCGGGCCGGCTTACTTGATGATCTTGAGGTGGCTGCGGCCGGCGGCCGGTTTGTCGCCGCCCGACGACGGTGGCGGTTCATCCGGATCCTCGGACGCGCCCTCGGGCTGTTCGGTATCCGCGCCCTCGAAGACTTCGGGCTCGAATGCCATGCCGTGACCGTTTTCCTGGGCATACACCGCCAGCACATTGGCAACGGGGATCCGCACCCACTGCGCCACACCGCCAAAACGCGCCTGGAACTGGATCATGTCGTTGCCCATGTCCAGCTGGTGCGTGGCGTCGAAACTGACATCCAGCACGATCTGGCCTTCCCGTGCGGTCCCGGGCGGGATACGCACATGCTCGTCCGCCACGGCAGCGAGATAGGGCGTATAGCCCTGGTCCGTGCACCAGGCATGGATGGCGCGAATCAGGTAAGGCTTGGTGGAGACTTCAGACATAAGACTTCCTGCAACACACGCCCGGGGCGGCCGCCAGGCCGGCCCCGGGGGCATGAATCAACGACGCATGACCTTTTCGGACGGCGTCAGCGAATCGATGAAGCCCTGACGGCTGAACACCCGTTCGGCGTACTTCATGAGCGGCGCGGCGGCCTTGGGCAGGTCGATGCCGTAGTGCTCAAGACGCCACAGCAAGGGGGCAACCGCCACGTCGAGCATCGAGAAGTCATCGCCGAGCATGAACTTCTGGTTGGCGAACATCGGTGCCAGCTGGGTCAGCTGTTCGCGCACCTGGGCGCGCACCTTGTCGGCGCCCTTCTGGTTCTTCTCCAGCAGGTCGATGCCGGCGAACAGCTCCTGCTCGAAGGTGTGCAGGAACTGACGGGCACGGGCACGCATGATCGGGTCGGGCGGCATCAGCTGCGGATGCGGGAAGCGCTCGTCGATGTACTCGTTGATGATGTTGGCCTCGTGCAGCACGAGGTCGCGATCGACCAGCACCGGCACGCGGTTGTAGGGGTTGATCACGGCGATGTCTTCAGGCTTGTGGTCGAGATCGACGTCGATCACCTGAAAATCCATGCCTTTTTCAAAGAGCACGATCCGGCAGCGGTGGCTGAACGGGTCCGTCGTACCGGAATACAGATTCATCATGACAGTAACAGCTCCATGAATGCTGAACGCCGCATGCCCAGAGGCATACGGCGCCAATGATCATCGGAGGCCGCCGGCGGCGGCCCGCCGATCAGTGAATATCTTTCCAGTAGTTCTTCTTGAGCGCGTAGCTCAGGACGAACAGACCGGCCAGGAAAATCAGCACGATCACGCCGATGCTCTTGCGCTTCTCGGCCATCGGCTCACCCATCCAGACCAGGAAGGAGACGAGATCGGCAACGGTCTTGTCGTACTCTTCGGTCGTCTGGACACCCGGCTTGACGAGTTCAAGCGACACTTCCTTGATCTTGCCGCCGTGACCATCGTCCTTTTCCTCGACGTGGCCCACCATGTCGCCCTGCAGTTCCCACAGCACATGGGGCATGCCGACGTTCTCGAAGACCTTGTTGTTCCAGCCGGTGGGCCGGTTCGGGTCACGGTAGAACTGGCGCAGGTAGGTGTACAACCAGTCGGCGCCGCTGCCGAACTCCGACGAGCGGGCACGCGCCACCAGCGTCAGGTCGGGCGGTGCTGCGCCGAACCAGGCCTTGCCGTTGTCGCGCGTCATGGCGATCTTCATCTGCTCGCCGATCTTGTCGGCGGTGAACAGCAGATTGTCCTTGATCAGATCCTCGGACAAACCGATGTCTTTCAGACGGTTGTATCGCACGAAGCTGGCGCTGTGGCAGTTCAGGCAGTAATTGATGAACACCTTGGCGCCGTTCTGCAGGGCCGCCGGATCGGTACTCACCGGTGCCTTGTCCAGATGCAGCGCGGCACCCGCGGCCATCGCCACGACCGGCGCAAACAGAGCGGCCGCAAACAGGCGCTTCACGAATTTCATTGCACGCGTTTTCATCAGGAGGTCACCCTTTCCGGTTCGGGTTTGCATTTATCCAACTTGCTGTACCAGGGCATCAGCAGGAAGAACGCGAAGTACAGCACCGAGCAGATCTGCGTCGTACGGTCCTTGATGCCACCGTTGTCAGGCGGCTGGACACCCAGATAGCCAAGCACGAAGAAGATGATCACGAAGAGCACCAGGGCGGTCTTGAAGATCGGGCCTTTGTAGCGGATCGACTTGACCGGGCTGCGGTCGAGCCAGGGCAGGAAGGCGAAGATCACCACACCGGCACCCATCGCAATCACGCCCCAGAACTTGGCGTCGAGACCGAACAGCGGGTAGGTCACGGCGCGCAGCAGCGAGTAGAACGGGGTGAAGTACCACACCGGCGCAATGTGCGGCGGGGTGACCAGCGGGTCGGCCGGCAGGAAGTTGTTGTACTCGAGGAAGTAACCGCCGCCCTCGGGGGCGAAGAACATCACCGCCGAGAACACGATCAGGAAGCCGACCACGCCGACGATGTCCTTCACCGTGTAGTACGGGTGGAAGGGGATGCCGTCGAGCGGCACGCCGTTGGCGTCCTTCTTCTTCTTGATTTCCACCCCGTCCGGGTTGTTCGAGCCGACTTCGTGCAGGGCCACGATGTGAGCCAGCACCAGGCCGATCAGCACCAGCGGCACGGCGATGACATGGAAGGAGAAGAAGCGGTTCAGGGTCGCGTCCGAGACGACGAAGTCGCCACGGATGACCAGCGCCAGGTCCGGGCCGATCACGGGGATGGCCGAGAACAGGTTCACGATCACCTGGGCGCCCCAGAACGACATCTGGCCCCAGGGCAGCAGATAGCCCATGAAGGCTTCGGCCATCAGCGCGAGGAAGATACCCACGCCAAACAGCCAGATCAGTTCGCGCGGCTTGCGGTAGGAACCGTAGAGCAGGCCACGGAACATGTGCAGGTACACCACCACGAAGAACGCCGAGGCGCCGGTGGAGTGCATGTAGCGGATCAGCCAGCCACCCGGCACATCACGCATGATGTACTCGACCGCCGCGAAGGCCACCGGCACACCGGAGGCGTTCAGCGAGGCATCGGGCTTGTAGTGCATGACCAGGAAGATGCCGGTCACGATCTGGATCACCAGCACCAGCAGGGCCAGCGAGCCGAAGAAGTACCAGAAGTTGAAGTTCTTGGGCGCATAGTACTCGGACAGATGCGCCTTCCAGGTCGACGTCAGCGGGAAACGCTCATCGACCCAGTTGAGCAGGGCTTGAGATTTTGTGGTCATGACTTATGCCGTCCCATCTTCGCCAATCAGGATCTTGGTGTCCGCCAGGTACTTGTGCGGCGGAATGTCCAGGTTCGTCGGGGCCGGCTTGCCGGCATACACCCGCGCGGCCAGGTCGAAGGTCGAACCGTGGCAGGGGCACAGGAAGCCGCCCGGCCACTCATCGCCCAGACCACTGGCGGCACCGATCTTGAACTTCTGGGACGGCGAACAGCCCAGGTGCGTACAGATGCCGATGGTCACCAGGAACTCGGGCTTGATCGAACGCGCCTTGTTCTTGGCGTACTCGGGCTGAACCGATTTTTCCGACGCCGGATCGGCCAGCTGGTCGTCCAGCTTGTCCAGCGTGGCCAGCATTTCTTCGGTGCGGCGCAGAATCCACACCGGCTTGCCCTGCCACTCGACCGTCATCATCTCGCCCGGCGCAAGCTTGCTGACATCGGCCTCGACCGGCGCACCCGCTGCCTTGGCGCGCTCCGACGGTGTCAGGCTGGCGACGAACGGTACGGCTGTTGCCGCCGCCGCCGCGCCACCTGCGACCGACGTGGCCAGCAACAACTGCCGACGGCCACTGTCCATCTTTTCATCAACGCTCATGAGCCATTTCCCCGCAAAAAGGAAGCAAAAATTCTAGATACAAAAAACCGCGAAAGTATAACGAATATGGCACCGCAGAAAAACCCCGTTCTTTCGAAACGCTTTTCAATCAACGGGTTGCAAGCCACACCCCAGGGTTTTCTTGACCCAGATCAGCTCAGACCCGGGTAAAAATGGTGCAGAACAGCATCACCATCCGCTAATTTTCGGCGACAGGCTGCCGTTTCGCTCACACCACGCCGGCGTCCCGCAGGCGCGCAATGGCGTGTGGATCGAAGCCCAGCCGCTCGAGCACGCGGTCGGTGTGTTCGCCGAGTGCCGGCCCGACCCAGGCGGTCGCACCCGGTGTGGCGGTGAGCTTGGGAATCACCGAGGGCACGGCCAGCGACTGGCCGTCGGGCAGCCCCACCCGCTCGATCATCTGCCGCGCGAGGTACTGCGGATCGGCGAACATGTCGGCCACCGAATAGATGTTGGACACCGGCACATCGGCGGCCTTGAGCGTCTCGAGCACGAACTGCCCGTCATGACGGCCGACCCAGTCGTCGATCACGCCATAGATTTCCGCCGCCCGGGCATCGCGACCGGCATTGTCGGCAAGCGACGGATCCTCGGCCAGATCGGTGCGGCCCACGGCCACCATCAGGCGCTTGAAGATGGCATCGCCATTGCCACCGACGATGATGTGCTTGCCGTCGCGGGCGGTGTGCGTGTTGGAAGGGGTGATGCCGGGCATGACATTGCCGGTGCGCTCGCGGATGAAACCGTAGTGATCAAACTCCGGCACCATGCTCTCCATCATGGCGAACACGGCCTCGTACAAGGCCACATCCACCACCTGCCCCGGCCCACCCGCCACCTCGCGATGGCGCAAGGCCATCAGCGCCCCCAGCGCCGCCCACAAGGCGGCGATTGAATCGCCGATCGAGATGCCGGTCTTGACCGGCGGCAGCTCCGGGTCGCCGGTGATGTAGCGCAAGCCGCCCATCGACTCGCCGATGGCGCCAAAGCCCGGCTGGTCGCGGTACGGCCCGGTCTGGCCAAAGCCCGACAGCCGCACCATGACCAGGCCGGGGTTGTCGGCACGCAGCTCCTCCCAGCCCAGCCCGAGCTTTTCCATCACGCCGGGGCGGAAATTCTCCACCACGATGTCGGCATCGGCGACCAGGCGCCGGGCGATGTCGACGCCCTCGGGCGATTTCAGGTTCAGCGTCACCGACTGCTTGTTGCGCGCCTGGACATACCACCACAGCGAGGTATCGCCGTGCAGCTTGCGCCACTTGCGCAGCGGGTCGCCGCTACCCGGCGCTTCGATCTTGATGACCTGGGCGCCAAATTCGGCCAGGATGCGCGTGCAGAACGGGCCGGCAATCAGCGTGCCGAACTCGATCACCGTCACGCCGTGCAGCGGCTTGTCACTCATCTGCGGCTCCGAGTTGCCGGTTTGCTCCGCCACCGCGCCGCGCTCAGACCGAACGGCGTTCGATCAACGCCTGGGCAATGGTGCCGATATCGGTATGCTCCAGTTCGCCGCCCACCGGCACGCCCCGCGCAATCCGGCTGACCTTGAGCCCCCGCGCGCGCATCAACTCGCCCACCGTGTGTGCCGTCACCTCGCCCTCGTTGGTGAAATTGGTGGCCAGGATCACCTCCTCGACCTCGCCATCGGTCGCGCGCTCGACCAGCTTCTCGAGCTTGAGCTCACGCGGGCCGATGCCGTCGAGTGGCGACATGCGCCCCATGAGCACGTAGTACATGCCCTTGAAGGCATGCGTCTGCTCCATCATCGCCAGGTCCGACGGCATTTCCACCACGCACAGCAGGCGCCGGTCGCGCTGCGGGTTGGTGCAACGCGGGCAGATTTCATCTTCGGTAAAGGTGTTGCAGCGCGCGCAATGGCGCAACACCTCCAGCGCCTTGCCCAGGGCGCCCGCCAGCCGTGCCGCACCGCGCTGGTCGCGTTGCAGCAAGTGGTAGGCCATGCGCTGGGCCGACTTCGGGCCGACGCCGGGCAGGCAGCGCAGCGCTTCGATGAGGGCGTCGAGCGGGGACGGGGTCATGGGCGGTCACAGGGCATTCGTCATCGGCAATTGGCGGAGGCACGCGCCCCATGGCCAATCACCCCATCACGAATCACCGCATCAGAACGGCATCTTGAAGCCGGGCGGCAGGTTCAGTCCGGCAGAGAAACCGGCCATCTTTTCCTGGGTGGTGGTCTCCACGCGACGCACGGCGTCGTTGACCGCCGCGGCCAGCAGGTCCTCGAGCATTTCGCGATCGTCCATCACCGATTCATCGATCTGCACACGACGCACATCGTGCTTGCAGGTCATGGTCACCTTGACCATGCCGGCGCCGGCCTGGCCTTCAACCTCGATGGCCGCCAGCTCTTCCTGCGCCTTCTGCATGTTTTCCTGCATCTTCTGGGCCTGTTTCATCAGGCCCGCAATACCGCCCTTCATCATGGTGCTTTCTCCAGTGCAATCCGGTGTGTCACAAGGGGCGTACCGACGCTTCCTGCAAGGTGGCGTCGAAACGCTCGATCATTTCCTGAACAAAAGGATCCTGTTCCAGCGAGGCGATGGCCTGGGCCATGCGCGCCTGGCGTGTCGCGGCATCGCGCTGCGCGGGCGTCTCGCCCTCGATGCCGCCGATTTCGATATCGAGCTTCACGGGGCGGTCGAAATGACGATCGATCTCCGCCTGCAGGCGCTCAAGGTTGCCCCGGTTCATGGCGATCAGATGCCGGTGCGCCTCGCTCAGGCGCAAGCGGATGCAACCCTCCGCCATCCCCAGCCACTCGCAGTGCTGGGCCAGTTCACGGACCAGCCCCTTCAGGCCCAGCTCGACGATCAGGCCATGCCAGTCGATATCGCCCGACGGCACGGCGCTGGCGGCGCGTGGCGCGACCGGCGTCGGCTCGGCGGCCGGTTCGTCTGCGGGCGGGCCGGACGGCCCCGCATCGGCCGAACGCGCGTGCGCCTCCTCTGGCAACTCCTCCCACGGCGGCACATCGCCGCGTGCGGCGGGGGTCGGCGCAGGCGCTGCGGCGGGCGCTGGCGCCGCGGCGGGGCGTGGGGTAACGGGTTCGGGCTCGACGGCCCGTGCGGGCGACTCCACCGCCGGCGCGGGCGTGGGCACCACCGCCGGGGGCCGACTCGGCGCCGCAGCCGCTGACGCCGGGTTC
>QQUN01000058.1 GCA_008501585.1 Pseudomonadota bacterium | reverse complement strand
CGGCACGGGCAGGCCGGCGGCCGGCGGCGGCACGGGCTGCGTGCCCCCCGCCGCGGGCGCGGCGGCCGGAACCACCGGCACAGCGCTCGAACTGCCGGGCTGCGCCGGGTCCGTCGCGCTGCCGGAGGGGGCGTCATCGGGAATGACCAGCGGTGCCGTGTCGGCCGGGGGGATGACCGGGGTCAGCGCCGCAGGGGCAAGCGGCGTATCGACCACGGCGCTATCGGGCCCGGGGGCGTCGCTCTGCTGGAACCAGTCGAAATACCAGCCCCCCACCACCGCCACCAACAGCAGCAGGGCGATCAGCGCGATCGGGAAGGCCGAGGGGCGCAACGCACCGTCGCCGGCCGGCAAGGTGCCCTGGGCATTGGAGATGGGCGCCAGTTCGGGCGCACCGACGCCGCTGGTCTGGGCCAGCGCATCGATCAGCGGCTCGGGGTCGAGCCCGAGCAAACGGGCGTAGTTGCGCAGAAAACCCCGCGCAAAGGCAGCGCCGGGCAAGGCATCGAAGCGCTCGCTCTCGAGGGCCTCGACCTGACGCTGGGTCAGTTTGAGCGCCTGGGCGACGTCCACCAGGGTCAGCCCGCGGCTCTCCCGGGTCGTCCGCAGCATGTCGCCGACGCCAACGATATCGGTGGCCAGTTCGGGCGACGCCTGATGCAGGTCTGCGTTATCGCTCACTCGTATTTCCCTTCGATCAGTTTCTGGTATTCAGGCGAGGTCGGGAAGCGGCTCTTGAGCTGGCTGGCATAGCTCGCTTCGGTCTCTTTGTCATTGCGTGCACGCTCGACGCGCACTCCCAGCCAGAGCGATTCGGCCGTCGGGCGGGTTTTCTGGTGCACCGTGTTCAGGTACACATGGGCCGCCTCGGGGTTGTTGCGCCGATAGGCGACCGCGGCGAGGTTGAGGAGCGCCTGCACGTTGTTGGCGTCCAGTTCGACCGCGCGGCGGAAGTAGCCGTCGGCCGCCTCGAGCTGGCCCTGCCCCATGCGACACAGGCCGGCGTTGGTCATCGGTCGCGTCGGCGTCGTGTAATACGGGTTGCGCGCCGATCGTTCGAGCAACTGCACGCCGGCGTCGGCTTCGCCCTGGACGCACAGGAACCAGCCGTAGCTGTTGTTGATGTCAGGGTCGCCCGGCGCCAGGGCGTCGGCGCGGGCAAACGCCGCGCGCGCCGAGGTGGCGTCGTTGAGCGCCATCAGCACCAGCGCATGCAGGTGGTGCGCGGGCGCATAGGTGTCGTCATAGGCCATGGCAATGCGCGCTTCATCCAGCGCCACACCGGTACGCTGCGCCGACACATAGGCCATGCCCAGGTCGGTATGGATCTTTGCCCGCGCCTGGTTGTCGCTGGTGACCGGACGCTCGGCCGCCGGCCGCAGGTCCATGGATGCGCTGCTGCCCGGCGCCGCCGGATTGGTGGTGCAGCCCGACAGCAGGGTGCCGATCAATCCCAGGGTGGCGAGGAGAGGCGCAGTCTTCATGAGCGGGGATTCCCTGTGAAATGAAGTGTCTGGGTGCGGCGCGTCTTGTCTTTGACCTGACCGGCGAGCTGACCACAGGCGGCGTCGACATCATCGCCCCGCGTCTTGCGGGTCGTGGCGACAATACCGGCGTCCTGCAGGATACCGGCAAAGCGCCGGATGCGCTCGGAGGGCGAACGCCGGAACGGGGAATTCGGGAAGGGGTTGAACGGAATGAGGTTGTACTTGCACGACACCTCGCGCGCAATGGCGACCAGCTCGTGCGCATGGGTGTCGAGGTCATTCACCCCGTCGAGCATCACATACTCGAAGGTCACGAAGTCGCGTGGCGCGGCGACCAGATAGCGGTTGCACGCGGCGAGCAGTTCCTTGAGCGGGTATTTCTGGTTGATCGGCACCAGTTGGTCGCGCAGCGCATCATTGGGCGCATGCAGCGACACGGCCAGGGCCACCGGGCAGGCTTCGCGCAGGCGGTCCATGGCGGGCACGATACCGGAGGTGGACACCGTGACGCGACGGCGCGACAGGCCGTAGGCGTGGTCATCGAGCATCAGGCGCAGGGCCACCAGCACGTTGTCGAGGTTGGCCAGCGGCTCGCCCATGCCCATCATGACGACGTTGCTGATCACCCGCTCACCGTCGGCGGTGGCGCCCAGCAGGCGGTTGGCCAGCCACAGCTGACCGATGATCTCGCCCGCCGACAGGTTGCGGTTGAAGCCTTGCTTGCCGGTCGAGCAGAAGGCGCAGTCGAGCGCGCAACCGGCCTGCGAGGACACGCACAGCGTACCGCGGCCGGTCTCGGGGATGAACACCGTCTCGACCGCATTGCCCTGCCCCACATCGAGCAGCCACTTGCGGGTGCCATCGGTGGACAGCGTGTCGCGCACCGGCTCGGGCACGCGCACGCAGGCCTGCTCGCCCAGACGGGCGCGCAGGCTTTTGGCGACATCGGTCATCTGCTCGAAGTCGCTCACCCCGAAGCGATGCAGCCAGCGCATCACCTGGCGGGCGCGAAACGGCTTCTCGCCTTGCGAGGCGAACCAGTCGACCATGCCGTCGACATCGAAATCCAGCAGATTGACCTGTTTCGTCATGTAAACCTTGCCTTGCGCGAAAATGCAATCGGCCCGGGAGCCGGGCCGATGCAGATTCGGCCTCGGCCGGAATTAACGGCTGTAGACGTTCATGCCCGGGAAGAAGAAGGCCACTTCCACTGCGGCGGTTTCGGGCGCGTCGGAACCGTGGACCGCGTTGGCGTCGATGGATTCAGCGAAATCGGCGCGGATGGTGCCCGGCGCGGCTTCTTTCGGGTTGGTGGCGCCCATCAGTTCGCGGTTCTTGGCGATGGCGTTCTCGCCTTCGAGCGCCTGGATCATCACCGGGCCGGAGGTCATGAACTCGACCAGATCCTTGAAGAAGGGACGAGCCTTGTGAACGGCGTAGAACTGGCCGGCTTCTTCGACGGACAGGTGCACCATCTTGGCGGCGATCACCTTCAGGCCAGCGTCTTCAAAGCGCTGGTAGATCTTGCCAATCACGTTCTTGGCGACGGCGTCGGGTTTGATGATGGACAGGGTGCGTTCGATTGCCATGGTGCTGAGCTCCGATGATTCTGGTTTGGGAGTAAAAAGAATAACGGAGCATTTTAACAAGATTTCGACAACACTCCCATCTCCCGACGGTAAGTAAAAAAAACCCGGCCGCTGGGGCCGGGAACAAAGGACACGGTTGTCGGCGCCGGGCGCTCACAAATCGTCAGGATCGAAGCCGGTCTCGTCGTAGATCGCCTCGATCAGATCCTTGCCGATGCGCGGCGCCATGGCCCGGTGCACCGGCAGCAGCGCCTTCTTGAACGCCTGTCGCTCCTCGGCGCTCGGCACCCGCACCTCGGTGGTGCCCGCCGCCCGGATGGCGGCCAGCGCCTTGTCGTTCTCGGCCTTGGCGATCTGGTTGGTGTAGTCGGTGGCCTCGCGCATGGCGCGCGCCAGGGCGTCCCGCACCGCGCCGGGCAGGCCGTCCCAGAATTTCTTGTTGGTGATGACGGCGTAGCCGAGGTAGCCGTGATCCGTCAGCAGCATGTGCGACTGCACCTCGTGCATGCGCTGGGTGAAGAAGTTCGAGTGCGGGTTCTCGGTCCCATCGACCACCCCGGCCTTGAGCGCCGCAAACACCTCATCGAAGGCCGTCACCTGCGGCAGGGCGCCGAGCGCGCGCATCTGCGCGTCGAGCACCTTGGAGGACTGAATGCGCATCTTCTTGCCGCGCAGGTCGTCCGGCACCCGAATTGGCGCATTGGCCGACAGCGACTTGAAGCCATTGTCCCAGAAGGCCAGCCCGGCAATGCCGCGCGGCTCCAGCGATTCGAGCATGCGCGCACCGAGCGGGCCGCCGGTCACCTTGTGCAGCTCGGCATAGCTGTCGAAAATGTAGGGCAGGTCGAAGGCCTCGAACACGCGCAGCCCGAGCGGCCCGAACTTGGCCAACGACGGGGCGATGATCTCGACGGCGCCCAGTTGCAGCGCCTCCATCTCTTCCTTGTCCTTGTACAGCGTGCTGTTCGGATAGACCTCGACCCGCACCGCCCCGTTGCTGTACTGCTCGGCCAGCGTCTTGAACCGCTCTGCGCCCATGCCCTTCGGGGTGTTGGGGGCCACCACATGGCTGAACTTGACGACGATCGGATCAGCCGCCTGCGCCGCACCGACGCACACCACCGAAAGCACCGCAATCAACAGAGCCCGCACACTCATCCCCACCTCCTCACCGGTTGTTCGACACGCCGTCGTCGTGCGGCGATAGAAGCCATGCCTCCCTGGGCGAGGCTGGCCTTGGTAGAGTGTCGACCCTGCGCGCCCCGCGCCGCTATTGTGGATGACCGCAAGCCTGCCTCTCATGCCCGCCCCGCACACCCGTCCGCTCGCCACCACCCCTGCCTGGTACTGGCGCCTGCCCTCGCTCACGCTGGCGCTGATGCTGGTCGCGATTGTCGCGCTGGTGTGGATGACGCGGCATTTCGATGACGAGAAGCAGCACGAGATCCTGATCAACGACGTGCTCTGGATGGAGCAGGACCTGCGCTTCCGGCTCGACCGCAATGAAGAGCAACTGGCACAGATCGGCGGCGAACTGCTCACCACCCAAAGCATGTCGCCCCGTACCGAGGCCAGCCTGGAGCAATTGCTCAAGCCGGACAGCGGCCTGGTGCAGATCCTGTGGCTGGACGCCGGCGACAAGGTCATTGCCGCTCGCCCCTTCTCCTCCGACGACGTGCTGGTCGGCGAAGCCCGCGGCGCCATCCCCTCCAACGAAACCAACCGCCTGGCGCGGGCCGTCGGACGGCCGATCTACGGGCCCACCTACCCCGTCATCGGTGGCAACTGGCGCTTCAACGTCCATGTGCCGATCTTTGTCGGCAGCCGCCACACCGGCACGGTGGTCGGCGTGTATTCGCTCCAGCAGCTGGTCGTCCGCGAGCTACCGTGGTGGTTCTCCGAACGCTACCGGGTGAGCGTACACGACCCCGACGGCAAGGAGATCGCTGCCAAGAGCAAGGTCGCCGCGCAGGCCAGCCACCAGCAGTACACCATCCCCTTCGACCCGCCCGGCTACGGCCTGACGCTCAAGGTCACCGCCTACAAGGCCCCGACCCGCTGGGTGCCGGTACTGCTGATCAGCGCCATGGTGTTCCTCGGCGGGGTGATTATCTGGAGCCTGTGGCAACTGCGCCAGCACACCCTGGGGCGCCAGGCCGCGGAGCAGGCCCTGCGCGGCGAGATGGCCTTCCGCAAGGCGATGGAAGACTCCCTGCTCACCGGCCTGCGCGCCCGCGACAACAGCGGCAAGATCACCTATGTGAACCCGGCCTTCTGCCGCATGGTTGGCTACTCGGAAAAGGAATTGCTCGGCGCCACCCCGCCCATGCCCTACTGGGACCCGGAGCAACTCGAACGCACCCAGGCCATCCACGACAACATCCTGGCCGGCAGCGCGCCGCGCGAAGGCGTCGAGGTGCGCTTCCGCCACAAGGACGGGCATATCATCAACGCACTGATCTTCGAGGCACCGCTGATCGACGCCAGCGGCGAACAAACCGGCTGGATGGGCTCCTTCCTCGACATCACCGCCCAGACCGCCGCCGAAGCCCTGGCCCGCCAGCAGGAAGAGCGCCTGCACGCCACCTCGCGCCTGATCACCATGGGCGAGATGGCCTCCACCCTGGCCCATGAACTCAACCAGCCGCTGGCCGCCATCTCCAGCTACAGCGCCGGCTGCCTCAACCGGCTCGACGAGGGCCGCGCCGACACCGCCGAACTGCACGACATCATCGGCAAGATCACCCGCCAGGCCCGCCGCGCCGGTGACATCATCCGCCGGGTGCACGACTTCGTGCGCCGCAGCGAGCCCAAGCGCGAGACCATCGACATGAACGCGGTGATCTCCGAAGCCATCGGCCTGATCGACCCCGATGTGCGCAAGCGCGGCGTCGAGCTGCAGACCCGGCTGGCCGACCGCCCCCTGCCGGTCAACGCCGACCCGGTGATGCTCGAGCAGGTCGCCGTCAACCTCATCCGCAACGGCATGGACGCCATGCGCGAGGTGCCCGGCGCCCGCCGTACCATCCGCATCGAAACCCTCGCCGGCGACGAAACGCTCACCTTCCGTGTCACCGACTGGGGGCGCGGCATCGACGAAGACGCCGCCCGGCGCATCTTCGACCCCTTCTTCACCACCAAGGATGAAGGCATGGGCATGGGCCTGAACATCTGCCGCTCGATCGCCGAACTGCACGGCGGCCGGCTCGGGTTCGAAGCCAATCCCGAAGGTGGTACGATCTTCACGTTCTCGCTGCCGCTGGCCACATGACGACAGACACGCCCCCGCTCACCCACATCGTCGACGACGACGAAGCCATCCGCGACGCCCTTGCCTGGCTGTTCCGCACCCGCGACGTGCCCTGCGCCACCTGGGCCTCGGCCGAAGACTTTCTCGCCGCCTACCAGGAAGACTGGCGCGGCTGCATCGTGATGGACATCCGCATGCAGGGCATGAGCGGGCTTGACTGCTCCGGGGCCCTGCGCCAGCGCGGCAGCACCCTGCCGATCATCTTCATCACCGGGCATGGCGACGTGCCGATGGCGGTCGGCGCGCTCAAGCGCGGCGCCTTCGACTTCATCGAAAAGCCCTTCGACGACAACGCCCTGGTCGACATCGTGCAGTCCGCGCTCGAAGAAGACGCCCGCAACCAGGCGCGGCGCAGCGCCCGGGTCGACGTCGCCGCCCGGCTCGAACAGCTCACCAGCCGCGAGCGCGAAGTCATGGGGCTGATCCTCGCCGGCAAGTTCAACAAGGTGATTGCCGACGAACTGGCCATCTCCATGCGCACGGTCGAAGTCCATCGCGCACGGGTGTTCGAGAAAATGGGGGTGCGCTCGGCCGTTGAACTGGCCCAGCAACTGACGCTCGCCGGCCTCTACAACAGCGCCACGCCGTCGGCCGAATAAGCCTCGGGCCGGCGCCACGCCAGCCGCAGGCCGGGCTCGCCGGCGCGGCAGGCAAAGCCGTGGGCCACGCCCAGACCGGCAATCCACGCCACCTCGCCATCGACCCGCAGAATCGGCACCCGGTCGCGATCGACCGGCGCCAGCCCCGCCCCCTGGCTGAGGCTGCGCACATCCTTGCGCGGCCGCCCCACCAGCGCCACCTTGCAGCCCGGCCAGCGCGCCATGATCTCGCACCTGGCGGCCTGCGCCAGACGCGCCTGCGACACCCCCGCGCCAACCACCGGCTCGGCCTCGACCACGCCCTCCCCCCACTGCGTCGCGGCGCCCTGCCAGGGCACGCCGTCTTCGGGCAACTCGGGGTAGGTCGGCGACAGCCACACCACATCGCGATAGGCGTGCAGGAACGCCCCGCCCAGCGGCAGCATCAACGGCCGGTCATGGGTGCAGGACTGCAACTGGCGCATCGCCTCATGCAAGCGCGCCTGATCGGGCAGCGGCAGATCCAGCGCCCGCAAGCGCCAGCGCAGCAGATTGGCCAAGCGTGGCGCACGCATGCCGCGCATCACCTCGCGCGACCACGGCAAACCGCAGGCGGTGGCATCCTGCACCGCCAGCTCGTCGAGCAAACCCGCCGCCTCGTCAAAATTGGCCGCGGCGCGGGCCAGGGTGAGTGCGGCCGAGGGCCAGCGTGCGCTCATCGCCGGCATCACGGTATGGCGCAGGTAATTGCGGGAAAACCGCGGGTCGGCATTGCTTTCGTCGTCGACCCACTGCAAGCCCTCGGCCTGCGCGGCCGCCAGAATCTGCGCGCGCGAGAAGGCCAGCAGGGGCCGCAACCGCCCCCCGCCGCCCGGCGCGGGCTCGATCACCCGCATGGCCGCCGCGCCATGCACGCCGGCACCGCGCAGCAAACGGAACATCACGGTTTCTGCCTGATCATCGAGGTGATGCGCGCTCACGCGCCACTGCGCCGCTTCGGCCGCCAGCGCGCCATGACGCACCCGCCGGGCCGCCGCCTCCCAGCCCTCGCCGGGCTCGGGCTGCACGCGCACCGGCGTGATGGTCAGGGGCACATCCAGCGCGTCGCAGCGCGCCGCACACAGCGCGGCCCAGTCGTCGGCATGGGGACTCAGCCCGTGGTGGACATGGTGTGCGCGCAGGTCGAAGCCGGCGCGCTCGCGCAAACCGGCCAGCACCGTGAGCAGCAGCATGGAATCCAGGCCGCCGCTGAGCGCGAGCTGCACCGTCTGCCCGGCCCGGACGCCGGCACGCGTGAGGACGTCGGCGACCCCGCGCGGGATCGCCGCCAGTTTAGTTTGCGACGTCCTTGAACTTGCCATAGCTCATCAGCCGTGCCTGGCGCTGTGCCACCAGCTCGGTCGGGCTCAGGTCGGCCAGCTGGCGCAGCGCATCGGCCAGCGCCCGCTTGAGCGTCTGCGCCATGGCGCGATGATTGCGGTGGGCGCCGCCCACCGGCTCGTTGACGATCTTGTCGATCAGCCCCAGCGCCTTCAGGCGCGCCGCAGTGATGCCCATGGTCTCGGCCGCCACCGAGGCCTGGTCAGCGCTCTTCCAGAGGATGGAGGCACAGCCTTCGGGCGAAATCACCGAGTAGGTGCTGTACTGCAACATGTGCAGCTGGTCGGCCACGGCGATGGCCAGCGCGCCGCCCGAGCCACCCTCACCGATCACGGTGGAGATGATGGGCACCTTGAGCGAGGCCATCACGAACAGGTTGTGGCCGATCGCCTCCGACTGGCCGCGCTCTTCGGCGCCGATGCCGGGATAGGCCCCCGGCGTATCCACAAAGGTGAACACCGGCATCGAGAACTTCTCCGCCAGCTTCATCAGGCGCAAGGCCTTGCGGTAGCCCTCCGGGCGCGGCATGCCGAAGTTGCGGTGGATCTTTTCCTTGGTGTCGCGCCCCTTCTGGTGGCCGATCACCATGCACGACTGCCCGTTGAAGCGCGCCATGCCGCCGACGATGGCATGGTCGTCGGCAAAGCTGCGATCGCCGTGCAGTTCGTGGAAATCGGTGAACATGTGCTCGATGTAGTCGAGCGTGTAGGGCCGTTGCGGATGGCGTGCCACCTGGGCAATCTGCCAGGGCGTCAGCTTGGCGTACAGATCCTTGGTCTGGGCCTGGCTCTTGGTTTCCAGGCGCGAGATCTCTTCGGAGATGTCGACGGCAGAATCGTCCTGCACGAAGCGAAGCTCTTCGATCTTGGCTTCAAGTTCGGCGATGGGCTGTTCAAAATCGAGGAATGTGGTCTTCATCGAACCCGTCTTTGGCGTCGTTTAAAGGGCGCTATTGTACTCCTTACTGCGAGCGCACAAACCAGCCCCCTGTCCGTTGCGCGCTCGACAGCCCGAATACACCGCAGCAGGCCGCCCGCATCACCCGCAGCGGCCGGGCGGAAATCGATCTAGATCAATGTGCTGCGGCGCACCGGCGATAGAATCGAATCGTATTAACAATTATTCTCGTTCCGATCATGTGTGCGCTCTCCGAACTGGCCACCGGCCGTGACGCCAAAGTGACTGCCCTGCGGGCCGACCACGATTTCGCCCAGCGCCTGCACGCCCTCGGCGTGCGCATCGGGCGCAGTGTCCGCATCGTCCGGCGCGGGCCGCTGAACGGGCCATTGCAACTGCGCATCGGCACCACCGACATCATGCTCCGACGCGCCGAGGCCGCCCTGATCGATACCGACGCCGCCACCTACGCATGAAGCGCATTGCCCTGCTGGGCATGCCCAACTGCGGCAAATCCTCGCTGTTCAACCGCGTCACCGGCGCCTCCGCACGCATCGGCAACTGGCCCGGCATCACCGTCGACCTGATGCGCGCCCGCCTGCTGCTCGGCGGCCAGATGGTCGAGATGGTCGACCTGCCCGGCATCTATGACCTGAACGGCTACACCGACGACGAACGCGTGGTGCGCGACTTCCTCGGTACCCAACCGGTCGACCTGCTGGTGATGGTGGTCAACGCCGCCCAGGCCGACCGACAGCTGCGGCTGTTCCTGCAGGCGCGCACGCTCGGTGTGCCCATCGTGGTGCTGTTCAACATGGCCGACGAGGCGCGGCGGCTGGGCATCGGCATCGACCCCGCCGCCTTCACCGCGCACACCGGCGCCGCGGCGTTCAGCCTCAGCGCCAAGTTCGGCGACGGCGTGCCCGACGCACTGGCCCATATCGGCCGCACACTCGCCAGCAGCGCGCCCACCCAGGCGCGCTTCGACGCACTGGCGGGTGCCGACCTGGAGCACGCGCTCGATCACCTCACCCGGCAGTGCATCGACACCCCGATCACCCTGTCGGCCAGCCACACCGACACCATCGACCGCGTCGCCCTGCATCCGCTGCTCGGCCCGCTGGTCTTCATCGCCGCCATGGCGCTCGTGTTCAACGCCGTCTTCCTGCTCGGCGCGCCATTGCAGGAAGGCATCGGCGCCGTCTTCGACGGGCTGCGCGACCACGCCCTCGAACCACTGCTCGCCCCGCTGCCAGCCTGGGCCAGCGGTTTCCTCATCGAAGGCATCTACGCGGGCCTCAGCACCGTCGCCACCTTCGTGCCGCTGATCGTGCTGTTCTTCTTCCTGATGGCCCTGGTCGAAGACTCCGGCTACCTCTCCCGCGCGGCCTTCCTGATGGACGCCTTCATGTCCCGCCTCGGGCTCGACGGGCGCAGCTTCGTCATGCTGGTAATGGGCTTCGGCTGCAACGTGCCGGCGCTGATGGGCACCCGCATCATGCGCGCCCGGCCGCTACGTCTGCTGTCGATGCTGATCATCCCGCTGTCGCTGTGCTCGGCACGGTTGCAGGTCTTCCTGTTCATCGGCGCCGCCGTTTTCCCGGCCGTGTGGGCGCCCTGGGCACTGCTCAGCCTCTACCTGTTCAGCATCGCCGCCGCCGTCCTGACCGCCTGGCTGTTCCGCAAGCGCTTCGCCAGCCGCGAACCCTTTGCCCTGGAGCTGCCGCCCTACCGCCTGCCCACCCCGCGCCATGTGCTGCTGCGCGGCTGGCATGAGGTCCGCCATTTCGCTCACCGCGCCAGCCGCTTCATCGTCGCCGGTGTCGCCCTGGTGTGGCTGCTCACCCATCTGCCGGTGGGCGTCGATGCGGCAGGCACGGCCTCCTGGGCCGGCCAGATCGGCGGCTGGCTGGAGCCGCTGCTGCGCCCCATCGGCATCGACGTCCAGCTGACCCTCGCCCTGCTCTTCGGCTTTGTCGCCAAGGAAGTGATGATCGGCGCCATGGCGGTCATCTTCGGCCAGGAAACCGGCACCCTCGGCGACACCCTGGCCCAGCACATGAGCATCGCCCAGGCCTACAGCTTCATGCTGTTCACGCTGCTCTACACCCCCTGCCTGTCAACGCTGGCCACGCTCAAGAGCGAATCACGCAGCTGGCGTTTCACCACCCTCGCCGTGGCCTGGCCGCTCGCGCTGGCCTGGGGCGTGGCCTGGGTGGCCTATACCGGCCTGAGCGCGCTGACCGGCTGAGAACTTGCGAAGAAATCGTAGCGCGCAGGGCCGAGTGCAAGGCCGCATTTGGCAACTACGCGAGCGAACGACGAGACATATCGAATGGATAGGCGAGGCGTGAGCGAGTGAGCAACGCAGCAATCGACACGCGCAGTCGATTTATTCACAAGTTCTGAGCCGCATACGCGCGATCACCGGCCCACGTGGCGGCGACGTATCATGAGGGCATCAACCCATCGACCCTTGGGGCGCCCTCTTGACACGCGTCGACCGACGAACCCGAAACCCCGGCTTTTTTCAGCGCCAGTACCTACGCCTGACCGGCCGCTTGCGCCGCGCCACCGACCACACCGATGGCGAGACCACTGACCAACGTCTTGATTTTGCCGACGTCAGCCTGTCGCAGCTCGGGCCCTCCCCGGCCGACACGGCACTGACCGGCGCGCCGCTCCCCGCCGGCGATCCCCGCTTCCTGGCGCGCGACACGGCCCGCGCCGCCATCGAGCACGCCCACGCCACCTGGCGCGAGGGCCGGCCGCGCCTGATCGCACTGACCGGCCCCAGCGGCTGTGGGCTGAGCACTGTGCTCAACCAGATTCCCAGCTGGCTTCCCGGCGACACCACGGCCTTGCGAATCGACCTGCAACACCGCCCTGGCACCGCCGGCGACGCCCTCGCCCGCGTTACCCACGGCTTCGGCGCCGCCCCGACCGGGGACGCCGTCGACGATGCCGTCGCCTGCCTCACCGCCCAGCCCCCGCGGCTGATCCTGGTCGACAACGGCCACTATCTGTACTCACGGCTGATGGGCAGCAACGACGGCATCCGCGCGCTGCATGGCTTGATGGTCGCCACCCAGGGCCATCACCTGTGGCTGCTCGCCTGCGAGACGCAGGCCTGGCGACGGCAGTGCGACGCCACCCGCACCGACCGCTATTTCGACGACATCATCGCGCTCGACTACCTGAGCCGCGACGACACCGCCACCCTCCTCGCCACGCGCCACCCCGCCGCAGGCGACGCCGCACTCGCGCTGGATGACGACCAGATCGACGCCATATTCAAGACCTCCCGCGGGCACCCGGCCCTCGCCCTGCACCTCGCCGAGCTGGCGATGCGCACCAACGCCGGACAGATCCCCGCGCCCTTCGACGAGTCACCGCTGCGCGAACTCGAGCGCACCGAACTGCTCGCCCTGGCCGAGATCTCCGCGCATGGCGTCCTCACTGCCGCCGACCTGCAATCGATCTTCCGGCGCGACAGTCAGGGCATCAACATCCTGCTCCACCACCTGCACCAGTGCAGCCTGATCGCCGCCGTGCCGCGCGAAGCCGCCGAGCCCGGCTACCGCCTGCAACCCCTGCTCGCCCCGGTGATCAACGCCCACCTGGTGCGTGCCAACTACCTGTACTGAGCTGCCATGGAAGACCAGACACTTGCCCAGCTACTGACGCTGCTCTCGCTTCGCCATCTGGTTGAAACGATACTCGTCATCGCGCTCGCCGCCCTGCTGGTGCGTGGCATCCGCTTCACGCTCGACACCCTGGCCGAACGCTACCCACGTGCCCGCCTGCAACTGGCCCAGGGCTTCCCGGCCATCCGCCTGCTGGTCTGGGTGGCCACCATCGTCTTCATCGCGATGGTCATCGTCCGCCCGCCCGACAGCGTCATGTTTGCCCTGCTCGGCTCGCTCAGCCTCGCCGTCGGCCTCGCCGCGCAGGACGGCATCCGCAACCTGATCGCCGGGGTGGTGATGATCTTCAACCCCCCCTTCCGTACCGGCGACATGATCCAGTTCGGCGGGCACTATGGCGAAGTCGTACGCCTCGACCTCTCCGCCACCTGGCTGCGCACCTTCGACGACAACACCGTCATGATCCCCAATGCCGAGTTCCTCAAGGGCGCAGTGGCCAACAGCAACAGCGGCGCGCTGGACGAGATGGTGGTCATCCCCGTCGACCTGCCCTGGCCCTGCAACATCGCCGAAGCCCGCGCCATCGCCGCCGACGCCGCCCGCGCCTCCCCCTACTGCTATCTGAAAAAGCCGGTCGCCGTCGTCGTCTCCCAACGGCAGGAACTCGGCCAGCTCGTGGTCCGCCTGACGATCAAGGCGTATGTTGTGGACGTGCGCCTCGAACGGGTGATGGCCAGCGACATCACCGAGCGGACGCTCGAGGCCTTGGCCGAGCGGCACACGGCGCTGACGCCAGAGATGAGCTGCGCGGAATGAAAGGCGGCTGAATCTGGCTGTCTTGCGAACCGCAGGGCGGCGCAAAGGCGTTCGATTCGTGGCTACGCCTCAGCGAGCAGCGTGTTTATCGCCAGACACCTGGCGGCGGGGCGCAGTCCGGACGTGTCACGGCCGACCGCGCAGCCGCGGCACGACAATTTCCCATTGCTCACAACGGACCATCGCCATGAAGTTTTGCTCCGTGTCCGCTTTGTAGCGCGTGACGATGCCGGCCACTTCACAGCCATCGAGCGCCAGCGATAGCTTGAATGATTTCGCCGTTCGCCCCACCGTGTTGCCTTTGCCATCAAGGATCAGGTAACGGTCCCCCGCCGGCCGCAGTTCAAGGGAATCACCGGGCCCAAGCCGGCCAATCGCTTCATGTATTGGATCATCCGGGCGTTGTCGGCCCGCAAACCCGAGGTCGACATCTCCAAGCGTCAGGGTTTGGTACTGAACATCCAGCGCTGGCATAGGATGGCCTTTGAAACGGCGGCGCTGAACCTGGGTGCCGAGTGTCGCAGCGAAGGGGTTGCCCGCCTCGAAGCTGCATAAGGTCAGCGTTTCCTCGGCCCGGGTCATCCCCACGTAATAAAGCCTTCGGGCCTCCTCAAGTTGATCAGGCGGCACATCCCAACTGCCATCGAGCACCACAACATGGCGAAACTCCAGCCCTTTGGCGGCGTGAACAGTGCCCAGAAAAAGTCCGGGCTGCCGGTGCTGGCGCATCTCGCGCGCATAGTCGTAGAGCCAGTTGATGACAGTCGCAGGGGCAAGCTGACACGCCCCGTACTCGACCGCCAGTTGCTCAAAGGCGCCCTCGAAGAACGGATGCCAGACCGAATCAAGCGCCTGTTCGAACGCAATCCTGGCCACCGCCGCGACATCAAGCGACACATCGTCGACAGCCCGCAGCTGCGCAATGAGTCGAACAAACGGCCGCTGGCGCGTCAGCGGCAGCGCACTTTGCTTGTCTGACGCCAGAAAGTACGGAATTCCGTGCTGTTCGCACATGGCCTGCAGTGGCCAAAGATAGCGATGGCTTCGCGAGAGCACGGCAAAGCCCTGCCAGTCGCTTCGCCCTTCCAGATCCTGCAGGCGTCCAAACTCCGCCACCGCGGCTTGGGCCTGGAGATTTCCGCCGACGCGGTCGGTCCCGGGGAGGTCGATCCGGAGAACGTTTCCTTGTCGCACGGTGTCGCGCGCGCGCCACGCCCCGCCTTCCGGCTGCTCGGCCCGGGCCGAGTCGATGCGGATCGGCTGTTCGGCCTTCAACCGCGCCAGGTTTTGTTCGATCAACTGATTCGACGCCGAGATGATCGCGCGGCTGGAGCGGTAGTTTTCAACGAGGTAGCTGACCTCTGCCGCGTATTCCTCACAGAAGCGTTCGATATGCCGGTTGCTGCCGCCGCGCCACTGGTAGATGTTCTGATCGTCATCACCCACCGCCAGGATGCACAAGCCACCGTCTTGATCGCCGTAGCGCCGGGACAGGGCGCTGACGAGACGATACTGGCGGTCGTCGATGTCCTGGTATTCATCCACCAGAATGTAGCGATAGCCCTGCAGCAGGCGTTCGCGCAGATCGTCGTCACCTTCAATCAGCGTGCGGCCTTCGAGCAGATCCGCCGCGCGGTCGAGTATCGCATCGAGCTCGCCCTCCTCCACCTTGTCCCGCTGATCGAAGCTCGTGCCGGTCAGGCGCATCGCCATGGCATGGTAGGTCAGCACCGTGAGCCCCACGGCATCGTTGCCAACCAACGCAAAAAGCCGTGTGCGGATTTCGTTGGCAGCGTGGCGATTGAAGGTCAGTGCGATCACCGCCGACGCCGGCACACGCCGCACCCGCAGAAGATAGGCGATGCGATGCACGACGAGGCGCGTCTTGCCCGAGCCGGGCCCGGCGAGCACCAGGCGGTTGCGATCCTGGTGATCGGTGACGATGGCCTTTTGCGTGTCATTGAGCGAATCGACGATCGCCTTCCAGGACCCCTCGCTGGTCGCCAGCTGAAGGATGTCGTCCTTGCCCCTGAAGTACTGGCGCATGAAGTCATCCTTGCTGCGGGTGAAATAGTGCATGATCAGCCGCAAGGCATCGGCCATCTCGCGGACGGCCACTTCCGCATACTCGCGCATCACATGCACCTGGATGCGGCGCTCCCGGTAGTGCTCATCCAGGCGCTGAAAGTCGTCCTTCACATAGCGCTGACCGTGCTTGTCCGGGTTGATGTCAATGGTCATGGCCCTGCGCATCACCGTCATGCCGTGGTTGAGCGTGAGGATCTCTTGGTTGTGGAGATAGAGCAGCACGTGCTCAAGCGCCTTCAGCCGCTGCTCCGGTTTGATCACCGCATTGAGTTCGAGATCGTCCGCAAGCAGGCGTTGAAGCTCGCCGAAGGTGGTGTTGACGAGCAGATCCTTGCCACGCAGCCCCGGTGCTAGCTTGGCCAGCAAAAACGGTAGCAGCACGGCCGCAATCCGGCGCCGTTTCTCGCCCAACCCCTCGATCTGCGGCCATGTATAACCGCCCCGTATCCGCAGCTTGAGATAATCACGATTCAATTGGCGAAGCTCAAAACTGCTGCGCTGCTGACTGTCGCCGTCGCGGTCCAGCGCCAGGCTGTGCAACAGGCGGGAGACATGCAGGGGTAACACATCGGCTTGTCCGCAGCGCTCGCGCAGCATGGCGGTCAGCGGCGGCAAGTTCACATCCTGCCAGGTGCCATCATCGGCATCGGGGGCCAACTCGCGCAGCGCCGCGAACAGCGCCCCCTCGAGTTCAAGGCAGTTTTTGAGGCGTTCGCTGGACGCACCCGCCATTCCGTAGCGCAGGTAAATCGTCAGCTGGGAATCGTTTTCCAACAAACCCAGGGCTTCAAGCTGCCGGAGCGCGCCACTGACCTCCTCGCTGGTCTGCCCCGTCAGTTGCATCAACTGGTCGGTGTTAATGCGCTCATCCGCCTCTGCCGCGTACAGGTAATGCAGAATCGCCCGAAACTCCTCGCACCGTCGTTCGGGCAAGCGCGCGTTCTCAAGCCGTGCCTCCGCGTCCTCTTCGCCCAGGCAAAGCCGGGCCGGGAACACTTTGGTGTGATTCTCCTCGCGCCGAAGAAACTGGCCCCGCTCCAACCAGGCGATCGCCGTCACCACTTTGGTTTCAGCATCGCGGTCATCCGCCTCGAAGGTGGTCTGCACCGCATCATCCTGCAGGATCTCGCCGGCAGTGATGACGACCTGCCCCCCTTTGCGCTTGGCAGATTCAAAGCGAAGCTTCTTGAGGATCTGTTGGATGTCCTTGTAGCTGAGGCGGGAGCGTTCGCTCAGCCCAAACTGGGCCTCGATGTCTTGCGGGTCATACAACAACACGCAGCGCGCATCGTCCTGATCCCGCCCCGCCCGGCCGGCTTCCTGCAGATAATTCTCGAGCGAACCGGGGATGTCGGCATGAACGACCAGCCGCACATCTTGCTTGTCGACACCCATGCCGAAGGCATTGGTCGCAACAATGACCCGCAGCCCCCCCTGAATGAAATCCTCTTGTATGTCCTTTTTTTCGTGCGGTTGCAGGCCGGCATGGAAGTACTTGCATGCCCAGTTCTGACCGATCAGGAAATCGGCCAGATCTTCCGCCTTCTTCCGACTGGAAACGAACACCACCGCGCCCCCCTCGCGCACCAGCAACTCATCGGCAAGCAACTGGTGTACGCGTGCGAACTTCTCGCCGGCACTTACCGGAAACACTTCAAAATGCAGATTGGGGCGCTCTGGCGTGCCAATGAAGGACTTGAAGCGGACCCCGAGTTCATCAAGAAAGTGCGCCCGGATGTCCTCCAGCACATCCTGCTTGGCCGTGGCGGTGAAACATCCGATCGGCGCAAGTTCGCCAGCCCCGGAGAACTCCCGGATGAAGCGTGCGGCGTACAAGTAGTCGGGGCGAAAATCGTTGCCCCACTTCGACAAACAGTGCGCCTCGTCAAAGATCCAGGCGCCGATCTGCCGGTTCGCGATTGCCCGTCGAAACGCTTTGTTGCGGAACTGCTCCGGTGAAACCAGCAAGATGCCGACATCACCGAGCTGGATCTTTTCGAGCACATCTGCCCGCTCCGGCATGGTCAGCAGCCCGTTCAATGCCGCCGCGCACTGTACGTTACGCGCAAGCAAGCCATCGACCTGATCCTTCATCAACGATTGTAGTGGCGAAATAACCACCGTCAGGCTGCCGTTGCGGTGGTAGCGATTCAGCGCCGGCAACTGGTAACAGATGGATTTGCCGCCACCCGTCGCCAGCACGGCAAGCACCGACTCGCCGCGCATCCCAGCGAGCACGATATCGTGCTGCGCGCTCTGCCCCGCTGCTTCGTAGCGAAAATCGTCAAAGCCGAAGTAGCGCTTGAGTTCCCGCCTGGGATCGTGAGTCGTGCGGCAGTAAGTACAGGCCGGGTCATCACAAGGCTGGTCGCGCAGTTCCGCGATCAACTGTCCAACGACCGGAAACTGGTGTCGAACCCATGGCGCGAGCACCGAGTTGCCACCGGACACTCTCAACCAGGCAAGCACGTAGGCAATAGACCAATGAAGCTCGGTCTGCGCGAGGTCGTACTCGATCAATTGATGGAGCCGGACACTGCACACCTTCAAAGTCCGGGACAAGCCCGGGTCGGTTTCGGCAAGCAGCAAGGGGATGCGCTGCGCGACTTCGCCGATCGACAACGGCGCCTGCCGAGTCAGCGAAAAAAAGAAGTTCCCCAGCCCCGGGCCGATTCGCGGCGCAACCAAGGTCTGATAGCACAACAGCTCGTCGGCATGCCCCTCGAACAGCGTCGCGAAGGCGGCCTGCTGGTCAGCGAAGAGCGTCAGCGTGGCACGACAATCCGATAGGGGTGAATTCAGGCTATCGCGGATCAGCTTGTAGTCTTTGATCAGCCGATGATAGGGGTTCTGCGGAAACGCCAATGGCGACAGTCGCAGCGTATCAACGACGGGGAGCTGCAACGCCGCCGACGCTGGCGCCGCCGCACGCAACACCGGCAAATCGTGAGCAAGGAGGTTGTGCCCAAGAACAAAGCTTGCCCCGTCACACATTCGCTCAAGGCGCGCCAAAGCCGCATCGAGTCCCTTGCCTGTATTGGCTTCCAGGGTATCGTCAGCGTCCGGCCGCAGGGCCCCGATCTTGATGATCCGCTCAGGCCCACCCTCCGCTTGCGGGACGGTTTCAAGATCCAGAACCAGGCATTTGGGCTGCGTTAGTTGCGCCATTCGATGGTCTGTCGCTCGCCGCGGCAGCGTTGAAGTTGAAAATGCGGCTGCAACGTCCACCACGTGGCAAGCCCCCTGCGTCGGCATTGACGGAGATCACCGCATGATAACGGCGTTTCAGAACTTATGGCGGTGGTAGTCGATAAGGATTGCCGGCGCTCACCCCATTCGGTAGCCTGCAAAGTCGCCGTCCGGCAAATGAGCGGCCTTGTGACGATGACGAGCCCGGAAGTGCAAGGCCGGGGCGCAAAAAAAAACGGACTGGCTTTCGCCAATCCGCTTGATCTCAAAAATTCCTGGTGGAGAGGAGGAGGATCGAACTCCCGACCTTCGCATTGCGAACGCGACGCTCTCCCAGCTGAACTACCCCCCCATGCTTGAGCGAAAAATTATAGTCCCGCCCTCAAGGCTTGGGAAGCCCCTCGCCGT
>QQUN01000040.1 GCA_008501585.1 Pseudomonadota bacterium | reverse complement strand
TCGCCTGCTCTACGACCGCAATGTGTTCGACAACGTGGTGCTGCCGCTGGTGATCGCCGGCATGTCGCCCAAGGACGCGGCGCGACGTGTGCACGCGGCGCTTGAGCGGGTTGGCCTGGGCGGGCGCGACCAGGAAATGCCGATCGGCCTCTCGGGCGGCGAGCAGCAGCGCGTGGCCATCGCCCGCGCCATCGTCAAGCGGCCATCCATCCTCATTGCCGACGAACCCACCGCCCACCTCGATGCGGCCTACGCCCATGAAATTGCCGAGCTGTTCCAGTCCTTCAAATCGGTTGGCGTCACCGTCATCGTGTGCACCCATGACCCCACCTTGTTTGCCGAGACCCGCCCGCGCCGACTGGTGCTGCGCCAGGGCCGCCTGATCGAAGGGGCCGAATGATGCGTGCCTGGTCCTACCAACATCGCAAGGCCATCGCCCACGCCGTGCAGCGCCTGCTGCGCCAGCCGCTGGGCACGCTGCTGTCGGCGCTGGTCGTCGGCATCGCCCTGGCCCTGCCGGCCGGCGGCTTCGTGCTGGTCGACAACGTCGCCTCGCTGGCCCGCGGCGTCACCGGCAGTCCGGAAATCAGCCTCTACCTCTCGCTCGATGCGACCGACGCCGAGGTCAGCGACATCGAGTCACGCTTGCGCGGACAGGACGCGCTGGCCGGCGTCCAGTTCGTCCCGCGCGACATGGCACTCAAGCAACTGGCCGACAACGGCCTGGCCGACGTCCTCGACGGGCTCGAGCGCAACCCCCTGCCGCACGCCTTCATCGTCACGCCGCGCCGCGAGGACCCGGAGCTGTTCGACCAGCTCCGCACCACCTTTGCCGCCTGGCCCAAGGTCGAGCACGTCCAGCTCGACGCCGCCTGGGTGCAACGCATGCACTCGCTGCTGGCGCTCGTGGAACTGGGTGTCAGCCTGCTCGCGGCGCTACTCGGCGCCGCCCTGGTGATCATCACCTTCAACACGATCCGCCTGCAGATTCTCACCCAGCGCGCCGAAATCGACGTCACACGCCTGCTCGGCGCCACCGACGCCTTCATCCGCCGTCCCTTCTACTGGCTCGGTTGCCTGCAAGGTCTGCTGGGCGGATTGGTGGCATGGAGCATCGTGGCGATCAGCATCACCCTGCTGCGCCCCTCGGTCGAAGCGCTGGCCCAAGCCTATGGCGCGGTGTTTGCCCTCAACGGCCCCGACATGCGGCAAATCGCGGCCCTGCTGGTGGTCGCCGTCTCGCTCGGCTGGCTCGGGACTGCGTTGTCCGTACGACGACATTTGCGCGAGAGCGAATAGCCCGCGGACACCGGGACGTGTGCATCACGACACCCCAAGATCACGGGCAGGCGTGCGATCATACGCGGCAGACTGACTGAGCCCTGCCATGCCTCTGCTCGACACCTATGCTCCACCGACCGGCCGTCACGACGAACTGCTCGACGTCGACGGCAAGATCCGCCTGCAGTGGCGCCCCCTGCTCGCCCGCATGGAATCGCTCGGCGTCGACGGCTTGAACGCCCGTGCGCAGCTGGTCGCCGACTCGATTCTTGCCGACGGCATCTCCTACAACGTCCACGCCGAGGGCCAGGAAGCCCGTCGGCCCTGGGAGCTGGACCCGCTCCCGCTGGTCATTGCACCGGACGAGTGGCAACAGCTCTCCAGTGCCGTCGCCCAGCGGGCCGCCGTGCTCAACGCCCTGCTGGCCGATCTGTATGGTCCGCAACACATGCTGGCCGAAGGGCTGCTGCCGCCGGCACTGGCTTTTGGCCAGCCTGGCTATAAATGGCCTTGCCGGGGCATCGCCCCCCCGGGCGGCATTTTCCTGAATACCTACGCAGTCGACGTGGCGCGCGGCCCGAACGGCAGGTGGTGGGCCATTGCCGACCACACCCAGAGCCCTGCCGGCGCCGGCTACAGCCTGCAAAACCGCATCATTCTGGCCAAGACATTCCCGGATGCCTTTCGCCAGTTGCAGGTCCGCCCGCTCTCGGACTATTTCCGCACGCTGCTCGACAGTTTTGCCCGCCTGGCACCCGCCGAGGGCGACCCGCCGCTGATCGTGTTGCTGACCCCCGGACTCGGTGACGACGCCTACTTCGAGCACGCCTTCCTGGCGCGCTATCTCGGCTATCCGCTGGTCGAAGGACGCGACCTCACGGTACGTGACAACACCGTCTATTTGAAAACCCTGCGCGGGCTGCGTCGGATTCATGGCATCCTGCGCCGGCTGGAAGACGACCTGTGCGACCCGCTCGAACTGCGGACCGACTCTGCCGTTGGCGTCCCCGGCCTGCTGGCCGCCGTGCGCGCCGGTCGCGTTCTGGTGAGCAATGCGCTGGGCAGCGGCGTCCTCGAGTCGGGTGCGCTGTTCGGTTTTCTCCCCGGCATCGCCGAACGGCTAACCGGCACGGCCCTTGCCATGCCCTCGGTTGCCAGCTGGTGGTGTGGCGAGGCGGCAGCGCTGGACCATGTCATCGAACACCTCGACGAACTGATCATCAAACCCGCCTTCTCCGATATGTCGCTGCCAGCCGTGTTCGGGCACGACCTCAAGGGCGCCGAGCGCGAGGCGATGATCGCGCGGCTCCGCGCCCAGCCCCACGCCTATGTCGGCCAGGAATGGATTCGCATGTCGCAGGCCCCCACCTGGGGCGCCAACGGCCTGCAAGCTCGCACCGTCGGGCTCCGCCTGTTCGCCGTCGCGACCCCCGACGGTTTTGCGGTCATGCCTGGCGCGCTCGGCCGGGTCGCGGCGAGCCCGACACAGGAAGTCCTCTCGATGCCGCGCGGCGGCACCTCGAAAGATGTCTGGGTACGCGCCGGGACACCGGTTCGTCGCGCCAGCCTGCTGAAACGGCGCCTCGGTGTCATCGATCTGGTGTGCGGGGGCTCCGACGTGCCCTCGCGCGTTGGCGACAACCTGTTCTGGATGGGCCGCTATACCGAACGCAGCGAAGCCACTGCGCGGCTGCTACGCGCCACGCTGGGCCGCCTGTCATCCGGAGAAGACGACGACGACTCCTGCCTGCCCGATCTCCTCGCCGCCTGCCACCAAATGGACATTCTGCCGCATGAACCGGCGGCCGACGCCAGTGCCGACGAGCGTGAGAAAGACGTGCTCGCTGCGGTCTGCGACCCCATGCAACCCGGCTCGCTCGCCAACATGGCCCGGCAACTGAACTACAGCGCAGGGCAGGTCAGAGAGCGCATGTCGTCCGACAACTGGCACGCACTGAACCGCATGTCGCGCCTTTTCGACCAACCGCTACGCTCCGTTGGGCAGGCGCTGGCCGCGGTCGACCGCGCCATGCTCGACAGCATATCGCTGGCCGGTTTTGCGCTGGACGACATGACCCGTGACGAAGGCTGGCGCTTTCTCATCCTCGGCCGCCGCATCGAGCGCCTCTACCGCCTCGCCGCACTGATCCAGATCGTCCTCAGCTTTACCGACGACGCCCGTGACCGCAGCCTCGAATGGTTGCTCGAAGCGAGCAACGCCATTGTCACCTACCGCGCCCGCTATCGGCGTACGCCTGAAGTCCTGCCGGTCGTCCACCTGCTGGTGTTTGACGACACCAACCCCCACGCCGTTGTCTTCCAGATCAACGAACTGGACAGCGAACTTGATCGCGTCGCGCGCGACCTCGGCCATCATCGCACCGACGCGCTGGACGCCATGCGCGCCGCACTCCACCAGTTCGACCTCACACGCTTCGAAGCCGAAAACAGCAGCGCCGCGTGCCATGCGCTCGCCGAACAACTCGCCAAGATCGCCGATGACACCTCGGCGCTTTCGGAGAATCTGCACGAGCGCTACTTCACCCACACCGCGCCCGACGCACGGACCCATTGAGCATGACCAGCACGCGCTACCACCTGCTGCATGACACCCGCTACGGCTACACACACCCCGTCGGCGAATCACGCCAGATGATTCGACTGACGCCGCGTGAATTGCGCTACCAACGCACCCTCTCCCACAAACTGGAGATCGACCCCCAGCCATCACGCAGCGAAAACTGGATCGACAGCTTTGGCAACCCGGTCCGGACGATTGACATAGAAAGCAGTCACGAGCATCTCTCCATCCGGACGGAATCGTGGATCGAGATCGCTCACCGCGCCCCCCTGGATTTCAATCAAAGTCCCGGCTGGGAAAGCGTCAGAGACATCCTCGCCTATCGTGCCGGCCGGCCGCTCAGCGCTGAAATCCTCTCAGCCTGCCCATTCTGCTTCGAGTCCCCCCATATCCGGCTCAAACGAGAGTTTGCCGAGTACGCACTGGCGTGCTTTCCTCCCGGAAAGCCACTGCTGGTTGGGGTTCAGTCCCTGATGGGACGAATTTTCAATGAGTTCGTTTTCGACCCGGAAGCGACGGATATCGCTACGCCGGTCACCGAAGTCTTCCAGCAACGCCGGGGGGTCTGCCAGGACCTCAGCCATGTCATGATCTCGTGTCTGCGATCCGTCGGACTGGCCGCACGCTATGTCAGCGGCTATCTGCTCACCCTCCCACCACCCGGCAAAGCCCGCCTGATCGGCGCCGACGCAACACATGCCTGGGTGTCGGTATTTTGCCCGAGCCACGGCTGGATCGATTTCGATCCAACCAACAACAGCACGCCAGGCCTGGAGCACATCACCGTTGGCTGGGGGCGGGATTTTTCCGATGTCTCCCCTGTTCGCGGGGTCATACTGGGCGGCGGCAATCACTCGCTGGAGATCTCCGTCACCGTTGTCCCGGAGTCAGAATTTTCGCTGGTTTATCAGAGCGGCACGGTTGTTCATCGTTGACGCTCGTTTTGGGCTGTTGTGTTTTGGAGCGGGTGTTTGGGTTGGGTGTTTGGGTTTGGTTTTGATTCTTGATATGAGAGATGTTTTTTGATGTTGCAA
>QQUN01000060.1 GCA_008501585.1 Pseudomonadota bacterium | reverse complement strand
CCGCGCTCGACGGTGCCGGCGGCACGGCGCCGGCCGCCGCGCCCGAGCCGGCGCCCGCGCCCGCCGCCCCGCCAGCGGCCGCGACGAGTTCCTTGCAGGCCGACGTGTTCGATGTGCGCTTTGTCGTCGAGCCGCATGTGGCCAGCCAGCCGGCGTGGCTCGACAACCTGCTCGACGAACTCGGCCGGCTTGGCGGGGTGGAGGTGGTCCAGCGGCCGGGCGCGGCGGCCGAGGATTGCGCATGGTGGCTGAAGATCACCACCCTGATGCCGGCCGAGACGCTGCGCGGGGTGCTCGACTTCATGGCCGAGCCCGGCTCGGTCGAGATTACCGAGGCGGCCGACGATGCGCCGGCGGACGAGGAGGAGGCCTACGGTTTCTTCGCGCCCTTGCCGCTTGCCGAGGCGCCGGCCGACCCTGCGGCGACCGAGGCGGCATACGGATTTTTTGTCGACCCCGCACCGCCGACGCCGGTGCCGGCGCCTGCGTCTGCGCCCGACACGGCGCCTGCCGGCAAGAGCGCAGATACCTCGATCCGGGTCGGTGTGGACAAGGTTGACCTGATGATCAACCTGGTGGGCGAGCTGGTGATCACCCAGGCCATGCTGATGGAGTCGGCGCAGGGGATCGACCCGGTGCTGCATGAACGCCTGCTCGCCGGCATCAACCAGCTTCAGCGCAACACGCGGGACCTCCAGGACACGGTGATGTCGGTGCGGATGCTGCCGATGTCGACCGTGTTCTCGCGCTTTCCGCGGGTGGTGCGCGATCTGTCGCGCAAGCTCGACAAGTGCGTTGAGCTCAAGCTCAGCGGCGAACAGACCGAACTGGACAAAGGCCTGGTCGAGCGCCTGGCCGATCCGCTCACCCACCTGGTGCGCAACAGCCTGGACCACGGCATCGAGCGGCCCGACGTGCGCCGGGCCCGTGGCAAGCCGGAGACGGGCACCATCACCTTGTCTGCGGCGCACCAGAGCGGGCATATCGTGATCGAGGTGGGCGACGATGGCGCCGGACTCGATCGTGAGCGGATCCTGGCCAAGGCGCGCCTGCAGGGCTTGCCGGTGGCCGACAACCTGACCGACGCGGAGGTCTGGCGGCTGATTTTCGAACCGGGGTTCTCGACCGCCGATGTGGTGACCGATGTCTCCGGCCGCGGGGTGGGCATGGATGTGGTCCGGCGCAATATCTCGGCCATGGGCGGCCGGGTCGATGTGCAGTCGATTCGCGGTGTCGGCACCCGGTTTTCCGTGCGCCTGCCACTGACGCTGGCCATTCTCGACGGCATGTCGGTGCGCGTGGGCGGCGAGACCTACATCCTGCCGCTGGCGATGGTGGCCGAATCGCTGCAGCCGGAGGCCGACATGGTGCACAGCGTGTCGGGGGTGCGCCGGCTGATCCGCGTGCGCGGGCGCTACTTGCCGGTCGTCGAGCTGTACCGGGAGTTTGGCGTGGCCGACGGCAAGCGCGACTGGACCGAGGGCATCATGGTGGTGGTCGAGGTGGATGGCGCGCAGGTGGCGCTGTTCGTGGATGAGTTGCTCGGCCAGCACCAGGTGGTGATCAAGAGCCTGGAGGCCAATTTCCGCCGCGTCAAAGGCTTCTCGGGCGCCACCATTCTTGGCGACGGACGGGTGGCCATGATTCTCGATCTGCCGGCGCTCGCCGGCGGCAGCCGGCGGCTGCACTCCGTCGCGGCCTGAGCGCATCGGCCCGGCAGAGGCGTTCGACGCGGCCCGCGCCGGGCGGTTCTTTTTGTACCCGTAGCGGTCTTTCCCCTTCAGAACCGGCGTGCGCCTGCCGTTGTTTGGGCAAGCGTCCGACGGGGTTTTTCATGCAATACGCAGCAAGTGCAGCATATGCCGAAGGTGATGAGGACGGCGATCGGCAGGCGTTCCTGAGTTTTGTGCTCGGTGACGAGGAATACGCCATCGACATCCTGAAGGTGCAGGAGATCCGGGGTTATGACCCGGTCACCAGCATTGCCAATGCGCCGGCATTCATCAAGGGGGTGATCAACCTGCGCGGCACCATCGTCCCGATCGTCGACCTGCGTCTGAAGTTCGGCGTCGGCCGGGCGGAGTACACGCCGTTTACCGTGGTGATCATCCTCAACATCGGCGCCCGCGTGGTCGGCATCGTCGTCGACAGCGTCTCCGATGTGCTTGTCTTGCCGGCGCGGGACATCCATCCGGCGGCCGAGATCTCGACCCAGATTGCGGCCGGCTGCCTGCTCGGCCTGGGCACCGTCGACGCGCGGATGCTGATCCTGCTCGACATCGAGCGCCTGATGCGCGCCCCCGACATGGCCTTGTTCGATGCCGATGCCGCCGGATGATACGGGGGTCAAGTCGGCCCGCGGGCGGTCGTAAATACCTGCATAGCCGAAAGACACCGGCAGGCCGCGTGGCGGCCCGTGCCGGAAGGGGAACAGAATGAGAACCAACCTGCCTGTGACGGATCGCGAGGTCGAGGTGGCGAGCGATGCGTCGCTCGTCTCGATGACGGACCTCAACGGGCAGATCACGTATGTCAATCGGGATTTCGTCGACATCAGCGGCTACAGCGAGGCCGAGCTGCTCGGCAAGTCGCACAATATCCTGCGCCACCCCGACATGCCGGGCGAGGTCTTCGAGGACCTGTGGCGCTGTCTGAAGGCCGGGCGGGCGTGGTCGGGCCATGTCAAGAACCGCTGCAAGAACGGCGACTACTACTGGGTGCACGCCAATGTTGCCCCGGTACGCGAAGGCGGGCAGGTGGTCGGCTACATGTCGCTGCGCAGCCGGGCCGATCGCGACACGATCGGGCGTGTGGCCGAGGTCTATCGTCAGTTCCGCGAGGGGCGGGCCGGCGCTCTGGCGTTCGAGGGCGGGCAAGTACTGCGCCAGCGGCAGCTGCGCTGGCGCAAGCGGTTGGGCAACATCACCATCCGCCAGCGCCTCAGCGCGCTGGTGCTGGCGGTGTGCACCCTCATCGTCCTCGGTACGGCAATCGGCTATTTCGGCATCCGCACCGCCGAGCGTGGCATGGCGTCGGTGTACGACTCGCGCCTCGTGCCGACCTTGCAGATGGCCCAGGTGCACGAGCGCTTCGCCGAGATCGGCCTGCAGTTGCGCATGGCCGCCGCGCACGACCCCGCCTCACCCAACCGGGCCTTGCACAATGACGAGATCGCCTCGCATCTGGCGATCGTCGAGCGCGACATCTCGCGCATTGAACAAGTGTGGGCGGACGGTGTGCCGGCCGGCCTGCCGGCGCGGGAACGCGCCCTGGCCGATGCCGTCGTCAAAGCGCGGACCGACCTGCTCGACAACGGCGTGCGTCCGGCCCTGCTGATGCTGAGCGATGGCCGCTTCGCCGCCTTCAACGCGCATTTCATCAATGTGTTCCTGCCGGCCCACGAGCGCGCCTCGCAAACGATTACCGAGGCCATCGCCGCTTACGACGCCATGGCGCGTGCCGACATTGAAGCCATCGGCGCCTCCTCGGCGGTATTGCGCCTGATCGGCGTCACCGGTGGCGTGGTCGCGCTGGTGGTGCTGGTGGTGATGGGGGTGACGACCTTCCGGGCGGTGATCCGCCCCTTGTCGCGCGCCAACGAGGGCTTGCGCCAGATCAGCGAGGGCAACTTCCGCTCGGTCATTCGCATCGACCAGCGCGACGAACTCGGTTCGGTCCTCAACGGCTTGCAGTGCATGCAGGTCAAGCTCGGGGTCGACCTGAGCGAGGCGCGCCGGGCGGCCGACGAGACGCGGCGCATCAAGATCGGGCTGGACAACGTCGCCACCAACGTGATGATCGCCGACCAGGACCTCAACATCATCTACATGAACCGGGCCATGGCCGAGATGTTCCGGTCGGCCGAGGCGGACATCCGCAAGGACCTGCCGCATTTCTCCGCCAACGACCTGATCGGCCGCAGCATCGACGGCTTCCACAAAGACCCGGCGCAGCAGCGCCAGTTGCTGGCGCGGCTGACCCGCACCCACCGGGCCACCATCATGCTCGGCGGGCGGACCTTCCTGTTTGCCGTCACGCCGGTGCTCGACGACGAGGGCGAGCGTCTGGGCACGGCCATCGAATGGGTGGACCGGACGGCGGAGGTGGCGGTCGAGGACGAGCTGGGCGCGCTGGTCAAGGCGGCGGCCAGCGGCGACCTGGGCCAGCGTGTGCCGGCCGAGGGCAAGACCGGCTTCTTCCTGCAGCTGTCGGAAGACCTGAACGACTTGATGGACACCATCCAGGCTGGGCTGACCGATGTGGCCGGCGTCCTCAATAGTGTGGCCAACGGCGACCTGACGCGTACCATCGCGGCGGACTACCACGGCACCTTCGGGCAGCTCAAGGACGACACCAATGCCACGGTGCTGCGCTTGCGCGAGGTCGTCGGCCAGATCAAGGAAAGTGCCGACATGGTCAACAACACGGCGGAGGAGATTGCCGCCGGCAATGCCGACCTGTCGAGCCGGACCGAGGAGCAGGCCAGCACGCTGGAGGAAACGGCCAGCTCGATGGAAGAGCTGAACGCCACCGTGCAGCAAAATGCGCTGAGCGCACGCCAGGCCAACGAACTGGCGCTGTCGGCCAATGCCGAGGCCGAGGCGGGCGGCGACAAGATGAGCCGGGTGGTCGCCATGATGCAGACGGTGCAGCACTCGGCGCGCAAGATCAGCGACATCGTCGGCGTGATCGACACCATCGCCTTCCAGACCAATATCCTCGCGCTCAACGCTGCGGTCGAGGCAGCACGGGCCGGCGAGCAGGGCCGCGGCTTTGCCGTGGTGGCCTCGGAAGTGCGCGGCCTGGCCCAGCGCAGTGCGCAGGCCGCCAAGGAGATCAAGTCGCTGATCGCCGATTCGGCCAAGACGATCGAAGACGGCTCGCAGCTGGTCAACGATACCGGCGCCACCATGAGTACCGTGGTCGGCAACTTCAAGCGCCTGACCA
>QQUN01000062.1 GCA_008501585.1 Pseudomonadota bacterium | reverse complement strand
GTCGTGTTCGGCGTGCAGCCGGCGCTCGGTGGCGGCGTCGTCGGTAGGGGCGGGCGACAGCGCGAAGTCTGCGGCGTGGGCGGCGGCGAGGCCGGCGGCCGAGAACACGTCGATCATCAAGGCGGCGGCTTCGCGCGCGCCGTCGGACAGGCGCGGGCCGAGCAGGCTGGCAGCGGCGGCGAGCACCGCGTTGGGCGCGTTGCCGGCCTCGCGCGCGGCCTGGGCGGCGGCCAGCACCGGGCTGCCGTGCAGGTTCACGAAGGCGGCGACGGCGACATTGAGCAGCGCGCGGTCGTTGTCGCCACCGGCCTCGTGCACCAGGGCCAGCGCCAGGTTGGCTTCGAGCGGCTGCTGGGCGGCTTGCAGCATCGATACGCCATGCAGGCTGGAGACATGGGTCTTGGCGTCCATCTGCGAGGCGCCCGAGGCGTCCTTCAGGTTCTGGCGCGGGAACACCGTGCCGACCTGACGCGCCAGTGCGGCGATCTGCTCGTGGTAGGGGGCGATCGCTTCGACCACCGGCAGATCCAGCGCGGCCGGCAGCGTCACGCCCATGTTGCTGCCGAACCACGGCTTGAGCTCCATCGAGCCTTCGGGCTCGAAGTCGGGCAGGGTGGCGTTGGCGCGCATCACCGCGGTGAGCGCGGCGGGGATGTGGGCGATGTTGGTGACCACCGCGCCCCTGGCCGAGAACACCGGCTTGTCGGGGGTGAACAGGGCGTCCACGCCGAACTTCTCCATGAACCAGCGTTCCTTGGCCAGCGCGTCGTCATTGCCGCCGGCCATCGCGCCGGCATGGCCGACGGCGCGCGTCAGCTTGGCCTTCCAGCGTCCGACCACGCAGGCCACCACCGGCTTGGTGAAATCGGCCTCGCGCTCGTAGTAGCCGCCCGGCTCGCAGTACAGCACCGCGGCCTTGCTGCGTGCGTCGTTGGCCAGGGCGAAGGCGAATTCCGGCGCGGCGTAGTGGATGTAGACATCCTTGCCGCTGGACACCAGGGTGGTGGTGCCCCAGCCGGCCATGCGCAGGTATTGGGCGATGGTGGTGGTGAAGCCGCCCGAGTTGGAAAGGATGGCGATGGAGCCGCGCTTGAGCGTGTCGCCCGGGCTGTCGCCACCGAGCGCGCCGCCGATGCGCACCTGGTTCCAGGCGTCGGCCACGCCCAGGCAGTTGGCGCCGAACACGTCGATGCCGGCCTGCTGGGCCATGGCGCGGATCTCGCGGGCATCGTGCACCGAGATCTTCTCGGTGATGATGAAGACCTTCTCCAGCTCGGGATTGACCCGGATCAGTTCGGCCACGCCGTCGCGCGCCGCGCTGGGCGGCAGGTACACCACGCCGCAGTTGAAGCGGTGGCCGGCGTCCAGCCCCTCGCGCACGCTGTTATAGACTGGGATGGCGCCGTCGGGCGTCTCCAGGCGCTGGCCGCGCCGCCCCGGTGAGGTGCCGAAGACCACGTTGCCGCCCGACCAGGCATGGCCGACCGGGGTGACCTCGGAGGACTCGCCGCCGAGGATGTTGAGCACGCACACCCGGTCGTTGCGGGTGGCGATCTGTGCCAGGGAGCTGACCCCGACGTAGTAGCGAAAGTCGCCGATGCCTTGATGATGCATGTCCGTCTCCTTGAATTCACGGGGCGATTCAGGCCGCCCTGGCCGGGGTCTCGAGGCCGAGCCGGGCGGCGATCTGTGCGCGACCGCCAGCCTTCATCCATTCATTGACTTCGCGGGCGTAGTCGACCACCTCGCTCATCGCCGAATCGAAGCCGAAGAAGCGATAGGGCAGGCCGAGCGCCTCGCAGGTGTCGCGGAACACGCCCATGCCGCGCACCAGGTTCGGGCCCCCGCGGCCGATGACCACGAACAGCGGGGTCGGCCCGTGGCGGCTGAAGTGCTCGCGCAGCGCGTCGGCCATGGCACGGAAGGTTTCGAAGATGTCGGTGTTGTTGGATTTGCCGCCGATGATGAACAGCACGTTGGACTGCGCCAGCCAGTGCTCGAAGCAGATCGCGGCGACCGACTTCATCTTTTCATAGGGCGGGTTGCCGCCGAAGTCGGAGGAGATGATGGCGTCGTCGCCGAGCATCTCGGTGACCAGCGAATTGGCGCCGCCGCCGAAAGTGGGCGCGAGGATGGTGCCCTGGTCGTTGATCACATAGACGTCGCTCTGGCCCTGATGGGTGCGCAACTGGTTGATCTCCTGCTCGAAGTCCGAATAGTCGGCGGCGAACAGGTGGGGCGGCAGGTTGAGCCGGTGCCAGCGTGTGTCGTCGCGGTCGAAGCCGCACTTGAAGTCGCAGGCCACCGGGGTGAAACGGCCGCGGCGGTCGGGACGCATGCGGATCGGGTTGAGTTCGAGCACCGTCATGCCGAAGTTGTGGTACAGCTCCCACAGCTTGGGCAGCTGCTGCACCAGCGGCGAGATGATCTCGCTCGGCGCGCCGATGTCGATCAGTGCGTTGGCCACCACGAAGGCCTTCATGCCGGTGAGGGCGTCGAAGGGCACGCGGGCGATGTGCGTTTCATCAACATCCTCGATGTCCATGCCGCCGCGGTGGGTGAGGGTCAGCGTCGGGGCGCGGAACTCGGTGGATACCGACAGCGAGAAATACACCTCGTGCTCGGCCGGCACGGCGCCTTCGAAGGTCACGCCGTTGGCCTTGGCCACCTGGTTGCCGTGGCGGTGCTCGACGAAGTACAGCCGCTCCTTCTCGGCCAGTGCGCTCTTCAGGTCGCGGGCGCGGCCGAGCAGGCCGGCCTTGCCTTTCTTGCCGACACCGCCCTTGAAGACGGGTTTGACGAAGACCGAGCCGTGGCGCTCGATCATCGCCTTGATGGCCTCCTCGTCGGCGTCCGGACCGAGCACCTCGGCGCGGGGGAAATCGACAAAGTCGAGTAGCTGGCTTCCGTAGAGCATTCCTGTGATCTGCATGGCTGCCTCCTGGCTGCGACGGTGTTGTGTGATGTCGGCGTCGGGCGGTCGCATGGCCGGCGCCCGGATATCGTGTGAAAAAAGAATGGCCCCGGCGTGAAGCCCTCCCCGGTTGCCGGGGCCCAAGTGCGTCTGTCCAGCGCGGGCATCGGAGCGTTGCGCCGGCGGTCTCCTCCCCGCCGGCGCACTGCCCGCGGTCGCGGACGGTGCTGCGTGGGTGGGTCAGAAGCGGTGACGGATGCCCGCCATCACCACGCTGGGGTCGTCGCCGGCGGCCGGCGTCAGGTTCCAGCCGTAGTTGGCGTCGTCCTTGTTGCTGATGTGCGAGTAAGCGGTGTAGAGCGTGGTGCGCTTGGACAGGTTGTGCATGTAGTACACCGACCAGCCATGCGCATCCTCGGCGGCCGCCTCGTTGCTCTCGTCGCGTGCGCCGTAGCTCACGGCCACGGTGCCGGCCGCGCTGACCGGGATTTCCGCGCCCAGGGCATAGCTGCGCGCCTTGCCCTTGCCCGCGGTGCCGCTCTCGCGGTCCTGCGAATACAGCAGATAGGCTTTGGCCACCTTGAAGTCGTACGAACCGGCAATGCCGTGGGTGCTGGCCTTGCCGCCGGTGGCGTTGGTGAAGTAGCTCTGGGTGGTGATCGCCGCGGCGAAGGGGCCGTTCTTGTACATGCCGGTGATGCCGTAGCCGCGGCCTTCCTTGCGGGCGTCGTCATTGGGGCCGGTATTCTCGGCCCCGGTCCAGTAGCCCACGTCGGCCGAGAATCCGCCGAAGCTTGGCGAGCGGTACTTGATCATGTTGTCGAAGCGCACCTGGTAACCGCGGCTGACCGAACCGGACTTGCGGTGCAGCAGGCCCGCGGTGCGATCGGCGCCGCCGGTGGCCTCGAAAGGATCGAGGGCGACGAAGGCCGGGGAGTATTGCCGGCCGAGCGTCACCTTGCCCCAGCCGCCTTCGAGCCCGACAAAGGACTGACGGCCGAACTGCCGGCCCGCCTGAGCGCCACCGGTATCCGGATCGAAGCCGGTCTCCAGCACGAACAGGGCCTTGAGGCCGTTGCCCAGATCCTCGGTGCCCTTGAAGCCGATGCGGCTGCCGTTCAGCTCACTGGTGTCGACGCCGGTGTGCTTGAGATCGCCGGCCTTCTCGTAGCCGAGGTTGATGTCGATCAGGCCGTAGATGGTGACGTTGCTGTTGTCGGCGCTGGCGAGGGTCGGCAGAGCCAGGGCGGCGGCGGTCGCCAGGGCGATTCCGGTCTTGTGCATTGTTTCCTCCTTGTCGAATGTCTTTTTCTCTCCGCCGTGCGGGGTGCCGTGCGGTGGAGGCATTTCACGACAAGGCCCTTTCAGTCCGCTTTCGTTGATGGGCGGGCATTCGGCCGTTGGGGCGCGCGTGAACGTGACGACACCCCGCAAGGCGGAGCAAGGAGGGTGAAGCCGACTGGCGTCAGGGCGTGAGGCGCAGGAAGATGCGGTACAGCGCCGGCGCGCCGAGGGTCAGCACGATGACGCGCAGCGCATGGCACAGGGTGACCAGCGGCACCCCAAGTTGCAGCACCTTGGCGGTGATGCACATCTCGGCCACGCCACCGGGCGCGGCGGCCAGGACCAGGGTGGCCAGTGGCGCGTCCGACAGCACGACGGTGCCGAGGGCGATGAGGGTGCCGAGGCCGATGGCCAGCAGGGCCGAAGCCGTGGCGGCGGCCAGAAAGCGCGGTGCGGCGTGGAAGAAGGCCGGCGAGAAGCGGCAGCCCAGGGCGCAGCCGATCAGCAACTGCCCGCCATTGACGGCCCAGGCCGGCAGGGCCGACAGACTCAGGCCGGCGCCGGTGACGGCGCCGACGCCGAGCAAGGGGCCAAGCACCCAGGCGTTGCCCAGGCGCGCGGCCGACAAGAGCGCCACGCCACACAGGCTGGCCCCCACCAGCCAGGGCAGGCGGGCGAAGTCGACATGGCTGGCCAGGGGCTGGTACAGATCGCTGCCATGGGCGCCGGCGGCGCTCAGTGCCAGCGGCACGACGGCCACCACGATCATCACCCGCAGCGCATGGGCGGCCGCGATGCGATCGATGGCGCCGCCAAAGCGCTCGGCGACCACCGCCATCTCCGAGGCGCCGCCGGGCAGCGACGCGAAGAAGGCGGTGGGGCGGTCGACCGGCGCCAGCCGCCAGGTCATCAGCGCGCAGAGCATGCCCATCACCAGCGCGCCGCCCGCGATCAGCCCGACCAGCAGCAGGTTGTCGCGCAGCAGGAGCAGCACGGCAGGGGTGAAGTACAGTCCGAGCGAGGTGCCGATGGCCCACTGCCCGGCGTGGCGTCCGCCGGGCGGCGGGCACAGCGCGACGTTGCTCACGCGCAGCAGGGCGACGGCAAACAGCGGGCCGAGCATCCAGGGCAGCGGTGTGCCGAGGGCGCGGGCACCGGCCGCGGCCAGGGCGGCGATGCACAGGGTCAGCGCGATCCGGGCGATCGTGGGGGCACGGGCGCCGATGGGGGGACGGGCAGGCATGGGCGGATCAGGGGGGCGGGGCGACGATGTCGCGCCACTGGCGCAGGAAGTCGCGTCGCTTGGCCTGGTCGAGGTAGGTCAGCAGGCCGGGGCCGATGGCGATCGGCCGGAAGGCGCCGCCGAGGCGCTGGCGCAGTTCCTCGGCCGCTTCGTCGGCCGGCACGTCGGCACGCACCGAGTAGAAGCCGGGGTTCTTCGACAGCAGGCGCTGGCCGCGCGGCGACAGCAGGTAGTCGAGCCACAGGCGCGCCGCATGCGGGTGGCGGGCCTGGCGGGAGATGAAGGCCACCCGGCTCATCACCAGCGTGTAGTCGCGCGGCAGCACGACGGCCAGCGTCGGGTCCGCCTCGGCACGGATCTGGGCATAGGAGCCGAGCAGGTTGTAGCCGATCAGCGCCTTGCCCGAGGCGATGCGGTCGAGCATGTCGCTGGTGCTGGCCGCTTCCTGGACGGCAAGCCGGCCAAAGGCTTCGGCGAGGCGCCAGAACACCACCGGGTTGGCCAGCACGTCGTGGCTGTGGAGCAGGTAGCCGAGGCCGGACAAGGCAGGGTCGTAGGTGGTGATGCGGCCGGCGAGCTGCTCGGGCGAGCGGGCCAGCAGGCGCAGCAGTTCGGCGTGGCTGCCCGGTACGTCCTCCTCCGGCAGCAGCTTGCGGTTGTACACCATGGCCACCGGTTCGAAGCTGGTGCCGAAGGCTTCGTTCTTCCAGATTGCCCAGGGCGGCAGGGCGGCGGTCTCGGCCGAGCGGTGCGCCTGGGCATAGCCGTCGTTGACCAGCTTGACCTGCAGGTCCATGGCCGAACTCCACATCACGTCGGCCCGGCCGCCGTCCTTCGCTTCGGCCAGAAAGCGCTGGTAGAGCTCGACCGAGCTCATGTCGTGGTACTCCACGCGGATGCCCGGGTAGCGACGCACGAAGTCCTGCAGCAGGCCCTCGGCAACACTGCGGTCGGTGGCGGCATAGATCACCACCACGCCTTCGCGCGCCGCCGCCGCTTGCAGGTCGGCGCTGGACTGTGCGGCCGCCGGCCGCCAGGCGGCGGCCAGTAACAGGCATGCCATCAGGCGTAGCAGGACGAGGGCGGCGTTTGTTGTCATGATGCTTTCGCGTCGGGGGCTTTTACGGCAGGATAATTGACCGCTTTCCTTTCGATCCACTTTCAATACCATGCGCTTGCTGCTCGTTGAAGACCATGCCGAACTGGCCGAGTGGGTGTCGAAGGCCCTGTCGCAGGGCGGCTACGCGGTCGACGTGATGACGCGCGGCGACCACGCCGCCCATGCGCTGCTGACCCAGCCCTACGACCTGGTGGTGCTCGACCTGTCGCTGCCCGGCATGGACGGCCTCGAGGTGCTGCGCGGCATGCGCGCGCGCGAGGCAACGGCCCACATCCCGGTGCTGGTGCTCACCGCACGCGACCGTACCGAGGACAAGGTGGCCGGGCTGAACCTCGGGGCCGACGATTATCTGACAAAACCCTTCGAGCTGACCGAGCTGGAGGCGCGCATCAAGGCCTTGCTGCGCCGCGCCGGCAATCTGCTGCCGACGGTACGCATCGGCGCGCTGGCGTTCGACACCAACTCCCGCCTGGTCAGCGTGGCCGACAAGCCGCTGTCGCTCACGCCGCGCGAGCTGGCGGTGCTGGAGGTGCTGATCTCGCGCCAGGGGCGGCCGGTGGCGCGCGAGACGCTGTTCGAGAAGGTCTTCAGCTTTGACGAGGAAGCGCGCCCCGAGGCCATCGAGATCTATGTCCATCGCCTGCGCAAGAAGCTGGAGGGCACGGGCGCCGTGGTGACCACCCTGCGTGGCCTGGGCTACCTCATCGACGAAGCGCCCGATGCGTGAGAGCAGCCTGCAACAGCGGGTTGCACGCTGGCTGCTGCCGCCCCTGCTGGTGCTGGTGGCGATCAACGCGGTGCTCACCTACCAGGGGGCGCTCGACGCGGTCAATCGCGCCTACGACCGTTCGCTGAGTGCATCGATCAAGTCGATCGCCGAGCGGGTTCATTCGCTCGAAGGCATCATCTCGGTGGATGTGCCGTATTCAGCCTTCGAAGTGTTCGAGGCCGGCGTGCAGGAGCGGGTGTTCTACGCCGTGATCGGACCGGACGGGCAGACCGTGACCGGCTACGACGATCTCGTCCCGCCGCCTGCGCTGCGCGGCAAGGAGGCGCTGGTGCTGGGCGACACCTCCTATCGCGGCGACACCGTGCGCATCGGCGTGCTGCGCAAGCGGCTCTACGACCCCGCGCTGCCGGGGAGCGATACCATCACCATCGTCTTTGCCGAGACCACCGAATCGCGCGTATCGCTGGCGCAGGAGCTGTTTCTCGACAGCCTCCGGCGGCAGCTGCTGCTGGTGGTGCTGGGGGCGGTGATGCTGGCGCTGGCGCTGGCCTCGGCCTTCAAGCCGCTGATCCGGCTGCGCGACACCGTCCGCGCGCGCCAGGAGGATGATCTGTCGCCGGTCGAGCGTGCCGGCATCCCCACCGAAGTGCAGCCGCTGATCGACGCCATCAACCGGCATACCGAGCGCCTGTCGGCGATGCTGGCGGCGCGCCGGCGTTTCTTCGCCGATGCCGCGCACCAGATCCGCACGCCGCTGGCCGTCCTCGGCACACAGGCCGAATATGGCCAGCGCCAGCATGAGCCGGACGAAATGCGGCGCACCTTCCAGGGCTTGATGGGCACCATCCGCAGTACGCGGCGCATGGCCGACCAGATGCTGGCGCTGTCGCACGCCGAGTCGTCCGAAGGGCGGGTGCAGGCCACCCAGACGGTATCGCTCAGCCGGCTGGTGCGCGAGGTGGCGCTGGAGCTGGCGCCGGTGGCGCTTGAGACGCGGATCGCGCTTGCCTTCGAGGAAGGCGGGGCGGCCTGCCTCCAGGGCGACCCCCAGATGCTGCGCGAACTGGTCGCCAACCTGATTGACAACGCCATCCGCTACAGTCCGCCGGACACGTCGGTGGATATCGCCACATGGGTGGCGGACGAGAACGTGATCCTGAGTGTGTGCGACCAGGGGCCGGGCATTCCGCCCGAGGAGCGCGACAAGGTGTTCCAGCGCTTCTACCGCATCCTGGCGCCGAGCAAGGTGCCGGGCAGTGGTCTGGGCCTGGCCATCGTACGTGAGATCGCGCTCGCGCACGGTGGTTCGGTGGGGCTGGAGACGGCGCCGGGCGGCGGATTGTGCGTGCGGGTGAGCTTCCCGGCCTATCGTCGGGGCGCGTGAACGGCCGACCCGCGGCCGGGCGGCCGCGGGTCGGTGATGGTGTGTGTCAAGCCGTGGCCGGACGCTGCCGGCGGCTCTCGATGAAGCGCAGGACGCGCGGACCGATCAGCATCGCCGCGGCCGCGATCCACAGCCCGATGGCGATCGGACTGTGGAACAGCACGCCGATTTCACCGTCACTGATCGACAGTGCGCGGCGCAGGTTCTGCTCCATCATGTCGCCCAGCACGAAGCCGAGGATGAAGGGCGCGATCGGGAAGTTCATCACCCGCAGCAGGTAGCCCGCACCGCCGATCAGGGTGCCGAGCACCAGGTCGAAGGTGTTGCCATGCACCGCATACACGCCGACCATCGAGATCGCGGCCACCCCCGGCACCAGCAGCCAGTTGGGGATCGACAGGAACTTCACGAACACGCGGATCAACGGAATGTTGAGCGCCAGCAACATCACGTTGGCGATGAACAGCGAGGCGATCAGCCCCCACACGATTACCGGCTGGTCCTGGAACAGCGTCGGACCCGGGGTGATGTTGTACAGCGTCAGCGCGCCCATCATCACCGCGGTGGTGCCCGAGCCCGGCACGCCGAGCGTCAGCATCGGTACCAGCGAGCCGTTGGCCGAGGCATTGTTGGCCGCCTCCGGGGCGGCCACGCCGCGCACGTCGCCTTCGCCGAACTGGTGGTCCTTGCCGGCCATGCGGCGCTCGCTGGCGTAGCACATGGCCGAGGCGATGGTGGCGCCGGCGCCCGGCAGCACGCCGATGAAGAAGCCGGCGAGCGAGCAGCGCAGCATGGTCCATTTGGCCAGCATGAACTCCTTCAGGCTGAACATCAGGCGGCCGGTGATCGCCATCGGCTCGGTGCCGGCATGCGCCTGCTGCAGCATCAGCATGACCTCGCTGACCGCGAACAGGCCGATGACGATGACAATGAAGGGAATGCCGTCCTGCAGGTGGAGCATGTCGAAGGTGTAGCGATACACGCCGCTGTTCGAGTCGATACCCACGGTGGATAGCAGCAGGCCGACCAGGCAGGCAATGGCCGCCTTGGGCAGCGAATCGCCCACCAGGCCGCCGAGGCAGCACAGCGCGAGCACCATCAGCACGAAGTACTCGGCCGGCCCGAAGGCGATCGCCCATTCGGCCAGCAGCGGCGCGAACAGCACGATGCCGAGGGTGGCGACCAGCGCGCCACAGAACGAGGCCATCGCCGACATCGACAGCGCCGGGCCGGCGAGGCCCTTCTTGGCCATCGGATAGCCGTCGAGCGTGGTCATCACCGCGCCGGCGTCACCCGGCACATTGAGCAGGATGGCCGAGATGCGCCCGCCATACTCGCAGCCGGCATACACCGCGCACAACAGGATCAGCGCGGACTCGGGCGGCAGCTTCATGGCGAAGGCGATCGGCAGCAGGATCGCCACGCCGTTGATCGGGCCCAGCCCCGGCAGCAGGCCGACGATGGTGCCCAGAAAGCAGCCGATCAGCGCAATCATCAGGTTTTCGGGCGCGCCGGCAACGGCGAAGCCCTGCATCAACAATGCGAATGTGCTGTCCATGATTTACCCCAGGAGGTTGTTGAGCCACAGCCCGGTGGGCAGCGCGACGTCGAGCAGGCGGTCGAACAGGATGAACAGGCCCACGCCCAGGCCGATGCCGCCTGCCACGGCCTGTTTCCAGCCCCCGCCGAAGAAGCGTGCGACCGGGATCACCATCAGCGCGGTGGCCAGAATGAAGCCGAGCTTGTCGAACAGGAAGGCATAGATCAGCACGATCAGGAACAGCGCGCCGATGCGCTTGAGCACGGCTGGTGGTGCCCAGACCGTGTTGTGGGATTGACTGCCCAGCATCAGGGCGATGGCGCTGATGCCGAGCAGGGCGAGGATGAGGATCGGAAAGGCGCGCGGTCCGACCGGCTCGTAGGAAAACGGGGCTTCGAAGCCGCGCGCGATCCAGATGCCGGCGATGCTGACGAACAGCAACACGCCGCCGAGGATTCTTTCGCTCATGTCGGTCTCCAGGGGGGGCGCCCCGCGTCGCAGTGGACACGGGGCGGCGGGGAAGTGACGGGGCTTACTGCGCGGTGAGGCCAAACTCGGTGGCGAGCTGCTTGTAGCTGGCCACTTTCTGCTTGACGCTCTCGGTCAGTCGCGCACCGGTCAGGTTGTACGGGAACAGTCCGCGCTCGGCGCGCAACTTGTCGAACTCGGGCGAAGCCTGCAGCTTCTCGAAGGCGGCGACCCACCACTGGTACTCGGCGTCGGACACCTTCGGCCCCATGTAGAAGCCGCGGGTGATCGTCCAGTCGACGTTGTAACCTTGCTCGATGGCGGTCGGAATGCCCGCCAGGTCGCCCGGCAGGCGCTCGGGGGACAGGATGGCGAGCACCCGGATGCGGCCGCCTTTGAGGTGTCCCTGCACTTCGGAAGCATCACCCGAGTAAGCATGGACATGCCCGCCCATCAGCGCGGTGATGGCCTCGCCGCCACCCTCGAAGGCGACATAGCGCATCGACTTCGGATCGACACCGGCCTCGCGCGCGATCAGCGCGGATTTCATCCAGTCCTGGCTGCCCACCGAGCCGCCGGCACCGAACACCACCTTGGCGGGGGTCTTGCGGGTCGCTTCGATCAGATCCTTCAGGTTCTGGTAGGGCGAGTCGGCCCGCACGATGATGGCGCCGTAGTCGGCCCCCACCGCGGCCAGCCATTTGACGTCGTCTTCGGTGTACTTGCCGAACTTGCCGATGGCCAGGTTCAGGAAGGAGCCGCCCGAGTAGGCGACGATGGTGCCGCCCTCGTCCGGGCGGTTGGCGATGACCGTGTTGTAGGCCACCGCGCCGATGCCGCCGGGCATGTAGGTGACGCGCATCGGCGCCTCGAGCAGCTTGGCATCCTGCAGCCCGCTCTGGGCCAGCTTGCAGGTCAGGTCGAAGCCGCCGCCCGGCTTGGCGGGGGCGATGCACTCGGGTTTTTCGGGAGCGGCGTGGGCGATGCCCAGGGCCAGGGTGGCGGCGAGGGCAATCAGGGGCTTGGCGAACATGTCGGTCTCCTCCGTATGGATGTTGTGTCAGTCAAGGCCGCGCGGGCCGATGACGTGGAGGCGACGATACGGAGAGGCGCTTTCGAATTCCTTTCAGCTGACGGGGGCGGGCGCCGGCCCCCGCCGTGCCATGGGCTTACTCGGGCAGGGGGATGAACTCCTCCTCGTCGCCCGGCACCGTGGGGAAGCGGCCGGCGCGCCAGTCGTCCTTGGCGGCTTCGATGCGCGCCTTGCGGCTGGAGACGAAATTCCAGTCGATGAAGCGCGGGCCGAGCTGCTCGCCGCCGATGATGGCGATGCGCGACTCGGCCGTGGCTTCCAGCACCACGCCCGCGGCGTCGGTGAACACCGCCATGGCATGCTCGGGGATGGCTGTCCCGCCGGCCGTCAGGCTGCCCTGCGCCACATACACGGCGCGCGCCTCGGCCTCGGGCAGGGCGAGTGTCTGGCCCGGCTGCAGGTGAGCTTCCACGTACAGCGTGCGGGCAAAGGTCCGCACGGGCGAGGTGAGGCCGAAGGCCGTGCCCATCATGACGCGCACCGGCACGCCGTCGACCTCCGTGGTGGGGATGTCGGCGGCCGCGTAATGGTGGAAGGCCGGTTCGGTCTCCTCATCCGCGTCGGGCAAGGCGAGCCACAGTTGCAGGCCGTGCAGGCGGTGCTCGGTGGCGGTGACGTCCGGTCGTTCGCGCTCCGAATGCACGATGCCGCGGCCGGCCACCATCAGGTTGATGTCGCCGGGGCGGATCGCCTGCACGCTGCCGAGCGAATCGCGGTGCAGGATCTCGCCCTCGAACAGATAGGTGACGGTGGCCAGGTTCACATGCGGATGCGGGCGCACGTTGATCCCCTCGCCGGCCGGGAAGTTGGCCGGCCCCATGTGGTCGAAGAAGATCCACGGCCCGACCATCTTTCGCTGCGCGGTCGGCAGCGTGCGGCGTACCGTGAAGCCGCCCAGGTCCTTGTCGCGTGGGCGGATGATGAGTTCGATCGCGGCGCAGTGGCCTGTTGCCGTGCAGTTCTGCGTCAGGCGCGGGTCCAGCGTGCTCATGTCGCTCTCCTTGGCGGGCGGGTATCCCGTCCGGGGGCAGGGACTGTCAGCATACGCCGATGCGGGCGGCGTGCGCCCGCCGCGGGCGGTCAGCGGATGATGAGCGCGCGAAAGTCGTTGACGTTGGTGCGGGTCGGTCCGGTGATCACCGCGTCGCCGAGCGCTTCGAAGAAGCTGTGGGCGTCGTTGTCGTCCAGGCAGTCGGCGGGGCGCAGCCCCTGCGCCCAGGCGCGGGCCAGGGTGTCGGGGGTGATGATGGCGCCGGCGATCTCCTCCAGCCCGTCGACGCCGTCGGTGTCGCCGGCCAGGCCGTAGACCCCCGGGGTGCCGTCGAGCGCCAGGGCGAGCGCGAGGAGGAATTCGACGTTGCGCCCGCCACGCCCGCGTCCGCGGACCGTCACCGTGCTCTCGCCACCGGACAGCAGCACGCAGGGCGCGGCAAAGGGCTGGTGGCGGGTCGCAATCTGGCGGGCGATGCCGGCCATGACCTTGCCCATGTCGCGCGCCTCGCCTTCCAGGCTGTCGCCGAGGATGTGCACCGCAAAACCTGCCTCGCGTGCCACGGTGGCGGCCGCTTCGAGGGCATGCTGGGGGGTGGTGACGAGGCGCGTTTCGTGGCCGCCGAAACAGGGGTCGCCGGGCTTGAGGCTTTCGCCGCGCCCGCTGGTGAGCACCTCGCGCACCGCGTCCGGCAGCGCGATGCCGTAGCGGCGAACGATCTCCAGCGCATCTGCGCAGGTGCTTGGGTCGGGGACGGTGGGCCCCGAGGCGATGTTGACCGGGTCGTCGCCGGGGACGTCGGAGAGCAGCAGGGTGAGCACGCGCGCCGGATGGCAGGCGGCGGCCAGGCGGCCGCCCTTGACCGCGGACAGATGGCGCCGGATGCAGTTCATCTCGGAGATGGTGGCGCCGGAGGCCAGTAGCGCACGATTGACCGCCTGTTTGTCGTCGAGCGTGAGCGGGGCGAGGGGGGCGGTCAGCAGGGCCGACCCGCCACCGGAAATCAGGCACAGCACCAGGTCGTCGGGGCCCAGCCCGCGTACCCGCTCGAGCAGCCGCGCCGTGGCGGCCAGCCCGGCGGCATCGGGCACCGGGTGGGCCGCTTCGACGATCTCGATGCGTTCGCAGGGCACGGCGTAGCCATAGCGGGTGATGACGAGGCCGTCGAGCGGTCCGGGCCAGTGGTCCTCCACCGCGCGGGCCATGGCCGCCGAGGCCTTGCCGGCGCCCACCACCACCAGCCGGCCCTTGGGCGGTGCGGGCAGGTGGGGCGGGACGCAATGGGCCGGCTGGGCGGCGGCGATCGCCGCATCGAACATGCGGCGCAGCAAGTCGCGTGGGTCGGGCATCATCAGTAGGCACCCTCGACGAGATTGCGTGGCGAGCCGGCGACGAAGTGCTCGATGTTGTCCATCAGCTGGTCGGCCAGGGTCTGCTGCGCTTCGTCGGAGGCCCAGGCGACATGCGGGGTGAGGATGACGTTGGGGCGGGCGGCGATGCGCATCATCGGGCTGTCGGCGGCCGGCGGCTCACCCAGCGTGACGTCGAAGCCGGCGCCGCTGATCAGGCCCTCGTCGAGCGCCTGCACCAGGGCCGCCTCGTCCACCAGGCCGCCGCGTGCGGTGTTGATGATCAGCGGCCGGCGCGCCATGGCGCGGAATTCGGGCAGCGCGATCATGTGGCGCGTGTCGGCGGTGAGCGGGCTGTGCAGGGTGATGATGTCGCTGGTGGCGAGCACCTCGTCCCACGGCGTGTAGAGCTGGCCGAAGCCGCTCTTGCCCTTGTGGGTTGCGAACAGCGGCACCATGCCGAAGGCGCGGGCCAGCGCGGCGACGCTCTGGCCCAGCACGCCTTCGCCGATGATGCCCAGGCGCGCGCCGGCCAGGTCGTGGATGGCGTGGTTGAAGAAGCAGAACTGGCCGGACTTTTGCCATTCGCCCCGGATCACGTCCTCGCGGTAGGCGACGATATTGCGCCGCAGCGCCAGGATCAATGCAAAGGTGTGCTCGGGGACGGTGTTCACCGCGTAGCCGCGGATGTTGGCCACCGCAATGCCGCGGCGCTGGCAAGCGGTTTTGTCGACGCAGTCGGTACCGGTCGCGGCGACGGCGATGAGGCGCAGGTCCGGCAGTTGTTCGAGCATCTCGGCGGTCAGCGCCACCTTGTTGGTGATCGCGATCGACGCGCCGGCGAGGCGGGCGACGACCTCGTCGGGGGCGGTGTGTTCATGGGTGACCAGTTCATGCGCAAAGGCGGGGCGGCGCAGGGTGATCTGCGGGGCGATGGTGGCGCGGTCGAGAAAGACGATCTTGTGCATGGTTCTACCTTTCGGGAAATGGGGTCAGAGGTGGCGCTTGGCTTCGGCGGCGACGGCGGCCGGGGTGATGCCGAAATGCGCGTACAGCTGCTCGGCCGGGCCGGAGGCGCCGAAGCCGGTCATGCCGACGAAGCTGCCGCGCGCGCCCAGGTACTGGTCCCAGCCAAAGCGCATGGCCGCCTCGACACCAACGCGTACGCAGCCTTCGCCGAGCACGGCGCGGCGGTAGTCGGCGTCCTGCGCGTCGAAGAGCGACCAGCAGGGCATCGACACCACGGCAGTGGGGATGCCGTCGGCCTGCAGCAGGTCGCGGGCAGCGAGCGCGATGGCGACCTCGGAGCCGGTGGCCAGCAGCGTGACGGCGCGCGCGCCGCCCTCGGCCTCGGCCAGCACATAGGCGCCGCGGCGCGACAGGTTGTCGTCGTGATGGCGGTTGCGCACCGTGGGCAGCGCCTGACGCGCGAAGATGAGGCTGGCCGGGGTGCGCTGCTGTTCGAGTGCCACCTCCCAGCATTCGGCGGCTTCCACCGCGTCGGCCGGACGCATCACCAGCATGTTGGGCATGGCGCGCAGCGCGGCGAGGATTTCCACCGGCTGGTGCGTCGGGCCGTTCTTGCCCACGCCGATGGAGTCGTGGCTGAACACGAACTTGACCGGCAGCCCCATCAGCGCCGCCATGCGCATGGCCGGGCGTTCGTAGTCGGAGAAGGCCAGATAGGTCACCGCCAGCGCGATGGCGCCGCCGTGCGCGGCAATGCCGTTGGCCATCGCGCCCATGACATGCTCGCGCACGCCGCAATGCACATAGGCGCCGGCGCGGTCCTCGGCGGTGAAGGCGGCGAGGCTGCGCTTGTGCGAGGTCGGCGCCTCGAGATCGGCGCAGCCGACGATGCGCTCGGGCAGGACATCGACCAGCAGGTCGTTGATCTCGGCCGAGGCGAAGATGCCGGGCTTGGGCTCACGGTCGGCGGCGGCACGCTGCTTGTAGGCCAGCAGCACCTCGCGCCAGCCGGCGGGCAGTTCGCCGGCCTGCACGCGCTCGAACTCGGCGCGCTCTGCGGGGCTCAGGGCGGCGAGGCGGGTGCGCCACGCGGCGTGCTCGGCCTCGCTGCGCCGGCCGGCGGCACGCCAGGCGGCCAGCAGGTCGGCGGGGATGTCGAAGGGGGCATGGGTCCAGCCGAGCAGTTCGCGCGCGGCGGCGGCGTCTTCCGGGTAAAGGCGGGCGCTGTGCCCGCCACGCTGGCCCTGCACGCGCGGGATGCCGCGACCGATGGTGGTGCGGCAGGCGAGCAGGGAGGGGCGTGGGTCTTGTTTGGCGAGCGTGATCGCGGCCGAGACTGCGTCGACATCGTGGCCGTCGAGTTCGATCACCTGCCAGTCGGCAGCGCGGAAGCGGGCGGCGACGTCTTCGCTGATCGACAGCGTGGTGGCGCCATCGTCGGTGATCTTGTTGTCGTCCCAGCACAGGATGAGTTTGCCCAGGCGCAGGTGGCCGGCGAGCGAGATCATCTCCTGGCCGACGCCTTCCTGCAGGCAGCCGTCGCCGACGAAGGCGTAGGTGTGGTGGTCGACCAATTCGGTGCCGAAGCGGGCGCTCAGGTAGGCCTCGGCCACCGCCATACCGAAGGCGTTGGCGATGCCCTGGCCGAGCGGGCCGGTGGTGACCTCGATGCCGCAGGCCGGATCGATCTCGGGGTGGCCGGCGCAGTGCGAGCCCAGCTCGCGGAAGGTCTTGACCTGGTCGAGGCTGATCCTTTCGTAGCCGGTCAGGTAGAGCAGCGAGTAGAGCAGCATGGAGCCGTGACCGTTGGAGAGCACGAAGCGGTCGCGGTCGGGCCAGGTGGGGGTGGCCGCATCGAACTTGAGGTGGCGGGTGAACAGGGCGGTGGCGATCTCGGCCATGCCCAGGGGCACGCCCTGGTGGCCTTCGCCGGCGTGGACGATGGTGTCCAGGGAGAGAAAGCGGATGGCGTTGGCCATCGCGTCGGAAGTCACGTTTTGCATGTGCGTCAGTCTCCTCGGCCGGCGCCATGGGCTGGCGGGCCGTGTTGTTGTGGGAATGGAAGGGGCGTGGCCGGCGCGTCAGCCGGGCCGTGGCGGGATCATGATGAGAGCCGGATGGCCAGGGCCAGCGAGATGGACAGCAGCGCCACCAGGTTGCCGGCGATAACGATCGCCGCCACCTTTTCCGGCTCCTGGCCGTAGCGCTCGGCGAACATGTAGTTGAGTACCGCCGGCGGCAGCGCGCCGAACAGCAGCAGCACATCGGTCTCGGCCGGCGACAGGCTGAACAGCCAGCAGAACGCCGCGGCGAGGATCATGCCGGTGGCCGGCGTCGCCACGCCCCCCACCAGGCCGATGCGCCACTGGGCGAAGGGCGCGGTGTTCAGGCGCACGCCCAGGGCGAACAGCATCAGCCCGGCGGAGACGTCGCCCATCACCTTGAAGGCGGCGAGCAGCGGGGGCCACAGCGTGGCACTGGTGGCGCTCACAAAGATGCCCGCCGCCCCGGCGATGAACACCGGCTCGCGCAGCACCCGCCATACCTTGAAGCTGTTGCCCAGCCACAGACTGGAGATGGTGAAGTGCAGCACGTTCTCGATCAGGAACAGGATCACCGCCGCCGGCAGCGCCTTGTCGCCGAAGGCCAGCAACAGCAGCGGCAGGCCCATGTTGCCGGCGTTCTTGAACATCAGCGGTGGCAGCAGGGTGCGGGGCGCATAGCCCAGCGCGCGGGCAATGGGCAGGCCCAGCAGCCCCGAGCCGAGCACGATGATCGTGCCGCCGATGGCCACCATCTTCACGTCGGCAAACGAGAACGACTGGCGAGCCAGCGCCGAGAAGATCAGCGCCGGCACGAAGATGTCCATGTTCACCTGATTGGTGGCGAGCATGTCGGGCCGGTGGCGCCGGCCGTACAGAAAACCCACCACGATCACGGAAAAGACCGGGAAGACGATGCTGGCAATGTCGAGGAACATGGCGGTCGGGGTCGGCGCGGCGCGCAGACCGGGCGGCGTCTGCGCGGGGCGTCATCATCGTGTGCCGTTGAGGGCGTGGTAGCTGCGGATCACCTGGCTGTCATCGGCGCGGCCTTCGCCGCGGCCCGAGGTGGCCAGGAACAACTGGTGGGCCACCGCCGCGATGGGCAGGGCGGCCTGGGCTTCGCGGCCGGCCTCGAGTACGATGCCCAGGTCCTTGACGAAGATGTCCACCGCGCTGGTGACTTCCGGGTCGTCCTGCAGCATGCGCGGGCCGCGGTCCTTGAGCATCCAGCTGGCGGCGGCCGAGCCGCCCATGATCTCGAGCAGCACCTTGAGGTCGACGCCGACCTTGGCCGCCAGCGCAAAGGCTTCGGCCACCACCGCGATGTGCACCCCGCACAGCAGCTGGTTGACCGTCTTCACCGTGGCGCCCTGGCCGGCGCGCTCGCCGACATGGAAGACACGCTGGCCCATGGCGTCGAACACCGGGCGCATGCGTTCGAAATCGGCCGCCTCGGCGGCGGCCATGATGGTCAGCGAGCCGGCAATGGCCCCGGCCGTGCCACCGGACACCGGCGCGTCGATGAAGCGGCAGCCGGCGGCGGTGACCTGCTCGGCGAGGCGGGCGACGGCGCCGGGCGGGCAGGTGGCCATGAGGCACACCGTGGCACCGGCCGGGAGCGCGGCGAGGGCGCCGGCGCCGAACAGCACCGCCTCGGCCTGGGCGGCGTTGACCACCATCAGCACCAGGGCGTCGGCCCCGCGCACACCGTCGGCGGCGCTGGCCGCGCGGGTCCCACCGGCCGCTTCGAGGGCGCTCAGGGCGGTGTCGTTGAGGTCGATGCCGCGCACCGCGAAGCCGGCGGCGAGCAGGTTGCGGGCCATCGGCAGGCCCATGGCGCCGAGACCGGCGAATGCGATGGTTTTCATGGATGGGCTCATGTCAGTAGAGGATGGCGGCCGGGACGTAGGAGATCAGCCCCAGCACGGACAGCGCGACCAGGTAGAAGGGCCACAGCTCGCGGGCGATGGCGCCGACCGACTCACGCGAGATGGCGGCGGCGATGAACAAGGTGGTGCCCACGGGCGGGGTGAAGAGCCCGAGGCTGAGGTTGACCGCCATCATGATGCCCAGCTGGATCAGGTCGAGGCCGATGGCGTTGCCGATGGCCACGAAGGTCGGGCCCAGCAGCAGGATGGCGGCGGGCAGGTCGAGGAACATGCCGACCACCAGCATGATCAGGTTCATCATCAGGATGATCAGCACCGCCGATTCAAGCGAGGTGACCGCCCAGTGGGCGACCATGTTGGGCACTGACTCCACCGTGAGCACGAAGCCGACCAGGTTGGAGGCGGCGATCACCAGCATCACCACGCCGGTGGTGACGGCGGTGTGCACCAGCGCGTCGTAGAGGCGGCGCCAGGTCAGGTCGCGGTACACCAGCAGGCTCACCATCAGGCCATAGAACACCGCCAGCACGCTGACCTCGGTCGGCGTGGCGATGCCGGCGCGCAGCAGCACGACGATGAACACCGGCATGGCCAGCGCCGGGAAGGCGGTGGCGACCGAACGCAGCACATCGCCGGCGGTCACGTCCTGGGCCAGCTTCTTGAAGCCGCGCAGGCGTCCGGACAGGTAGCACACCAGCATGAAGCCGGCGCACAGCAGCAGGCCCGGCACCACGCCGGCGAGGAACAGCGAGGCGATGGATTCGTTGGAGACCGCGGCATACAGGATGAGCGGAATCGCCGGCGGGATGAGGCCGGCAATCACCGCCGAGGAGGCGGTGGCCGCGGCGGCGAAGGCGCCGGGGTAGCCCTCGCGCTTCTGCCAGGGGATGAGCATCGAGCCCAGCGCCGAGGTCTCGGCCACGGCCGAGCCGGACACCCCGCCGAACCCCCTGGAGCC
>QQUN01000056.1:8731-20102 GCA_008501585.1 Pseudomonadota bacterium | reverse complement strand
GCGCCCGGCAAAGGTCGTTCTGGCATTCTTATGGCTGTTCATCCGGTTGGACTCCTTGGGTTACTGAAGCGTCGAGAACTCCAGTCTCCCAGATCCTTCCGGATGAACAACCTATTGAAACATCACAACTAGGCGCAGCGCTTGGCGCAGGCATAAAAAAACCGGCAGGCCCGTCAGGCCTGCCGGTTTTTTCTTGCCCGGCACCCCGCGGGGCGCCGGTCGTTTCGCAGATCAGAACTTGTAGGCCGATTCGCCGTGGGCGGCGATGTCCAGGCCCTCGCGCTCTTCGTCTTCCGGCACGCGCAGGCCGACCAGCACATCGACGATCTTGAAGGCGACCAGCGAGACCACGCCGGACCAGCCGATGGTCACCAGCACCGAGTAGGTCTGGATCCAGGTCTGGCTGGCGATCGAGAAGTCCTCGCCACCCGTGCCGCCGAGCGACGGGGCGGTAAAGACACCGGTCAGGATGGCACCGAGGATGCCGCCCACGCCATGCACGCCGAACACGTCGAGCGAGTCATCGGCACCGAGCATGCGCTTGAGGCCATTGACGCCCCACAGGCAGATCAGGCCGGAGAGCAGGCCGATGACGATGGCGCCCATCGGGCCGACCGAACCGCAGGCCGGGGTGATGGCCACGAGGCCGGCGACGGCACCCGAGGCAGCACCCAGCATCGAGGGCTTGCCCTTGAACATCGCTTCGCCGGCGATCCAGGAGAGCGTCGCAGCGGCGGTGGCGGCCAGGGTGTTGATGAAGGCCAGTGCCGCGCCCGAGGTGGCTTCCAGGTTGGAGCCGGCGTTGAAGCCGAACCAGCCCACCCACAGCATCGAGGCGCCAATCATGGTCATGGTCAGCGAGTGCGGTGCCATGGCTTCACGGCCGTAGCCGATCCGCTTGCCCACCAGGTAGGCGCCGACCAGGCCGGCCACACCGGCGTTGATGTGCACCACGGTGCCGCCGGCAAAGTCCAGCGCGCCGTCACCGAGCAGGTAGCCGCCCGGGCCCCACACCATGTGGCAGATCGGCAGGTAGCTGAAGCTGAACCAGATCACCGTGAACAGCAGCACGGCGGAGAACTTGATGCGTTCGGCAAAGGAACCGACGACCAGCGCGCAGGTGATGCCGGCGAAGGTGGCCTGGAAGGCGACGAAGACCAGTTCCGGCAGCTTCACGTTGTCGGTGAAGGTGTCGGCCAGCGAGTCGATGGTCACGCCCGACAGGAAGACTTTGCTGAAGCCGCCGACAAAGGGGCTGGCTTCGGTAAAGGCCACGCTGTAGCCGTACAGCGCCCACAGCACGATGCCGAGGCTGAACACCACCATCACCTGCATCAGCACCGAGAGCATGTTCTTGGCGCGCACCATGCCGCCGTAGAACAACGCCAGGCCGGGCACGGCCATGAAGGTCACCAGCAAGGTGGCGGTCATCAGCCAGGCCACGTCGCCCTTTTCAACAACCACGGCCGCGTCCTGGGCGTGGGCGGGGGCCGCCAGGCCGACCAGCGCGGCCAGCATGAGAGATAGGATGGCTTTCATATGCAGGTCTCCTTACAGGGCGTCGGTACCGGTTTCACCGGTGCGGATGCGGATGGCCTGGGCCAGGTCGAAGACGAAGATCTTGCCGTCGCCGATCTTGCCGGTGTTGCCGGCCTTTTCGATGGCTTCGATGGCCTGGTCGAGCAAGGTGGCCGGGATGGCGGCCTCGATCTTCACTTTGGGCAGGAAGTCGACCACATACTCGGCGCCGCGATACAGCTCCGTGTGGCCCTTCTGGCGACCGAAGCCCTTGACCTCGGTCACGGTGATGCCCTGCACGCCGATGGCGGAGAGCGCTTCGCGCACTTCGTCCAGCTTGAAGGGCTTGATGATGGCAATCAGATATTTCATGGCTGTTTTCCCTGTTGTGTTACCGGCGCACCGGGCCGTGGCCCGGCGCACCGTGGGGTTAGAAGGACTTGGAGACCGACAGGATCACGCGGGCGTCGGCGTTGTCGTCGTTGTCCACATCGGTGTCGACATAGTTCAGCCCGAAGGTGAAGCCGGCGTAGTCCTTGCTCACGCCGACCTTCCAGTCGTTGTAGCTGGTGCCGTTCTCGATCTTCTGGCGACCGACATGGGCGCCGAGGGTGAAGCCGCCGCCGACCTCCTGGCTGGCCGACAGGTCGAAGTACTGGCTGCCGTCCGAATCCGCCGCGCCGAACAGGTCGGTGAAGGCGTAGGAGTACTTGAAGGTCAGGAACTTCCAGCTCACCCCGACGTAGGCTTCGGTGGTGTCGGCGCTTTCGCCACCGATCTTGCCGCCCGGATAGACGTACTGCAGCACGCCGACGTCGTAGCCGAAATCGCCCAGGGTGTTCTTGAAGCCACCATAGACGTCGACTTCCAGGCTGCCGGTGTCGAGCCAATCGACGTTCGACCCCCACACGCCGACATAGAAGCCGCTGGCGTGGGCATAGTCGAAGCCGCCCTGAATGGCCATGTTCTCCTTGGTCTGGGAGTAACCGCGATACTGGTAGTCGGACACGAAGCCGACGTTGGCGCTGATCGGGCTGTCCTCGGCAACGGCGACACCGGACAGGCAGGCGAGAACGGCAGCGGCACAGAGAGAACGTTTGAACATGATGCGAGACTCCAGGTCAGTTGGGTGATCTCCCATTGGCAGGAACTGTGCCAGTTTGTTTGTCACTGAAAAACAACGACTTGCAGACGAGTGTCGCCATATGTTGCAGCGCAGCGCACCGTAAAAAACCGACGCACCAAGTTGATGCACCAACATGGTGCGCACCGCCATGGTGCTGGTTCGCGGTCCCCCACGGGCGGGCGCGGAGTGCATCCGTAGCGGATTCGGGCGACAATACGGGCTGTTTTCGTCCTTGTTTTCAGGAAGCCGCCATGAACCCACCCCAGCTGCTCGACCAACTCGCCGGCAAATTCGCCGAGGCCGCGGCCCATTCGCCGGTCAAGGACATCGAGAAGAACGTCCGCGCACTCGCGGCCAGCGCCTTTTCCCGCCTCGACCTGGTGACCCGTGAGGAGTTCGACGTGCAGGCCGCGCTGCTCGAGCGCACCTGCGTCCAGCTGGCGGCGCTCGAGGCGCGTGTCGCGGCTCTCGAAGCCGAACTGGCGGAAAAGAACGCGGGCTGAGCCTCGGCGCACAAAAGAAAAGCGGCCCTCGCGAGGGCCGTTTTTTTTATGCCTGCTGACGCGCGTGGCTTACAGCTGCACGGCTTCGAGCGCGATGTCCAGCGTCACCTCGTCGCCCACATGGGGGGCGTACTTGCCGGCGTTGAACTCGCTGCGCTTGATCACCGTGGTGGCATTGGCACCGATGGCGGGCTTCTTGAGCATCGGGTGGGCCATGGCCTTGAAGGAGGTCACGGTGAGGGTCACCGGGCGGGTCACGCCCTTGAGCGTCAGGTTGCCCTCGATGGTGACCGGCGTGTCGCCGTCGAAGACGACCTTGGTCGACTTGAAGGTGGCCGTCGGGTGGTTGGCGGTGTCGAGGAAGTCGGCGCCCTGGATGTGGCCGTCGAAGGTGTCATAGCCGGTGTCGACCGAGGTGGTGTCGATGGTCATCTCCACCGAGGCGGTGCGGGCGGCGGCGTCCAGCGTGACGGTGCCGGTGGTCTTGTTGAAGCGCGAGATCTGCTTCGAGAGGCCGAAGTGGCTGTACGAGAAGCGCGGGTAGGTGTGGGTGCCTTCGACCGTGTAGACCACCGGCTCGGCCAGGGCCGGGGCGGCGATGAGAGTGGCGAGGACGGCGGTGAGCAGGGTTTTTTTCATGATGGGACTCCGTGGTTGGGTTTGCGGTTGGGGGTTATTGCGCCAGCGGTTTGGCGACGAAGTGGAAGGCCACCTCGACGTTGTTGGCGACGATGTCGAAGCTGGCCCAGTCGCCCTCGCCGATGGCGAAGTCGCCCCGGCGTAGCGGCAGGGTGCCGGTGAAGGTGGCGGTCGGCGTGCCCGGCGTGTAGGTCACCGGAAAGCTCACCGGGCGGCGCTTGCCCTTGATGCTCAGCTCGCCGCTCACCTCGAAGCGGTTGTTGCCCAGCGGCTTGACGGCCGAGGAGACAAAGCGCGCCACGGGGTGGTTGGCGGTGTCGAACCAGGTCTTGGCCTTGACCTCGTCATCGCCCTCCGGCGAGCCGGTGTCGATGCCGGCCAGCGGCACCTCGACGGTGGTCGAGGCCGCCTCGGGGCGGGCCGGGTCGAAACGCAGCTGGGCCGAGAACTGCTTGAACTGGCCGTCGAGCGTGACACCCATCTGGGTGTAGCGGAAACCGACGCGGCTGGCGGCGGTGTCCAGGGTGCCGTACTCGACGGCATGCGCGGTGCCGGCCAGGCCGAGTGCCAGGGTGGCGGCCAGCGCCAGGTGGGTGGGTGTGTTGCGGGTCATCAACATCTCCTTCGGTCGTGCCGAATCAGGCTTTCCGGAACCGGGGCAACATGCGGGTGAGCACGCTGTCCCGATCGATGAAGTGGTGCTTGAGCGCGGCGCCCGAGTGCAGGACGACCAGGCCAAGCAGGCTGTAGTTCAACCATTCATGCACCGCCTGGAGGGTGTCGCCCAGGGCGGCGTCCTTGGCCAGCAGGTCGGGCAGCGGCAGCACACCGAACCACACCGTCTGGAAGCCCTTGGCCGAACTCATCAACCAGCCCGACAGCGGAATGGCGAACATCAGCGCATACAAGGCCCAGTGGGCGGCGCCGGCGGCCAGGCGCAGGGCCGGCGGCATGGTGTCGGGCAGCGCCGGGGCGGGGTGGGTGAGCCGCCAGCCGAGGCGGACGACGATGAGCACAAACAGCGTCACGCCAGCCCATTTGTGCCAGGAATAGAGCTTGAGCTTGGTCGGCGACAGCGACAGCCCGGTCATGTAGAGGCCGAGGCTGAAGCTGGCCAGGATGCCGAGCGCGATGAGCCAGTGCAGGGCGATGGCGGTGGATGTGTAGCGTGTTTTCATGATCGGTTGGGGCTCAGGCCACGTGGGCGGGGGTCAGGGTGGGGTCGGCGAACACGAAGCTGTCCATGCTCAGCTCACCCGCCAGCACGCCACCGTCGAGCCGGCGGGCGTACGACCAGTCGCAGCCGGCCGCGCCGATGGCGAAAAACAGCGGCAGAAAGTGTTCGTCGGTGGGGTGTGCGCGCACGGCGTGCGGGGCCTGGTCGCGGTAGTTCAGCAGGGCGTCCAGGTCACCCGCCCGCAGGCGTGACCACACCCAATGGGCAAACTCGGCGGCATAAGGTTCCGTCGGCGTGTCGACAAAATAGTCGCGCAGGTTGTGGGTCAGGCTGCCGGACCCGATCAGCAGCACGCCGGCCTCGCGCAAGGGGGCCAGGGCCTGGCCCAGTTCGAGCAAGGCCAGCGGCGAGGGCGCCGACGGCTGCGAGACCTGGATGACCGGTACGTCGGCCGCCGGATACAGGTGCATCAGCGGCACCCAGACGCCGTGGTCGCGGCCGCGGCTGTCGTTGCGGCGGGCGTGCAACCCGTGGCGGGCGAGTTCGGCGATCACCGTGTCGGCCATGTCGGCGTCGCCCGGCGCGGGGTAGTCCAGCGCATACAGGGCGCGGGGGAAGCCGCCGAAGTCGTGCACCGTCTCGCGGCTGGCGCCGGTCGCCACGTCGAGCGTCGGGCGCATCCAGTGCGGCGACACCACCACCACGGCGCGCGGCCGCGGCAAAGTCTGGCCCAGCGCACCCAGCGCCGGACCGAGCCGGCCGGGCTCGACGGCAAACATCGGCGAACCGTGCGAAATGAAGAGGGCGGGGAGAGACATGGTGGGCTCCTGTGCTTGCGTTGCTGCGCTCATGCCAGCATTGGGTGCCATCTTATTTGGCCAGCGAGGGCGGATAAACAGCGAGTGGCTTGATTGATTGTCGACTAACGCGCAACAATTGCCGCATGGACCGATTTCGTGAAATGCAGTGTTTCGTCGCCGTGGTCGAGGCCGGCAGCTTTGTCGGCGCGGCCGACCAGTTGCGCCTGTCGAAGGCGGCGGTCTCGCGCAGCGTGATCGACCTGGAAACCCGCCTCGGCGCGCGCCTGCTCCAGCGCACCACCCGCCGCCTGTCGATCACCGAGGCCGGGCGCGCCTACTATGGCCGCTGCAAGCAGATCCTCGACGAGCTCGAAGAGGCCGAGAGCGCGGTGGGCGAGGTCACCGGCCATCCGGTGGGCAGCCTGCGCATCAACGCGCCGCTGTCCTTCGGTGTGCTGCACCTGGCGCCGCTGTGGGGGCCGTTCATGGCGCGCTATCCGGATGTGTCGCTCGATATCGACCTGGCCGACCGCCTGATCGACGTGGTCGAAGAGGGCTACGACGCGGTGATCCGCATCAGCCGCATGCAGGACTCCACGCTGGTGTACCGGCGCCTGGCCTCGACCCGCGTCATCGCCACCGCCACGCCCGAATACCTCGCCACGCATGGCACCCCGGCGCAGGTCGCCGAGCTGGCCCGCCATGCGGTGATCGCCTACAGCTACTCTCCGGCCGGCGACACCTGGCGTTTCGAGACGCCCGACGGCCCGCAGGAGGTGCAGACCACGCCGCGCATGCGCACCAACAACGGCGACACCTGCCGCGCGGTGGCGCTGGCGCACCAGGGCATCGTGCTGCAGCCGGACTTTCTGGTCGGTGACGACCTGGCCGCAGGGCGGCTGGTCGAGGTGCTGCCCGACTGCCGCCTGCCCGAGATCGGCGTCTATGTGGTCTATCCCTCGCGCCGTCACCTGTCGGTCAAGGTGCGGGTGCTGGTCGATTTCCTGGTCGAGGCCTTTGCCGAGCCGCCCTGGCACCGACCGACCGGAGGCGGCGTGCCGGCGCAGGGCGGGTGATAGAATTGGCGCCCCGCACCGCCGCCGTCCCCATGTCCGTGTTGTCTTCCCCCGCCGCCCTGCCGCCGCGCCGCCTGGCCATCGCGCCCATGCTCGATTGGACCGACCGCTTCTACCGCTACTTCGCGCGGCAGATTTCGCGCCATACCTGGCTGTACACCGAGATGGTGACCACCGGCGCGCTGATCCATGGCGACGCGGCGCGCTTCCTGCGCTTTGACGACTGCGAGCACCCGCTGGCCCTGCAACTGGGCGGCAGCGACCCGGCCGACCTGGCGCGCTGCGCGCGGCTGGCCACCGAGTGGGGTTACGACGAGATCAACCTGAATGTCGGCTGCCCCTCCGAGCGGGTGCAGTCCGGCGCCTTTGGCGCCTGCCTGATGGCCGAGCCGGCGCTGGTGGCAGACTGCCTCAAGGCCATGCAGGACGTCACCGACCGTGCCGTCACCGTCAAGCACCGCATCGGCATCGACCATATCGAGGACTATGCCTACCTGCGCGACTTCGTCGGCCAGGTGCACGCGGCCAGCGGCTGCACGGTGTTCATCGTGCATGCCCGCAACGCCATCCTCAAGGGCCTGTCGCCCAAGGAAAACCGCGAGATCCCGCCGCTCAAGTACGACTATGTGCACCAGCTCAAGCGCGACTTCCCGGCGCTGGAGATCCTGATCAACGGCGGCTTCACCGACTGGTCGGCCATCGCGGCGCAGTGGCCGGCGGTCGACGGCGTGATGGTCGGCCGCGAGGCCTACCACAACCCCTGGCTGCTGGTGGAGGCCGACGCGCGTGGCTGGGGCGACGACCATGCGCTGCCGAGCCGGCGTGAGGTGGTCGAGGCGATGCTCGGCTTCATGGCGGCGCAGATCGCCGAGGGCGTGCCGCTCAAGACCATGACCCGGCACATCCTCGGCCTGTATCACGGCATGCCCGGCGCCCGCCAGTGGCGGCGCATGCTGTCCGACCCGGCGCTGCTGCGCGCCAACGACCCGCGCGTCCTCATCGACGCGGCCGACGCCGTGGAGCAACGCCGCGCCGCCTGAGCGGCAACGCCACGGCATATTCCAATCGCATCGCCGGCCCGCTACACTCGGGGCCCATGTCACTCGCCCTCGTTCATACCCGTGCCCTCGATGGCATGGACGCGCCGCCGGTGGTGGTCGAAGTCCACCTCGCCAACGGTCTGCCCGCCTTCAACCTGGTCGGCCTGCCCGACACCGAAGTGCGCGAGGCGCGCGAGCGGGTGCGTGCCGCGCTGCAGACCGGCAACTTCGAATTCCCGCAACGGCGCATCACGGTCAATCTGGCCCCCGCCGACCTGCCCAAGGAAGGCGGCCGTTTCGACCTGCCGATCGCGGTCGGCATCCTCGCCGCCTCGGGCCAACTCAATGCCGAGACCCTGCCCCACCATGAATTTGCCGGCGAGCTGTCGTTGTCCGGCGAGCTGCGCCCGATCCGCGGCGCGCTCGCGATGGCGCTGCAGACCCGCGCCGCCGGCCGCACGCTGATCCTGCCCGCCGACAGTGCGCAGGCGGCGGCGCGGGTGCGTGATGTGCGCATCCGCCCGGCCGACAGCCTGCTCGCCGTGTGCGCCCATCTCAACGGCCACACCGCCTTGCCCGAGGCGCCGCCAGCGCCCGACGAGGCCGCCGTGCCGGCGCTGCCCGACCTGGCCGACGTCAAGGGCCAGCTCGAAGCCCGCCGCGCGCTGGAAGTGGCCGCGGCCGGCGGGCACTCGCTGCTGATGTACGGCCCGCCGGGCACCGGCAAGTCGATGCTGGCCCAGCGCCTGGCCGGCATCCTGCCGCCGCTGGACGAGGCGGCGGCACTGGAGGCCGCCGCGGTGCAGTCACTGGCCGGCTGCTTCGACCCCGCCGCCTGGGGGCGTCGCGCTTTTCGATCGCCGCATCACTCCGCCTCGGCGCCGGCCATCGTCGGTGGCGGCGCGATTCCCGGGCCGGGCGAGATCAGCCTGGCCCACCATGGCGTGCTCTTCCTCGACGAGTTGCCCGAGTTCGACCGTCGCGTGCTCGAAGCCCTGCGCGAGCCGCTCGAGACCGGCCATGTCGAGGTGGCGCGGGCACGGCGGCGGGCGCGCTTTCCGGCCCGCTTCCAGCTTGTCGCGGCGATGAATCCCTGCCCCTGCGGCTACCTGGGCGACGCCCGTGGCCGCTGCCGCTGCACGCCCGACCAGGTGGCGCGCTACCGCGGCAAGCTCTCCGGCCCCTTGCTCGACCGCATCGACCTCACGCTCGAAGTCGGCAGCCTCAGCGCCACCGAGCTGGATGCCGCGGCGCCGGGTGAGGACAGCGCCACGGTGCGCGAACGGGTGCTCGCCGCGCGCCAGCGCCAGCGCGCACGCCAAGGCGGCGACAACGCGGCGCTCGACGCCGCCGGCGTGGTGCGCCACTGCCGGCCGGACGAGCGCGGTCGGCAGATGCTGGCGCGGGCGGTCGAATCGCTCGGCCTGTCGGCGCGCAGCCACGACCGCATCCTGCGCGTGGCGCGCAGCATTGCCGACCTGGCCGGTGCCGACGGCGTGGCGGCCGTCCATGTCGCCGAGGCCATCCAGTACCGTCGCGGAATCGGCGCCGCCACACGATAAGCATTACACTGGGGCATTCGCGACCGGTCCACAAGGCCGGTCGCCGTTTTCATTCTGCGACCCCGGCATGCACCGCTCCTACACCTCCCTGGCCGTCATCCTCGCTGCGCTGGCCGCCATCGGCCCGTTCTCGATCGACACCTATCTGCCGGCCTTCCACGCCATGGAGGCCTCGCTCGGCACCTCGCGCTATGCCGTGCAGCAGACGCTGACCATCTACATGGTGATGTTTGCGGTGATGGTGTTGTGGCATGGCGCGCTGTCCGACGGCTTTGGCCGGCGCCGGGTGCTGGTGGTGGCGATGGCGGTGTTCACGCTGGCCTCGGTGCTGTGCATGCTGGCGCCGAGCATCGAATGGATGTGGGCCGGGCGTGCGCTGCAGGGCATGAGCGCCGGCGCCGGCATGGTGATCGGCCGGGCCATCGTGCGCGATGTGCTCGACGGCCCCGACGCCCAGCGCCTGATGTCGCAGGTGGTGATGATGTTCGCGCTGGCGCCGGCGGTGGCGCCGATCATCGGCGGCTGGATCCTGGTGTTTGCCGACTGGCGCGCGATCTTCGCTTTCCTCGCCCTCTACGGCCTGGTCATGACCGTGGTCTGCCGCCAGGTGCTGCCCGAGACCCTGCCGCCCGAAAAACGCCAGCCGCTGCATCCGGTGCACCTGGCGCGGGCCTATGGTCAGGTACTGCGCAAGCCGGCCTTCCTGCTGCTGGTCGGCGCGCTGGCGCTGAACTTCAACGGCTTCTTCATCTATGTGCTGTCGGCGCCGACCTTCCTGGTCGACCACCTCGGCCAGTCGCCGCAGGCCTTCGCCTGGCTGTTCGTGCCGGCCATGGGCGGCCTGCTGGCCGGCTCGTGGCTGTCCGGCCGGGTGGCCGGCCACTGGACGCCCCGGCGCAGCGTGAGCGTGGGCTACACCGTGATGGCGCTGGCCGCGGTCGGCAATCTGGCGGTGTCGCAGTGGCTGGCGCCGGGGCTGCCGCAGTCGGTCATGCCGCTGGCCTGCTACACCCTGGGCATGTCGCTGACCATGCCGGCGCTCACCCTGATGGCGCTGGACCTGTTCCCGCTGCGCCGCGGGCTGGCCGCCAGCTGCCAGAGCTTCATGCAGATGGCGCTCAACGCGCTGACCGCCGCCGTTACCGCACCGCTGCTGTGGGGCAGCGTCCAGACGCTGAGCCTGGGCATGGTGATCTACCTGGTGCTGGGCGCGCTGGCGGCCAGCGCCGCGCTGTACCGCTCGGCGGGCGCGCGCGCCTAGACGCACCCGGCCGGTGCGGGTCGCGGGCTGCGGTGGCTCAGTCGGCGGGCTGGCGGCCGAGAAACTGCAGATAGGCCACCAGCTCCCAGATACTCTCCTCGGAAAATGCAGCGCCCCACGGCGGCATCACGTCGGCACCGGTGCGGCCATGGTAGATGGTGTCGAAGGTCTGCTGCGGGCCGAGGTCGGTGCGGCCCTTGAAGTCGGGCGCCCGACCGCCGACGCCTTCATGCCCGTGACAATAGCCGGCACAGGTCTTGGCGAAGCGCTTGCGCCCTTTCTCGATGCGCGCCGGGTCGGCGAGGTCGAAGGGCGACAGCGGATCGGCAGCGCCTGCGGCGGCCGGTTGGCGCAGGATCTCGACATAGGCGACCAGCGCGTCGATGGCCGGGCGGTCGAGCACCGTGCCCCAGGGCGGCATGGCATGGTCGCCGTGCTTGCCCTTGACGATGCGCTCGCGGATCAAGGCCGGGCTGAGCTCGGGGCGGTTCTGCAGGGGCGGGCCGTAGGTGTCCTTGCCGGCGCCTTCGGCACCGTGGCAGCTGACGCACAGCTTGTCGAACCGGCTCTTGCCGTCAGCGAGCTGGGCACGTGCCGGATCGGCCGGCGGGGCGGCGGCGAAGCCGGCGGTGGCGGCCCACAGGCCGAGGGACAGGATCAGGCGCCCGA
>QQUN01000056.1:0-8721 GCA_008501585.1 Pseudomonadota bacterium | reverse complement strand
GGGGCGGGTGGGTGGGGTGGGCAGCGGGGGGGCGGGGGGGGGGTGGGGTCATCGGGAACTCCTTGTGTCGCATCAGGGGGCGGTGGCGCGCCGGCGGGGTGCCGGCGCGCCTCGCAGGCGGGCTTAGTCGAGCGTGAAGCCGATCAGCGCGGCGCCGCCGGGTAGATCCTTGATCTGCGGGAAGGCGCCGGCGAGGAAGCCCGGTGCATGCGAGCCAAGGCCGGTCGGAATGGCGATGTACTGCTTGCCATTGACCGCGTAGCTCACCGGACCGCCGCGTGCGCCGGAGCCGGCGTTGAACTGCCACAGTTGCTTGCCGTTGTCGGCGTCGTAGGCAAACAGGTGGCCTTCCATGTCACCGGTAAACACCAGCCCGCCGGCGGTGGTCAGTACGCTGGAGAGCGGCGGCAGGTCGTAGCGGATGCTCCACTTGAGTGCGCCGGTGAGCGGGTCGCGGGCGTCCAGACGGCCGTAGGGATCCTTGCTGTTGGGCGGCGGTACCAGCTTGATCTCGTCAATGCCCAGCGACAGCGCCGAGATGGCTTTCAGGCTCTCGGGGTCATCCGGGCCGGAGACCACTTCGTTGCACACCTCCATGGCATGCGAGTACCACAGGCCGGTGCCGGGGTTGTAGGCGCCGTGGTTCCAGCTGCGCGCGCCGAGCAGGTTGGGGCACAGCAGCTCGCGCTTGCCGGGTTCCGGCCGGCGCGGTTCGATCAGCGCGCCGGTTTTCGGGTCGATGCCCTTGGCCCAGTTCATGTTCTCGGCGAACTGCCAGACGTTTTCAAGCTTGCCGTCGGCCTTGTCCATCACGAACACGAAGCCGCTCTTGTTCAGATGGACGATCACGTCCTTGCCGTCCTTCTTCACCACCAGCGCTTCGTACGCCGAGTCGAAGTCCCACACGTCGTGGGGGATTTCCTGCCGGTGCCACTTGAGCTTGCCGGTCTTCGGATCGATCGCCAGCAGGGTGGCGGTGTACTTGTTGTCGCCCTTGCGGTCGACGCCGTAGAAGTCCGGCGCGGCGTTGGAGGTGCCGATGTAGATGGTGTCCGACTGCGCGTCGTAGGTACCCGGCATCCACGCCGAGCCGCCGCCGCGCTTGCCCGAGTCGCCCGGCCAGCTCTCTTCGTCGTCCTTGATGACTTCGAAGGTCCACACCGGCTTGCCGGTGTCGGCATTGACCGCGTAGATCTTGCCCGCAATGGGCTGGTCGCCGCCGGTGGTGCCGCCGAACAGCACGTCACCGGCCAGCTGCGGCGGGGCCGAGAACAGCGCGCCGTACTGGGTCTTGAGGTCGCTCAGCTGGGTGGACCAGACTTCCTTGCCGGTCTTCTGGTCGAGGGCGATGAAGCGTCCGTCGAGCGTGCCGACAAACACCTTGCCGCGCCCCACCGTCACGCCGCGGCTGGCGGCCGCGTAAAACGATTGCCTGGAGATCGGGTCGAGCTTGGGCTCGTAGTGCCACAGCGTCTTGCCGGTGGCGGCGTCGACGGCCCACACATTGTTGTTGGCCGAAATGTAGTACAGCACGCCGTCGAGCACGATCGGCGTGGCCTGCAGGCCGTGGGTGATGTTGCCCGGCTGGTGGACCCACGCCACCTTGAGCCGCTTGACGGTGTCCTTGTTGATCTGGGTCAGCGGGCTGAAGCGCCAGGCGTTCGCGCTGCGGTGGTATTGCGGCCAGTTGTTCGGGTCGTCGAAGCCGGGCTTGTTGGCAGCGCCGGCGGCGATGGCGCCGGTGCCGGCGCAGGACAGGGCCAGCGCGAGCGGGGCCAGGCGGAGGGATGTGATCAGGTTCATGGTGTCTCCAATCGTTCTTGTTTGGGGGGGGCTGCGGCGTGCGGGGCGGTTGCGTCAGAACGCGAAGTTCAGGCCGACGTTGAGCAGGGTCGATGATTCGCCCACGGCCGGGATCCCGGCGGCGACGATGCTGGTCTTGAGGGTGGCGGCCGAGCCGGCGTCGACATGCGCCATCTGCACATACAGCGTGGTGTCCGGGCGCAGGGCGTAGTCGTTGCTGATGACGAGGTTGGTGGTCTTGTCGTTGCGGTTGCGGTCGTCCTTGTTGTGGTAGTAGGCCAGGGTGGCGGTGTGCTTGGGGCGCCACTTCCAGTCGATGCCCAGCCCCAGCGCGCCGACGTCCGAGACCTTGGCGCCGGCGCGCGTCTCATTGGTGGCCTTGAGGTAGTTGGCCTTGAAGGTGAAGGGCCCGTAGGGCACCGCGATGCCGAGGCCGCCGTGCTTGACGTTGTTGTTGCCGGTGTCTTCGTCCTTGATGACCTGGTAGGACGCCGACAGCGTGACCGGCCCGGTGTAGGTCGCGCCCAGCGCCCAGGCACTGTTGTTGGTGGTGCTGCCCGACTTGCCGCCGAGTGCCCACAGCACGCCGAAATTCACCGGCCCGAGGGTGTGGCGGTACTGCACGGCGTTGTTGAAGAAAATGCCGACGTCGTTATTGGTGTTGCGCTCGGCGCCCACCGCACCGGCCGTGGCGGCGTACTGGTTGTAGGCCCAGGCGTAGACGTTGGAGAACTGCTCCTTGAAGCCGCGCGCCTCGGTGCCGACATGCGCCAGCAGCGCCGGACCGTACTGGCGGCCCAGCGTCACGCTGCCCCAGTCGCCGCTCAGGCCGATGTTGGCCTGGCGGCGGAACAGCGGCGAGCCGGTGCCGTCGGCATCGCCGGAGCCGTGGAACATGCCGTTGTTGAGGTCGAAGTGGGCTTCGAGGTTGAAGAAGGCCTTGAGCCCGTCCTCCAGATCCCGCTCGCCCTTGAAGCCGATGATGGTCGGCGTGATCCCGCTGGTCTCCAGCGAGGACTTGGCCTTGCCGTCGGTGCCCGACTTGCTCTGGTAGAGCAGGCCGGCGTCGAGGAAGCCGAAGATCGAGATCCTGGTGCCCGCCACCTCGCCGATGACGGTGTCGGCGTGGGCCAGGCCCGGCGCGGCGCCCAGCGCCAGCGCGGTCAGCGCCGTGGCGATACAGCGCCCGGACGGATTCGGTTTGGTTTTTTTCATGTGACTCCCCTGTAGGTCTCTTTGGCTGGATATCGGCGTCTCCGACGACGGATGACGACGCGCCGCTTCGTGCTGCCCGGATGGGCGGAACGCTTGGCAGGACGAGCCACGGCAACTTCCATGCCACGGAAAAAACACAATGGAATCAATGGATAGCATGTTTGGGTAAGGCCGGCAGAGCGACATCTGGCGCTGTCGCACTGCGACGCCCGCGACATCTGTGTCAACCGATGCGCGACGGCGTGAACCGGCTTTTGGGCGGTCGGGGCGAGCCCGGGGCGACGCCTTTTCGGACGCTGATACACCGCCCCCGAACATCCGTTTCATTCCCTGCGACAGATGTCGCAGGGGCTGCGACACCGGCGCCCGCCGGCGGCGTTCGAGTGGCGCGCGCGTTCTCCAAAAAATTCAATCGGATCAATCGATTGGAATGTTTTTTCGGGCCCGGACCGGTGTCTGGCATCGCTCTTGCGATCCGGGTTGGCGAACCGGTGCCACGAGGGGCCGGATACAGGACTGCGGTCCTGCCGACACATAGCAAGAGCAAAGGAGGCGAACTGTCATGGACCCCACGTCCGAACAGCTGCTGTGGATGTACGAAAAGATGGTCGAGATCCGGGAATACGAGGAGACCATGGCCAAGGTCTATCTCGAGGGCAAGCTGCCGCCCAAGATCCAGAAGGGCCTGGCCTTTGATATCGGCGCCGGTCCGGTGCCGGGCGAGATGCACCTGGCGGCCGGCCAGGAGCCGGTGGCGGTGGGCGTGTGTGCCCACCTGCGCCGCGAGGACACGGTGGTGGGCGCGCACCGTCCGCACCACTTCGCCATTGCCAAGGATGTCGACCTGCTCGGCATGACGTCCGAGATGTTCGGCAAGGCCAATGGCCTGGGCAAGGGCAAGGGCGGGCACATGCACCTCTTTGACCCGGCGGTGAAGTTCTCCTGCAGCGGCATCGTCGGCGCCGGCGCGCCGCAGGCCTGCGGCGCGGCGCTGGCGGCCAAGAAGCTGGGCAAGGACTGGGTGGCGGTGGCCTTCTTCGGTGAAGGGGCGGCCAACCAGGGCGCCTTCCACGAGGCGCTCAACCTGGCCTCGCTGTGGAAGCTGCCGGTGATCTTCGTCTGCGAAGACAACAAGTACGGCATCTCGGTGGAGAAGTCGGCCTCGACCGCCATCGAATCCAACGCCGACCGCGCCGCCGGCTACGGCATGCCGGGCGTGCTGGTCGACAAGAACGAGGCGGTGGCGGTGTTCCACGCCGCCGGCGCGGCGGTGGCCCGGGCGCGGCGCGGCGAAGGCCCGACGCTGATCGAGGTCAAGACCGACCGCTACCTCGGCCACTTCCAGGGCGACCCGGAAACCTACCGGCCCAAGAACGAGGCCCAGGAGCTACGCCAGCACGACCCGATCGTGATCCTCGGCGCGCAGCTGCGTGCGCGGGGTGAGCTTGACGACGCCCGCGACGCGGCCTTGCGCAAGACGGTCAGCGAGCGCGTGCAGGCGGCCTACGCGCACGGGCGCAACAGCCCCTACCCGGCGCCCGAAGACGCGCTGCTGCATGTCTTCGCCGACTGAGCCAAACCCCAGGATTCCAGGAGAAAACAAGATGAGCACTGCAAGCAAAGTGCGCAAGCTGAGCATGGCCGAGGCCATCTCGGAAGGCATCGGCCAGGAGATGGCGCGTGACGACCGGGTCTTCGTGATGGGCGAGGACATCGGCAAGTACGGCGGCATCTTCAGCGCCACCGCCGGGCTGCTCGACCAGTTCGGCCCCGAGCGCATCATGGACACGCCGATCTCCGAGACCGGCTTCATGGGCGCCGCCATCGGCGCCGCCGCCGAGGGCCTGCGGCCGATCTCCGAGCTGATGTTTGTGGATTTCTTCGGCGTGTGCTTCGACCAGATCTACAACCATCTGGCCAAGAACACCTACATGTCGGGCGGCGCCTGCAAGCTCCCGGTGGTCATCACCACCGGCATCGGCGGCGGCTACAACGACGCGGCGCAGCACTCGCAGTGCCTGTACGCCATGTTCGCCCATGTGCCGGGCCTCAAGGTGGTGGTGCCGTCCAACGCCTACGACGCCAAGGGCTTGATGATCCAGGCCATCCGCGACGACAACCCGGTGGTCTTCATGTACCACAAGGGCATCATGGGCCTGTCGTGGATGTCCTACTTCGAGGGCAGCACCAACGAAGTCCCCGCCGAGCCCTACACCATCCCCTTCGGCCAGGCCAAGGTGGTGCGCGAGGGCAAGGACCTGACCATCGTGACCCTGTCGCAGATGGTGCAGAAGTCGGTGCTGGCCGCCGAGACGCTCGCCGCCGAAGGCATCGACGCCGAGATCATCGACCTGCGCACCCTGGTGCCGCTCGACAAGGAGACGGTGCTGCGCTCGGTCGCCAAGACCGGCCGCCTGCTGGTCGCCGACGAGGACTACCTGTCCTTCGGCCTCTCCGGCGAGATCGCCGCCATCGTTGCCGAGCAGCTCAACCATCTCCAGCTCAAGGCCCCGGTGCGCCGCCTGGCGGTGCCCGATGTGCCGATTCCGTTCAGCCGTCCGCTCGAGCAGTTCGCCATCCCGCAGGTGGATGCGATTGCCGCCGAAGCGCGCGCGCTGATGCAACTGACCCTTGATTGAAAGCGAGAAACAGCATGACCGACATTGTTCTGGATGACGCCGTGTGGGCGGACGTGGAAGAAGGCACCGAAGCCCTGTTGCAGGAATGGCAGGTGGCCGAGGGCGCGCAGGTCGAGGCCGGCCAGGTGCTGGGCGTGGCCGAGCTGGTCAAGACCACGCACGAGATCCTGGCCCCCGCGGCCGGCACCATCACCCGCCTGGCGGTGGCGGCCGACGACACCTTCGGCCGCGGGGCGGTGCTCGCGGTGCTCGAGGCCTGAGCCATGAGCACTCCGGCAATCACCACAGCCGGCGCCGAGGCGGCGGCCGAGCGCCTGGTCCCGCTCACCGGGCTGCGCGGCGCCATCGCGCGCAGCATGGGGCAGGGCTGGCAGATTCCGCGGGTGGCCCACTCGGTGGAGGTGGACGTCAGCCGCTTTGCGGCGCTGCGCGACGCGCTGGCCGGCGAAGGCCACAAGCCCAGCCTCACCGTGCTGCTGCTGCGGGCGGTGGCGCTGACCCTGCGCGAGCACCCCGGCCTCAACGCGCTGATGCGCGACAAGGCGGTGGAGCGCATGCCCGACATCAACCTCGGCGTGGCGGTGAGCCTCGACGACGGGCTGATGGTGCCGGTCATCCGCGAGGCCGACACCCTCACGCTGCCGGCGCTGTCGGCCGAGCTGCGCCGCCTCGCCGAAGGCGCCCGCGCCGGCACGCTCAGTGCCGGCAGCTACCAGCGCGCCACCTTCACGGTGAGCAACCTGGGCATGACCGCCATCGACCGCTTCTCGCCGATCATCAACCCGCCACAGGTGGCGATCCTCGGCGTCACCCGCGTGGTCGACCGGGCCGTGGTGCGCAACGGGCAGATCGTCGTCGCGCCGATGATGGGCCTGCACCTGGTATTCGACCACCGCGCCATCGACGGCCATCCGGCGGCGGTGTTCCTCGGCGACCTGGCGCGCCGGATCGAGACGGCGGCGCTGTGATGCCCACGGCCGATCCCCGTCTGGCGGTTGTCGGTTGCGCCGAGGAGCAGCGCTGGCACGAAGCCCTGCTCGAGCAACCGGTGCGCGAACCGCAATTGCGCTTGTGGACCTACGGTTCGCCCGGCGTGGTGTTCGGCTGCTCGCAGGCGGCGCTGCTGGCGCGGGCGCAACAGGTGCCGACGCCGCTGGAGCTGACCCAGCGCCGCTCCGGCGGCGGGGCGGTGCTGACCGGGCCGTGGATGCTCAGCACCTCGATCCTGCTGCCGCCGGAGCACCGCCTGCTGGCCGGCGGCACGGTGAGCAGCTACCGCTGGCTCGGTGCGCTGATCGCCGGCCTGCTGCGCGACATGAACGTGCCCGCCCATGCGCTGGCGCCCGATGAGGTGCGCCGCACGCCGGACGACCCGGCGCTCGACTGGGCCTGCTTCGGCGGCCTGTCGCCGTGGGAGGTGGTGGTCGGCCGGCGCAAGATCGTCGGCCTGGCACAGCTGCGCCGCCGGCATGGGGTGTTGCTCACCTCGGGCACCTTGCTGGCGCGGCCCGACTGGGAGGCGCTGTGCGCGGTGGTCGACCGACCCGCCGCCGATGCCGACGCACTCGATCGCGCCACCACCTCCTGCGAAGAACAGCTCGGCGCGGCGCCGCTGGTCGAGAGCTTCGCCTCCGAATTGCACCAGATGCTCACCGACGTGCTCGGCGAGCTTCCCAACTGCGCCGCGATGGCTTCGCCGCCGCGCCGCTCGACCCACGCATGACCCGTAGTGACACAACAAGAGGAGACATCATGAAAGACGATCAGCAGCACGCCGCCGCGGCCCCGGGCATGCGCGTGGTGGAGAAGCGCGTCACCGTCAGCCGCCGCGCATTTCTCAAGGGCTCCGGCCTGGCCGCCGCCGGGGTGACCGCCTTGTCGGCGGGCAGCCTGATGCTGCCGGCGCGCGACGCGCTGGCGGCCGAATTCACCCACCTGGGCGCCGACATCGGCAAGACCCTGCTGGTGATGGCGCGCGACATCTTCCCGCACGACAAGATCTCGGACCGCTACTACATGCTCGCCATCGAGCCCTATGACGCGGCAGCGGCCAAGGACCCGGCGCTCGCCAAGTTGATCAGCGAGGGCGTGGCGCAGCTCAACGCCCTGGCGCAGGCGAACTTCAAGGCGCCGTATGCCGAGGTGCCCACCGAGACCGAGCGGCTGACGCTGCTCTACGCGATCGAACGCGGCGCCTTCTTCCAGAAGATCAAGGGCGACATGGTCACCGGTTTCTACAACAACAAGGCGGTCTGGCCCCTGTTCGGCGAGGAAGGCTCGTCGTGGGAGAAGGGCGGTTACATCGCCCGCGGCTTCGACGACATCGACTGGCTGCCCCAGGCCTGAGCCCGACAACAACAAGACCAGATGGAGACAACTCCCATGAGCAAGACCTTTTCCAAGGACGACAACAGCGTCGTCGTGATCATCGGCTCGGGCGCCGGCGGCGGCACGCTGGCCGATGAGCTGACCCGCCAGGGCGTGGATGTGGTGATCCTCGAGGCCGGCAAGCACCACACGCAGGAGGATTTCGAGAACGACGAGTGGGCGATGTTCGCCAAGATCTCGTGGCTCGACAAGCGCATCTCGGCCGGCGGCTGGCATCACACCGAAACCTATCCCAACCTGCCGGCGTGGATCGTGAAAGGCGTGGGCGGCTCGACCATGCACTGGTCGGGCCTGGCGCTGCGCTTCATGGCGCACGAGTTCAAGACGCGCACCACCTATGGCCATGTGCCCGGCGCCAACGTGCTCGACTGGCCGATCAGCTACGAGGAGCTGGCGCCTTACTACGAGATCGCCGAGCGCAAGATGGGCGTGGCCGGCACCAAGGCCAGCGGCCTGCCGCCGATGCCGCCGAACAACCACTACAAGGTGATCGAGCATGGCGCGCGCAAGATCGGCTACAAGGACATCGTGCGCCCGGTGGCCTCCAACACCCGGCCCAACGACGGCCGACCGGCCTGTCAGCAGATCGGCTACTGCATGCAGGGCTGCAAGATCGGCGCCAAGTGGTCGAAGATGTACTCCCAGATCCCGCGCGCGATGAAGACCGGCCACGCCG
>QQUN01000014.1 GCA_008501585.1 Pseudomonadota bacterium | reverse complement strand
AACAGGGTGTTGAGCTCGGTGGCCGCGGTGGCGATGGCGGTGGCGCCGACATTGCCGGCGACGCCTTTCAGGGTATGGGCGATGGCGCAGGCGGTCGCCCGGTCGTCGTTGGCCATGCACTGTGCCAGTCGGCTCATGTCGTCCTGATGTTCGCGCACGAACAGATGCAGCAGCTTCAGGTACGTGTCCTGATTGCCGCGCAGTAGCGCCAGACCTCGCGCAACGTCGATACCGGGCTGGTTGTGCAGCTTGTCCAGCGCGCTCGTTGCGGTCGCCGGTTCGGGGGCCGGTGTGGCGCCGGGCGTGGCCTGGCCCGTGCGTGCCGGCAGCCACTTCAGCAAGGTGGTGTAAAAGGTCGGTGGGTCGACAGGCTTGGCGACGAAGTCGTCCATGCCGGCGGCGAGGCAGGCGCTGCGGTCATCGGTGAATACATTGGCGCTCATGGCCAGAACAGGTCTGTCGCTCCAGCGGGGCAGCTTGCGGATGGCGCGGGTGGCCGCCAGGCCGTCCATGACCGGCATCTGGACGTCCATGAGGATCAGGTCGTAATCATTGTGGCCGGCCATATCGACAGCCGCCTGACCGTTCTCGGCCGTGTCCACGGCAAGGCCGACGGCGTGCAGCAGTTCGAAGGCCACTTCGCGGTTGATGGGGTTGTCTTCCACCAGCAGGATGCGGGCCCCGAAATGTTGCTGGCGCAGGGCGGACTCGGCGTCTTCGTCGGGCGGGGCGGCGGGGACCATGACACCGTGGCCGCGTTCGAGCCAGGCGCTGAACCAGAACCGGCTGCCGCGGCCCGGCTCGCTGTCGACGCCGGCCTCACCGCCCATCAACTCGGCCAGGCGGCGGGTGATGACCAGCCCCAGGCCGGTGCCGCCGAATTTCCGGGTGGTGGAGGCGTCGGCCTGTTCGAAGGCCTGGAACAATTGTGCGCGGGTCGTTGCGTCGATGCCGATGCCGGTGTCTTCGACCTCGAAGCGCACCTGCAGCCGTGGGCCAACCGATGCCAGCAAGGTGGCGCGCAGGGTGATGCTGCCTTGCGTGGTGAACTTGACGGCGTTGCTGGCGTAGTTGAGCAGGGCCTGGCGCAGCCGGGTTGAGTCTCCGCACAGCCAGACGGGCACCGCGTCGCAGTCTACGATGACGGCCAGGCCTTTGGCCTGGGCGGCATCGGAGATCATCGAGCGGGTGTGGTCGAGGACGGCGCCGAGGGCGAAGTCGCGATGCTCAAGTTGCAGCTTGGCCGCCTCGATCTTGGAGAGATCGAGAATGTCGCTGATGATGGACAGCAGGTGCTGTGCGGCGCTGTCGATCTTGGCGAGGCGTTCCGTTTGCTGCGGTGTGGCGTTCTCGCGACGCAGCAGGTGGGTGAGCCCGACGATGGCGTTCATCGGCGTGCGGATCTCGTGGCTCATGTTGGCGAGGAAGGTGCTCTTGGCCAGGTTGGCGGCCTCGGCGGCGGCGCGCGCGTGTTCCAGATCGGCCGTGCGCTGGGCCACCATGTCCTCCAGGTGCTTGCGGTAGCGGTCCAGCTCTTCACCGGCGCGTTTCTTTTCGGTGACGTCTTCCTTGACGGCCACATAGTGGCTGATGTGTCCGTCGGGCTGGCGGATGGGCGAGATGATGGCAAATTCGGTGAACTCGCTGCCGTCCTTGCGCTGGTTGATGAATTCCCCCTTCCACGACCGGCCCTCGCCGAGGGTGGCCCAGAGATTGGCGTAGGTGTCTGCCGGGGTCTTGCCCGAGCGCAGAAAGCGCGCATTCCGGCCGAGCACCTCCTCACGCGCATAGCCCGAGATACGCACGAAGGCTTCGTTGACGTACTCGATCTCGGCATCGACGTTGGTGATGACGATGCTCCCCGGGCTTTGTTCGACCGCCAGCGAGAGCTTGCGCAGCCACGCCTGGTCCTCGCGCAAGGCGGTGATGTCGCGACCGGTGCCCAGCACGCCATGGAGCTTTCCGTCGGCGCCAATCATGGGTGTCTTGATCGTTTGCAGCAGCTCCTGGTGGCCGTCGGCGAAGGTCACCGTCTCCTCGTTCGTCACCGGGCGGCCGGCATCGACGGCGGTCTGGTCCTGGCGCCGGAAAAAGTCGGCCAGTTCCTGGTCGAAGAGTGCGTAGTCGGTTTTACCGAGGATGTCGGCTTCGCGCTCGCCGACGAAATCCTCGAAGCGGGGGTTGCAGGCGAGGTAGCCACCCGCCGGGTCCTTCAGCCATACCAGGTCAGGCAGTGTCTGGATCAGGGCCTTGAGCAGGCCGCGTTCCTCGGCGAGTGCGATCTCGGCCTGCTTGCGTTCGGTAATGTCGGTAAAGGTGACCGCACACTGGCCGGGTGCCGCCTGATAGGCCGCGACGGCGTAGTGGTAGCCCAGCAGCTCGGAGTAGTTTTCAAACTGGCGTGACGGTCCGTGCTGGGCGATTCGCCCGTAGGTGCCAATCCAGTCGGCTGCGTCGTTCTCGATGCCCGGCAGGACGTCTGTCAGCCGCTTGCCGATGAGGCTGGCCGAGTCCAGGCCGGTCGCCGCGTCGAACCCCTTGTTGGCGGCCAGAACCATCAGGTCGACCGGGCGTCCGGCGCCATCTTCGATGACCTCGAACAGCACAAAGCCGGCGGCCATGTTTGCGAACAGGGAGCGGTAGCGCTGTTCGCTCTCGCGCAGCTTGGCCTCGGCCTGCTTTCTGGCGGTGATGTCGAGCAGCACGCCGCGCACGATCAGCCCGTGCCCGTCAGGATCGCGGCGGGTGACCTGGCCGCGCACCCAGAGCCAGTGGATGCTGCTGTCGGGCCAGATAACGCGGAAATCAAAGGCGTAGTTGTCCGGCCCGCCTGGTGCCACGGCTTGCTCGATCAGGGCGGCGCAGTGGTCGCGGTCGTCCGGGTGGGTGGCCTGAAGGAAGGTGTCGACATCCCAGCGCGCCTGCCAGCCCAGGCCGTACAGCGTGTCGTGATTGGCCGAGCGGTTCATGTGCCCGGCGAAAAAATCGTACTCCCAGACCGCGATGTCGGCCATCTCGGTGGTCCGGCGCAGGCGCTCCTCGACCGTTTTGCGCGCGGTGATGTCGAGCACGGCGCCCAGGAACCCCACCACGCGGCCGGCGGCGTCGCGCTCCGGCACATAGCTCACCTGGAGCGTGCAGGGGCCGATGGCTGAATCCGGGAGCTCGATGTCGTAGCCGACGGACTGCCCGGCCAGGGCGGCCGCGATGTACGGGCGGGCATGGGTGTAAGTGGACGCCGGCAGGATGTCCCGGGGGTGCTTGCCAATGATGTCGGCCGGCTTCAGCCCGAAGATTGCCGCGTATTGCTGGTTAACAAACTTGTAGCGTGGCTCGCTGTCGCAATGGGCGATGGCCACCGGTGCGTGGTCGGCCACGAAGCGCATTTGTGCTTCGGCGGCGCGCAGGGCTGCTTCGGCCTCCCGGGCGCGCTGCTCGGAGGCTTCCAGCTGTGCCAGTTTGTGTGCCAGCGTGTGAGCCTGGGCCGGGTCGGAGTCCGTCATGAGTGCCTTCGGTTGCGCGCTGGGTTGCCCGCGTCTTGCGGTGGGGCGGCGTACATTCAGAATCCTTTAATGGTAAACAAGAAGCGGCCCGAAGGCCGCTTCTTGTTTGGGGGCCCCGCGTTGGGGTTCCTCGTGAAGGCCCTCAGTCCGGGATCATCACCGTGCCGTGCTGGACTGCGATCCGGTCAGCGGCGGCGGGGTGCATCTGGATCGCCGGGAGGTTGCCCAGGGTGATCGCCGGGGCTGCGCCGGGCACGCCGCCGCGCGGAATGGTGCGGACCACTTGCGAGGGCGGCAGGGCGGCGCCTTCGGTGAGGTGTTTCCACATCATGTCGAGCGCGACGCCGCCGTAGTAGTGCAGCGGGATGAAGCGCGTGTCGTAGCCGGGGAAGGGCAGGAAGGCTTCAAAGTGCTGGGCGTTGGTGACCTCGATGTAGCTCAGCTGGCTGCGCTTGCCCTCGGCGAGGTTGTTCAGGCCGAGGTAGGGGCGGGAGGTGTGGTTGACCGGCACCAGGGCGTCGGCCCGGCCATGCACGATCAGCGTCGGCTTGCCGTGCAGGCGGCCGTTGACCTCGGTTTGCGCGATGCTGTGGCGGACCCGCTTTTCGTCGAGCAGCTCGCGCAGGCAGCGTGCGCCGTCCCAGTAGTAGTCGGCCAGGCCGGTGCTGGTGGAGACGGCGAGCGCTTCGCGGATCGGGCCGTTGGCGGCGTCTTCGGCGATCAGGTTGATGCCGGTCGACGGCGGCACGCCGTTGTTCAGGCTCCACAGCGTGGGCATGGGGCTGGCGGCCGGAGCGGCGGGCAGGCCGGCGGCGTCGGTGGTGCCCATGGAGTAGCCGCACAGGTTGGCGGTGACCGGCGCACGCATGAAGGCGTTGGCGTAGGTCAGGCTTACCGCAGTGCTCACCGCGAAGCCGAAGTGCGAGGCGTGCAGCAGCTTGCTGTCGGCCTCCCAACCGTGGGCTTGCAGCTTGGCCAGCGCGTTCTCGGCTTGCTCGATCAGGGTGTTGCCCGAAATCTCGCCGGCGGTGACGAGGGCGGCGCAGCGGTTGGCGCCGAAGGCGGGGACCACGAAGCTCACGAAGGGGCTGTCGGCCACCGAGGGGGCCAGCGCGGCGCAGGGCTGCACCAGGTTGGCGTAGGTGGTGTAGTCGTACAGCGGCAGGCCGCTGGCGGGCACGGGCGTGCCGCCGCGCTTGACGGTAACGCCGCGGCGCATGTCGACGTTGATCTGCGGTTCCTGTGCGACCACGGCATCGATCAGGCCGCGATGGTCGGCCTCCGCGGCGGCAATGATGGCGCCGCCGCCGTTGGACACGCTGGCGGCGATGACCAGGGTGTTCTGCGGGCGATAGCCGGGGTGCTTGCCGCGGTGGTGACGGCCACGGTCGGGCTGGTGGTAGCGGTTGAGCACATCGAAGGCAAACTCGATGCCGGCCAGCGTGGCTTCGCCCCAGGCGCGCTCGGGGTTGTCCTGCGAGTGGGCATGCTTCATGGCGTAGCGGTTGGGATGCTGCGCGATGTAGGCCTGGCGGGCGGGTTCGCTGATCTCGGCGCGGAAGAGGGCGCTGCGGCGAGCGTCCTGGGCGTCGGCCAGGGTGCCGTCGGGCAGGGTGACGGTGTTGGTCTCCAGCTCATGGCCGCCGGCGCCGGTGCCCTTGTCGGTGTAGGCCACGGCGCAGCCGCGCTTGAGTGCCCATTCGCCGGTGGTGCCGATCGCGCCGTAGACGCCGCGCGAACCGCTGGACGGCGCGGCGACGATGCACGGTTGCTCGGGGTCGAAATGCTCGGGCACCTGGACCAGCAGGGTCACGTTCTTGACGCCGCGGATGTGCTGGCTGGTGCGGTATTCGGTGCCGGGGATGAGGCCCTCGCCGAGCGTGTCGTTGCCGTCGAGATCAATGTTCGGGCCGAACAGCCGGCCGTAGCCGCCGTTGCTGGTGGTGTCGATGAGGGCGCGGTAGTTGGCCCAGATGTTGAGGCGGCGCAGCTCGGCGGCGGTGGGCGCGAGCGGGTTGGCGATGGCGGGCGCGACGGCCGAGGCCAGCCCGCTCTTGCCCAGCCCGGCGCTGAGCAGGTCGTCGTTGCCGGTGTGGGTGGTGATCGAGATGGCATGGCGGCCGTGGCCTCCGGGTAAACCCGAGTGGGCGGACGCGAGGCCCGGCGAGAGCAGCAACGCCCCGGCCAGACCGAACAGCAGTTCGTGTTTCATGTCTCCTCCTTGCATGGGTGTGTCGGCATGTCGTTGTATTTTGTGCCGGGCCGCCGTGCGGTCGGGCAAACCCGCATTGAGTGCAGCGCCGGCCGGTCTAAGCTACGCTCAAACGCCGGGTGAAGACATCATGCAGATGCATGAGATGGGGGCCGGCGCGGGGAGAAAAGCGGCATGAACAGTCATGACAGGCGTCTGCTCTCATTGATGGAACTCGGCCGCGCCGGCAGCCGGGCCGACTACCGGCGCGAGGCGCTGGCCTGGCTCGACCGGCAGCTCGGCTTCGATGGCGTGGTGTGGGGCGAGGGCCGCCAGCATGCCGACGGCGTGGTGCACATCCACAGCGCCGAGTTGCGCGGGCGCTCCGAGCGCATCCTGGCTGATTACGGCGCGGTGGCGCACCTCGACCCGGTGGCGCGGCGCTTTGCCCGCCAGCCGCGCAGCTTGCAGAACGTGGTGGTCGAGCGCGACCTGTCAGCGGGTGAAACCGCCCCCGTGGGCGAGTGCTTGCGGGCGCACGATGTGGGCCAGCTGATGCTGTGCGGCGTGCGTAGCAGCGATGCCGGCGGCCTGCGCTGGCTCACGCTCTACCGTGAAGACCGCACGCGGCCGTTCGCGCGGGCGCAGACCGAACAGGCCGCCTTTGCGATTCCCTTCGTGCTGCTGGCCGAACCCGACGCCCCGCCCGAGCCCGCACCGAGCGTGACCGAGTTGCTCACCGCGCGCGAGCACGAGGTGGCCTGCGCCTATGCCGAGGGTGCCGACTACAAGACCATCGCCCAGCAACTGGCGGTCTCGCCCGCCACGGTGCGCACCCACCTGCAGAGCAGCTTCCGCAAGCTCGAGGTGCATAACAAGATCGCGCTGCGGGCCCGCCTGCTGGGGTGAGGGCGGACGCAAAAAAGCCCGGCAGGGGCGAACCTGCCGGGCTGTGTCACGATGGCCTCAGAACTTGTGAATAAATCTACTGCGCGTGCCGATTGCTGCGTTGCTCACTCGCTCACGCCTCGCCTATCCATTTGATATGTCTCGTCGTTTGCTCGCGTAGTTGCCAAATGCGGCCTTGCACTCCGCCCTGCTCGCTACGATCTCTTCACAAGTTCTCATGGCTCAGGAGCCGATGATGCCGCCGTTCTTGCGGGTGATGACGATGGTGCAGTCGCGCGGCACGGTGACGCCGTCGAGCTCGGCGGGGAAGTTGGTGACCGTCGGGTCGCCTTCGCCGGGGTGCTGGGTGTTGATGAACATCGTGCGACGGTCCGGCGTCACGGTGATGCCGGTGATCTCGTCGCCGGTCACGCCGGTGAAGATCCGGCGCAGCTCGCCGGTCATCGTGTCGGCCACCAGCATCTGGTTGTTCAGGCCGTCCTTCTGGCCGCCGTCGGTCTGGATGAACAGGCGGCCGTCCGGGTCGGCCCAGATGCCGTCGGGCGAGGCGAAGCTGTCCTCCGTGCCATGGGTGTCAGCGGCAATCAGGAAGATGTCCCAGGTGAAGGTGGTGCCCACGTGCTGGTCGGCATCGCGCCAGCGGATGATGTGGCCATCCGGGTTCGGCGCCATCGGGTTGGCGGCGTCAGCCACGGTGCGGCGGCTGTTGTTGGTCAGCGTGCAGTACACGTCACCGTTCGGCGCCACCGAGGTCCATTCCGGGCGGTCCATCGGGGTGGCGCCGAGCACGTCAGCGGCCATGCGGGCGTAGGTCAGCACTTCGGCCTGGTCGGCAAAGCGGGCGGCCAGTGCGGGGTTGTCGATGGTCAGTGCCAGCCACTCGCCGGTGCCGTCGTCGTTGAACCTGGCGACATACAACGTGCCGTGGTCGAGCGGGCTCTTGCCGGCGCGGCGCATTTTCTTCCAGTTGTCCTCGGAGACGAACTTGTAGATGTAGTCGAAGCGTTCGTCGTCGCCCATGTAGGCCACCACGCGCTTGCCGCGCCCTTCGGTGATCGCCACGCCCTCGTGCTTGAAGCGGCCCAGCGCGGTGCGCTTGACCGGGGTTTGCGTGGCATCGAAGGGGTCGATCTCCACCACCCAGCCGAAGCGGTTTTCTTCGTTGCGGTAGTCCTCGTCCGACAGGTCGAAGCGGCGGTCGAACAGGTGCCAGCCATAGCCGAAGCCGCCGGCCGAGAAGCCATAGCGCTTCTGCGCCTCGGTGGCGCTCCAGGCGCCGCTGGCGCCGAAGTAGCCGTTGAAGTTTTCCTCACAGGTGAGGTAGGTGCCCCACGGCGTATGGCCGTTGGAACAGTTGTTGACCGTGCCCAGCGGAATGTTGCCGTTGGGGGTGTCGAGCAGCGCATGGCCGGCCACCGGGCCGCTGAAGGCCACCGGGGTGTTCACATGGATGCGGCGGGCGTTTTCGCTCTCCACGGCACGCCAGGTGCGGCCCTTTTTCTGGATCTCGACCACCGACACGCCGTGGGCGTGCTGCGACACGCGCACCTCGTCCAGGCTCTCCGGTGCGGCCTTGCCGAGCACATGCATGTTCTCGCCGAACTCGTGGTTGATCGCCAGCATGCCGTGGCGGTTCTCGCCGCCGCGCCAGATGTCCTTGTGGCGGCCCCAGTGGGCGCGGTCGTCATCGTCGCGACAGCCCTTGTCTTCGATCGGGAAGAACCACATGCCGTCATGGCCGATGCCGATCTGGCGCGCCTGGTCTGCCGCGGTCGGCGGCCACTGGTAGGCCGGGCCGCTCGGTTCCAGCGGCTCGCCCCAGGGAATCAGCACATCGTATTGATAGTCGGACGAAATCGCCGGCCACGGGCCGTTCCCCTCGGCCACCGGCACCGGGGTGAAGCCCAGCAGGCGGCTCGGTCGGCGGCCGCCGCGGCGGGCGCTGTCATCCCCGCCGTGGCCCCAGCCCTTCATGCCGGCCAGCGCCGGCGAGGAGAAAAAGCCCATCGCTGCGCCCGCCAGGCCGCCGGCCAGCACCTTGCGGCGCTGCATGTTGACCTCGAGCACGTCCTCGAACGGACGGTTGCCGGAGTGGTTTGAAATCCCTTCGTCGTGTTTCATCGTCTGGTCCTCTGTCGTTATTGGGCTTTCCCGTCGGGACGGGCGCGGACCTGACGCTAGCGGGGCAAGGTTACGGAAATTTGTTCTCCCCGATGACAAATTGATGCGGGCCGGTTCGGCCCTCGGCCACCTTGGCTGGATGGCGCCGCATTTGTACCGGGCGCTGGCCGATGGGCCGCAGTAGGGTGCGGTGATCGTCCCCAGCCCGAGGTGTTTCCCATGACGCTCCAGAAAATTGCCGCCTTCTCCGACGTCGACACCGGTGGCAACCCCGCCGGTGTGCTGATCGCCGACGCACTCCCCGCCGTCGCCGACATGCAGCGCATCGCTGCCGAGGTCGGGTTTTCCGAGACGGCGTTTGCCGCGCCCGAGGGCGGTGGCTGGCGGGTGCGCTATTTTTCGCCCGAATCCGAAGTGCCGTTCTGCGGCCATGCCACCATTGCCCTGGGGGCCGCGCTGGCCATGCGTCATGGCGACGGTGTGTTTGCGCTGACGCTCAACAACGCCCGCATCACCGTCGAAGGCCGCCGCGAGGGCGACGCCCTCAGCGGCGCGCTGCAATCGCCGCCCACCCACAGCGCACCGGCCGATGACGCCGTGGTTGATGAAGCGCTGGCCGTGTTCGGCTACGCGCGTGGCGACCTCGATCCGCGCCTGCCGCCGGCGCGCATCCACGGCGGGGCCGACCACCTGCTGCTGGCCCTCAAGAATCGCGAGGCGCTGTCGGCGATGCGCTACGACCTCGACGCCGGCCGGCGCTTCATGAACACTCATGGCTTCGTCACCGTGCTGCTCGCCTGGGCCGATAGCCCACAGCACTTTCATACCCGCAACCCCTTTGCCTCGGGCGGCGTGTACGAGGACCCGGCCACCGGCGCGGCAACGGCCGCCTTTGCCGGCTATCTGCGCGACATCGGCTGGCCGCACCAGGGGCATATCGATGTGGTGCAGGGCGAAGACATGGGCATGCGCTCGCGGCTGGCGGCCGACATCCCGCCACAGCCCGGTAGTTCGATCCGCGTGTACGGCGCCGCGCGCCTGATGACGGCCTGAGCGGGGGGCCGTGCCTGCAACGTGGCGCCTGCTGCGCTAGGATGACGTGTTTGCGCGGGGCACGGGTGGCCATCGGCCACAACGTGTCGCCTCGCGGCCTTTCCTTCTTTCATTCGTGAGAACGCCCATGTCGTCCATCAACGCGAAACCCTATGAATCCGCTCCCGCCGCCCGGGTCGCCTTCCTCGGCCTTGGCGTGATGGGCCTGCCCATGGCCGGCCACCTGGCCCAGGCCGGCCATGCCGTGACGGTCTACAACCGCAGCCCGGCCAAGGCGGCGGCCTGGGTGGCCGAGTTTGGTGGTGCCTCGGCGCCGACGCCGGCGCAAGCGGCCAAGGGGGCGCAGATCGTGTTCTGCTGCGTCGGCAACGACGACGACCTGCGCGGCGTCACGCTCGGGCCCGACGGCGCCTTTGCCGGCATGGCGCCGGGCGCCATCTTTGTCGACCACACCACCGCCTCGGCCGACGTGGCGCGCGAGCTGGCCGCCGTGGCGGCGGAGAAGGGGCTGCAGTTCATCGACGCACCGGTGTCCGGCGGGCAGGCCGGCGCGCAGAACGGCATGCTCACCGTGATGTGCGGTGGCGACGCGGCCGCCTTCGACACCGTCAAGCCGGTGGCCATGGCCTTTGCTCGCGCCTTTACCCGGCTGGGCGACAGCGGCGCCGGCCAACTGGCCAAGATGGTCAACCAGATTGCCATCGCCGGGCTGGTGCAAGGCCTGGCCGAGGCCGTCGCCTTCGGCCAGAAGGCCGGGCTGGACATGAAGCAGGTGCTGGAGGTCATCGGCAAGGGCGCCGCCCAGAGCTGGCAGATGGACAACCGCGGCACCACCATGGTGGACGACCAGTTCGAGTTCGGCTTTGCGGTCGACTGGATGCGCAAGGACCTTGGCCTGGTGCTCGACGAGGCCCGCCGCAACGGCGCCCGCCTGCCGGTGACGGCGCTGGTCGACCAGTTCTATGCCGACGTGCAGACCATGGGCGGCAACCGCTGGGACACCTCCAGCCTGATCCGCCGCCTCAAGTAAGCCATGCCCCGACCGTGCGGGGCGGCGAGGTAAAAAGACCGGCTGGGCGAACCTGCCGGTCTTTTTTAGGTTCCGAGTCGTCACCGTGTAGGGTCGGCTGAAGCCGACCCTACACGGTGCGCCGAGATTCATCGACGCCGTACGCGCCCCTCAGCGCCCGTCCACCGTGCCGTCGCGGCGCTTGTCGGCCCCGCCGATCAGGGTGACATCGCCCTTCTTGCCGTGATGCCAGGGCTTGCCGTGGTGGCCGTGCTTCCAGTGCCGGCCCTTGCCATGGTGGTGGCGGTCGTCGTCGTCATGCACCACATGGATGATCGACAACCCGCTCTCCAGCCGGTCGGCCACGCTTACCGGGTGGTTGCGCGCTTGCAACTGGGCGGCCAGCGCGTCGGCATCGTAGGGCAGGGTGATGCCCGGAATCGTGCGCTCGATCTCCGTCGAACCGTTGCGGTTCTGGTAGTGCGGCGTGTTGATCGACTCCTGCGGGTCGAGCCCGAAGTCGATATGGTTCACGATCGACTGCGCGGTGTAGCCGATGATGCGCGAGCCGCCCGGCGAGCCGGTTACCAGCTCCACCCGGCCCTGGTCGTCGAACACGATGCTCGGCGACATCGAGCTGCGCGGGCGCTTGTTGGGCTGCACCCGGTTGGCCACCGGCAGGCCGTTGCTCACCGCGCTGAACGAGAAATCGGTCAGCTCGTTGTTGAGCAGGAAGCCACGCACCATCACCCCGTTGCCGAACGAGCTCTCGACGGTGGTGGTCATCGACAGCGCGTTGCCGTAGCGATCCACGATCGAGATATGGCTGGTGCCGCTGAGCTTGGCCCGGTTGTCCGGCGCGCTCGGGTCGAAGTTGCCCGGCGGCGTGCCCGGCGCGGCCGTGCCCGTGTCCTGCTCGCCAATCAGTGCGGCGCGGCTGGCGAGGTAGGTTTTGTCGAGCATGCCCTCGACCGGCACGGTGACAAAGTCGGTGTCGCCCACGTAGAGCCCGCGGTCGGCAAAGGCCAGGCGGCCGGCCTCGGCAAACAGGTGCACATTGCGCTCATCGAGCGGATCGCCGGTCAGGTCGAAGTTCTCGAGGATGCCCAGGATCTGCCCCACCGCCAGCGCGCCGGAGGAGGGCGGCCCCATGCCGCACACGTTGTGGCCGCGGTACTCGAAGCACACTGGTGCGCGCTCGATCACCTCGTAGTTGGCCAGGTCGGCCACCGTCATGTCGCCGGCAATGGCCGGGTCGCCCTGCACCGCCGCGGCAATGTCCGCCGCGATGTCGCCGCTGTAGAAGGCGTCGGCGCCGTGGCGGGCCATCGCCTTGAGCGTGCGCGCGTAGTCCTTGTTCTTGACCTGGGTGCCGGCCGGCTTGGCCGTGCAGTCCGGGTTGGCAAAATAGGCAAAGGCCACCGGGTCGCGGAAGAACAGGCGGTTGGTGCACGACGGGTTGGCCGCCAGCAGCCCCGCCACCTGGCTGGAGGTGCGCTCGGTCAGCGCAAAGCCCTTCTGCGCCAGCGTGATGGCCGGCTGGAGCAACTGATGCCAGTGCAGCCGGCCATAGCGCTCATGCACCACCTCCATGATGCGCGGGGTGCCCGGCACCCCCACCGACAGCCCGCTCTGCCAGGCCGTGGTAAAGCCCAGCCCCGCAAAGCGGTCCTCCGTGGCTGCCGCCGGCGCCTTCTCACGGCCGTCAAAGGTCGTCGTCGTGCGCGTGGCCGCGTCGTAATACACCACGAACGCACCCCCGCCGATCCCGCTCGCCTGCGGCTCCACCAACCCCAGCACCGCCTGCGCCGCCACCATCGCGTCGGCCGCCGTGCCGCCGTTCTTCAACACCTTGGCCCCCGCAGCGCTCGCCAGCGGGTTGGCCGTCACGATCATCTCGCGGTTTTTCTCGACCGCCTGTGCCAGCGCCTGCGCACCGGCAGGCACGGCGGATACCAGCAAGCCCGCCGCGGCAATCATGCCAAGCAGGCGGGCTTTGAGCGGGCGTCGCTTCAATATCGGCAGGGGGTTCAACGGTGATGCTTGCATGGCGCATATCCTCCGTATGAAAAACAGGAATGAGAATGACGTTCATCTCACATGAGGAAACGTAGTCGAGCGTTCTGCCGGTGTCCACGAAGAATGTTGTAGCCCTGTTTGGAGAAGGGTTATTCGGAGTGGCGTTGAACGAAAGACGCGGCGCGGCGATTCGGTGGGGCGTGATCGGCGTGCCGTCGGCTTCGTAGTCGCCAATGAGGTGGTGGTCGGCGTTGTACATGTAGCGCACGAAGGCGCCGGGCACGAGCGTGGTGGGGCCGGATTTTGAGACGCGCCGGCCGAGGCCGTCGTACTGGTAGGTGACGGTGCCGGCGCTGGTGGTGGTGCTGCGCAGGCGGCCGTCGGCGCCGTGGGTGAAGGTTTTGCCGGCGTAGCTGGTGAGGTTGCCCGCGGCGTCGAAGGCCATGGCTTGCGTGCCGACCTTGTGGATGCGGTTGGTGCCGGCCACATGGGTGATGCTGGTGACCATCGCCCCGAGGGTTTCGCTCGTGCGGTTGGCGTTGGCGTCGTAGGTGTAGGCGCGCAGCGCCGGGTAGCCGGTGTAGCTGGTGAGGCGGTCGGCGGCGTCGTAGCCGAAGCCCTGGTCGTAGGCGGTGCTGTTCTGGTCGAGGCCGGTGATGCGTCCGGCCAGGTCGTAGCCGAAGTCGAGCGGCTGCTCGCCCAGGGTGTAGCCCTGCGGCCAGCCGTTGGTGTCTTGGCCGCGGTGGTGGACGATGCCGTTCGGATCTCATGCTCAGGAGGCAATTAAATGGATCGACATGACGCTTCCGCCCTGCGCACACTTCTATCGCACCTTTCGTGCTTAGGGGGCCGTCAAGTCATCCTTCAAACCCCCAAAAGCCTTTGCAATAGCGCCGACAAAAACAGAAAGAGCCCCAAGGGGTACAAAGATAAACATGAGATATCGCCCCTCCGGCACATCCAGCCTAGTGAGCGCGAATCCAAAAAATGCGACAAAAAAAGATGTCAGGGCGAATTTGACAATGAGTTTGGCTGATATCACTGTGAGCACCCGCAACTTGCGCTTTCGTTAAAGCAGATGAGTGTCGTCGTGCATCCTAAGTGCCCGGCGCCAGCGGCTGGGCCGGCTCCCCGTGGTTGTCCTCCAATACCAAAAATTGCACAATTGTATTGAGCGCCATTTGAATTCACCAGTGATATGGCCTTGGCCAACAATACCCAGGTCACCTATCCAACATCCAGCTAGCGCGATTGTACTGATACGGCATTCATCTTGCGTGCGTTGCGAATATGGTTTTCATGGACTACAGGAGCAATACTGCAGCAGTCGTGAGTAACAAAGTGATGGTGGCCACTCTGAAGGCAGTTAAGTAGTGCTGCAACGTCACAAACTCAGCTCTTTTGCTTTCGTGGCTAAATGCAAAGGCTACTAGCTTTGCGCCAAATCTATTCATCATGCTCGGTTCCTTGAGTTTTTGGAATATCACATGATTTTCCTCTCTCAATCTAGTGGCCAGCAGTTGGCCAGCAATAAGAAAAGCGACAGCTGATAGTGCCCACGCAGTCAATGCGTTTTCATAAGAAATCATGATTTTACTCTTTGCATGCGCACGGTTCAGGTGTTGCGCTCACGACTTTTGAGTTTCCGACAAACGCACCAAATCCTTCGTCAATCCCTGCTTCGAGAGCTATGCCGGCTTTGGAGTATGCGCGCCCCATCGCGGTACCTGCATAACTCGGACCTGCACCAAGTGAAATGCCACCGCTCAGCGATTGATAAACACCATTGAATACATATGGATCGATGTATCCGTTCTCTCCATCGTCGAATGACGCTGAACTACCTACCAATGTGCCCGGAATTCCCCAGCCCGCGAGTTTTCCGTCAGCCAGGACGATGACCTTCCATCGTTGCCCCCTCACGCAATCGGAATGCAATTCATACCGGTACCGGAAGAAACCTGCAGCAAATCCCCATTTTCCGAGTTTCAGGGGCATGGAGAATGGAGTCAGCGCACCACCAAATACCTTGCCATTCCATTTGATCAACCCCGTCGGATCCGCATAACTCAATGGATTCCCCCCGACATAGCTGTAAGTATTCCATCCGCCTTGCAACCCAATCGGATCGCTCTGATCGTACCGCCCCGTCCCCGGATCGTAATACCGATTGAAGTTGTAATGCAGCCCCGTCTCCTTGTCGAAGTACTGCCCCGGAAACCGCAGGTTGAACGTGACAGCGCCCAGCCCCGACGGATTGTCCTCGGGCAGCACTTCGCCAAACGGCGGGCTGGTCCAGCGCCAGCGGGGGGCGCGGGTGGCGTCGGTGAGGAGGCGCGGGGTGCCGAGGTGGTCGGTTTCGATGGCGTAGGCGGTGGTGGTGCTGTCGGGGTGGGTTTCGATCACCGCCACGGGCAGATCGCCGATCCACACGTATTCCTTGATCGGCGTGCCGTCGGCTTTGTATTCGCCGACGAGGTGGTGGGTGACGTCGTACACGTAGCGCACGAAGCCGCCGGGCACGAGCATGGCTGGGCCGGACTTTGAGACGCGTCGGCCGAGGCCGTCGTAGGCGGTGCCGTTCTGGTCGACGCCGGAGATGCGCCCGGCCAGGTCGTAGCCGAAGTCGAGCGGCTGCTCGCCCAGGGTGTAGCCCTGCGGCCAGCCGTTGGTGTCCTGCCCGCGGTGGTGGACGATGCCGTTGAGCAGGGTGATCGACCGGATGCCGCCGAAGGGGTGGTAGGCGATGTTGCTGGCGATCTGGTAGGGGGTGAAGGCGAGGCTGCTCACGCGCCCGGCGCTGTCGTAGGCCAGCTGCAGGACGCGGCCGGAGGGGTTGGTGAGGCTTTGGAGGCGGCCGTCGGTGAGGGCGTTGAGCACAGTGCAAGCGTTCAGTGGTGCTGTGCGTCCCAGCATTGGTCTGCAGCAGCGCTTGGTGCGGCAAAGCGAAGCCATACGGCGGATGACGCTTCGCTCATCCGCCCTACGGATTCCGCCTTGCGCGCATTCAACTGATTTTACCTTCCACTGGTTGTAGTTCATGCACTAAAAAGTGAAACCTCCCTTGGTGCTTATACTCTTTTGTTGAGACTGCGTATGTTCCGGGGGGTAAGTTTATATGGCTGCTGCAGGCCGAGCTGGTGGTGTATTCGGCAGCATCAAACATAACCAATCCCAATGAATCCAATCGGAACAATGTTGCTTCTTCGATGCTCGGCAAATTGGCGGGAAGTGTTGCAAGAGCGATAGCTGCAGCTTCCTTCGACTCACAAGCTACCCAGCGGGCAATGAATACTTTTTCGCTGCTTAAAAAAAATGCAGACTGCATTGGTTCGTCGCCAAGGATAAGCACTTCTGACGAGTCGCAGCGAACAACCCCGACATAATCAAATTGCTCGCACGCACGATCATAGTCGCTCCGAACGTCCCCGATAGAGCTTCCTGCTACACCCTGCCATGCTTCGGCCGTTACGTAGCTTGCGCACACAAGCGGTCCGCCAGCACTATTTATCCAATCCAACTTCATATTTCACCTCCCAGGTCACCGGCTAGCACCACGAACTTGTCCCCCTTGAGTTCGGCTGCAATTAATACACTGCGGATAAAGTCGTTGGGGGCCGCCATTCGGATTCATCGCATTTGGCGGTTGGTGGTCGGGAATCCAATTTCCAGTCTTGGTGCCTGGGTCTGTTGATCCGCAAGTGTGACAACCCGTGCCGTTCCCGATGGTGTTTACCTGATCCCTCTCGCCAGGAGTAAAGTCTCGGCCTGGTCCGCGAGCTGGAATCGAGTCGCCGGCATTCGGTCCGGGGCGGAGCGTTGACCTTCGGTCTTTACCAGGAGGGCAATATTCGTCCTCTTCTTCGTTGTTTGCTTGGTTCTGGATAATCTGCCACCAGACATTCCAAATCTGAAGCTGCGGCGGCAAGGACTGAAGTTGGGGGCCTCCGGAATAGCCAGGGACGCCCCCGCCGACGGGCGTGTCAAATGGAGACTCCGTGCCTTGTGGTAGAGATGTGGTACGTGGATAGCCTGCAAGCGCACCTCCAGTGCCCAAACCAGATGAACCAATCGCTCCGCCACTTCCGGCCAGCGCGGGGTTGAGCCCCATCGGGTCGCTATACCTGAGCGGATTCCCCCCGACATATCCGTACGTATTCCATCCCCCCGCCAACCCAATCGGATCGCTCTGCACATACCGCCCCGTCCCCGGATCGTAATACCGATTCCAGTTGTAATGCAGCCCCGTCTCCTTGTCGTAGTACTGCCCCGGAAAGCGCAGGTTGAAGGTGACGGCGCCTAGCCCCGACGGATCGTCCTCGGGCAGCACCTCGCCAAACGGCGGGCTGGTCCAGCGCCAGCGGGGGGCGCGGGTGGCGTCGGTGAGCAGGCGCGGGGTGCCGAGGTGGTCGGTTTCGATGGCGTAGGCGGTGGTTGTGCTGTCGGGGTGGGTTTCGATCACCGCCACGGGCAGGTCGCCGATCCACACGTATTCCTTGATCGGCGTGCCGTCGGCTTTGTATTCGCCGACGAGGTGGTGGGCGACGTCGTACACGTAGCGCACGAAGCCGCCGGGCACGAGCGTGGCGGGGCCGGACTTTGAGATGCGCCGGCCGAGGCCGTCGTACTGGTAGGTGACGGTGCCGGCGCTGGTGGTGGTGCTACGCAGGCGGCCGTCGGCGCCGTGGGTGAAGGTTTTGCCGGCGTAGCTGCTGAGGTTGCCCGCCGCGTCGAACACCATGGCTTGTGTGCCGACCTTGTGGATGCGGTTGCTGCCGGCCACATGGGTGATGCTGGTGATCATCGCGCCGAGGGTTTCGCTCGTGCGGTTTGCGTTGGCGTCGTAGGTGTAAGCGCGCAGCGCCGGGTAGCCGGTGTAGCTGGTGAGGCGGTCGGCGGCGTCGTAGCCGAAGCTTTGGTCGTGGGCGGTGCCGTTCTGGTCGAGGCCGGTGATGCGCCCGGCCAGGTCGTAGCCGAAGTCGAGCGGCTGCTCGCCCAGGGTGTAGCCCTGCGGCCAGCCGTTGGTGTCTTGGCCGCGGTGGTGGACGATGCCGTTGAGCAGGGTGATTGACCGGATGCCGCCGAAGGGGTGGTAGGCGATGTTGCTGGCGATCTGGTAGGGGGTGAAGGCGAGGCTGCTCACGCGCCCGGCGCTGTCGTAGGCCAGTTGCAGGATGCGGCCGGAGGGGTAGGTGAGGCTTTGGAGGTGGCCGTCGGTGTCGTAGGCGGTGCCGAGTGTGAGGGCGACGGCGCCGAGGGTTTGTGTTTGGCTGCTGACACGCCCGAGGCTGTCGTAGGCCCAGTCGAGCGTGGCGTCGGGGCCGGCGAGGCGGGCGATCTGGCCGGCGCCGTTGGGGGCGGTGTCCCAGGTGGTGGTGATGCGGCTCGCTTCGGTGCCGTCGGCCCACAGGTGGCGTTGCAGCACCGGCCGGCCGGCGGCGTCGTAGCTGGTGAGGCTGCGGGTGCCGCGCGCGTTGGTGCGCTCGGTGGGGTGGCCGGCTGCGTTGTATTGGTAGGTGGTGGTGCCCCGATCAGGGCTACTCTCCTGCGCCACCTCCCCCAAACCATTGACCACGAACTGCGTGGTGGCGCCGTTGGCTGCCTGCACGGCGGTGGTGTTGCCGGCCGCGTCGGGGGTGAGGGCGGTGGTGTGGTTCAGGGCGTCGATCTCGGCCTTGAGCTGGCCGAGGCGGTTGTATTGCCACTGGTTGGTGTGGGTGAGCGGGTCGGTGGCGTGGGTGAGGCGGTCTTCGGCATCGTGCAGGTAGACGGTTTCAGCCGCCTGGCCGTTGACGCTGCGCACCTCTTTCCACAGCCGGCCGAGGGCGTCGAAGTTGCGCGCGAGGCTGCGCACGGCGGTGCCGGTGGCGTCGAACACCGTCTCGGCGGTGCGATTGCCGGCCGCGTCGAGCGTGTAGTGGATGCGCTCGCCGGTAGCCGCCTGGGTGATGTCGGTGAGGCGGTGGGCGGCATCGTAGGTGTAGTCGATGGCGGTGCCGTCGGGCAGGGTGAGGCGTTCGAGCAGGCCGCGCGGGTCGTAGTCGAAACTGGTGAGCAGCCCGCCCACCTCCTGCGCGGTGAGGCGCTGGCGCAGGTCGTAGGCGTAGCTGGTGATCACACCATTGGGCGCGCGCATCTGCAGCAACTGGCCGTGGGCGTTGTACTTGAGGTAGTCGGTCACCAGCCCGGTGGGGTCGGTGGCGCGCAGCAGCTCGCCCCGGCAGCCCTTGTCCATGCCCGTGCCTTCGCCCGCGCCGGGGCAGGTGGCGTCGGCGGCGTAGTACTCGTAGGCCCACACGTCGGCCACATCGGTGCGCGGGCCGTCGGCGGTGAGCACCTTGCCATAGCGGTTATAGGTGTAGGACCAGACGCGCGCCGGCCCGTCGGCCGTGGCGGCAAAACCGGCGGCGCCGTTGGCATCGGTGGTGGGCTGTTCGACCTTCTTGCATACCACGGCAATGGGCATGCCCTCGATCACCTCGGCATCCGAAGGCGCGCAAGATGCCGTGCCGCCGGAGACCGGGTCGCTCTGGCCGTTGTAGATCCAGCGGGTGATCAGCTTGGGCTCGGCCTGCGCGCTGCGCAGATGCCAGTCGGGGTGCCACTCGGTGCTGATGGTGCGAGCGTCGGCCGTGCCGGAAGCCTCGACGCGCTGGGTTTCGAGGTTGCGGGTGAGGTCGTGGGTGTAGGTGGTGACGGTGCCGTCGAAGCCGGTGCGGGTGGCGACGTTGCCGTTGGGGTCGTAGGTGAGGGCGGCGGTGGAGGCGTTGCAGCCGGCGCCAGCGGGTTGGGATATCGATGTCAATCGAGTCAATCCGCCAATAATACTCATTCCGTAGATGCTTGTACCGCCTGTGGGTGAAACCACCTCAGCGCTGGGCGCGTTCGTCGACGATGCGTACGTAACGGTGTGGTGTTCCGCGCCGTTCGCATGCTCTGTCAGGCGGCCCCGACCATACTCGTCATAATCGTAGGTTGCGAAGCGCGTCAACGTCTCGCCTACTTCACCTTCTGAAATTCCGGTCAACAGCCATGGGTGATTGGCTTTTTCGTAGGAAAATCGCCGTATCGTGCCATCCACGTAATTGATGTCCGTGAGCCTGCCCTTGCTGTCGTATTGCAGCTCGGTCACGCTGGCGTCGGCCGCCTGAAGCAGGGTCGGGCGGCCATCGGCGTTGTGCTCTATACGAAGCTGCCTTCCGTATTGATCGGAGACGAATGTCGAACTGCCCGCTTCCGCGAAATGTTCCGTTGCCCCACTCGGCCGATATCGCGAGATCAGACGGCCAGACGAATCGAACTGCTCAATGAGTCCGGATGGGCCCGAGAGGATCCAATTCGGCGACTCGTCGGTGCCGCGATTCACCAGTTCCCAGCGGCGACCAATCGCACTTTTCCATTCTCCATCGACTTCTTGGAAGAAGATGTCCTCCGAAGTGCGGCTGACTCGAACGGTCGGTCGTATCCCTGTCACGCTATATGCTAGGTGTTGAGTTGCAATAGGTTGTTCCCGGGGATTCGGGAAGCTGGAGGCTGGTATCCAAGAGCGGAGTGAGGCCGTCGGGCATTGTAGTAGGCCAGGAACGCTGGCAACCATGCAGTGCGCTG
>QQUN01000070.1 GCA_008501585.1 Pseudomonadota bacterium | reverse complement strand
GCCGCCATGGGCGGGAGGGTGGCCGGCCGGGCCCACCAGCTGCGCACGCCGCTGTCGGCCGCCTTGCTGTATACCGCCACGCTGGGCAAGGGCCAGCTGCCGGAGTCCGAACGCGGCCGCATTGCCGACCGCGCCGTCGAGCGCCTGCGCCACCTCGAGCGCCTGATCCGCGACATGCTGCTGTTCGCCCGTGGCGACTGCCTCGGCCGCGAGCCGGTGCCGGTGTGTGCGCTCACCGAGGAGCTGGCCCACACGCTCGAACCCATCGCCCGCCAGCGCGAGATCGTCTTCACCCACGCCTGCGAGTGCGGCACCACCCGGCTGATGGCCGACCGCAAGGCGCTCGCCGGGGCGCTCACCAATCTGCTTGAAAACGCGCTGCAATTCACCCCCGCCGGTGGCACGGTCAGCCTGCTGGCGACCTGCGACGCCGAACAGGTGAGCTTTGTCGTCGAAGACACCGGGCCCGGCATCTCGCCCGACCAGCAGCAGCGCCTGTTTGAACCCTTCTTTACCACCCGCGCCGAAGGCACCGGCCTGGGCCTGGCCATCGCCCGCGGCGTGGCCCGCGCCCACGGCGGCGAGATCGATCTCGCCTCGCGCCTCGGCGAGGGCTCCCGTTTCCGCCTGGTGGTCCCGCTGACCGCCGGCGTCACCGCCGAAGAGAACCCCTCATGAGTGATCCCCTCAAGCTCCTGCTGGTCGAAGACGACGCCGCGCTGCGCGACGCCGTCACGCTGATCCTCGAACTCGAAGGCCATGCCGTCACCGCCGTCGACGGCGGCCCCGCCGCGCTCGAGGCGCTGGGCAAGGGCGTGTTCAACCTCGTCATCAGCGACCTGAAAATGGAACCCATGGACGGCCTCACCCTGCTCGGCGAGATCCGCGCCCGCCTGCCGCAACTGCCGGTGATGCTGATGACCGCCTTCGGCGATGTCGAAAAAGCCGTGGCCGCCATGCAGGGCGGCGCCTGCGACTTCCTGCTCAAGCCCTTCGAACCCGAAGTGCTGCACGCCCATGTGCGTCGCTACGCCGCGGTGCCCGCCAACGACAGCGGCACCATCGCCGAAGACCCGCGCACCCGCGAACTGCTCGCGCTGGCCACCCGCGTAGCCGAGACCGACGCCACCGTGATGCTCTCCGGCGAATCCGGCACCGGCAAGGAAGTCTTCGCCCGCTACATTCACAACCACTCGCCGCGCAAGGCCAAGCCCTTTGTCGCCATCAACTGCGCCGCGATCCCCGACAACCTGCTCGAAGCCACCCTGTTCGGCCACGAAAAGGGCGCCTTTACCGGCGCCCACAGCGCCCAGGCCGGCAAGTTCGAGCAGGCCGACGGCGGCACCTTGCTGCTCGACGAAATCTCCGAAATGCCGCTCAGCCTGCAAGCCAAGCTGCTGCGTGTGCTGCAGGAGCGCGAAGTCGAGCGTGTCGGCGGCAAAAAACCCATCCCGCTCGACCTGCGTGTGCTGGCCACCAGCAACCGCGACATGGCCGCCGAAGTGGCCGCCGGCCGCTTCCGCGAAGACCTCTACTACCGGCTCAACGTCTTCCCCCTGGCCATTCCCGCCCTGCGCGAGCGCCCGGGCGACATCCTGCCCATGGCGCGCTACTTCCTCGCCCGGCAGGGCGAACGCATTGGCGCCCAGGCGGTAATCGACGACGGCGCCGCCGAACTGATGCGCGCCCACCCCTGGCCGGGCAACGCCCGCGAACTCGACAACGCCATGCAGCGCGCCATGATCCTGGCCACCGGCGGCGTCATCCGCGCCGAAACCCTGCGCCTGTGCCTGGGCAGCGCCGCACCGCGCCCGGCGGCAAGCCCTGCCGCCGAACCGGCAATTTTTGCCGCCCCGGCCGCGGCTGGCGGCAGCAGCAACATGAAAGACCTCGAACGCGACCACATCCTCGGCACCCTCAAAGCCGTGGGCGGCTCGCGCAAGAAAGCCGTTGAAAAACTTGGAATTTCCGAGCGCACCCTGCGCTACAAATTGCAGCAGTACCGCGAAGAGGGGTACGCTGTCGACTGAACGCACCGGCATGGCACGTGCCTTGCTGATACCAAGCTACCCATAGCGCAGGAAGTGCTGGAATCATCATGGACAGTCGCGGCATCGACCAAGTATTGAGCGAACTGCGAGCCACCGCCCAGGCGGCCGGCGGCAAGAGCGCGTCTGCGCCCACCGAAACCGCCGACGGCGTCAGCTTCAACGATGCCCTCCAGAACGCCCTCGCCGACGTCAGCGCCGCCCAGCAGGACGCACAAAAGATGGCCCAGTCCTTCTCCTCCGGCGACCCCAACGTCAACCTGCAAGACGTGATGGTCAACCTGCAAAAAGCCAACCTCAGCTTCCAGCAGATGACCCAGGTGCGCAACCGGCTGGTCTCCGCCTACCAGGACATCATGAACATGCAGGTGTGATGGCGGGGTGAGTGTCGGTGGGCGCCGGTGTTTTGATCGCGCAAACGCCAGACCGGATGGATGTGTGACGAAGGCCCCAAGCGGGGCCTTTTGTATTTCTGGCGTGGGCGAGTTGGCGGGGTGTTGGTTGTCAGCTGTTGGCCAGAAGCGGTCGTTCGAAAATTCAGGCAATCTGCCACTACAAGCTCATGTCCGTTCCGAAACTTGGCGTAGGTGTTCCACGAACTGTTCGGCCAATGTTATCCGGCGCAGGAGCCACCGCGATTGGTATAAGTGGTTCGGGAAGAGATCACTGGTGCAAACTGACCTTGGGCTGTTTGCTCGACCCGGTTGGCTCGCCGCTTCAGTTGCCGTTTATAGCAATGTTTTGAAAATTACTTACTTGTTGTAATTCACCAAATCTCTATATAAACTGCGCCGCATGGACCCTATCCGCAATCCCTTTTCTCCTGGAGCCGGCACGCCCCCTCCCGAGCTTGCCGGCCGTGACGATCTGCGCGAATCCTTGCGCATTGCGCTCGAGCGCGCCAGGATTGGTCGCCCGGCCAAGAGCGCTATGCTGGTCGGCCTGCGCGGAGTCGGCAAGACGGTACTGTTGGACCGCATCAGGATGGATGCCGAGGCGGCTGGAATCCACACGGTCCGTGTCGAGGCCCCCGAAGGGCGCTCGCTTCCAGCACTGATCGCACCCCAGTTGCGTCAGGCGTTGCTTCGCCTAAGCCAGATCGCCGCCGCAAAAGACTACGCAGTGCGAGGATTGCGCGCACTGGCGGGTTTTGCCAGCAAGCTCAAAGTCGCCTTCGGCGATATCGAGGTGGGCATCGACTACGAACCCGAGCCGGGCCTGGCCGACAATGGCGATCTTGAGCACGATCTGCAAGCGCTGTTTGAACAAGTCGGCTTGGCAGCCAAATCGGCCAACACGGCCTTGGCGATCTTCATTGACGAGTTGCAGTACGTGGAGGAGGCGCAGCTGGCAGCCCTCATCACGGCAATACATCGGACCGAGCAGCGGCAGTTGCCGGTCGTTCTGGTCGGCGCAGGTCTGCCCCAATTGCGCGGGCAGATGGGGAACGCCAAGTCGTACGCAGAGCGCCTGTTTGATTTCCCGATGATCGGACCGCTGCCGCCCGCCGCAGCCCGCCGCGCGATCGAGAAGCCACTCGAGAACGAGGGGGTGGAGATCACGGAGCCGGCTTTGAGCCAGATTCTGCAGGTCACCCAGGGCTACGCATACTTCCTGCAGCAGTGGGGTAGTCACACTTGGCAGGCAGCGCAGGTATCGCCGATCGATATCGATGCCGTTGGCGCAGCGTCCGTTACCGCGGTGGCGGCGCTTGATGAAAGCTTCTTCCGCGTTCGCTTCGACCGTCTCACACCGAAAGAGAAGAAGTATCTCCGTGCAATGGCTGAGTTGGGCGAGGGCCCCCACCGATCGGGCGACATCGCCGGCTGCTTCAACGCTGCTGTGTCTTCACTGGCTCCGACAAGAAGCTCCCTGATCACGAAGGGCATGGTCTGGAGCCCCAATCACGGTGACACCGCTTTTACGGTGCCCATGTTCGACGAATTCATGAAGCGAATAATGCCAGGGGAGGACTGGCGCTGATTCTGCTCCGCGGTTCGCTACGCACTCGCTCATCCGCAGGAGCCAGCGAGCGTAGCCCGGACAAGGCCCGTAGGGCCGCCTCCGGGATTCATCGGTTGATTGACCATTGATCCCGGATTTCGCTTCGCTCCATCCGGGGCGTTGCGGCGGTGTCAGCCGTGGTCCAGCCCGATGCGGCGGAAGTCGCCGAGGATCTGCTGCAGGTAGACCAGAAAGCGCGCGGCCATGACGCCGTCGATGACGCGGTGATCCCAGCTCAGACACAGCGGAAGAATGAGGCGGGGGACGAAAGTCTGGCCGTTCCAGACCGGTTTCATCTGTGAGCGCGTGACGCCGAGGATCGCGACTTCAGGGGCGTTGATGATTGGCGTGAAGCCGGTGCCGCCGATCCCGCCGAGACTCGAAACGGTAAAGCAGCCCCCGCTCATGTCGGCAGGGCCGAGCTTGCCGTCGCGTGCTTTCTTGGCGAGGGCGCCGGCCTCGTCGGCGATGGCATAGAGGTTCTTCTTGTCAGCATCGCGGATCACCGGCACCACCAGCCCGTTGGGCGTGTCGGCGGCGAACGCGATGTGGTAGTACTGCTTGGTGATGAGCTTGTCGCCGTCGATGCTGGTGTTGAACTCGGGGAATTTCTTCAGCGCAGCCACACTGGCCTTGATGAGGAAAGCCAGCAGGGTGAGCTTGGCGGTCGCCGGGTTCTTGGCGTTTTCGGTGTTGATCTGCTGGCGGAAGGCTTCCAGATCGGTGATGTCGGCGTCGTCGAAGTTGGTGACATGGGGAATCACCACCGAGTTGCGCGACAGATTGGCGCCGGAAATCTTCTTGATGCGCGACAAGGGCGCGGTGTCGATCGGACCAAATTTGGCGAAATCGACTTTCGGCCAGGGCAGCAGATCAAGCAGGGTGCCCGGCGCGGCTTGTGCCGCCTTGGCCGGTGTGGCGGCGCCTTGCATGACTGCCTTGATATGCGCGATGACGTCTTCGCGAGTGATGCGACCGTTGCGTCCGCTGGCCTTGACACCGGCCAGATCGACGCCGTGTTCACGGGCGTACTGGCGCACCGAGGGGCTGGCGTGAGTGCGCTTGCCCGAGGCTGGCGGCGCCG
>QQUN01000066.1 GCA_008501585.1 Pseudomonadota bacterium | reverse complement strand
TGGCCGTGCCGTCGAGCTTGGTGATGACCAGACCGGTGACCCCGATGGCGGCATCGAAGGCTTTGACCTGGGCCAGCGCGTTCTGGCCGATGTTGGCGTCGAGCACCAGCAGCACCTCGTGTGGCGCGGTGCCGTCGGCCTTGGCGATGACGCGGCGCACCTTGGCGATTTCTTCCATCAGGTGCAGCTGGGTCGGCAAGCGCCCGGCGGTGTCGGCCAGCACCACGTCGGCGCCGCGCGCGCGGGCAGCACTGACCGCGTCGAACATGACCGCGGCGGCGTCGCCGCTTTGCTGCGCGATCACATCCACGCCGTTGCGCTCGCCCCAGGTGATGAGCTGTTCGCGCGCGGCGGCGCGGAAGGTGTCGCCGGCAGCCAGCAGCACCTTTTTGCCCTGGCCCTGGTACCAGCGCGCCAGCTTGCCGATGGACGTGGTTTTGCCCGAGCCGTTGACGCCGGCCACCATGATGATGAACGGGGTGTGGGTATCGGCGGTCAGTGGCGCTTCGAGCGGCGCCAGCAGCGCGGTGAGCTCGTCGACCAGCACGCCTTGGAGCTGGTCGGCAGTCTCGAGCTTGTCGCGCTTCCAGCGCTTGCGCAGCGCGTCGATCAGGTGGGTGGTGGCCTCGACACCGCAGTCGGCCATCAGCAGGGTGCTTTCAAGCTCCTCGAGCAGATCCTCGTCGATCTTGCGCAGGCCGAACATGTGCGCCAGGCTGCCGCCCCACTGCTTGCGGGTGCGCGCCAGACCGGCCTTGAGGCGGTCGCTCCACGAGGCTTTGCTGGCCGGCGCCGCCGCGGGTGCGGCTTCGGGGGGCGGTGCCGCCGGGGGCGTCACGACGGGGTCGGGCGCGGTCTCGGTGGGGGCGTCGTGGTTGACGTGGGTGTCGGCTGACGCCGGCGCGTCCGCGGGCGCGTCGCTCTTGGCGGGCGTTTTTTTGAAGAAACCAAACATGGTGTCTCAGGTCACAGGGGTTGATTGCCGGGGCCGCTGGCAGCGCTGGCTGCGAGCGGCTAAGATGGCCCGCCGGTCCGGGACCGGGCGAAGGCCGAATTTTATCAGATGCAGGATGCGTGCATGAGATTGTGGAAACAGAGGTGCAAGGTGGCCGCCGATCAGCGCAGTGCCGTGGCCGCAGTTGGCCGCCAGACGCCCGCGTGGCAACGGATTGGTGCGTTGGCGCTGGTTGTGGCGGCGGCCGCGCCGGTTCAGGCTAATCCCTTCGAGACCCGGCTGGAGAATGGCATGCGGGTCGTGGTCAAGGAAGACCGGCGAGCCCCCTCGGTGGTGCATATGGTGTGGTACGACGCCGGCGCCATGGATGAGGTCGACGGTACGTCCGGCGTGGCGCATGTGCTCGAGCACATGATGTTCAAGGGGACGGAGACGGTCGGGCCGGGCGAGTTCAACAAGATCGTCGCTGGCGTGGGCGGGCGCGACAATGCGTTTACCGGGCATGACTACACCGCCTATTTCCAGCAGGTGCCGGCGGATCAGCTCGAGCGGATGATGGGGCTCGAGGCCGACCGCATGCACCGTCTGCAGCTCACCGACGAGGCCTTTGCCAAGGAAATCGAGGTCGTCAAGGAAGAGCGCCGCCTGCGGACTGAGGACCAGCCGCGTGCGCTGGTGTATGAAGAATTGATGGCCACCGCCTTCCATGCCCATCCGTATCAGCGACCGGTGATCGGCTGGATGACCGACCTCGACCGCATGACGGCCGACGACGCCCGCCACTGGTATCGCACCTGGTATGCGCCGAACAACGCGACGCTGGTTGTGGTGGGCGACGTGGACCACCAGACGGTGTTTCGCCAGGCGGCGCAAACCTATGGCCAGGTGGCGGCGGGGCAGTTGCCTGCGCGCCCGGTGGTCGAGGAGCCGCCGCAGCGCGGCACGCGGCGCAGCGTGGTGCGTGCGCCGGCCGAGTTGCCATACGTGGCCATGGCCTGGCCGACCCCGACCCTGCGCGACCCCAGGGCGGATACCGATGTCTATGCCCTGCAGGTGCTCGCCGCGGTGCTCGATGGCTATGACGGGGCGCGCCTGTCTCGCACCCTGGTGCGCGACAAGCAGCTTGCCCAGAGCGCCGGCGCTGGCTACGACGGCCTGGCCCGCGGACCTTCGCTGTTCTACCTCGACGGCGCGCCGGCGCCGGGCAAGACATTGGCCGAGGTGGAGGCGGCGCTGCGCGCCGAGCTGGCGCGCATCCAGACCGAGGGCGTGGCCGAGCACGAACTGGCCCGGGTCAAGGCCCAGGCGGTCGCCAGCCGGGTTTATCAGCGTGACTCGCTGATGGGGCAGGCGATGGAAATCGGCGCGCTGGCCGCGGTCGGGCTGTCGTGGAAGGATGAGGCGGCGCTGCTCGAAGGCATCCGCCAGGTCACGGCCGAGGACGTCAAGTCGGTGGCGCAGCGCTATTTCTCCGACGACAAGATGACGGTGGTGGCGCTTGAGCCGCTGCCGGTCGACGCGATGGCGGCTCGCCGCCCCGCCATCAAAACGCGCCACTGAGGGACGGGACATGCGCGGATTTACACACACACTGTTTGCACTCGTGCTGAGCGTCGGCGCCAGCGTGGCGACGGCCGGCGTCGATATACAGCAATGGGTGGCCACGAGCGGCGCGCGGGTGTCGTTCGTCGAGACCCATGCCTTGCCGATCGTCGATGTGCAGGTCGACTTTGCCGCCGGTAGCGCCTATGCCGCCGCCGGCAAGAGCGGTCTGGCCGGCCTCACCGCCGGCCTGCTCGACGCCGGCACCGCACAGCGCGACGAAAATGCGCTGGCCGACCGCTTTGCCGACCTGGGCGCGCGCTTTGGCGCCGGTGCCGAGACCGACCGCGCCTCGGTGACCTTGCGCACGCTGTCGAACGCCAGCGAGCGCGACGCGGCGTTCGCCTTGCTGGCCGAGGTCCTGGCCCAGCCGGCGTTCCCCCCGGCGGTGTTCGAGCGCGAGCGGGCGCGGGCGATTGCCGGGCTCAAGGAGGCCCAGACCCAGCCGGGTTATCTGGTCGAGCGGGCGTTCGGCGAGGCGGTCTATGGCGACCACCCCTACGGCCGCGCCACCAGCGAAGCCAGCCTGGCCGCGCTGGTGCGCGACGATGTGGTGGCGTTTCATCGCCAGCACTACACCGCGGCCGCTGCGCATGTGAGCATTGTCGGCGACCTGAGCCGGGCGCAGGCCGAGGCCGTGGCCGAGCAGCTGACGCGCGGGCTTGCCGCCGGCCAGCCCCCGGCCGCCTTGCCCGCACCGGCCCTGCCGGCCGCCCGGGTGTCGCGCGTGGCGCATCCAGCGGCGCAGTCGCACATCCTGATCGGCATGCCGGGCCTGACCCGTGACGACCCCGACTACTACGCGCTGGTGGCCGGCAACTATGTGCTGGGCGGCGGCGGGTTTGTGTCGCGCCTGATGAAGGAGGTCCGCGAGAAGCGCGGCTATGCCTACAGCGTGTACAGCTATTTCGAGCCGCAGCGCGTGGCGGGCCCCTTCCGGATCGGCCTGCAGACCCGCGGCCAGCAGGCCGAAGACGCGATCGCCGTGGTGCGCGAGACCCTGCAGCAGTTCATCGACGCCGGGCCGACCCAGGAAGAACTCGATGCCGCCAAGGGCAACATCGTCAACGGCTTTGGCCTGCGGCTCGACTCGAACGCCAAGCTGCTGGGCTATGTGGGCGTGATCGGCTTCTATGGCCTGCCGGCGGACTGGCTCGAACAGTACCCGCAGGCGGTGTCGGCGCTGACGGTCGATCAGGTGCGCGATGCCTTCAAGCGCCGGGTGCTGCCCGAGCACCTGGTCACCGTGGTGGTCGGCGGCGAGGGGGACCAGACCGCCGCCGTGGCGCCCGACGCCGCCAAGCCGCGGTGAGCCGGCTGCGCATCGTTGGCGGGCAGTGGCGCTCGCGCCAGCTGTCGGTGGCCAGCGTGCCCGGCCTGCGGCCAACGCCGGACCGGGTGCGTGAGACCGTGTTCAACTGGCTTGGCCAGGACTTGAGCGGCTGGCGCTGCCTCGACCTGTTTGCCGGCACCGGTGCCATGGGCCTGGAGGCGGCCTCACGCGGTGCGGCACAGGTGGATCTGGTGGAGTTCGACCGGCGCGCTTTTGCGGTGCTGCAACAGCACGTGACGGCACTCGGTGCAAGCCAAGTAGGAGTGTTTCGTGGCGATGCGGTAAAATTCGCAGCGTCCGTGCGGCAAGCCTATGATCTGGTCTTTCTCGACCCCCCGTATCACCAGGGCTGGCTGGCGCGAATCGAGCCGATGATTGCCGGGCTGTTGCGGCCGGGCGGCTGGCTGTATGTCGAGGCGGAGATGCCGGTCGAGTCCCTGGCCGGCTGTGTTCTCGAGCGGTCGGGCAAAGTCGGGCAGGTGTGCTACCAGTTGATGCGGAGACCAGCGGAATGATGGACGGGACGGTGATCTACCCGGGGACGTTTGACCCGCTCACACGCGGGCACGAGGACCTGGTGCGGCGCGCTTCCTTGCTGTTTCGCAAGGTGGTCGTGGCCGTGGCGGCCAGTGCCAGCAAGGGACCGATCTTCTCGCTGGAGGAGCGGGTGGATCTGGCGCGCACGGTGCTGGCCTCCTACGACAACGTCGAAGTGGTCGGATTTAGCGGTTTGTTGATGGATTTCGTGCAAGCGCGTGACGCACGCGTTATCCTGCGCGGCTTGCGCGCCGTGTCGGACTTCGAGTACGAATTTCAGATGGCGGGCATGAACCGCAAGCTCTTTCCGGATGTCGAAACCGTATTCCTGACGCCCGACGAAGAGTACATGTTTATTTCCGCCACCATGGTGCGCGAGATCGCGCGCTTTGGGGGCGATGTCAGTCAGTTTGTTCAGCCGAGCGTATTGGAGCGGCTTCGGTTGAAGCTTGAGCGGAAGCCATAAGGAGAGGATTGAGTCATGGCCCTGATGATTACCGACGAATGCATCAACTGTGATGTGTGTGAGCCGGAATGCCCGAACAACGCGATTTACCAAGGGGACGAGATCTACGAGATCGACCCCGACAAGTGCACCGAGTGTGTTGGCCATTTCGATGAGCCGCAGTGCCAGCAGGTGTGCCCGGTCGACTGTATCCCGCTGGATCCCGAGCGTCCCGAGACGCAGGAGCAGCTGATGGAGAAGTTCGTCAAGCTGACCAGCAAGGGTTGACCCCGTCGGCCCCATAAAAAAAGCGAGGCGTTTCGGCCTCGCTTCAGACTGCTGACGAACCCCACCTTTTCCGGTGGGGTTTGTTTTTTGTACTGCTCGATCAGTGGCCGCTCAGTAAATGCACAAAGATCGGCATTGCCGGGCAAACCGGTCGTGCTCACTGACTGCCG
>QQUN01000064.1 GCA_008501585.1 Pseudomonadota bacterium | reverse complement strand
ACGTCGATGACGATGTCAGCACCGTCGAATCCTTCAGCAGCTTCGATTTCTACTCGGTGGTCATCCATGAACTGGGCCATGTGCTCGGTATCGGCACCTCGGCCCCCTGGACCAACCAGCGCGCCGGCCTGAGCTTCACCGGTGCGGCCGCCATGGCCAGCTACGGCGGGCCGGTGCCGCTCGATGACGCGGGCCACCTGCTCAAGAGCATCGACTCCACCTTCATGGGGGCCCTGCAGGAACCCGCGCTGACCCCTTCGATCACCGCCGGCCAGCGCAAGTACTTCACCGACCTCGACTGGGCGCTGCTCTCGGATGTCGGCTGGCAGGTGGCCGCCGTGCCCGAACCGGAAACCTGGGCCATGCTGCTGGCCGGCCTCGGCCTGATCGGCTGGCGGCTGCGCCGCGCGAACCTGGCGTAGGCCGGACGGCGCACCGGCCACGGTCCTCCGAACCACCGACCGATGGTGGGCAACACGTTGCCCACCCTACGAGGCTGGCTTGGGCCGGGCGGCACAGCCGCCCACCAAACACCGCAACCCCCTCGCAGACACCGCCGAAAGTCGTGCATCGGCGACGATGCATGCCCTTGTAGGGTGGGCGGATTGCCGCCCACCAGCAATGCCTCACATCAGCGATAGCCTGCAGGCGGCCCCGCTCCCCGTACCACCGATCGGTAGTGGGCAACAAGTTGCCCACCCTACGACGCGATGCCGCGCGACCTTCGTCACACCGGTCGCGACCGGCCGGCCGCTTGCCCCGCAACGCTGTAGGGTGGGCGGCTTGCCGCCCACCAGCGATGCTCAGCCCATCGGCTTGATCCAGTAGTCCAGCACCAGGCCGGTGAACACCACGAAACCGACCCAGTTGTTGTGCAGGAAGGCGCGGAAGCAGCGGTCGCGATCGCGGTCGCGGATCAGGGTGAAGTGATAGACCATGATCGCCGCCGCGGCGAGCAGGCCGAGCACATAGAACACGCCGCGCCCCATCGCCATGCCCACCCAGGCCATCAGGCCCAGGAACAGCGCGTAGCAGACCATCACCGCCGCCACATCGAAGCGGCCGAAGGTGATGGCCGAGGTCTTGATGCCGATCTTCAGGTCATCCGGGCGGTCGACCATGGCGTACTCGGTGTCGTAAGCGATCGCCCAGAACACGTTGGCCACCAGCAGCACCCAGGCTTCGGCCGGCACCGAGAACTGGATGGCGGCGAAGGCCATCGGGATGCCGAAGCCGAAGGCCACGCCCAGGTAGGCCTGCGGGATCGACAGGAAGCGTTTGGTGAACGGATAGCTGGCGGCCAGGAACACCGCGGGGATCGACAACCAGCGCACCAGCGGGTGCAGCGGCAGGATCAGCACGAAGGCGGCGCCGGCCAGCGCGGCCGCCAGCAGCAGGGCCTCGGCCGGCTTCACCGCGCCGGTGGCCAGCGGGCGGTGGCGGGTGCGTTCGACATGGCCGTCGAAGTTGCGGTCGGCATAGTCGTTGATGACGCAGCCGGCCGAGCGCATCAACACCGTACCAAGCACGAAGATCCACACGATGAAGGCCGACGGATGCCCCATGCCGGCAAACCACACGCCCCACAGCGTCGGCCACAGCAGCAGCAGGATGCCGATCGGCTTGTCGAGGCGCATCAGCTTTTCGTAGATGCGCAGTCGCTCGGAAAGGGTCATGGGGCAAGCGTCAAAATAGTGGGCAGGAACACCTCGCTGACCAGCAAGGCGCGCCCGCGCAGGCGGAACAGGGAGCGGCGCGCCCACAGGCTGGCCGGCAGGCGCAGCTGGCCGCTCATCAGATGCATGGCGCGATGATAGCGCGCATCGCGGGTGTCGAGCCGGGTGCAGCGTAGCGGCTGGCGGACGATGCGCGGGTCGGAGAACAGCGCCGCGCCCAGGGGCCGGCTGCCAATGCCATGGAAGAGGCGCCACGCGCCGCGCAGATTGTGCCGCGGCAGCACCGAGCGGGCATACACCACCGGCACGCCATCGGCCAGCAGCAACACCTCGCGCAGCCAGGCGCGGTCGCTGGCGCGCAAGCCGAGCAGTTCGGCCTCGTCCGGGTGCGGGCGCATCGGCGCCTGGCGGATCACCCGCACCTCGAAATGCGCACAGCGGGCGCGGATGCGCGCGGTCAGCGAGCCGGGGTCGAGCAGCCAGGGGCGCAGCTGCGGACGCACCGTGGCCCGCGGCGGATGCGCGAGCCAGTCGTCTCGGGTCGGGCGGGAGCGAAGGATCTGGGTCATGGGCGTGCGGCGCGCATCTTACCGCGTTCGCGGGGGTGGGGCATTGATGGGGAGACCGTCGGGCGGAGGAGCCGCAGGCGCATCCGCCATCGGTGCCACATTGGGCGCCTGTTCGGCGGATGCGCTGCGCTTATCCGCCCTACGCACGGAGCAGGCTTTCGCGGCCGGCGACCCAGCGTTGCATGATGGCATCGGCCAATGCCGGCTGCTCGCGCAGCAGGGCTTCGGCCAGATCGCGCGCTTGCTCGACCAGATCGCCGTCGTTTTCGAGATCGGCATAGCGCAGCAGCGGCAGGCCGCTTTGCCGGGCGCCGACGAACTCGCCGGGGCCGCGGATGCGCAGGTCTTCGCGGGCGATCATGAAGCCATCGGTGTGTTCAAAGATCACCTTCAGCCGCGCCCGCGCAGTCTCCGACAAGGCGCTGCCGAAGAGCAAAATGCACACCGACTCGGCCGTGCCCCGCCCCACCCGGCCACGCAGCTGGTGCAGCTGGGCCAGGCCGAAGCGCTCGGCGTGTTCGATGATCATCAGGCTGGCATTGGGCACGTCCACCCCGACCTCGATCACCGTGGTGGCCACCAGCAGATGCAGCTCGCCAGCGGCGAAGGCGGCCATGGTGCTGCGCTTTTCGTCGGCCTTGAGGCGGCCATGCACCAGACCGACCTTGAGTTCAGGGAGTTGTTCACTCAAGCGCGCATGGGTGTCGATGGCGGTTTGCAGGTCGAGCGCTTCGGACTCCTCCACCAGCGGGCACACCCAGTAGGCCTGCCGACCCTCGGCGCAGGCATCGCGCACACGGCCGATGACCTCGTCGCGGCGCGCGTCGGACACCAGCTTGGTGAGGATCGGGGTGCGTCCCGGCGGCAGTTCGTCGAGCACCGACACGTCGAGGTCGGCGTAGTAGCTCATGGCCAGGGTGCGCGGAATCGGCGTGGCCGACATCATCAGCATGTGCGGGCTGCCGGCGCTGCCCTTCTCGCGCAGGGCCAGGCGCTGGCGCACGCCAAAGCGGTGCTGTTCGTCCACCACCGCCAGGCCGAGGCGCGGCAGGGCGACCGGGTCTTCGATGAGGGCGTGGGTGCCCACCGCCAGCATGCTCTGGCCGCTGGCCAGGCGCTCAATGGCGGCGGCGCGCACTTTCTTGCTCTGGCTGCCGGAAATCCACTCCACCGCCAGGCCCATCGGCTCGAGCCAGGCGGCGAGCTTGAGGTAGTGCTGCTCGGCGAGAATCTCGGTCGGCGCCATCAGCGCGGCCTGCCAGCCCGCCTCGACCGCGTGCAACATGGCCAGTGCGGCGACGATGGTCTTGCCGCTGCCCACGTCGCCCTGCAACAGGCGCTGCATGGGATGGGGCTGCGCCAGGTCGGCGGCGATCTCGGCGCTCGCCCGCTGCTGTGCGCCGGTGAGCGCAAAGGGCAAGGCCGCCAGCAAGCTCCCGGTAAGCTGCCCGTTGCCGCGCAGCGGCGGTGCGGTGCGTGCGCGGCGCTGGGCGTGGGCCTTGCGCAGTGACAACTGCTGGACCAGCAACTCTTCGAACTTGATGCGCCGCCACGCCGGATGGGCATGGGCGGCGAGCGCCGCCACGGCGGTGTTGGGTGGCGGCTGGTGAAGCAGGCGCACCGCCTCGCCGAAAGGCATCAGACGCAGCGGGTGGCGCAGCGACTCGGGCAGCAACTCGTCGAGCCGGTGAGCGTCGAGCGCCCGGCCGATCAGCTTGCGCAGCGCGCTCTGGGCCAGGCCGGCGGTGGTCGGGTAGACCGGGGTCAGCGCGGTGGGCAGCGCCTCGCCCTCGCCCACCGTGCGGATGCGCGGATGCACCATCTCCATGCCGAACATGCTGCCGCGCGCCTCGCCAAACAGGCGCACTCGCTGGCCGACGGCGAGCTGTTTTTGCTGCTGGGGATAGAAGTGCAGCAGACGGACGCCAAGGCTGCCGGTGGCGTCCGCCACCTGGGCCACCAGCTGGCGCCGGCCGCGCAGGCGGATCTCGCAGTCAGTGACCACGCCCTCGATCTGCTGCGGTACGCCGGGGCTCAGCTCGGCGATGGCGGCGCAGTGGGTCTCGTCTTCATAGCGCAGCGGCAGGTGCAGGAGCAGATCCTGCGGGCCGTGGATGTCGAGCTTGGCCAGCCGGCCGGCCAGCTGCGGGCCCACGCCGGGCCAGGCGGCGCGTTTCGCCGGGGCTGCGGCCGCCTTGGAGGCAGGCATGCGTGGGCCGGGGGTGCTGCCGGAATCAGTCGATGACGAGGATGGCGTCGGCCTCGACCACGCCGCCCTTGGGCAGCTCCTTGATGCCAACCGCGGCGCGCGCCGGATAGGGTTGCGCGAAGTAGCGCGCCATGACTTCATTGACCTTGGCGAAGTTGGCCAGGTCGGTCAGGTAGATGGTGAGCTTGACCGCGTCGGAGAGCGAGCCGCCGGCCGCTTCGGCCACGGCCTTGAGGTTCTCGAACACACGCTCGGTCTGCGCCTCGAAGCCCTCGACCATGGTCATGGTGGCCGGGTCGAGCCCGATCTGGCCGGAGATGTAGACGGTGTTGCCGGCCCGCACGGCCTGCGAGTAGGTGCCGATGGCGGCCGGGGCCTTGTCGGTGGCGATGATCTGTTTGCTCATGAAGTCACTCTCCTGGGTCGGTCGATATCCGGAAGACACACGGTTTCCGGCGCTCGGACGGCATTGTAACCGCCCGTCAAGACACACGGGCCGGGGCGAACCATCGCCGCTGCCGGCAGTCCACGCAGGCATGGACAGCAGCACGCAAATCACCCGCCTCAGCGCCATGCTCGGCGGGCCGCACGACGGCCCGTTGCTGCGTTTCGGCCTGGGCAACGCCTATCTGCAGGCCGGCCAGCCGGCCGAGGCGGCGGCGCAATATCGCGACTGCCTGCAGCGCGACAGCCTGTTCTCGGCCGCGTGGAAGCAACTGGGCAAGGCCTTGGTGGCCGCCGGCCGCCCCGACGAAGCGCTCGGCGCCTACCGCCAGGGCCACCAGGTGGCCACCGACAAGGGCGATATCCAGGCCGCCCGCGAGATGGCGGTGTTCATCCGCCGGCTGGAAAAGGCGCGCACGCCCGACGCCGCCGGCGACTGAACCCGCCGCTCACTGCCCGCGCAGGGTGATCTCGCAGCCGACCTTTTCCAGCACCTTCTGGATACCGCGGCGGGTGGCGGTATTGACCACCAGCGGTGCCATGAAGTTGGCCTTGAGGCCGGCGTCGGCAGGCGAGCCGATATCGACCGACGCCTGGCGCACGATCACCGCCACGGTGGCGTCATCGGGCTGGGTCAGACCCAACGCGGCAACATCGGCGTCGGACAGCGTCAGCTCGTAGTTCACGCCCAGCGCGGCCGGGTCGGTCACCGAAAACACGATGCTCGGATCATCCACCCCCTGCATCTGCAGCACCGAACCGTGCTCGCCGGTCTGGAGAAAGGTGAAGCGCTTGCAGGCTTCGAAGCCGGGCAGGCCGGCGGGGAATTCGATGATCTGGTCGGCCTGGACGTCGATCGATCCGAAGGCGGCGCTTTCAATCTGCATGCGGTTCTCCTCTTGATGTGTGCTGTTGCTGCCGGCCGCCGCAAGGGCGCCGGGGCACTACGGGTTGCGCACCACCAGCCCCTTGCCGAGGCCGGACTTGCGCAGTTTTTCGCGGGCCGCATCGGCGGCGGCACGGTCCTTGAACGGCCCGACCACCACGCGGCTCTCGATATGCGACTCGATCCCCATGGCGGCGACCTTCTCGTGCAGCGCCTGGGCATTGTCGGCGGTACTGAACACGCCCAGTTGCACCAGGTAGCCCGAGCGCGGCACCGGCTTGGCCGGCGGTGCCTTGGATGGCACGGGCGGTGCCGGGGCGGCCACCGGCGCGGGCTCGGGCCGTTCGGGGTCAGCGACCGCCGCGCGGGCCGGGGCGTCGCCGCTCTTGAGGACCAGGCGCGGGTTGCCGACCACCGGCGGGGGGGTCTCGTCGGCGCGGTCCTGCGCCGGCAGGGGCTGCGGCAGGCTGGCCATCTCGGCCGCGGCAGGGGCCACGCCGTCGCCGGCCGGTGCCCCTTCCTGCGCCGCGGCCATGGCCTCGACCTCGGCCGCGCTGGGCATGGGCGGCGCGCCCACGGCCGGCACCGGCGGGGGCGGCGCCATCACCAGCGGCGGGCGGGCCTCGGCATCCTCGGCACGCTGGGCGTTCTCGAACCACGCCAGCGCCGCCAGCAGGACCACGATCAGGCCGCCGGCAACACCCGCTCGGCGCAGCATCTGGCGGCGCAGGGCTGCCGGGCTGAGGTCTTGTTGTGCATCGCTCATCGCGTGTCTTCTCCGCTGGCGGCAGGGTCCTGCCCCAATGACTTGACCAGTTCCGCCTCGGCCACCGAAATGCCGCAACGCTCGGCAATGTCCTCGGCGCTCATGCCGCGGCGGACCAGCGACAGGGCTTCACCATACATCGGCGACACCCGCTGTGCCGCCCGGGCCGCATCGAGCTGGGCGGACTGTTCGCTGAGGCTCTGACGCATCACCAGCTGCTCGGCACGCAGCTGGTCGATCTCGCCACGCAACTGGGCCGCGTCGCGACGCAGCTGGCGCACCTCGAGGGCCAGGCTGAAGCTCTCGGCGGCCTCGGCGGCGGGTGCCTGCTCAGACAGGGCGACGACGGCATCTTCGGTGTCGGTGCCGGCCGCCTCGGCGGGCGGCGCCTCGGCGTCGGCATCGGGTGCGGCCTCGGCCGTGTCCGGGGCGGCGTCGCCGTCCTTGACGCCCATGGCGCGAATCAACTGGAAGACGAGATAGACCGCCAGGATGGCGACGACGATCAGCAGGATTTCGCGGGCGCCCATGCTCACGCCCCCTTGCCGGCCTGGGCCAGCGCCTGGTCGAGATCCCACAGGATGTCGGCTTCGGTTTCGATGCCCACCGACAGGCGCACCATGTCCGGCGGCACGCCGGCGGCACGCTGCTCGACCTCGGACAACTGGCGGTGCGTGGTGGAGGCCGGATGGATGACCAGCGTCTTGGCATCGCCGACATTGGCCAGGTGGCTGATCATCTGCACCGCGTTGATGAAACGCTCGCCCGCCGCCTGCCCGCCGACAATGCCGAAACTGAGGATGCCGCCGGCCCCCTTGGGCAGGTAGCGCTGCGCCAGGGCGTGATCGGGGCTGCTCTCCAGGCCGGGGTAGTTCACCCAGGCCACCTGCGGGTGCGCCGCCAGGAATCCGGCCACCGCCGTGGCATTGGCCACATGGCGGTCCATGCGCACCGGCAGGGTTTCGAGCCCCTGCAGCAGCATGAAGGCGTTGAAGGGCGACAGCGCCGGGCCGAAGGTGCGCAGGGTTTCCATGCGCGCCTTCATGGTGAAGCCGAAGTCGCCGAAGGTTTCGTAGAAATTGACGCCGTGATAGCCGCGCGAGGGCTGGACCATCTGCGGGAAGCGGCCGTTGTCCCACGGAAACTTGCCGGATTCGACGATGACCCCGCCCATGGTGGTGCCGTGCCCGCCGATGTACTTGGTGGCCGAATGGATGACGATGTCGGCGCCATGCGCGATGGGCCGGCACAGGTAGGGCGAGGCCAGCGTGTTGTCGATCACCAGCGGCACGCCGGCAGCATGGGCGACGTCGGCGATGGCGGTCACGTCGAGCACGTTGAGGCCGGGGTTGCCGATGATCTCGCCGTACACCGCGCGGGTCTTGTCGGTGATGGCCGCGGCAAAGGCCGCCGGGTCGGCCGGATCGACGAAGTGCGTGGTGATGCCCAGCTTGCGCAGGCTCACGTCGAGCTGCGAGTAGCTGCCGCCGTACAGCGTGCGCGCGGCGACGATCTCGTCGCCGGCCTCGCACAGGGTCAGCAGCGCCACCATCTGCGCCGACAGCCCGGAGGCGGTGGCCAGCGCGGCGCGCCCGCCTTCGAGCGCGGCCATGCGCTCTTCAAACGCCGCCACGGTCGGGTTGGCGATGCGCGAGTACACGTTGCCGAAGGTCTGCAGGTTGAACAGCGCGGCGGCGTGCTCGGGCGAATCGAAGACGAAGGAGGTGGTCTGGTAGATCGGCATCGCCCGTGCGCCGGTGGTCGCCTCGGGCGGCTGGCCGGCATGCAGGCAGAGGGTTTCGATACCGTAGCGGTGATCGGGCATGGTGTCGGCCGGGCAAAACCGGCAGCGGTGGGTTCAAGCGAGGATAATACTGTCGGCATCCACCAACCACAACGCGCCCCGACCATGGAACCCGCACTGATCGCCTTCTGGGCGAAGAAAGTCGTCGCCCTGCTGATCCTGCCGCCGGCCGGCCCGCTGCTGCTGATCGGCCTCGGGCTGGCAGTGTCCCGTCTGCGCAAGCTGGCCTGGCTGGGCTGGGCCTACGCGGTGCTGGTGAGCACGCCGATCACGGTGGACTGGCTGGCCGCGCCACTGGAGACCGCGCCGCCGGTCTCCGCTGCCGCCCTGCGCCAGACCCAGGCCATCGTCATCCTCGGGGCCGGCACCCGCAGCCACGCACCGGAGTACGGCGAGGCCACGGTCAACGCCCTGGCACTGGAACGCCTGCGCTACGGCGCCGGGCTGGCCCGCGACACCGGGCTGCCAGTGCTGGTCACCGGCGGTGCGCCCGAGCACCACACCCCGGAGGCCACGATGATGCGCGCGGCGCTCGAACAGGATTTCGGCATCACCGTGCGCTGGGCCGAATCGGCCGCCCTCGACACCCGCGACAACGCCGATCTGAGCGCCGCGCTGCTGCGCGCCGAGGGCATCGAGCGTATCGCGCTGGTCACCCACGCCGCCCACATGCCGCGCGCGCAGGCGGCTTTCGAGGCCGCCGGCCTGACGGTGACGCCGGCGCCAACCGTCTGGCTGTCCAACCCCGACCCGGAGATCGAATTCGGCGACTTCGTCCCCAACGCCCGCAGCGCCTACGCGGGCTGGTTTGCGGTGCACGAATGGATCGGCGGCCTGGCCTACCGGCTCAGCGCGGCGCCGACACCGCCGCCAACGCCTGCGCCAGATCGGCAATGAGGTCGTCCTCATGCTCGAGGCCGATCGACAAGCGCACCAGCCCGTCGACCACCCCCGAGCGTTCGCGCACACCGGGCGCCACGCCCGAATGCGTGGTGGACGCCGGGTGGCACACCAGCGACTCGCTGCCGCCCAGGCTCACCGCCGAGCGGAACAAGCGCAGCGCATTGATGAAGCGGAAGGCCGCCGGCCGGCCGCCCTCGAGCACCAGCGAGAAGGTCGACCCCGCGCCCTGGCACTGCCGCGCGTAGACCGCGCGGTAGCGCGCCGCGTCGATGTGTGCCGGGTGCAGCACCTCGATGGCGTGGTGGGGATGGCTGGCCAGCCAGTCGGCCACCGTGCTGGCCGAGGCCGCCGCCCGGCGCATGCGCAGGCCGAGGGTTTCCATCGAGCGGGCGAGCAGCCATGAGGACTGCGGATCGAGCATGCCGCCCACCGTCGAGCGCCACTGGCGCAGCGGCCGCAGGTGCTCGGCGCTGCCGGTGATGCCGCCGCCGAGCAGGTCGCTGTGGCCGCCCACGTATTTGGTCAGGGAATAGACCACCAGGTCGATACCATGACGCAGCGGCTGCTGGAACACCGGCCCGAGCAAGGTGTTGTCGCAGATCGACAGCGGCCGGTAGCCGTGGCGCGCGGCAAAGTCCGCCAGCGCGGCATCGACCGCGGCCAGGTCGACCAGCGTATTGACCGGATTGGCCGGCGTCTCGACATAGAACACCCCCACCCGCCCGCGCGCCGCCGCCGTCTCCAGCGCCGCGGCCATCTGCGCCTGCGACAGGCCGTCGTCGAAGGCAGTGGCCCCCACGCCCCAGGCCGACAGTTGCGTGCCGATCAGGGTCTCGGTGCCGCCATAGAGCGGGCGGCTGTGCACGATCTGCTCCCCCGGGCGCAGCGAGGCAAACAGCGCGGTGCTGATCGCCGTCATGCCGCTGCTCGTCACCAGCGCGGCCTCGGCACCGTCGAGCAGCGCCAGACGCGCCTCGACCAGTTGCAGGTTGGGGTGGTCGAAACGGCCATACACCAGGCCGCCATCGCCGTCGGGCGGCGCCGGGGCCCGCCCCGCCGCCACATCGAAAAAGGCCGCACCGGCCTCCGCACTGCGAAAGGCGAAGGTCGAGCTGTGATAGATCGGCATCTTGATCGCGCCACGGGCCTGGAACGGATCGTGGCCATGGCCGACCATCTGGGTGTCGGGATGCAGCGGTTCGGCGCCCAGTGGCGCGGCTTGGGTTCGGGAGTCCGGCATGCTGACCTCAGCGAAACGTCATAAAACCATTCACCTTGCGCGCCTCGTGCCGCCCCGGCAAGACACACCTGGGCCGACTCGGCGCTCACATTGTCCTGCCCCGCTCAGGTCTCGTCCTCGCCGGCGCGCAGCTCGCGCCACAGGCCGCGCGCCATGACGCCGAGCACGGCCACGGCCGCCAGCAGCACGGCCCACAACAACCACAGCCGGCCACTGTGCCAGGCAGCGCTGTCGCGCGCGACATCGCCCACCGGCAGCGCCGACGCCAGCACCTGCGCCTCGGCCGGCTCGGCCGCTGCCGGCGTGCCATGGCCCGGCACCACCTGCGCGGGCGCCAGCCAGGCTGGCGGCATCGCCGCATGACCCACCGCCAGGGTGTAGGGGCCGGCGCCGCGGGCAACGAACACCACCGTCTCCGGCACCCAGCCGAGCGCCAGACGGGGCTGCGCCGAGGCGCCCGGCGGGCTGTCGGCCATCACTTGCCACAACGGATCGCGGGTCGGGGCGATGGCCGTCGGCGCGCCCTCCTCCGTCGCGCCGGCCTGCTGCAGGCGGTACCCGACCGTCCGCGCCCGCCACTGCCACCGGGCACTCACCGCCGGGCGGGACGACACCGCCGCCGACACCACGTCATTGTCACCGGTGGGCACCAGGCGCACCGCATCGACCGGAAACAGGCCGGGCGAGACATAGTCGATTCGCCGGCCGTCGGCCTCGCCGTCGAGCATCAGCCACTCGCGTGCCGGCGGCCCATCCGGGTGCAGGCTCACCAGGGTCGCCTGCTGCAGCGTCACCGCCGGCGCCGCGCCGTCCCAGTCCACGCGCAGGTAGCGCGCCTTGACCGCAGGCAAGGCCACGCGGTCCTGGACGATGCGCGCCTCGCCCGCGCCAATGGCCAGCACCGGCGTGTTGCGCGCCACCGTACGCCAGGTCTTCAGGTCGTCCGAGGCGCGCACCCGCACGGCGGCCTCGAAGGCGGCGGCCGCCGCCCAGGCCAGTTCGAGCTCGTCGATCGGCGCGTCGAAGTCCTTCACCTCAAGCAGATAGCCGCCCTGGCGGGCCGGGGCCCCTGCATCGACCTCGACCCGCAGGCTGCCGTCCCCGTTCGAACGCGACACCACCACCGACTCCGGCACGCCGGCCGTCGGCACCGGCAGCGCCACCAGCGGGCGCACGGTGCGCCGAGGCGGCGCCTCGCCCCGCGCCGGCAGGCGCGCCATCGGCACCGGGTCACCAGCCGCGTTAAAGATGCGCACATCGCCCAGGTCGGCACGGCGCGCGGCCCGATAGGCCGCAGCCGGCAGGGTCATGCGCAGCAGACCGGCCTCGGCCGGTGCCGCGATCGGCAATTGCAGCGCAAAGTCGGCCGGCTGCGGCGCCGCCGACACCGCCGGCACCACCAGCAGCAACCCGAACCACCACGGCATCTTCATGCGCGCTGCTCCTGCGCCGGCGGCAAGGGCGAGAAATAGCCCACCACCAGCAACACCACCCCGGCCCCCAGGAAGGAGACGATCCGCGCCACCGTGCCGGTGCTGGCCATGTCCACCAGAAACAGTTTGGCGACCACCACGCCGAGCAGCGCGGCGCCCACGATCCACAACGTTCGCCGCTGGCCGCGGCTGGCGATGAAGGTCAGCGCCAGCCCGAGCAGCCCCCAGCACAGCGACACGCTGGCCTGCACGGTGTCGCTGGCGAACATCGCCGCCCCGTCCCACGGCACGCCGGCCAGATGATGCACCGCGCGCAGCAGGGCCGCATTGGCCAGCACGAAGCCGACCGCCGCCAGCGCCGTGGGCACCCACCCTGACAGTGCCCCGGCCAGCGCCCGCCACCCACGGAACACCACCAAGAGCATCAGCCCCATGGCCAGATCGAGCGGGTTGAGCAGCGGCACATAGGGTAGCGGTGCCACCTCACCGCCGCCGGCCACGCTCACCAGCAGCGCCCAGCCCAATCCGGCCGCCGCCAGCCCGCGCCAGCCCGGCCCGACGTAGGCCTGTCGCCACGGCCCGACCGGCCAGTGACCGCGCTGCGCCTGATGCTGCACGCCGATCATCACCAGCGCGATCACCGCCAGCACCGCCGCATGCGCCCAGCTGTCGCCGGCCACTGCGGCGTCGATCACATCGCCCGCCGCCCAGGCCAGCGCGAGGCTCGCCAGCCACAACCCGGCGGTGTGGCCATGGCGCAGCGCCTTGGCCACCGCCGGCGTGCCCTCCGCCCGGCGCAGTGCAAACAGCGCCGAGGCCACCGCCAGCGGCCAGGCCAGCAGGCCCCAGTCGGCCAGCGGATGGGTGCTCGCATGCAGCAGCGTGAGCACCAAGGACAGCGCCATGCCCGGCAGCGCCAGCAAGGCCGGCCAGTGCAGCTCGGGCCAGTCGAAGCGCCGCGCGGCCACGCTGGCGAGCGCAGCGCTGGCGGCAAAGAAGAACAGTGCGGCAGCGGGGAGCTGCCGGTAGGTGAGCCAGGCATCCAGCTCGGTCAGGCCGCCGGCCAGCCACCACAGCGTGGCCCACACCAGCAACGCCGGGGCGGCCACCGACAGCAGGCGCGGCCAGTGATCCCGCGCCATGCTGGCGAAGCGGCTGCTGACGAAGCCCGCCAGCGCGATCAGCGCGGCGCCGACACACGGGCTGTTGACCACTGGCCACACACGGCCCTGCACGTCGAGCCCGCCATCGGACACGAAGAAAGCGCCCGCCGCCAGTTGCAGCGCCAGGCCCGAGGCCATCGCCAGCTTGCGCGACTGGCGCGTGCCCACCCACAACAGCGCGGCGCCCTCCATGGCCCAGGCGGCGGCCGTCCATTGGCCATCGACGGCGAGCGGGATGGTCAGCGTGAGGAAAGCGACCCCCAGCGCGAGGAAGGACTCGACCAGCAGCCGCAGGCTCGGTCGCGCGCGGCCATGCAGCCAGCGCGCCAGCAGCACGTAGAAACCGCCGAGGGCCAGCGCGCTCCAGGCCAGCCCGTAGGGCATGTCCTGCACCAGCGCGGCCTGCAGGCCGAAGCCGACCACCGGCGTGCCGAACACCAGGGTGCCGTCGACATAGTCCTTGAGCGCGGGCGCGCGGTGCCAGGCGTAGCGCACCGCGGCGGCGACATACATCAGCACGAAGGCCACGAGGAAGGGCTCGGTGCTGGCGAACAGCTCGGGCCGGTAGTCGCGCCCCCCCCAGGCCAGGGCGATGGAGAAGGTAAACACAAAGCCCACCAGGTTCAGCACCCGCCAGGCCTTCATCCACGCCATGGCGAGCAGGCCGGCGTTGAGCAGCAGGTAATAGCTGAACAGCATCACATGGCTGCCCTGCCCGGTGGAGGCGAGGATCGGCGCCATGAAGCCGCCGGCGATGCCGATCACCGCCAGTGCCTGGGCGTTCTGCAGCACCGCCAGCGCCGCGGCGAAGACCACCACCGCAAGCAGGAGCGCGAAGCCGAGCGAGGGCGGAATCATCTGATACAGCCGCATGGCGGCGAACACGGTGAGGTAGAGCACGCCCACCCCGCCGCCTTGCAGGCTCAGCGCATAGCCGCTGCGCTGCGTGCGCAGGCGCCAGCCCACCACCAGCAGCGCGATGCCCCCGAGGGCGATGCCGGCGAGGCGGAATTCCACGGGCAGCAGGCTGTTCTCGACCGCATAACGGGCCAGGAAGGCGAGACCGAAGAACAGCACCAGCAGACCGACCCGCACCACGGTGTTGCCGCCGAGCAGCCAGGCGCGGGCGGTATCGTAGAGCTGGTCGAGTGTGCCGGGCGTGCGCTCGACCGGCGCGCGGCGCACCGCTGCCGTGTCGCCACGGCGGGCGGCGAGCACATCGGCACCGCGACGGCGAACGGGTTCGGCGCGCGGCGCCTCCGGTACCGCGTGGCCGGACGCGACGGTCGGCACGGGCGGCTCGGACGCCTCCGGCACGGGCGGCGGCGTGACAGGCCGCGACGCCGGAACGGGCTCGGCAGCGCCGGCGCGCAATTGCGCCACCGTCTGTTCCAGCAGGGCGACCCGCGCCTCGAGCTGCGCCAGCGCACCGGCATCGGCCTTCGGGGTACGGGTGACGAACTGGATCACCGCGCCGATGATCGCGCCGATGACCGCACCGCCGACCGCCTCTTCCAGCCCGCTATCGAGGCCCGCCAGCGCCCCCAGCACCAATCCTGCAATGATCCACATGCGCGTTTCCTGTTGTTATCGCTGGTCGCCGCGCAGCGCGGCCACCGTGTTCTGCAAGGCATCGATCCGCAGCACCTCGGGCGCCACCGGCGCGCCGACAACCAGCGCGATACGGTTGAACAGCCCGCGCCGCAACGGCTTGCGCATGGCCGGCCCGCCCTTGCGGCTGAAGGTGCTGCCCCACAGCCCGCGCAGTGCCATCGGCACCACCGGCACCGGGCTGCGTTCGATGATGCGTTTGATGCCGGGGCGGAAGGGCTTCATCTCACCGGTATCGGTGATGCGCCCCTCGGGGAAGAGGCCGACCAGTTCGCCCGCCGCCAGCGCCTCGGCCACGGTGTCGAAGGCCTGTTCCATCATCGCCGGATCTTCCTTGGCCGACGCGATGGGAATCGCCCGGCTGGTGCGGAAGAGGAAGGACAGGAGCGGCCAGCGGAAAATCTGGTGGTCCATCACGAAGCGGATCGGCCGGCGGCTGGCGGCCATGATCACCAGCGCGTCCACAAAACTGACATGGTTGGCCACGATCACCGCCGGCCCGGTCTCGGGGATGTGCACCTCGCCCTCGACGCGCAGCCGGTACACGGTGTGCACCAGCAGCCACACCACGAAGCGCAGCAGGAATTCGGGCACCAGGGTGTAGATGTACACCGCCACGCAGGCGTTGAGGATGGCGGTGAGCAGGAAGAGCTGGGCAATCGAGGCGCCGGCGGCGAGCAGCCCGGCACCCAGCCCGGCCGCCACCACCATGAACAGCGCATTGAGGATGTTGTTGCCGGCGATGATACGCGAGCGGTGCGAGGGCGCGCTGCGGCTCTGGATGAGGGCATACAGCGGCACGATGAAGAAGCCGCCGAAGAAGCCGATCATGACCAGGTCGAACAGCACCCGCCAGGCCAGCGGCTCGGCCAGCACCGCGCCGATGGCCAGCCCCTCGCCCAGCGCACCGGGGGCCGGGCTGGCCCACCACAGGTCGAGCGCAAACAAGGTGAGGCCGATGGAGCCGAAGGGCACCAGGCCGATCTCGATATGGCGGCCCGAGAGCTTCTCGCACAAGAGCGAGCCGAGCCCGATGCCGATCGAGAACACCGCCAGCAGCAGGGTCACGGCGTATTCATCACCGCCCAGCACGGTCTTGGCGTAGCCGGGGAACTGCGACAGGAAGAGCGCACCGTAGAACCAGAACCACGAGATGCCCAGCACCGACAGGAAGACCGTGCGGCTGGCGCGCGTGAAGCCGATGGTGCGCCAGGTTTCGGTGAGCGGGTTCCAGTTGATGCGCAGCGTCGGGTCGGCCGCATCGGCGCGGGGGATGCCGCGCGCCGCCAGATAGCCCAGCGCGGCCACCACCAGCACCGCGCCCGAGACCCACAGCGCGCCATCGGGCACGGCAATGAGCAGGCCGCCAGCGATGGTGCCGATGAGGATGGCCACGAAGGTGCCCGACTCGACCAGCGCGTTGCCGCCCACCAGCTCGGTCTCGTGCAGGGCCTGCGGCAGGATGGCGTACTTGACCGGCCCGAACAGCGCCGACTGCGCGCCCATGAGGAAGAGCGTGGCGAGCATGAGGCCGAGCGAATCGAGCGCAAAGGCCGCCGCCGCGAGCCCCATGATGCCCACCTCGGCGAGCTTGATGCCGCGCATCAGGGCGCTCTTCTCGTACTTGTCGGCCAGCTGGCCGGCGGTGGCCGAGAACAGGAAGAAGGGCAGGATGAACACGCCGGCCGCGAGGTTCACCAGCACTCCGGCCGACATCTCGGTGTAGCGCACGGCGTGGAAGGTAATCAGCACCACCAGCGCGTTCTTGTACACGTTGTCGTTGAAGGCGCCGAGGAACTGGGTCAGGAAGAAGGGCAGGAAGCGCCGCTGGCGCATCAGGGCGAACTGGCTCATGCGGCGCTCCGGTCAAAGAAACGGCGGGTCTCGAAGATCTGCGGCGCGAGGCGCTGGCCACGGCTACGCAGCAGGCGCTTGAGCACCAGGTCGAACAGGATCGGGTTGTGCAAGCGGATCTCCTCGAGCAGCGGCACGGCGGCCGGCACCAGCATGTTTTCGGCCGCCAGCTGCGCGGGCGAGATCAGCGGCAGGATGCCCGGCAGCGGGTAGTCCGTCCCCCACAGCAGGCGGGGATGCCATTGTACTTGCTCGATGATGGCGCGCAGCACCGCAAGGCTGCGGTTGCGCAGGGTGATGGCCGAGATGTCGGCAAACAGGCGGTCGGCGTGGGCCGGGTCGGCCATCATGCGCGCGAACAGCTCGAAGCTGGGCACGCGCGGGCCGTTCTCGCCGCGGTCGAGGTCCACATCCTCGCCAATGCTGGCGCAGTGGGCCATGACCACGCGCACCCCGGCGTCGAGCGCGCGGCGCAGGCGCAGCGGGTTGCCCCACTCGGGCCGCCCGGCGCCGTGCACCGCCTTTTCCTCGCCGGCATGCGAGATGAGCGGCAGATCAAGGCGCGCCAGCGCGGCATAGAAGGCGTCGCAGCGCGGCGAGGCCGGGTCGATGCCCATGGCCGGCGGCAGCCACTTGACCGCCCGCGCCCCGCCGGCCGCCGCAACCTCGAGCGCCTCGATGGCATCCTCGCGCCACGGGTGGATGGAGCACACCCACTCGAAGCGTTCCGGGCGGGCCGCGGCCACGCGCTGCGCATACGCGTTGGGCACATGGAAGGCCGACAGCTCGGGGCGCGCCACGCCGCGTTCGTCATGCGCCCGGTCGAAGGCGAAGAGCATCAGCTTGCTGCCGGCCGGCATGGCGTCCATGAGGTTTTCCAGTCGCGCCACATAGCTGGCGTCCACCTGCCCCGGCGCATCGTGCACACAGCCGGCGTTGAGATAGAACAGGCGCTGCAGGTATTCGAGCGGGTGCAGCGGGCTCAGCATGGTGTCGGAAATCGTGATGCCGCTGCCGCCATCGCCGATGCCGGCCAGGTGGACGTGGCAGTCCCACACCATGGCCGGATCGAGGCCATCCCACGCGGCGCGCACCAGCGGATGGCCCGGCACGTCGAACGGCAGGTCCGACTGACACGGATTGACCAGCCAGCGGCGACCGAACCAGCTCGCCGCCACGGCCGCGCCCGCCACACCGGCGCCGGCCACCAGCCAGCGGCGACGCGCCGGGGAAGCGGGCCGGCCGCTCATGCCGCACCGCCATCGCGGCGGAACGCGCGCAGCGCCGGCATCAGCCAGGAGCGCATGCCGAGCACCACGGTAAAGCGCGCGCGCTGCGCGGCGGGCAGCTTCTGGTCGGCCAGGTGCTGGTTGGAAAAGTCCTGCGCCAGGCGCGCGAGCCGGTCGTGGAAGGCGGCCGCCGCGTTGTGTCCGATCTCGCCGTGCACCACCGAGAGCACTTCGGCATCACCGGCGAAATCACCCGCGAAATAGTCGGCCAGCACCTCGGTGCGGAAGAAGCGCATCACCGGCCCGTCGGGCAGCCAGCGGAAGCCCTTGGCCACCTTGAGGCTGTAGCGGTTGCCGGCGCGCAGGCCGATGATGCCGAGGCGGTCCAGGGTCAGCAGGCAGGCGGTCGCCTCGGCCTCGGAGATCGCGTAGGCGGCGACGATGTCCTCGAAAGGCATCTGGCTCATCACGCAGATGGCCACCATGAGCAGTTGCCGGTCGGCCACCACGGCCGCCTCCTGGGCATGACTCAGCTGCTGCACGAGCGGCTGGCGCTCGGCCACCTTGCGCGCCAGATCGGCAAACTCCAGTCCGAGCACGCGGCAGATGGCGTCGATGCGCGACAGCGTCAGGTCGCCGTTGGCCGAGAACATGCGCTTGACGCTCGACTCGGCCATCTCGAGCTGCTCGGCCAGTGCGGCATAGGTCAGGCCGCTCGCTTTGAGTTCAGCCTTGAGGGCGGCAACCAGATCGGCGGTGTGGCTCATGTCGGGACCATCCGGAAGAAGATGGCCACAGTCTATCGCCAGATCACTTCACCCGGATGAATGTCATGCAAAGTACCGTTATTCGATACCAAAGGTGGCCGTGCCGCTATTCCTCGCTCATCCCGATACGCCCCACGCCAGGCAGCTTGAGCGCCGGCGGCGACAGGTCGAGCCCCAGCGACAGGCCGAGCAGGTTGATCTCCAGCCCCTCCTCGGCGGCCACGGTCAGCCCCAGCAGGCCGGCCAGCGATACCTGGACGCCCCCGCCGCTGGGCGCGCGGGCGAACACGTCGGCCTCGGGCAGATAGTCCTTGCCGATGGCGGTCGGCGGCAGATCCAGGTGGAGTTCGGGCACGGCACGGCCCAGATAGGCGATGAAGGTGTTGCTGTTCGGCCCCGGCCACACGCGGTATTCGTTCTGGTGCGGGTAGGCTTGCGCCGCCGCATGCAGCCGCGTGATCAGCGCATCGACCTCGGCACCGCCGCGCAGTTCGCGGATCAGCGTCGGGGCATTGCCGTACCAGTAGCCGTCGGGCACGCCTTCGCCCACCCGCACGGCGTTGCGCCCCTGCCGCACGCCCCAGCCGACCACTTCGAAGCGGGTGTAGGCATCGGCGCCCTGCGGCTTGGCCGCGATCCAGGTGTGCACGCCAAACGCACCGCGCCAGCGAAAGGCTCGCGCCGCATAGACATGGATGACCGCCTCCGGCGTCTGCGCCGGCAGCGGCGCGATACCGGTGCTGTCGCGCCGCGCGGTGCGCCAGTCGCTCGCCAGCGTGTCATCGGTCAGATGCCGGCCGACCGCCACGCCCAGCGGCGCGAGCAACACGGCAACGATGACAAAAAAGACCTTCAAGGCGCGCATCATGGCGGGGCCCGCTCCTGTTTTCTAGACTGAAGACATGTTCAATATCCTGAGTCTGTTGGTCCGGTCGCAGCGCAACAAGTTCTCGGCGGGCGAACAAACGCCTTTTCTCCGCACCGGGAGTCCCCCATGAAACTGCCCAGACTGAGCCTGCCGCTGTTGCTGGCGGCGCTCGCTCACAGCCCGTCGGCGGCGGCCGACGACTGGTTGCAGAACCTGCAAAAGGGCGACTGGCAAAAGGCCATCGAAGGCGCGGTCAACGAGGCCGCGCCCGCCCGACGCACGCAGCGCCCGACCCCAGGCGCGCCGGCGCCCCGGGCCAGCCCACAGCGCCGTCCGGATGCCACCACGACCCGCGCCCAGTCACGCGAAGCGCGCGCCGCCCGACGGGCCGCCGCCAGCGCGCAGCGCAGTGCGGTCACGCGCCGCGCCGCCCCACCGCCGGACACCGGCCAGCGCGCCGAGCGGCGCTCACGCCGCCGCTAAGGCCGTCTGCGCGCCATCGACCACGGCGTTCGACAGCTTGGCCATCAGCGGCGACTGCACCTGCCAGTGGTGCCAGTACAAGGCCACGTCTTCGGCATGGCCGGGGGCGACATCGACCAGCACGCCCTCGGCCAGCTGGGCAGCAATCTGGATGGTCGGCACAAAACCGTAGCCCAGCCCCGCCGCCGCCATGGCCCAGAAGCTCTCGGACGAGGGCACCACATGCTGCGGGTACTGCCCGGCGTCGAGGCCGAAGTGCTGGCGCAGGAACAGGTCGTGCATGTCGTCATGCCGGCCGAACACGATGCCCGGCGCCCGCGCCAGGGCCTGCCGTGTCAGCCCGCGCGGGAAATGCCGGGCACAGAACTCGGGCGAGGCCACGCACAGGTAGCGCATCACCCCCAGCGGGCGCACCGCACAGCCGCGCAGCGCGTCGGGCCGGGTGCTGACACAGCCGAGCACGTCGCCCCCGGCGAGCAGGGCGTGGGTGTGGTCCTGGTCGTCCACCACGCAGTCGAGCACCACGGCCAGCTCCTGCACAACCTGGCGTACCGCCGGCAAGAACCAGGTCGCCAGGCTGTCGGCATTCAGGCCGATCGACAGACGCACCGGCGCATGACGGTCGCCGCCGGCCAGTGCGCGGCCGGCCTCGGCCTCGACCAGCCGCAACTGGGCCACATAGGGCAGCAGCCGGCGGCCGGCCGGTGTCGGCTGCACCGGCTTGCTGCGCACCAGCAGCACCTGCCCCAGCTCGGCTTCGAGCTGCTTGATGCGCTGCGAGACGGCGGACGGGGTGAGCTTGAGGTGCTGCGCCGCGGCCTCGAAGCTGCGCGCTTGCACAACGGCATCAAAGGCCAGGTAGCGGGCATCGATCATTAGAAATATTTCACCGCGTTGAAGAAAATTAATTCTACTTAACCATGAACCGGCGCACCGCGACAATCCCGCCATCCCGTCGGCCGGTGCCGACACCCCCCAACCAGGATGGCGACGATGAGCGGTGTTTTCTTCAGTGGATTTGGCGTGGCGGCCGGCTTGATCATGGCCATCGGCGCGCAGAATGCGCATGTGCTGCGCCAGGGCCTGCGCCGTGAGCATGTGCTGCTGACGGTTGCGGTGAGCGCCATCTGCGATGCCGGCCTGATCCTGCTCGGCATGGCCGGCGTCGGCCCGTGGCTGAGCAGCAGCGCCACCGCCATGGCCGCAGCCAAGATCGGCGGCGGCGTGTTCCTGCTGTGGTACGGCGCCCGCGCGGCGCGCTCGGCCTGGGTCGGCCATGCGCAAGGGATGGACACCGCCGGCTCACAGGCCTTGTCACGGCGCCAGGCGCTGGCCGCCGCCGCAGGCTTCAGCCTGCTCAACCCGCATGCCTACCTCGACACCGTGGTGCTGATCGGTGCCGTGGGCGCCACCCAGCTCGAGGCGGCGCGACCGGTGTTTACCGCGGGGGCGATCGCAGCCTCGTTCAGCTGGTTCGTGCTGCTCGGCTACGGTGCGCGCCTGATGGCGCCGCTGTTCCGGCGCCCGGTGGCCTGGCGGGTGCTCGACAGCATCGTGGCGCTCACCTTGTGGAGCATTGCCGCCAGCCTGCTGCTGCGCTGATCACTTGCCGGTGAAGCCGGGCTTGCGCTTGGCCAGGAAGGCGGTCACGCCCTCGGCGAAATCGGCGGTGGCGCTGCACCGCGAGAAGGCCTCGGCCTCGCTCTGCAGCTGGGCTTCGAGCTGGTTATCGAAGCTGTCGGCGATCAGCCGCTTGAACTCGCCGTAGGCGTGGCGCGGCCCGCGCCGGAGACGGGCCACCAGGGCATCGACCGCGGAGTCGAGCTCGGCGGCCGGCACCACCTGGTTGACCAGGCTCAGGCGCTGCGCCTCGTCGGCCTTGAAGCGGTCGGCCAGCATCAGCAGCTCCAGCGCCTTGCGCCGCCCGACGGCGCGCGGCAGGAAATACGACATGCCGCCGTCGGCCGACAGGCCGATGGCCGCGTAGGCGGTGGTGAACACCGCATCGTCCGCCGCCACCACGAGATCGCAGCCGAGCATCAGCGACAGGCCGAAGCCGGCGCAGGCGCCGCGCACCTTGGCAATCACCGGCTGATGCAGGGACTGCAGCGTCTCGACGGTGGGGTTGATGTGGTGCGAGATCATCGCCTTGAAGGTGGCCAGACGGGCCTGGGGGCTCTGGTCGAGCTGCCGGTTGAAGTCGTTGAGGTCGCCGCCGGCCATGAAGTGGGCACCGGCGCCGGTCACCACCACCACCTCGACATCGGTGCGCCCCTTGAGGCTGCGCGTGGCCGCGGCGAGATCTTCCATCATCTCCAGCGACAGGGCGTTGAGCGCATCGGGGCGGTTGAGCGTGAGGGTGGCGACGCCATCGGCGACGTGGAGGGTGGCGGTATTGGCCATGCGCGTTCCTTGGGGAGTCGTTTGTCGTTGTCGTGCCGGCCGCGGGCGGCCCGCGTCGATGCCCCCACTATACTGCGACGGGCGCCCGTGTTGCAGGGCGTTGACGTGCACGGCACATTGAACCCCGCCGCCCCGCCCCCACTCTGATCAGGACGCCCCCGAGGAAGCCGCCCATGCCCCCTGTCACTCGCGCGCTGGTCATCGGCACCGCGCTGGTCTTTCTGCTGCAGATGAGCGGCGGCATGCCGTTTCTGGCGGCCTTTGCCCTGTGGCCCGACCCGGCTGCGGTGGTGCTGGCCCCCTGGACGCTGGTGAGCTACAGCTTTCTGCATGACGGGCTCGGCCATATCTTCTTCAACC
>QQUN01000076.1 GCA_008501585.1 Pseudomonadota bacterium | reverse complement strand
GCTGGACCCGGCCAGGGCCTGCAGGTCGCTGCCGACGCCCTGCTGGACCCGGTCGAAGTACTCATGGGCAATCACCAGATCGGCCTGGATCTTGGCCTTGAGCAGGCGCTCGTAGGTATCGTTGCCGCAGGTCCAGACCAGGGCCAGCAGCACCGGCACGCCGATGAGCAGCGGCGCCAGCACCAGGGCCAGCAGCTTGGCCCGCACCGACGCGGAGACACGGGCGCGCAGCCACCGCAAGGGGTTCATGTGCCCCCGGCGGCCCACTCGGCGCACTTGCGTTCGAGCGTCTTGCGCGAGACGCCAAGCAGTTCGGCCGCCCGCGTCTTGTTGCCCTCGCACTGGCGCAGCACGGCCGCCATGTGCCGGCGCTCGACCTCGGCCAGGCTCAGCGGCAGCGCCTCGCCGCCGAGGGCGCCGGCGGGGGCCTCGACCGGGAAGTGGCCGAGGATCAGCGCCCGCTCGATGAAGTTGCGCAGCTCGCGCACATTGCCGGGCCAGGCATAGCCGACCAGGCGGCCGGCCACCTCGGAGGTCATCGGCAGCGGCGGCAGGCCCAGCCGGGCGGCGAGCTGGCGGTTGAAATGCTCGGCCAGCGGCACGATGTCGTCGGTGCGCTGGCGCAGCGGCGGAATCGTCACGGTGAGCACCTCGAGCCGGTAGAACAGATCCTGACGGAAGCGCCCGGCGGCGGCTTCCTGGCGCAGGTCGCGGTTGGTGGCCGCGACCACCCGCACGTCGACCGGGATCTCCTTGGTCGAACCCACCGGGCGCACCCGCTGCTCCTCCAGCGCGCGCAGCAGCTTGGTCTGCAAGGCCAGCGGCAGCTCGCCGATCTCGTCGAGGAACAGGGTGCCGCCGTTGGCATAAGTAAACAGGCCGCTGCGGCTCTCGCTGGCGCCGGTGAAGGCGCCCTTCACATGGCCGAACAGCTCGCTTTCGATCAGCTCGGCCGACACGGCGGCACAGTTGACCGGGACGAAGGGCCGCTCGGCGCGCGCGCTCAGCTGGTGCAGCGCCCGCGCTGCCAGCTCCTTGCCGACGCCGGACTCCCCCTGGATCAACACCGTGCTCGGCGTCGGCGCCACGCGCTTGATCAGGCTCCACACCTGGCGCAGGGCCTGCGACGGCCCGACCAGGCCCTCGGCGCCGCCCGACAGCCCGGCCACTTCGCGGCGCAGCACATAGTTTTCGCGGGTCAGCCGGGCACGCTCGAAACAGCGGGCCAGCGAGTTGATGATCTGGTCCACGCGGAAGGGCTTGAGGATGAAGTCGGCCGCACCGGCGCGCAGCGCATCGATCGCGGTTTCCATGTCGGCAAAGGCGGTGATCAGCACCACATCGCCCGAAAAGGCGCCCGCGCGCAGCTCGCGCAGCCAGGCGATGCCGGCCTTGCCGGGCAGGGCGATGTCGAGGACGATGACGTCGAAATGCGCGTCGGCCAGCAGCAGCGCGGCCGATTCGGCGCTGTCGGCCACCTCCACGGCGCAGCCCCGCGCGCTGAGCGCGCGCTGCAGGAAGCTGCGCATGCCGGCCTCGTCGTCGACCACCAGCACCGCATAATCCGACCACTCCGAGCGCGCCTCGGCCGATTTGTCCACCTGCTGCCCTGCCGCCATACCACCCCTTCCGTGCGTCCGATGGCCCCGATTAGAGCATGCGCGCGGCGCAAAAAAAATGCGCGACCCGAAGGCCGCGCACTGTGCGATGCCACCCGCCGCGCCGGACTCAGCGCATGGCGCGCAGCCGGGCGATGCGTTCCTCGGTGGCCGGGTGGGTCGAGAACAAGCCCTTCAGCCCGCCGCCGGAGAGCGGATTCATGATCATCATCTGCGCGGTTTCGGGGTGCTCGTCGGCCGTGTGCATGGGGATGCCGCGGGCGTAGGCGTCGATCTTGGCCAGCGCATCGGCCAGCGCGGCCGGGTCGCCGGAGATCTCGGCACCACCACGGTCGGCGCCGAATTCGCGAGTGCGCGAGATGGCCATCTGGATGAGCATGCCGGCGATCGGCGCGAGGATCATGATGATGATCGATACGATCGGGTTCGGCCGGTCTTCGCCACGCCCGCCGAAGAACATGCCGAACTGCGCCAGCGCCGAGATGGCGCCGGCCACGGTGGCCGAGATGGTCGAGATCAGGATGTCGCGGTTCTTCACGTGCGCCAGCTCGTGCGCCATCACGCCGCGCAGCTCGCGCTCGGAGAGCATGCGGATGATGCCGGTGGTGGCGGCCACGGCCGCGTGCTCGGGGTTGCGCCCGGTGGCGAAGGCGTTGGGCTGGGCCTCGTCGATGATGTACACCTTGGGCATCGGCAGCTGCGCCCGGCCGGCCAGCTCGCGCACCATGTTGTAGAGGTAGGGCGAGGTGCTGGCGTCGACTTCGCGCGCCTTGTACATCTTGAGCACCATCTTGTCCGAAAACCAGTAGGCCCAGACGTTCATCCCGCCGCCGAACAGCAGCGCCAGCAACATGCCCTGCTGGCCGCCGATCATGCCGCCGATGACGCCGAACAGCGCCACGATACCGGCCATCAGCAGAGAGGTTTTGATCCAGTTACCGAACATTGAGATTCCTCGTCATCAAACGCGGAGCAGGCCTCCGCGATCACTTAGATGGGGGTCGGACGGAAAGATTCAATGCGCCGGCGCAAGCGCCAGCCGCGCGCCAGCCGCCAGCGGACAGGCCTGCAGGAAGTCGGCCGCCGCCACCCGCCGGCCGCCGGGCAACTGCAGCACGGTGACGCACAGCGCGCCCTCGCCGCAGGCAATGCGCACGCCATCGGCGTCGGCCCCAAGCACGGTGCCAGGCGCGCCGCTCGCGTCCGTCACGGTCGCCTGCCACAGCTTGATCGGCCGGCCGTCGAGCTCGGCGACGGCGCCGGGGAAGGGGTCGAAAGCGCGGATCTGACGTGCCAGTTCGACCGCCGGCCGGCGCCAGTCGAGCCGCGCCTCGGCCTTGGCGATCTTGTGCGCATAGGTCACCCCCTCGGCCGGCTGCGGCTCGGCGTCGAGCGACTTGATGGCAAGGCGGCAGATGGCATCGACAATCATCTCGCCGCCCAGCGCGGCCAGGGTGTCGTGCAGGCTGGCGGTGGTGGCGTCGGGCGGGATCGGCACGGCCTGGCGCAGCAACATGTCGCCGGTGTCGAGGCCGGCGTCCATCTGCATGATGGTAATGCCGGTTTCGGTGTCGCCCGCCTCGATCGCACGGTGGATCGGCGCCGCGCCGCGCCAGCGCGGCAGCAGGGAGGCGTGGATGTTGAGGCAGCCGAGGCGCGGGATGTCGAGCACCGCTTGCGGCAGGATCAGCCCGTAGGCGGCCACCACCAGCACATCGGGCGCGGCGGCGCGCAGGGCGGCCTGCTGTTCGGGGGTGCGCAGCTTCTCCGGCTGGTCGACCGGGATGCCGTGGACCAGCGCCACCTGCTTGACCGCGCTGGGTTGCAGCTTCATGCCGCGCCCGGCCGGGCGATCCGGCTGGGTGAGTACCAGCACCACTTCGAAACCGCCGTCGATCAGCGCGCGCAGCGCCGTGGCGGCGAACTCGGGCGTTCCCGCAAAGGCAATTTTCATCGGATCGGGCTCAGGCGGTGATGCGCGCGCGCTTGGCCAGCTTGCTCTTGATCCGGCCTTGCTTGAGCTGCGACAGGTACTCGACGAACACCTTGCCGTCGAGGTGGTCCAGCTCGTGCTGGATGCACACCGCCAGCAGGCCGTCGGCCTCGAGCTCGAAGGGCTCGCCCTGCTCATTGAGCGCACGCACCTTGACCCGCTCGGCCCGAACGACCTTGTCGTACACACCGGGGACCGACAGGCAGCCCTCTTCACCGACCTGCTCGCCGGAGCGCTCGAGAATCTCGGGGTTGATGAAGGCCTGCAGGCTGGACTGGTCTTCGGAGACGTCGATCACCACCACCCGCTCGTGGACGTTGACCTGCGTGGCCGCCAGACCGATGCCGGGCGCCTCGTACATGGTCTCGGCCATATCGCGGATCAGCGTGCGGATGCGGTCGTCCACCTTGGCGACCGGAACCGCCTTGGTGTGCAGGCGTGGATCAGGAAAATGCAGTATTGGAAGGAGTGCCATAAAAGCTTGCCGCGTTATGGGATTACGTGCAGAATTTCAAGTACTTTGCCATCCCCGATGATGCACGTTTGTCATCGGGACGCTCAACTTCCGGGATATATGACCGTCATTGACGATAGTAATTCCCGGCAGGGCGTCGGAATGCCGCCTGCATCGAAACGGAAGCGAGTGATGATCCGCATTATATTCTCTCTAGTCATTGGCGTCGCCGCCCTCGTCCAACCGGCCGCGGCCGCCTCGCCCGTCGAGCTGGCACAGAACGCACCCGACAGCCACACGGTGCGCAAGGGCGACACCCTGTGGGGCATCTCCGGCAAGTTCCTGCGCGAGCCGTGGCGCTGGCCCGAGGTGTGGCAGCTCAACAAGGACCAGATCCGCAACCCGCACCTGATCTACCCCGGCCAGGTCATTTTCCTCGACCGCAGCGGCCCCTACCTGCGCCTTGGCCGCCGCGTCGGCGACGGCAAGCTGCAGCCGCAGATCTACTCCGAAGCGACCGACCAGGCGATTCCCAGCATTCCGCAGAACGAGATCGCGCCCTTCCTGACCCACCCGCTGGTGGTCGACGAGAAGCGCATCCTGGATTCGGCCACCATCGTCGCCACCCAGGAGAACCGCCTCTACACCGGCCAGGGCGACACGGTGTTTGCCAAGAACGTCCGCGCCGGCGTCGACACCTGGCACATCTACCGCCCGGCCAAGCCGCTGACCGATCCGCTGACCAACACCATTCTCGGCTACGAGGCCGTGCATCTGGGCACCGCCGACGTCACCCAGCCGGGCGAACCGGCCGCCCTCGAGATCTCCATGGCGCGGCAGGAGATCGGCACCGGCGAGCTGATGCTGCCGGCCGATCGCCCCGAGCTGCTGTCCTATGTGCCGCATGCACCGACCGGCAACATCGAAGGCCGGGTCATCGCCATCTACGGCGGAGTCAGCGAAACCGGCCGCCAGGGGGTGATCACCCTCGGCGTCGGCCAGCAGGATGGCGCCGAGGTCGGCCATGTGCTGGCCCTGTACCGTCATCGCGGCTCGGTCGAATACAAGGACGAGGACACCAACAAGAAGGAAACCTTCGAGCTGCCAGAGCATCGCTACGGCCTGGTCTTCCTGTTCCGGGTGTTCGACCGCGTCTCCTACGGCCTGGTGGTCGACGCCACCGCGCCGATCAAGGTCAGCGACACGGTGCGCACGCCCTGACCCGCGGGCAGCCCTCCCCCGACCTGGCCGACTGGCTCCGCCTGACGCTCATCCCCGGTATCGGCGGTGAGCGTCAGCGCCGTTTACTCGGCGCGTTCGGCCTGCCGGGCGCCATCTTCCAGGCCAGCCACCACGCGGTCGCCGAACTGATCGGCGACAAGGCCGCCCGCCAGTTGCGCGATCACGACGCCAGCGACGCCATTGCCGCCACGCTCGACTGGCTGACCCAGCCGGGCAACCACCTGCTCACCCTGGCCGACGCGAGCTACCCGCCACGCCTGCTCGAACTGCCCGATCCGCCCACCGTGCTCTACGTCAAGGGCGATGTCAGCCTCCTGCACCGGCCGGGGCTGGCCATCGTCGGGGCCCGCAGCGCCACCCCGCAGGGCGAATCGAATGCCGCCGCCTTTGCCGGCGCCCTCGCGCGCACCGGCCTGAACATCATCAGCGGCCTGGCCCTGGGCATCGACGCCGCGGCCCACGCCGGCGCACTGGCCGCCGGCGGCGCCACCGTCGCGGTCATCGGCACCGGTGCCGACCGCATCTACCCGGCACGCAACCAGGCGCTGGCCCGGCAGATCGCCGACCACGGCGCCATCGTCACCGAATTTCCGCTGGGCACCCAGGTCGCGGCCCACAACTTTCCGCGGCGCAACCGCATCATCTCCGGGCTGGCGCAAGGCGTGCTGGTCGTCGAGGCGGCGCTGAACAGCGGCTCGCTGATCACCGCCCGGCTGGCGAGCGAGCAGGGGCGGGAGGTGTTCGCCATTCCGGGCTCGATCCACTCGCCACAATCGAAGGGCTGCCACCGCCTGATCCGTGACGGCGCGAAGCTGGTCGAAACGGCCGAAGACATCCTCGAAGAGGGCGTGTTTTCCGGCTACGCCGCACCGGCCCCGCCACCCCCGCCGGCCACCGACACGCCTGCCGCCGGGGCCGATCCCGACAGCGCCCGACTGCTGGCCGCCCTCGGACATGATCCCGTGAGCCTTGATACACTCGCAGCCCGTACCGGCTTGACGGCCGATGCGCTGTACGCCATTCTGCTTTCACTGGAACTGGACGGTCAGCTGGCACGACTGCCGGGCGGCCGCTTCCAGCGACTCACATAGAGCCCCGCCTATCCATGTTCGACGTGCTTGTCTATCTCTTCGAAACCTATCTCCACGCTGAAGCCTGCCCCGCGCCGGAGCAGTTGGCGCGCCGCCTGACGGCTGCGGGCTTCGAGGAAGACGAGATCAGCGACGCCCTTGACTGGCTCTCCGAGCTGAACCAGACGGCCAGCGAGTACACCGCCTTCAGCACCCCCTCGTCCGGCGCCGTGCGCCTGTATTCGGACGAAGAAACCACCAAGCTGGGGCGTGAAGGGATCGGTTTCCTGCTGTTTCTTGAAGAATCCGGCGTGCTCGATGGCGCCAACCGCGAGCTGATCGTCGATCGCCTGATGGCGCTGCCCGATCCCCACGTGGCGGTCTCGCGGCTGAAGGTCATCGTGCTGATCGTGCTGTGGAAGCAGGCCTACCCGATGGATTCGCTGGTGCTCGATGAACTGCTGAGCGAGGACGACGACGTCTCGCCCGTCCTCCACTAAGACGTGCGCTGGTCGCGGCCACTTGCACGTTCCGCCGCGGCATCCTTATGATGCCGCGCTTAATCACCTGATTTTCCGGGACCCCCGACCGGCCAATGCCGGTCCTTCCGCATGCCATGAGCAAACAACTGATCATCGCCGAGAAACCGTCCGTCGCGCAGGACATCGCCCGTTCGCTGGGCGGCTTCACCCGCCAGAAGGACTATTTCGAGTCAGACGACTACGTGCTGGCATCGGCGGTCGGCCACCTGCTTGAGCTGACGGTGCCGCCGGACGAAGAGGTCAAGCGCGGCAAGTGGTCCTTCGCCAACCTGCCGGTGGTGCCCTCGCGCTTTGCGCTGCAGCCCATCGCCAAGAGCGAGGACCGCCTCAAGCTGCTGACCCGGCTGATCAAGCGCAAGGATGTCGACGGCCTGATCAACGCCTGCGACGCGGGGCGTGAGGGCGAGCTGATCTTCAATTTCATCGCCGAACACGCCAAGACCAAGAAGCCCGTGCAGCGCCTGTGGCTGCAATCGATGACGGCCAGCGCGATTCGCGACGGCTTCGCCCATCTGCGCTCGGCCGACGAGGTCGATGGCCTGCGCCAGGCCGCCGTCTGTCGCGCCGAGAGCGACTGGCTGATCGGCATCAACGGCACGCGGGCAATGACCGCCTTCAACTCCAAGACCGGCGGCTTCCACCTGACCACGGTCGGTCGGGTGCAGACCCCGACGCTCACCCTGGTGGTCGAGCGCGAGCGGCGCATCCGCGAGTTCAAGCCCCGCGACTACTGGGAACTGCACGCCAGCTTCGGCTGCGCCGAAGGCAGCTACGCCGGCCGCTGGTTTGATGAAGGCTTCAAGAAGAACGACGACGAGCACGCCCGTGCCGAGCGCCTGTGGGATCTCAAGCGTGCCGAGGCGATCCGCGCCAAGTGTGAAGGCAAGCCGGGTGCGGTGGAGGAAGAGTCCAAGCCCTCGACCCAGCAATCGCCGCTGCTGTTCGACCTCACCAGCCTGCAGCGCGAGGCCAACGGCCGCTTCGGCTTCTCGGCCCGCGCCACCTTGCAGGTCGCCCAGGCGCTGTACGAGCGCCACAAGGTGCTGACCTACCCGCGGACCGACGCCCGCGCCCTGCCCGAAGACTATGTGGACACGGTCAAGGAGGTGCTGGGCAACCTGCCGGCCGAATACGCCAGGTTCGCCAACGAGATCAAGCGCGAGGGCTGGGCCGGCCCCAACAAGCGGATCTACAACAACGCCAAGATCTCCGACCACTTCGCCATCATCCCGACCGGCAACCCGCCCAAGTCGCTGTCCGAACCTGAGCAGAAGATCTACGACCTGGTCACCCGCCGCTTCCTGTCGGTGTTCTATCCGGCCGCCGAATTCCGCGTCACCACCCGCATCACCCGTGTCGAGGGCGAAGCCTTCAAGACCGAGGGCAAGGTGCTGGTCAAGCCGGGCTGGCTGGTGGTGGTCGGCCGCGACAAGCCCAGCGACGACGCCGAAACGCTCGTCCCGGTTGGCCAGGGTGAGCAGGTGAGCAGCGACGAGGTCGAACTCAAGGCCCAGCAGACCCGCCCGCCGGCGCGCTTCAACGAAGCCACCCTGCTGTCAGCCATGGAAGGCGCCGGCAAGATGGTCGACGACGAGGAACTGCGCGCCGCCATGGCCGGCCGCGGCCTCGGCACCCCGGCCACCCGCGCGCAGATCATCGAGAACCTGATCGGCGAGCAGTACATGCACCGCGACGGCAAGGAGCTGATCCCCACCGCCAAGGCCTTCTCGCTGATCACCCTGCTCAAGGGCCTGGGCGTCTCGGCGCTGACCTCGCCCGAGCTGACCGGCGAGTGGGAGTACAAGCTGTCGCAGATGGAGCACGGCGGGCTGACGCGCGACGCCTTCATGGACGAGATCGCGCAGATGGCGCGCGACATGGTCGAGCGTGCCAAGCAGTATGAATCCGACACCGTGCCGGGCGACTTCACCACGCTGGCCACCCCGTGCCCGAAATGCGGCGGGGTGGTGAAGGAAAACTACAAGAAGTTCGCCTGCCAGGCCTGCGAGTGGAGCACCTGGAAGATCGTCGCCGGCCGCCAGTTCGAGATCGACGAGATCGAAGCCCTGCTGCGCGACGGCCATGTCGGGCCGCTGATGGGTTTCCGCAACAAGATGGGCCGCCTGTTCAACGCCGACATCAAACTCAATGACGAGCTGGTGCCGACCTTCGATTTCGGCCAGCCGCGCGACGACGAAAACGCCGAACCGGTCGATTTTTCCGAGCAGACCCCGCTGGGCGCCTGCCCGAAATGCCAGGCCAATGTCTTCGAGCACGGCATGGCCTATGTCTGCGAGAAATCGGTCGGGCCCGAAAAATCCTGCGACTTCCGCTCCGGCAAGATCATTCTGCAGCAGCCGATCGAGCGCGAGCAGATGAGCAAGCTGCTCACCGACGGCAAGACCGATCTGCTCAAGGCCTTCGTGTCGAACAAGACCAAGCGCAAGTTCTCGGCCTTCCTGGTGCGCAAGCCGGACGGCGGCGTGGGTTTCGAGTTCGAGCCGCGCGCACCGAAGAAACCGGCTGCGGCCAAGAAGCCTGCCAAGAAAGCCGCCAAGGACGACGAGTAAGCCGCGCATGAGCCCACTGCCCGACGCCGCCCGCCAGGTGCTCGACTTCTGGTTCGGCGCGCCGGACAGCACCGACTACGGCAGCCACCGTCGGCTGTGGTTCGAGAAGCGTGCCGACACCGACGCCGCCATCGCCCGGCGCTTCGGCTCCCTGATCGACACCGCGCTGGCTGGCGGGCTGACCGACTGGGACAGCACCGAACGCGGCACCCTCGCCCGGATCCTGTTGCTCGACCAGTTCACCCGCAACGTGTTCCGCAACACCCCGCGCGCCTTTGCCGGCGACCCCCTGGCCCTGGACGCCGCCCGCGCGCTGGTCGGCCAGGGCCGCGATGCGCAGCTGATACCGGTCGAGCGGGTCTTTGCCTACCTGCCTTTCGAACACGCTGAAGATGCCACCGAACAGGCCCGTGCCGTCGCCCTGTTCAAGACGCTCCACGACGCCCACCCCGGTTTCGACACCACCTACGACTACGCCCTGCGCCATCAGGCGGTGATTGCGCAGTTCGGCCGCTTCCCGCATCGCAATGCGATCCTCGGCCGTCCCAGCACGCCCGCCGAAAAAGCCTTCCTCGCCACCCCGGGCTCGGGCTTCTGAAATGAAAACGGCCGGGATGCCCCGGCCGTCAATCACTGCCTGTGCGGCACAATCAGTTCGCCAGCATGCTGCGCAACATCCACGCGGTCTTCTCGTGCACCTGCATGCGCTGGGTCAGCAGGTCGGCGGTCGGCTCGTCGTCGGCCTCATCCACCAGCGGCATGATCTCGCGCGCCGTGCGCACCACGGCCTCCTGCCCCTTCACCAGCTGCCGGATCATCTCCTCGGCGCTGGGTACGCCCTGCGGCTCCTCGATCCGGCTCAGTTCGGCGAAGGCGCTGTAGGTGCCCGGTGCCGGCTCGCCCAGGGCGCGGATCCGCTCGGCGATGGCATCGACCGCCAGCGCCAACTCGGTGTATTGCACCTCGAACATCTGGTGCAGGGTGTTGAACATCGGACCGGTCACGTTCCAGTGGAAATTGTGCGTCGTCAGATACAGGGTGTAGCTGTCCGCCAGCAGGCGCGACAGGCCGTGGGCAATGGCCGTGCGGTCTTTCTTGCTGATGCCGATATCGATATCCATGAAAGCACTCCTTGTCGTGTCAATGGTGTCATGCAGTCAGGCTACGTGCCTGGCCGAAAAGAATCCAATCGATTCTGCGAATCCGCTTGATTGACCCTGTCTATGCGGTCACATCCTGGCAGGCGGCCTCCAGCGGCAGCACCCCGGGGAGGTCGCAGGCGAGAATGGCCTTGCGGATGACGTCGATGGCGCCACTGCGCGGGTAAGTCACCCGCCACGCCAGCGCCACGGTACGCGAGGGCTCGGGCGCCTCGAAGGGGCGGGTGGCGAGCAGGGCATTGCGCTCCGGCAGCCCGTCGGCCGCCGTGGCCGGCAACACCGTCACCCCGATGCCGCTGGCCACCATCAGGCGGATGGTCTCCAGCGAGCTGCCCTGCAAGGTGCGCTGCAGGCCGCCGACACCGTTGCATTCGGGGCAGACTTCAAGCACCTGGTCGCGGAAGCAGTTGCCCGCGCCAAGCAGCAGCAGCTGGTCTTCGGCCAGCTGGTTGGCATCGACGGCGGCCTGGCTGGCCCACGGGTGGGTGGCCGGCATCAGCACACGGAACGGTTCGCGGTAGATCGGCTGCACCACCAGGCCGGGCTGCTCGAAGGGCAGGGCGAGGATGGCCACATCCAGGTCGCCGCGCTTGAGCGACTCGGCCAGGCTGGCGGTGAAGTTCTCCTCGATGATCAGCGGCATGCGCGGCGCCAGCGCCTTGACCTGCGGGATCAGCCGCGGCAGCAGGTAGGGGCCGATGGTGTAGATCGCGCCGACCCGCAGCGCACCGCCGAGCGGATCCTTGCCGGCCTGGGCGATCTCCTTGATCTGGCTGGCTTCGACAAGCACCCGCTGCGCCTGGTCGACGATGCGCTGGCCGAGCTGGGTCACCTTGACATCGCTGGTGCCGCGCTCGAAGAGCATCACGCCCAGCTCTTCCTCGACCTTCTTGATCGCCACCGACAAGGTCGGCTGGCTGACATGGCAGCGCTCGGCGGCACGGCCGAAATGGCACTCGCGGGCCAGCGCCACGATGTACTTCAGGTCGGTCAGCGTCATGAATTTTCCCCGTCCGGAACGGTTTGCCCGTTCCATGGTCTGCTTCAACATGATTATCACAGGCTATGACGCAATCGCACAGCCCGGGTTCCGGCAATCATGCCGGGACCCGTCCGCGACGGCCTTGAATCTGCGCCCCGCCATCCCGACCTATGTCACGATGCCGGGGCTGACGCCTCGTTGCCGCGCCGGGCAGGTGCGGCCAACACCCCGTTGACACAGGAGGACGCATGAACCGAATCACCCCCCGCTTCGCCGCCCTGGCCGGCGCCACCGGACTGGCCCTGGCCGCCTGGCTGAACCTCTCCCCCGGCCTGCCCGAGGCGCACGCGACCCTGGCCGCGCCGGTGGCCGCCATGCCGGCGACCCGTCAGACCCTGCCGGACTTTGCCGACCTGGTCTCACGCGTCGGCCCGGCCGTGGTCAACATCAGCGTCGTGCAGCAAGTGGCCAGCCCGCTGGCCAACAGCGACGATCCGTTCTACGACTTCCTGCGCCGCTTCGGCGTCCCCGTCCCCGGCATGCCGGGCGGACCCAACATCCCGGGCATGCCGGGCCAGGGTGGGCGGCAGATCGCCCGTGGCGTGGGCTCGGGCTTCATCGTCAGCGCCGACGGCTATGTGCTGACCAACGCCCATGTGGTCGACGACGCCACCGAGGTGACCGTGCGCCTGACCGACAAGCGTGAATTCAAGGCCAAGGTCGAAGGCGTGGACAAGCGCACCGATGTCGCCTTGCTCAAGATCGATGCCAAGGACCTGCCCACCGTGCGCATCGGCGACCCGGAAGCCACCCGCGTCGGCGAATGGGTGGTGGCCGTGGGCTCGCCCTTCGGCTTCGACAACACCGTCACCGCCGGCATCATCTCGGCCAAGGCGCGGCGCCTGCCGGATGAAACCTATGTGCCCTTCATCCAGACCGATGTGGCCATCAACCCCGGCAACTCGGGCGGCCCGCTGTTCAACCTGGACGGCGAGGTGGTCGGCATCAATTCGCAGATCTACTCGCGTTCCGGCGGCTTCATGGGCATCTCCTTCGCCATCCCGATCGATGTGGCCATGAAGGTCAAGGACCAGCTGCAAGCCTTCGGCGTGGTCCGCCGCGGGCGCCTGGGGGTGATCATCCAGGGCCTGGACAAGGAACTGGCCGACTCCTTCGGGCTCGACACCCCCAAGGGGGCGCTGGTCTCCAGCGTCGAGCCGGATTCGGCCGCCGCCCGGGCCAAGCTGCAACCGGGCGACGTCATCCTCGGCGTCAACGGCAACCGGGTCACCGACTCCGCCGACCTGCCGCGCATCATCGGCGAGCTGCCGCCGGGCACCGAAATCCAGCTCGAAATCTGGCGTGACAAAAAATCACGCATCATCGAAGCCACGCTGGGCGGCCAGGACACTGACCGCCTGCAGGCCCGCGGCAGCGGTCAGCAGAGCGCCGGCGGCAAGCTCGGCCTGTCGGCCCGCCCGCTCAGTGGCGCCGAAGCCGAACGGCTGGGCGTGCCGGGCGGCCTGGTGGTCGAGGACGTCGACGGCCCGGCACAGCGCGCCGGCATCCAGAAAGGCGACGTGATCCTGGCCCTCAACAACACCCCGGTAAAAGACGTCGCCAGCTTCCGCAAGCTGCTGGAGGCGGCGGGCGACCGCTTCGCCCTGCTGGTGCAGCGCGGCGATGGCCGGCTCTACCTCGGGGTGCGCCTGAAGTAAGCCACCGGGGCCGCAGCGGTCTCGCCCGCTGCGGCCCGTTCCCCGGGGAGCCGCATGTGGCGGCCATTCCAGAGGGATCCTCCACACCTTTCGTCGCCCTTGCGGTATAGTCTGCGGGTTTGTCCGATCGCTGCGCGAGTGAAGGGTCACGCGATGACTGCCGCCGTGAGGGATCGCGCCTGGCATCGCTGCGCGGCATCCCTGCTTCTTTTCCTGTCCCTGCCTGGATCCGCAGCGGCCACGCACGCCGCCGACGAGGGCGAAAGCGCCTACTTCGAGCAACTCCCCGTCGTCCTGACCGCGTCCCGCCTGCCACAAGCCCTGCAGGACGCACCGGGCGCCATCACGGTCATCGACCGCCCCCTGATCGAACGCAGCGGCTACCGCGACCTCGCCCGCCTGCTGCGCCTGGTCCCCGGCATGCATGTCGGCCAGGAGCGGGCCAGCGCCAGCTGGGTCAGCTACCACGGCCTCGGCCAGTCGATCCCCGGTGAACTCCAGGTCCTGATCGACGGCGCGCCGACCTATGTACCGGTCAGCTTCGGCACCGCGGCATGGACGGGATTGCCGGTGTTCCTGAGCGAGATCGAGCGCATCGAAGTGGTCCGCGGCGCCAGCGCCAACAGCTATGGCGCCAGCGCACTGCAAGGGGCGGTCAACCTGATCACCCGCCCGGCTGCGGAAGATCCGGGCGAACACGTCAAGCTCGTGCTGGGTGACCCCGCCATCCGCGATGTCGAAGTGGGCTGGGCCGGTGGCACGGCCCCACTGGCCCTGCGCCTGACCGCCGGCGAACAATCGGACGACGGCTTTCGCGGCCTGCACGACCACCGTCGCACCCAGCGCATCAGCCTGCGTGGCGACGCCCAGCTCGATCCGGAGAACAGCTTCAGTTTCCGCCTCGGCACGACCCGTGAAACCACCGGCCGCGGCTATCCGGACTCGCCCTTCGGCAACAACGCCCTGCGCGACGGGACCGACAGGGCGCATCTGGTGCATCTTCGCTGGCAGCGTGTCGAGGACATGGATCGCGAATGGTCGGTCAGTGCCTACCACCATCAGCTCGACTACCGCGACAGCTGGCTCGCCGGCGCCCCGGGCATTCCGGATGTTCCCTTGTCACGCGATCGCCGGGACTTGCGCACCAGCATCGAATTCCAGCGCCGCGATCGCTGGTCGGAAACGGTTCGCGGTGTGTGGGGGGCCGAAACCACGCTGACGCAGACACGCTCACCGTTCAGCTTTTCGAGTGCTGATTCGGTCCGGGTACCGATCTACCGACTGTTCAGCAATATCGAGTGGCAGGCCAGCGATCCCACCCGGGTCAACCTGGGGCTGGCGCTTGAGCGGAGCAACCATGAGGGCTGGCGATTCAGCCCGCGCCTGTACGCCAACCACCGGCTGACCCCTGCCGACACGCTGCGCATCGGCGCGGGCCGCGCCTGGCGCACCACCAGCCCCTTCGAGTACCGCAGCGATACCCGTGTTTACCATCCGGCCAATCCCTCGCTGCTGCTGGCACGCCCCTTCATTCCCAATCCCGATCTGCGCCAGACCCGGGCGGATACGCTGGAACTCGGCTACATCCGGCAACTGCGCTGGGCACGCAGCACGGTCGAGGTCCGGTTGTTCCACGAACGCTTGCGCGACATGGTGATCCGCCAGCAGGTCACACCACCACCGCCCACGCCCCTGCTCGCCGCCAGCATCCCCACCACCCAGGAGCAGAACTTCGGCGAGGACCTGAATGTCCGCGGCATCGAGCTGCAGTGGGAGGCCCACCCCTGGAAAGGCGCCGACCTCCGCCTGGCCTGGAGCGCACTCGAACGCCATGCCGGCGACGAGCAGATCGAAGCGGCGATCGCCCCCTACACGGCGAGCCTGATGTGGATGCAGCGTTGGTCGCACCGCTGGAGCAGCCTGGTGCATCTGACCCGGGTCGGCCCGGTGGCCACCGGCGACAGCTATCTGGCGGGTGAGCCCTATGTGGTCCGCGCCTACACCTCGCTGGATGTCGGGGTGTCCCGCCCGTTGTCGCTGGCCGGCCACCCCGCCCGTCTGACGCTGACCGCGCTCAACCTCGGCCCCCGCCATCAGGAAGCCGCCAACCCCGCGCAGCAGACCGGCCGCGCCTCGCCCGCCAACCGCGTCTCGCGCCAGGTCTACCTCGGCCTCGACATGCGCTTCTGAGCCGCCTCAGGCCGACGGCCGGGTCAGCACCCAGGCGCCGACCACGCTGCAAAAGCCCGCCGGCACCCAGTGCCAGGGCGGTGCCAGCAGATACCAGCCGCCCAGCGCGCTGATCAGCATCATCAGCACCGCCAGCCGCTTGCCATGGCGCGGAATCGCGCCGCGCTCGCGCCAGGCCTGGATCGACGGGCCAAAGCGCGGATCGGCCAGCAGCCGCGCCTCCCAGGCCGGGTTGCCGCGGGCGAAGCAGAAGGCCGCCAGCAGCACGAAGGGCGTGGTCGGCAGCAGCGGCAGGAAGACGCCGGCCAAGCCGAGCACCAGCGACAGCGCGCCGGCGGTCAGATAGAACGGCTTGCGCATCCGCCCCCTCCGCTCATGAGACCGCCTCGGCCCGCGCCCGTCGACCGCGCAGGAAATCGCCGAGCAGGCGCGCGGTGTGTCCCTTGCCGGCCTTCAGCACCGCGTCCACCGGCCCGCAGCCGACGATCGTGCCGCCACCCTCGCCGCCTTCCGGCCCGAGGTCGACCAACCAGTCGGCCTCGGCCATCACGTCCAGATCGTGCTCGATCACCACCACCGTGTTGCCGGCCTCGACCAGGCGGTGCAGCACATGGATCAGCTTTTCCACATCCGCCATGTGCAGGCCGACCGTCGGTTCGTCGAGCACATACAGCGTGTTGGCGCCGCCACCGCCGCGCCCCGGCCGGGTCGGCGTGCGTGCCTTGGCCAGTTCGGTGACCAGCTTGATGCGCTGCGCCTCGCCGCCGGACAGCGTCGGGCTGGCCTGGCCGAGCGTGAGGTAGCCGAGGCCCACATCCTGCAGCAGCGCCAGCGTGTGGTGGATGCGCGGATGGGCGGCGAAGAAGTCCACCGCCGCGTCCACGCTCATCGCCAGCACCTCGCCGATGCTCTTCTCGCGCCAGCGCACCGACAGGGTCTCGCGGTTGAAGCGCGCGCCGCCGCAGGTCTCGCAGGGCACTTTCACGTCGGGCAGAAAGCTCATCTCGATGCGCTGCTGGCCCTGGCCCTCGCAGGTCGGGCAGCGGCCGGCGCCGGTGTTGAAGGAAAAGCGCGCCGCCGTCCAGCCGCGCATGCGCGCCTCGGTGGTGTCGGCGAAGCACTTGCGGATCAGATCCCAGAAGCCGACATAGGTGGCCGGGCAGGAGCGCGGCGTCTTGCCGATCGGCGTCTGGTCCACCTCCAGCACGCGGCCGATCTGCTCCCAGCCCTCGACGCGTTCGCAGCCCACCGGCGCACCGCCGGCCACCAGCTGCTTGAGGCTGTCGAGCAGCACGTCGCGCGCCAGTGTGGACTTGCCGGAACCGGAGACCCCGGTGATCACGCTCAGGCGGCCGAGCGGCACGCGCACGTCCACCGCCTTCAGGTTGTGCAGGCAGGCGCCGCGCAGCCACAAACTGTCGGTGCCCTTCTTGACCGTCCGCGGCGGCGCCAGCGGATGCTGCAGTGGCGTGCGCAGATGCTTGCCGGTGACCGACTCTGGCGCGGCCATCAGCGCGGCGGCATTGCCCTCGGCGACGATGCGCCCGCCGCGGCTGCCGGCGCCGGGGCCGAGGTCGATGACATGGTCGGCGCGGCGAATCGTGTCCTCGTCATGCTCGACCACCACCAGCGTGTTGCCCTTGGCCTCCAGCCGCGCCAGGGTGTCGAGCAGCACCTGGTTGTCGCGCGGATGCAGGCCGATGGTCGGCTCGTCGAGGATGTAGCACACCCCGGTGAGGCTGGAGCCCAGCTGCGCGGCCAGGCGGATGCGCTGCGCCTCGCCACCGGACAGCGTGGGCGCGGCGCGATCGAGCGCCAGGTAGCCGAGGCCGACCTGCTGCAGAAAACCGAGCCGGCTGCCGAGTTCGGCGACGATATCGCGCGCGATCTCGGCCTCGCGGCCGGCCAGCGGCAGATCGGCGAAGAACTCGGCGACCGCATCCACCGAGCCGGCGGTCAGCGCCGAGATCGGCTGATCGCGATAGCGCACGTTGCGCGCAATCGGGTTCAGGCGCGTGCCCTCGCAACTCGGGCAGGGCAGGGTCGGCTCTTCGTCGAAACTGGCGAAATCGAGCTCATGCACCTCCTCGGCCTTGACCTTGCCCACCACCAGCCCGGTGCCGTAGCAGGCGGTGCACCAGCCATGCTTGCTGTTGAAGGAGAACAGGCGCGGGTCCAGTTCCGGGAAGCTCTTGCCGCAGCACGAGCAGGCGCGGTGGATGGAGAAGGTCTCCGGCGTCGCGCCCAGCGTGCCCAGGCGCAAGACCCGCAGCACGCCCTTGCCCACCTCCAGCGCCTCGCGCACTTGCTCGCGCAGCAGGGCTTCGTTTTCGGGGCCGACCTTGACCATGCCGACCGGCAGCTCCAGCGTGTGTTCCTTGTAGCGGTCGAGGCGCGGCCACTTGCGTGTCGGCAGGTATTCGCCATCGACGCGCAGCTGCTCGTAGCCCTTGCCGCGCGCCCACTTGGCCAGGTCGGTGTACAAGCCCTTGCGGTTGTTCACCAGCGGCGCCAGCAATTCCACCGACTGGCCGCGGTGCTCGGCGCTGATGCGCGCGACGATGGCCTCGAAGCTCTGCGGCGCCACCGGCACCTGGCAGTCCGGGCAGTACTGGGTGCCCAGCTTCACATACAGCAGGCGCAGGAAGTGGTACAGCTCGGTGAGCGTGGCCACCGTGCTCTTGCGCCCGCCGCGGCTGGTGCGCTGCTCGATGGCGACGGTGGGCGGAATGCCGTAAATGGCGTCCACCTCCGGCCGCGCGGCCGGCTGCACGAACTGGCGCGCATAGGCGTTGAGCGATTCGAGATAGCGCCGCTGGCCCTCGCCGAAGAGGATGTCGAAGGCCAGCGTGGACTTGCCCGAGCCGGACACGCCGGTGATCACCGTGAAGCCACTGCGCGGGATCTTCACGTCCACGTTCTTCAGGTTGTGCTCGCGCGCATGGTGGATGCTGATGCTGCCCGCTTCGCGCGGCCGGTAGGCCACGGCCGGCTCGGCGGCGCGGCGCACCGGCGGGGCGGACAGCGCCGCTTCGTACTCGGCGAGCGCGCAGCCGGTGTGCGAGGTCGGGTGTTTCGCCACCGCTGCCGGCGTGCCCTCGGCCACCAGCAATCCACCGCCTTCGCCGCCCTCGGGGCCAAGATCCACCAGCCAGTCGGCGGCGCGGATCACGTCCAGATTGTGTTCGATCACCAACAGCGAATGGCCGGCATCGACCAGCTTGCGGAAGGCGCCGAGCAGGCGGGCGGTATCGTCGAAATGCAGGCCGGTGGTCGGTTCGTCAAACAAAAACAGCGTGCCGCCCGCCGTGCTCGGCTCCGACGATTTCTTGCGCTTGCCCGCCTTGGCCGCGAAAGCCGCCAGATGCCCGGCCAGCTTGAGGCGCTGCGCCTCGCCGCCGGACAGCGTCGGCACCGGCTGGCCGAGGCGTACATAGTCGAGGCCGACGTCGATGATCGGCTGCAGCGCGGTGGCCACGGCCTTGTCGCCGTCGAAGAAGGCCAAGGCTTCGGAGACGGTCATCTCCAGCACATCGGCCACGTTGCGCCCGTCGATCTCCAGCTCCAGCACCTCGGGGCGGTAGCGCTTGCCGTCGCAGTCCGGGCAGCGCAGATAGACGTCCGAGAGGAACTGCATCTCCACATGCTCGAAGCCCGAGCCGGTGCAGGTCGGGCAGCGGCCCTGGCCGGCGTTGAAGCTGAAGGTGCCCGGCGTATAGCCGCGCTGCTTGGCGGCGGGCAGGGCGGCGAAGCGGGCGCGGATGGCGTCCCAGGCGCCGACATAGCTCACCGGGTTGGAGCGCGAGCTTTTGCCGATGGGCGACTGGTCGACCATCACCACGTCCGTGATGTGTTCGATGCCGTCGATGCCGGCATGCGCGCCGGGGGTCTCGGTGGGCTGGCCGAAGTGTTTGAGCAGGGCGGGGTAGAGCACGTCCTGCACCAGCGTGGACTTGCCCGAGCCGGACACGCCGGTGATCACCACCATGCGGTTGAGCGGCAGGGCGACATCGATGCCTTGCAGGTTGTGGTCACGCGCCTCGCGCACGGTCAGGCGCGGCGTGTCGGCGTCCACCGGGCGCAGCGCGGTGCCGGCATCCACATGCTTGCGGCCGGACAGGTAGTCGGCGGTCAGCGTGGTGCCGTCGGCGCGCAGCGCGGCCGGGGAGCCGGAAAAGACGATCTGCCCGCCGCGCTCGCCGGGGCCGGGGCCGATGTCGAAGATGTGGTCGGCGGCCAGCATCACCGCCGGGTCGTGCTCGACCACCACCAGCGAGTTGCCGGCGTCGCGCAGCCTACGCATCACCTGCACGATGCGGTCCATGTCGCGCGGATGCAGGCCGATGGACGGCTCGTCGAGCACGAACAAGGTATTCACCAGCGAGGTACCCAGCGCCGTGGTGAGGTTGATGCGCTGCACCTCGCCGCCCGACAGCGTGCGGCTCTGGCGATCCAGCGTGAGATAGCCGAGGCCGACCTCGGTGAGGTAGCGCAGCCGCGCGCGGATCTCCTCGCAGACCATGCGCGTGGCTTCGTCTTCGGCCGAGCTGCCGGTGGCTTCGATGCGATCGACGAAGCCGGCGAGGCGGTCGATGGGCAGCTGCATCAGGTCGTGCAGCGTCAGGCCCGGCAGCGTGGCGAGGCGTTCGCGGCCACCGGAGAGGCCCGGCGGCAGGAAGCGCGCCGGGGCCGGCATCACCGCGTCGGCGGCCGCCGCGTCGCCGACGCGCCAAAGAAGCGACTCAGGCTTCAAGCGCGAGCCTTGGCAGGCCGGGCATTCCGTATAGCTGCGGTATTTCGACAGCAGCACGCGGATGTGCATCTTGTAGGCCTTGCTCTCCAGCCAGTCGAAGAAGCGCCGCACGCCGTACCACACGCCCGGCCAGGAGCGGCTCCAGTTCTTCCACTGCGGCTCGCCTTCGAGCACCCAGTGGCGCTGCTCGTCGGTCAGGTCGCGCCAGGGCACGGCGAGCGGGATGCCGGCCTTGGCGGCCATCTTTTCCATGTCGTCCTGGCATTCGGAATAGCTCGCCGTCTGCCACGGCTTGACCGCGCCCTGCGCCAGGGTCTTGCTCTCGTCGGGCACCACCAGGCCGTGGTCGATGCCGATCACGCGGCCGAAGCCGCGGCAGGTTTCGCAAGCGCCGAGCGGCGAGTTGAAGGAGAACAGGCTGGGCAGCGGCTCGCCGTAGTGGATGTCACAGTCGGCGCAATGGAAGTCGTCCGAGAAGCGCCACACCGCGGTCTCGGCGCCCTCGCCGTCCACGGCCCGCACCGCCAGCCGGCCCTGACCGGTGCGCAGCGCGGCCTCGATGGCCTCGCCGAAACGCGCCGCCTCGGTATTGCCGAAGCGGAAGCGGTCCTGCACCACCCACAGGCGCTCGCCCTCGCGGCCGTGGATGCGGGTGTAGCCCTGCTGCTCGAGATAGCCGCGGATCTCGTCCTCGGTGAAATTGGCCGGCACCTCGACCGGGAAGGTCACCAGCAGGCGCGGATCGCCGGCCTTCGCCGTGCGCTCGGCCAGCGCGGCGGCGATGCTCTGCGGCGTGTCGCGCTGCACCGCGGCGCCGCAACCGCGGCAATGCAGATGCGCGGTGCGGGCGAAGAGCAGCTTGAAGTGGTCGGTCAGCTCGGTCATGGTGCCGACCGTCGAGCGCGAGGTGCGCACCGGGTTGGTCTGGTCGATGGCGATCGCCGGCGGCACGCCTTCGATGCGCGTCACATGCGGCTTGTCCATGCGGTCGAGAAACTGCCGCGCATAGGGCGAGAAGGTCTCGACATAGCGGCGCTGGCCCTCGGCGTACAGGGTGTCGAACACCAGCGATGACTTGCCCGAACCCGAGGGCCCGGTGAACACTACCAGCTGCCCGAGCGGGATCGCCAGGTCAAGGTTTTTCAGGTTGTTCTGGGTGGCACCGACGATGCGGATGCTGTCGGTGGCGGCGGGGTCGGGCATGAAGGTCTCGGCGGGCGGCGTGAACCTCAAGAGAATACCCAAATGGCGGAAAAGTTCGCACCCGCCGCGCCGTGCGCCGACGCCGCCGCCCCGGCGCGGCCGCGCATGCCATGCCGGGATGGTCTACAAGACGCTGAATCTCTTCCGCTTTTTTAAGGGCGAAGGCCCGATCACCGCGCCCGGCCTTGCCGCCGCCACGGCGGCGCCAGCGCGGCCACCGCCAGCACCGCGGCCACACCAGCCGGCCCGAAGGGCTGATCGAGCAGCAGCGCCAGCGCAAAGCCCGCCACATACGCCGTCAGGCTGATCGCCATCGCCCGCCACAGCGCCTCCCGCCACGACGGCGCGGTGGCGAAGGCCCGCCAGGCGGGCACAAAGGCCAGCGCGAAGCTGGCCATCACCCCCAGCGACAAGATCGCCACCCCCACGCTGGCGCCGACCACCAGGTCGAAGGCCAGGCGGGTCGCCGCACTCGGCGGCCCGAGCGCCGGATGCACCCGCGCCCGCAGCATGGCGCGGTGGCTGCATCGCAGCACCAGCACGCCAATCGCCAGCACCGCCGCCGCCGCGGCCAGATGCCCGCCGCCGGTGAAATACAGTTGCCCGTCGAACACCGCCCCGGCGGCCTGCTCGGCCAGCGGGTGGTTGCTCATCACCGCCACCGCGGCCGCCCAGCCGAGCAGCAGCATCGCCGCATAGGCGCTGTCGCTGGGCCGCCGCAAGCCCCATTTGGCCAGCGCCGCGAGCAGCCCGGCGCCGGCCCCGCCGGCCACTGCCGGCAGCCCGAGCACCGCCCCGCCGAGCGCGCCGGCCGAAGCCAGCTGCGCCATGCCGAGCACCGCCAGCCACTCGCCGCGCAGGCGCAGGTAGAGGCCCAGCACCGGCAGCCACACGGCCAGCAACAGGCCGGTGAGGAAGGGTAGGCGAAACAGCGGGTCGAAGAGCAGATCGAGGTTCATGAGGCAATCCGGATCACGCGCTGGCGCGCGGCGTCGACCAGGCTGTCGTCGTGGGTCACCAGCACCACCGCCTGTCCGGCCGGCGGCGTGTGCAGCCAGGCGCGCAGCGCCGCCAGCCCGCGCGCGTCGAGATTGTTGCCAGGCTCGTCGAGGCACAGCACATCGACGGGCGCGGCGGCGCTCGACCAGAAGCGCAGGTATTGCAGCTGCCCGCCGGAGAGGCGG
>QQUN01000063.1 GCA_008501585.1 Pseudomonadota bacterium | reverse complement strand
GGATGTGCTCGAGCGACTGCCTGCGCAGCCCTACAGCCGGATCGGGGAATTGCTGCCGCATCGCTGGCAGGCATCTGCATAGCGGATGGCCGTGTGCTGCGTCTAGGTGGGTTTGCCGGGCGCTTACCTTCGAGCGGTCTATTGCTTCCATGATGCACTTCTGTGCTGCGCGCGCCATCTCCTGATCCTCTTCGGACATCAGAGGTTGCAAGGCCTTGTTCGGGCGTTTGGTGACTTCCATGGTCTTCCCCTCGTGCTGTGACTACACGCCCACGGAGGTGGGTTGTATCTTGTTTGGTGCTCTTATGACCGCATTAAGCGCAATAAGTGCACTATTCGCAACAACTGTTACACCCTGGCGGCTGCTTCTGATCACCTTGGCGCCGGGCTTGGGCTGGCTGTTTGCGAGGATGTTCAGAGGTCGAGCGGCAAGCACCCTTGGGCTGGATTGACGCTGGTGCCGGCCGCACCCCATACGATTGGCGGTAGTCCCGCTGCGACAAGGTGCGCATTGGCCCGGCTGAACGGGCGAGAGCCGAAGAACCCTTTGTGGGCGGACAACGGAGAGGGGGGGGGGACGCTCTCAATGATCAGCTGGTTGCACCCAGTGATAAGCCCGCGCTTGTCCCGCGCATCGTCTCCCCAGAGCATCCAGACGCGCGGCCGGTCGTCCTCACACAGCAGCGTCACGATGCGGTCGGTCATCTCTTGCCATCCGAGCTTCACGTGGCTGCGTCTGAGCCCGGGCATCACGGTCAGGATGTGGTTGAGCAGCAGCACGCCTTGACGCGCCCATGGCTCCAGATCGCCGTGGCGGGGCAGGGGGCACCCGAGGTCCTCGCACATCTCCTTGTAGATGTTGCGCAAAGATCTGGGTACTGGCCGTCCATGTGGGACAGAGAAGGACAGGCCGCAGGCGTCTTCGGTGTTCGGGTAGAGGTCCTGGCCAAGGATGACGACGCGCACTTCGGCCGGGGCGACCATCTCCAGAGCGCGGTAGCGCAAGGAGGGCGGCGGGATGGCTGCGCCGGCCGGGTCGACTCTCGCCACGTTCGCTTCGGCGCGCGCGGCGAGGATGGCCAACTCGGTGCAGCGATGCGCCCAACTGGCAGGCAAGGAACGGGAGAAGAGTTCGGCGGCGATCATAGTGCGGAAAAAAGGCAGTGCGCGAGCGATGGCAGCAGGCGCGGGCGCCGCTGTGCCCAGAGGCAACGCCATGGACGGATTCATGGCAATTCAGCCCCAGGCGCTAAATCAGGACGATGGCGGTTCGAAAGAGCGATAGGAGGATGTGCACTTCTAACACCATCCCATGCCACGATTCTTCCTATCCGCTCGAAAATTACCGGCATTCGGGCCGACGAGTTTCCACTGCCAACGCGGTCAGGTTACAGGCTCAGCCTGATCAAGTCACAAATCGTGATTGAGTAGTAGCGACGAGGGGCCCGTGTGGAAAGAACAAGGAAACGTATGGCGGAGGTGCCCGCTCATGGGGCGTTGGGTTGAAAGCAACACAGGCGGCATTGTTATGGCTCGATGATCGTTACGCCGACCGAGTAAGCCAAGGCCTGCATCGCCAGAAACCCGTCTTCGGTGTCGGTGCACTGCGATTCGCTCGAGGTGAAGTCGTTCGGGCCGCATCGGTCACCAAAGAACACCATGGCGCGACTGTCGTCGTGCTGACGGGATATCCAGATGAGTCCATCGATGTCAGGCATGGCAAGATAGAAGCGCTGAGCCCACGCGGAGGTCTCCCTGTACGCGGTTGGGGAGGCTTCGAGCAGTGGCGCACGAACGATGCCGAGCTGGCGCAATGTCGAGCCAGAGAGTTTGAGCAGGGACAGGGGGCGGTTGGGGGTGATGCGCGATATGCAACGGCCTTCGACGCGTCCGCGCGGAATGCGTGGATTGGCGATTCCGCCATCCAGCGCCCGGAACACGGTCTCGCACGCGGCACCAATGGGCGTATCGCCGGCATACAGGACAGGGACGATGACCGGAATGGGGGTGTTGGTGTAAAGAGGGCTGAAGCGAGCCGATGCCGCGCCGGGGTTGAACTGGGTCGGTGCGAAGTGCGTCGCGTGAATTCGGTAGATCGTCTGTCCGGCCTCAAGCACTATTCGCTCAAGCTCTGGGGCGAGCGATTCGAGGATCTCGAACGAAGGCGGCGGTGGCAGCGTGTGCGCCCCCGCCTCAGTCATCGAAGGTGTCCTGTTCGGACTGGGCGGCCGCCAGAACAGCCTTGCGCTGCTGCGGCCACAGATCGAGAGGCGCCTTGCGCTCGAGCCAGGGGTTTTTGGTCACGAACCAGATGGCCAGCGACCACTCGCGATAGGTCGGACTGAGGGCGCTGATGATCTTCTTCATCTCCGGGTAGGGCTTCTGGCGCCCCATGTCGAACTGGAACACCGGGTAGCGGACCACTTGGTCGACGCGCACGCTGAAGATCTGTCCCTTCGCTTTCCAGTTGGACGCGATCGCATGTCGATTTGGCGACGTCGAGCCCGCCCAGTCGGCCACTTCGGTGGCGGTCCAGGTGTCATGCATCAAGAGGAAGTCGCGGCGAATTTGGGCGTTGGTATCACGGTGTGCCATCAACTCTGGGCGCTCGACGAGCAGTTCCTGTACCTGCTGGTCGATCAGCCGGGACAGCGACTCGGACAGGCCTTCGGCGCCAAATTGCATGCCGGTGGCGCGTCTCATCCGAGCCGACCCCGTCAGCGGGCCAAGCGACTCCAGGGCAACCGCCTTGAACCGCTCAATAGCCCTCTCCACGGTGCGATCGATTACCAGCTCGATTTCGCCACGATCCCCGCTGTGGAGCGTCAGCTTGTGACGCGCCGGTGCCGATGCGGCCCGCGGCGGCCGATAGCGTGGGAGGGCGCCGTACTTGGCTAGTGGGGCGTCCTCGTGACCTGTGCGCATCCGGGCGCCTTTGCGGGCACGCTTCTGCGCGAGCGTTTCTTTCTCAGACATGACAGTCCCAGGTGATGTATTGATTCTAATTATAGCTCCACATATCATCATAATCATCCTTGTCCTTACAGACCGCGCCTTCTGATCGCGGCAGGATCGAACGATGGCACGGGCCATGATGCCGGATGCCCGCCGTCCGATACGGACATGGATTTTTTTTGCACGAGGGCATATAATCTGCGTGTTGCTGGTCGCGCCACTACGCTATTTGGCCGTCCAGCCTACCAAAAGCCCCGAAAGGGGCTTTTTTATTTGGAGCATACGATGGATCGATTTGCTGTATTCGTTGATGCTGGCTATTTCTTTGCTGCCGGCTCGCAGGCGGCCTTTGGGGCTAAAGTGTCGCGGCGAGAACTGACACTGCGGGATCACAGGGCGGCTATTTCTGACGTGGTGGCCAAGGCCAAGGGGGTTGCTGACGGCCAATGTCTCTTGCGCATCTACTGGTACGACGCCATGCCTGGCCCGCGCCGCTCGCTTGAGCAAAGCCAACTATCAATGCTTGCGGGCGTCAAGTTGCGCCTTGGCGTTCTCAACTCGAACGGCGAACAGAAAGGTGTCGACTCGCTCATCGTCACCGATCTGGTAGAACTTGCGCGCAACGGTGCGATTTCCGATGCGGTTTTGATTGCGGGCGACGAAGACTTGCGCATTGCTGTAGAGCTTGCCCAATCCTTTGGCGTGCGGGTCCATCTTCTCGCCGCCGGCGAAGCGCGCAACAACGTGAGCGCGACTCTCCAGATGGAGGCTGATTCGGTCACCGAGCTTGAGCCGCAGTGGTTTGCCAAGATCCTCGAACAGAACGCCACAGAGCGTGTGCCTGCATCTCCTGTGGCTGCGCCGGCGTGCAAGTCACCGGTGGTCACTGAACCCGCGGGGCCGGTCGCGACGGAGCCGTTGTCGTTTGAGCAGGCCGGCAACTTGGTCATTGCCGAGTTGCTCGAGTCGGATGCTTCTCAGGTCGAACGCCTCGCGATCCATTTTCTCTCTTCGACTTCGGTGCCCTCCGAGTTTGATGGGCGCCTTATTGCGAAGACCGGCAAGCACCTCGAGCGCCATCTCTCTGGCGAGGAAAAGCGGGCAGTGCGCGGGATGTTCGTGACGGCTGTGCGCGCGGAGGCCAGCAAGACGCTCGATTTTGTCAGATCAGGTGCGGACAGCACGCCGGTTCGTAGCGTCTTTGAGCGGACCGCTTCGGCGGATTCACCTTCCAAGTAGAGCGCTGGGCGATGGTGGCGCCCGCCCAGTGTGGTCGGGCGGAACGCAATACAACCGGCGCGACGCTATGCCACCGGGGCGAGCACGCGTGGTCAATTCGGTCTACCGACAAGCTCGGCCTGACCCATGAACCCCTGCGCCTGACTGATGCGCTCAAGCGTTTTGGGCTGCAGGCTTCCTGCTGGCTGTTTTTGCCCTCGGCGACCTTGGAGGCGTCGGCCTCGATCAACGCAGGCGCAGGTCGTAGTGGAATCTGCGGATCTTCTCTGCCCTGATCTTCCGCACATCGGAGTGCCTGGTATTGATCAGGAAGTTGGGCTCCTCGGGCACGATCACCGAAGGCACCCTGAGCAGCACTGAGCGCTTTGACGCACACCACTGCGTACCGTAATCGAGACTTGTCTTGCCGGCCGGCTCGGCAACCCATCCGATGGTCTTGTCCGGATCGAACACCTCGCAGGTCTCCAGAAGCTCCTCCTGCACCGAGATCTTCACCAAGTAGCGATTGAGTGGCAGCCCGTTCGCGCGCAGGTGCACGACCGTTTCAAGGCAGGCGAGGGCGATGGAGCTGCTCGCATAGAACTTGGGGGGGGCGGGGTGGTTCCATCGCCCTCCTGTTTCCTCGGCACCCTTGCCCGTCACATCATCAGCGCGGCAGTTCGGTGCCTCTGTGCTGATCTGCCAAAGCGCCACTGTCTTCACGCGTAGGACCCGCTTTGCATCTGCTCGAGCAGCCGGCGGATGAATCTGATGCCTTCGTGAGTGTCCAGGTAGGACTCTGGCTTCTCCCCGAGCAGCGCAGGGTGTGGCGTCGCAAGCCAGTTGCCGAGCCACCTGGCGGCGACAAACTCTTGTACTTCCTTGGTCTCCGGATCGCCCGATTCCTTGACCAAGCGTTCGACCAGGGCTATTAGATCTAGCACGGCCAGCATGCGCTCGGAGCTGTGCAGATCGAGGGGCTGTTTTAGACGGATCTTTCGAGAAATTGTCGAGCGGGGCAGGTGAAAGGCTTCGATGGCAGCCTCGCGCGACCAGCCTATCAACGAGGCCATTGGATCGAGCATGGTGGCGGGCAGCCCTTTTCGCAGCACCGCAATGCGCACCTGGGGCTCAGAGTCCGCAAGCAGCTCGAAGACCGCCGAAATTGAGTCTGCACTGGTACATGCCGCGTCCGAGAGACTCCTCAGTGAATCCAACATGTCGTCAAACGAGGAGGGTAGTGAACTGAAAGATCCGTCGCATGCCGATTCCATAGATATCTCCTCCATTGGCGATGCTCTCCGTAGCATTTTGAAAGACACGTTTAAGCATTTCCTTGGCGGGGTTGCTCGTCAGAGGGCGCGCGTTTGCCGGTCCATCCACAGCCTCGGCCAGTAGAGGAATGATAGAAGAAAGGTAGAGGCAAAAATACGCTTATTCTGTCAATAGAATCAATGGCTTGAAAACTTGCGGTGCGACGCTATGCCACCAATGCGCGATGCTAGGCCACCAATGCGCGATGCTATGCCACCGTGAGAGCGATGCTATGCCACCGCAGGAACCACCCACAGGGTGAGCTGCGGGCAGCCTCGCGTACTGCTCTCGATAATCCCTTTGGCGAGGATGTGCAACCTCTCGAGCTCGTGCACGGCGCGCAGCAGTGAGCACCGGAAGTCCCGCATCCTCCCACCGTACTGCATTTGGGCCTTTAGAGCGTCCAGTGCGTACCGCTGCACCCCGTCGGCGGATGTCGCCACCAAGCGCTGCAGCGTTTTTGCCATTTCTAGGCCGCGCCCAATCTGCATGCGTTTGCCCCAGTCGATCAGGCTGTATTCTCGATTTGAAAACATCACCACCCACCGGGGGTCAAGCACATACGTATATGTCTCGCTCGTGGCGTCATAGTTAAGATCCCGAAGAATGCTGAACGAGTCCAGCCTGCCCACGGTGTAGCGGGTCCTACCATCAGGCCTGCGCGCCTCCAAGAACAACGTGCCCTCGCGAACGCGCTTCAGGGCCCGATAGAGCCAGTCGTATTGCGTGCTGCCAATGCTGCCGGGCTTAACCCTGCGAAGCAGCGCCTTACGGTTCAGCGGCACGGGGGTGCCCAACGCAAAGGGTTGGCCAAAGTAGATCAGTGCCATGATGAGGTCGCCGTCCGCCTCGTCCAATTGCTCCCCCGTATACTCCAGCACGCAATCCCGCCTCGTGATCATCACAGCTTGCCGATGGAATTTTCGAGATCCGCGTGCAATCGGGGCAATGAGGCTGGACCGATTCAAGTGGTTCGGGAAGGCTCCAATGTCAAAACCGGGCACAAACAACTGTTGCGGTTTCTCCGCAGCGTTCTTTTCCTGGCTGGCAGCGCTGTCAGCGGCCTTCGTTTTTACCCACAGCATGCGCCTGTGCCAGTTGGAGGAGTCCTCTCTGCTCGGATCGGCGTAGCCAGGCAAACCAGTTGCGATGTGGGTCATAGGGCACCCTCGACGCTACGCGTGCGCATCTCCGAGACGGATATCCCAAGCCGGCTGGCCTGGAGCTGCTCACGCTTCGATGCTCGACCTCGGCGGCGTCCGGAGGGCGCGCTTGGAGAGGAGGGAATCTCTCGCCTCTTTGAGAGCCAGGCTGAAAGGTCGTCAGTGGAGTAGGCGATGCGGCCGCCGACGCGGTAGTAGGGGATGCCGAGGTGACCATTCACCCGATCATGCCGGAGCGTCTGCTCGGCGATGCCGAGCATCTTGGCGGCCTCTTGTGAGCTAACAAGGGATTGCACGAGTTGTCTCCGCCCTGCTGCGGCAACGCAGGCGAAGAGATGATCCGCGCGGGCGCGCGGATCCTATTTAGGACCCGTTGAATGCGAAGAGACGCATGCTCGCCGCTTGGCCATCGCCAAAGCAGCGTCTGCCGCGGGAGCGGCTTGTGAACGCAGAGTAGCTGCGGGTGGATTGCTCGCCAGACCGTCATTCGACGGCTCTGAGGTTAATAGCCTCGACCAGCTGGTGCCTATTGTGCATGGCTGTGCCAACGCGTCAAGAGTCTGGCCCGCAATGAGCGGCCAAGCTTGGCACATTTTTGGCACAACAGGTGTGTCAACAATGTGGCACAAGGAGGCACAATAACGAACATCCGTGCACAGTGGAAATTGTCTTAATGCACTGTTTTGCATGAACAATGGCGTCGTTGTTCGTCGGATTTTCTGGTCTCCCCGACAGGAATCGAACCTGTATCTAGCGCTTAGGAGGCGCTCGTTCTATCCATTGAACTACGGAGAGAGACCGGGCCCCGCGTGGCGGGGACGGGGCGCAGTCTACCGCGAAATCAGGCTTTTTCGAAGCGTGAGGCCGCGCGGCGGTAAAATGCCTGCTTTGCCCTGTTGCTGGATGCCTCATGCCCCTGATTTCCGTGGATCGTGCCTGTCTCGCCTTCGGTCACGTTGCCCTGCTCGACAAGGCCAGTTTTCAGCTCGATGCGGGTGAGCGGGTGGCGCTGATCGGGCGCAATGGGTCGGGCAAGTCGAGCCTGTTGCGCGCCATGGTCGGCCAGTCGGCGCTGGATGACGGTGAGGTGTGGCGGGCGCCGGGCATCCGCATCGCTTACGTGTCGCAGGAGGCGGAGTTCGATCTCGGGCGTTCGGTGTTCGATGTCGTCGCCGATGGCCTGGGCGATGTGGCCGCGGTGCTGAAGGCTTATCACGCGGCGCTGCATCATGTGGCCGAAGATGCGTCCGAGGCCTCGCTGGCCGAACTGGAGCGGACGCAGCATGCCGTCGATACGGCCGATGCCTGGCGCATGAACCAGCGCGTGGAGGCAATGCTGGGCCGGCTGGGGCTCGATGGCGACGTGATCGTCAGCACCTTGTCGGGCGGCGGCATCAAGCGCGTGGCGCTGGCGCGGGCGATTGTCGGCGAGCCGGAACTGCTGCTGCTCGACGAGCCGACCAACCATCTCGACCTCGACGGCATCCTGTGGCTCGAGGAGTTGATCCGCGGTTTCGCCGGCGCGGTGGTGCTGATCACCCACGACCGGGTGTTCATGGACAATGTGTCGACCCGTATCGTCGAACTCGATCGCGGCAACCTCACCAGCTTCGATGGTCGCTTTGCCGACTACCAGGTCAAGAAGGCCGAGCAACTGGAGGCCGAGGCCAAGGCCAGCGCCCGCTTCGACAAGCTGCTGGCGCAGGAAGAGGTGTGGATCCGCAAGGGCATCGAGGCGCGGCGCACCCGCAACGAGGGGCGCGTGCGCCGGCTCGAGGCGCTGCGTCGCGAGCGGGCCGCACGGCGGGAGCGCCAGGGCAATGTCAGCCTGTCGCTCGATCGCGGCGAGAAATCCGGCCAGATGGTGGCCGAGCTCGAGGGCGTGAGCAAGGGCTATGGCGGTGCGCCGCTGGTGCGCGATTTCTCCACCCGCATCCTGCGCGGCGACCGTATCGGCATCATCGGCCCCAACGGCGCGGGCAAGACCACCTTGCTCAAGCTGATCCTGGGCGAGCTGGAACCGGACAGCGGCACGGTGCGCCGCGGCACGCGCCAGCAGGTGGCCTATTTCGACCAGTTGCGCGCCCAGCTCGACCCGGAGGCGCCGCTGACCGAGGTGATCAGCCCGGGTTCCGACTATGTCGAGATCGGTGGCGAGCGCAAGCATGTGATCGGCTACCTGGAAGACTTCCTGTTCGCCCCGCAGCGGGCGCGCTCGCCGGTCAAGTCGCTCTCCGGCGGCGAGCGCAACCGCCTGCTGCTGGCGCGCCTGTTTGCCCAGCCGGCCAATGTGCTGGTGCTCGACGAGCCGACCAACGACCTCGATATCGAGACCCTGGACCTGCTCGAGGCGCTGCTGGCCGACTACGCCGGCACGCTGTTCCTGGTCAGCCACGACCGGGCCTTCCTCGACAACACGGTGACGCAGGTGATCGCCGCCGAGGGCGATGGGGTGTGGAAGGAGTATGTGGGCGGCTACGCCGACTGGCAGCGCCAGCGACAGCAGCAGGCCGCCGCACCGGCCGCCGAGCGCAAGGCCGCGCCGGCCCCGGCAAAGGACAAGCCGAAGGCGGCGCCGGGGAAGAAGCTGTCGTTCAATGAAAAGCGCGAACTCGATGCGCTGCCCGACCGCATCAGCGCCCTGGAGGCGGAGGAGGCGAGCCTGCATGCCCGGCTGGCCGACCCGGCGCTGTACCAGAACACCCCCGAGGCGGCGGCCGAACTGAGTGCCCGGCTCGATGCGGTGGGCGAGGAGATGATCGCTGCAATGACCCGCTGGGAAGAACTGGAGCAGAAAGCGGGCGGCTGAGTTGCCAGCCCCTAGACAGCGACCAGGCGCACGAGGATGGCGGCGCTGACCACCGTGGCCGCCAGAAACCCCCAGCCCCACAGCTGGTAGCGGCGGCCCAGTTGCGACGGGTCGAGGTCGGAAATCAGGTACAGGCGCCGTCCCTCGGGTTTGCGCACGATGTGCGCTTCGGCGGCCGCGTGCAGCTCGGCCTGCTGGCGACGGACCTCGCGCTTGGCCTCGGCACGGGCCAGTTCCCATTCCTGTAGGTCGATCTCGCCATTGCCGTCGAGGTCGAAGCGTTCGAGCAGGGCCGGGTGGTCGGCTTTCCAGTGGGCGAGCAGTTCGCGCACCTGGCGGGCGGTGTCGTGGGCCGGGTCGATGCTGCCCAGGGTGGTGAAGTCGCCAATCACGTAGATCGGGTCGTTCTTGATCAGGCACCACTGGGTGTAGCGGCGGTCGTCGCGCACCTGCACGTCCTTGCGGGTGATGAGCAATTCCGCGCCCTCCGGGTCGATGGCGCACTGGCCGCTGCCGTCGTCGAGCAGAAAGGAGGCGTCGCTCTCGTCGTCCGATTCGCGCTGCCAGCGCTCGCCGCGCTTTTCTTCAACCAGCAGGCGGTACCACAGCACCGGCAGGCCGTTGAGCGGCGAGTACAGCGGCGTGCCGTCGAGCGGCAGGCCGTGGCCGAACAGCTCGGTATAGCCCTGCGCCGCCGAGGCGATGCGCGAGGTGGGGGTGTCGAGGATCAGACGGCTGTGATGGATCGAGCGCAGCCAGCCGAACAGCGCTGCGGCGAGCACCAGCGCCAGGGCGCCGATGCGGAAGCCGCCGTCGGCCTGAAAACCGGCAAAGCCCAGCCCGGCAATGGCCGAGGCGACGACCGCGCCGGTACGGTCCGGCCGCAGTGAAACGAGCATGGTTCAGGGGTGTCGGCTCAGGCGCTGAACAGCGCCTTGAGATCGACGTCGGCCTTTTCGGCGGTGGAGAACTCCAGCAGCGGCTGCTCGGTGAACTGGAACAGGCGGGCGACGATCAGGTCGGGGAACTGCTCGATGCGGATGTTGTGCACATTGGTGCTTTCGTTGAACCACTCGCGGCGGTCGGCGATGCCGTTTTCCAGCGAGGTGATGCGCGTCTGCAGCTGCATGAAGTGCTCGTTGGCCTTCAGCTCCGGGTAGGCCTCGGCCACCGCGAACAGCTGGCCCAGACCGAAACGCAGCATGCCTTCGGCCTGGCCGAGGGCGGGCACATCGTGCTGGGCGCGGGCGTCGGAGACGCGGGCGCGCGCTTCGATGACGCGGGTCAGGGTGCTCTCCTCGAACTGCTTGTACTGCCGGCACACCTCGACCAGCTTGGGCAACTCGTCGTGGCGCTGCTTGAGCAACACGTCGATGTTGGCCCAGGCCTTGGCAATGTTGTGCTTGAGGCGCACCAGGTTGTTGTAGACGACGATGCCATAGAGCAGTGCCATGGCGGTGACACCGAGCAGGATGATGACGGACACGGACATCGGGGTGTTCCTCTTGTGGCGTTGCCGGGCATGGGCCGGCGGGGCAGGGGCATTCTAGCGTCGTGGCGCCGGCACGCACCGGTGCGGCGCCGGGGGGTCAGTCTGGTGCGGCGGGCGGTTCCGCCGCGTCGTCGGGCTCGGGCAGCAGCAGTTGGGCGTCTTCCTCGGGAATGGCGAGGCGCCGGATGAGCTGCTCGCGGTTGAGCTTGAGCAGGCCTTGCAGGGCGGTCAGGTCGTCGGGAATGGCCGGGTTGCGCCAGCCCTTGACATTGTGGCGGGCGAGGGCGTTGGCCAGTGCGACCGTGCGCACCCGCGGGTTGTCTGCGCTGGATTCGTCCATCAAATGGATCAGCAACTCGGGCAGCTGCCATTTCCTGGCCAGGGCGAGCTGGATCTCGTTGGCGGAGAAGCCGAAGACCTCGCGCTGGGCGGTGACGCTGCGCAGTGTGCGGTCGGCGCGCTGGCGGGCATACACCTGGGCGGTCAGCGTGGGGGCAAAGGCCCAGCACAGGATGTCGGCGGTGTCGTGCAGCAGCGCGGCGATGGTGATTTCTTCGACGTCCAGATCGTGGCGGATGATGGCCCATTCGCGCGCATAGCGTGCGGCACGCCGGGCCCGGCCGATGACCCCCAGCACGCCCAGCAATGCCGAGGGCGTGTCGGCCAGGGCGTCCTCGACCGTGGGGAGGTCGTTGAAGCGGCGGAAAAATGGCGAGATGCCGATCATCATCACCGCGCGATCGATGGTCGTGATGGCGTGGTTCTGTGTTCTGCCCCGGTTGGCTTCGAGGTGGCTGAGCAGGCGCAGCGTCATGAGCGGGTCACCCAGGATGACGCTGGTGATCTGCTTGCCGTTGACCTGGTCCTCCGCCTCGCGCAGGGCGGCCAGCTCGCGCACGGTACGCCGGAGGACGGGCAGGTTGCCTTGCGAGAACAGCGCCACGTACGCCTCCAGCGAGGGGAGCGCCTGATTCAGTCGGGTCATGATGGCCTCATTCTTCCGGTTCGCAGGGTTTTACGGCGCCAGTGCAGCAAGACTTGAGCGCGACTGCGGGTGGGGCAGACGGCGGGGGGGATTTCGTTATAATCTCTCGGGATGAGCGCGTGCGACCGGCGCGGGCCGAGATGGAGAGGCGAGTGAAAGGATCTTTCAAGGCATTCCTGATCGAGCAGGGGGATGACAAATCCGTCCGCAGCGGTATGTGCAGCATGTCGACCGACAACCTGGACGCGGGCGAGGTGCTGATCCGGGTCTGCTATTCCAGCATCAACTACAAGGACGCGCTGGCCGCCACCGGCAAGGGCAAGATCATCCGCCGTTTTCCGTGTATCGGGGGGATTGATCTGTCGGGCGAGGTGGTCGAGAGCACCGACCCGCGTTTCGCGGCGGGTGATGCGGTGATCGCCACCAGCTTCGACATTGGCGTGGCGCACCATGGTGGCTTTGCCGAATATGCTCGCATCCCGGCCAAGTGGGTGGTGGCCCTGCCCGAGGGGCTGAACCTGTTCGAGGCGATGGCGCTGGGCACGGCAGGCTTTACCGCGGCGCTGGGCGTGCAGCGCATGGAAGACAACGGCCTGCGGCCCGACAACGGCCCGGTGGTGGTCTCCGGCGCCACGGGCGGCGTGGGCAGCCTGGCCATCGACATGCTGGCCGCGGCGGGCTATGCGGTCACGGCGCTGACCGGCAAGGCGTCGGAGGAAGCCTATCTGCGCGCTCTCGGCGCCAGCGACATCCTGTTGCGCGAGACCATCGATTTCGACAAGGTGCGCCCGCTCGAAGGGGCACGCTGGGCTGGCGCGGTGGACAACACCGGCGGCAAGATCCTGCACTGGATGCTGGCGACCATGCAGCAGGCCGGCACGGTCGCCAGTATTGGCAACGCGGCTGGCTTCGATCTCAATACCAGTGTGTTTCCGTTCATCCTGCGCGGGGTCAGTCTGCTGGGGGTGGATTCGGGCTACATCGGCTCGCCGGTGCGCGAGCAGATCTGGGCGCGCCTGGCGAGCGATCTGCGACCGCGCCACCTGGACGCCGTCACGCAGACCATCGATTTCGATGCGCTGCCCGCGGCCTTTGATGATTTCATCGCCGGTCGCATTCGCGGCCGCACCGTGGTCCGGATCGGCGCGTGAGCGATCTGCGGAGGCGCCGGTCGTGAGCGACGACACCATTTCGCTGCCGCGTGTGCTGATCGTCGACGATTCGCGCATGGTGCGCGCGTCGATCAGTCGCAATATCCGTGAGCGTTTCGATGTGCGCGAGGAGGCCGATGGCGAGGCCGGCTGGGAGGCGCTGCTGATCGACCCATCGATCCAGGTCGTCATCTCGGACCTGGGCATGCCGCGGCTCGACGGCTACGGCCTGATCGAGCGCATTCGCGCCTCGAAGCTGTCGCGCATCCAGGAGTTGCCGGTGATCATCATCTCCGGCGAAGAGGACGATGCCGCACGGGTCAAGGCGCGCGAGGCGGGCGCGACGGACTTCATCACCAAAGGCACGGGCACGGTCGAGTTGCTCAGCCGGCTCGAAGCGCTGACCCGCCTGGCGCGCGCCACCCGTGAGCTCGAAGCCAGCCGCGAGGCGCTGGCCAGCCACAGCCCGGTCGACCCGGAGTCCGGCCTGGTCACGCAGGCCTACCTGAACTGGCATGGCAACCAGGAGTTGGCGCTGGCGCGACGTCGCAACGGTGATCTGGCGGCGATGGTGATCGTCATCGATCACTTCGACAAAATGGTATCGGACTACGGTGTGCACGTCACCGAGCTGATCAACCGCAAGCTGTCGAAGATCCTGTCGTCCAAGGTGCGCAAGGAAGACACCGTGGCGCAGATGGCCCCCGGCCAGTTTGCGGTGCTGTGCCCGAGCACCGACCTGGACGGCTGTTCGGCCTTCGCCCTGCGCCTGCAGCGGGCCATCGACAAACTGGTGATGACTTACCGCGAGACGCGCATCCGCATGAGCGTCACGGTGGGCATCGCCGCCGGCTCCGGCGCCGGCGCGACCATCACGCTCAGCCACCTGATCGGCCTGGCCGTGCAGCGCGCGCAGTCCGGCGTCGATCGGGGCGGCAGCAAGGTCATTGCCGAAAGTGGCGAGATCAAGCCGGGCGAGTTGAGCCGCTTCGTTCGCTTGCCGGTGAGCATCGATCACGTGCTGATGCAGATTCGCGCCGGCGCGACCAGCGAGGTGCTGATGCGCCTGCCGGATGTCGCGGCGACCCTGATGCCGTTGCTCGACTTGATAGAATCCGAATTTCGTTGCGGCTTGCCGCTCGAGGCGCTGCGTCAGTTGCGCCGTCGGCCGCCCGGCGAAGAAGATCCCCACGAGGGAACAACAACAAAGCTATGAAATTAGCTGAAAGCAGTAGAGAGGCAGCACCGCAGTAGCACGTCACTCGCAATCGAAGGGAATAATAGGGAGAGGATTGTCATGACGACATTCAAGGAGTTTCACCGCCGTTCCGTTGAAGATCGGGACGGTTTCTGGCGCGATCAGGCGCAATTGATTGACTGGCACAAGGCGCCCGAGCAGATCTGCGATTATTCGCGGCCGCCTTTCGTCAAGTGGTTCAAGGGGGGGGAGACCAACCTCTGCTACAACGCCGTGGACCGCCACGCCGCCAAGCGGCCGAACGACAAGGCGCTGATCTACATCTCGACCGAGACCAACGAAGAAGTGGTCTACAGCTTTGCCGAGTTGCAGCGCGAAGTCGAGCGCATGGCGGCAATCTACCAGGACCTCGGCGTCAAGCGCGGCGACCGCGTCCTGATCTACATGCCGATGATCGCCGAAGCGGCCTTCGCCATGCTGGCCTGCGCCCGCATCGGCGCGATCCACTCGGTGGTGTTCGGTGGCTTTGCCTCCGGTTCGCTCGCCACCCGCATCGACGATGCCAAGCCGGTGCTGATGGTCAGTGCCGACGCCGGCATGCGCAACGGCAAGCCGGTGCCCTACAAGCACCTGGTGGACGAGGCCTGCAAGCTGGCCGAGTTCCCGCCCAAAAAGGTGCTGATCGTCGACCGTGGCCTCGACAAGGGCTTCCCCAAGGTCGCCGGCCGTGACGAAGACTACGCCACGCTGCGTGCCAAGCACATGGACGCGCAGGTGCCGGTGACCTGGGTCGAGTCCTCCGAGCCCAGCTACATCCTGTACACCTCCGGCACCACGGGCAAGCCCAAGGGCGTGCAGCGTGACACCGGCGGCTATGCCGTGGCCCTGGCCGCCTCGATGAAGAACATCTTCACCGGCGAGTCCGGCGAGACCATGTTCGCCACCTCCGACATCGGCTGGGTGGTCGGGCACTCCTACATCATCTACGGCCCGCTGCTCGCCGGCATGGCCACCATCATGTACGAAGGCACGCCGCTGCGCCCGGATGCCGGCATCTGGTGGCAGATCGTCGAGAAGTACAAGGTCAGCGTGATGTTCTCGGCGCCGACCGCAGTGCGCGTGCTCAAGAAGCAGGACCCGGCCTTCCTCAAGAAGTACGACCTGTCCTCGCTCAAGCACCTGTTCCTCGCTGGCGAGCCGCTCGACGAGACCTCGCATGAGTGGATCATGAGCGAGCTGGGCATCCCGGTCATCGACAACTACTGGCAGACCGAAACCGGCTGGCCGATCCTGGCCATCTGCCGCGGTGTCGAAGATGCCGACATCAAGCTCGGCTCGCCCGCCTTCCCGGTCTATGGCTACGACCTGCGCCTGTTCCGCGAGGACGGCTCGGAGTGCGGCGCCAACGAGAAGGGCATCGTCGGCATCGTGCCGCCGCTGCCGCCGGGCTGCCTGTCCACCGTATGGGGGCAGGACGAGCGCTTCGTGTCGACCTACTTCAGCACCTTCAGCGATCCGGTCATCTACTCCTCGTCCGACTGGGGTATCCGTGACGACAAGGGCTACTACACCATCCTCGGTCGCATGGACGACGTGATCAACGTCGCCGGCCATCGCCTGGGCACCCGCGAAATCGAAGAGGCGGTGCAGGCTCACCCGGCGATTGCCGAGGTGGCGGTCGTTGGCGTCGCCGATCAGCTCAAGGGCCAGATGCCGATGGCGTTCGCGGTGGTCAAGGACGCGTCGATCGTTGAAACCGCCGAGCAGCGTGCCGCGCTCGAGAAGGAAGTGATGAAGAAGGTCGATGCCTCGCTCGGCGCCATTGCGCGCCCGGGCCGGGTGCTGTTCATCGGCGGCCTGCCCAAGACCCGCTCCGGCAAGCTGCTTCGCCGCTCCATCCAGGCGCTGGCCGAAGGCCGCGACCCGGGGGACCTGACCACCATCGAAGACCCGTCTTCGCTGGAGCAGATCCAGGCGGCGCTGAAAGCCTGAGTTGGCGATGTGCGTCTGAAAAAAGCCCGGCTTCGGCCGGGCTTTTTTTGTGGCTGCCGGGCGCTCAGCGCGGAGGCGTGCTGGCCTCGATCTGATCGTGAATGACCCGCCAGATCGGTTTGACCATGAAGCGCAGGCCCTTGATGATCGATTGCACATCCATCATCGACGGCACCCGGGTCCCGCGATGCTCGACCGGCCCGCCGATCTGCTTGATCTCGACGCCGAGCTTCGAAAAATGCGAGGCCAGGCGCGGCTCGGTCAGGACGAACAGGGTGTCGACATTGTTGCGCGCGGCGAGGGCGACCGACCCGAGATACAGTCCGATGGGAATGTAGGGGAAGCGCGGCTGCCGCCCGACCTCCTCGTAGTCCTCGTCCTGCAGGGCCACGGCCACGTTCTGTTCGCCTTTGCGTCGCCGGTAGGCCGCACGCACGGCGAGTCGGGAGACCTCCGCAATCCGTGTCCGGTCGAGCTTGGCGGGGTCGATGATGCGTCGGTCGATGGTGTGTGCGCAGGTGGCCTCGAAGGGCAGCGGGGCATCCAGCGCGTCCGGGGCGGGCAGGACCAGCCGGATGCAGCCGACCGATGGATGCGGCGCCTGCGCCCCGCGCAGCAGGCAGTGCAGGCTGTGTGCATCGTAGGCGTCGGTTTCGCGGCGGTCGGGGCGCTCCGGCTCGAACTTGAGCTCTTCGCAGTAAACCTCGTGCCGGACACGATAGACCTCGTCGCGGACGGCCTCGGTCGCCGCCGCCTCGATCTTGAAGTACTTGCTGAACCCGGCACCCAGATTGAAACGATCGAAAAGTGACATGATGACTCCTTGCGAGGCCGGTCGCGTTCAGACGCCCTGGCGCAGGGCGTCGACGATTTGTGTCGAGGCCACGCGGCGGGCAGGGAAAATCGCCGCCAGAACGGTGGCAACAAGACCGATCAGGAATGCAGAGGCGACGGTGGTGGGTACGATACGGATGAACGCGACATAGCCCAGGTTGGCGTTGGGTGGGGGCGGCATGGGGATGCCGATGGCCGAGACGCCCAGCGCCACGGCGATGCCGATGAGCACGCCGAGGGTTGCGCCAATCAGGCCCAGGATGGCGTTCTCGACCAGCAACAGGCGGAAGATGTCGGGCGGACGGTTGCCCAGAGCCAGCATGGTGCCGAACTCGGCCTGTCGCTCGAACACGCTCATGTTGACGCTATTGACCACCGACAGCAGCACCATGGCGAGGATGATGAGTTGCAGGATGCCGAACTGCCGGTCGTAGAGCTGCACGGTCTTGTCGAAGAAGTCCGACAGCTCGCGCCAGCTGCGGATGTCGAGCCCCGGCGCGAGGCGTGTGCGCAGCGCAGCGTAGGCCGCGTCCGTGTCGTCGGTGCGGTGCAGGGAGACCACCAGCAGGTTGGCGCCGTTGGTCAGCATCAGCTGCTGCGCCGCATGCAGCGGAATGCGCACGGTGCGTGCGTCGAAGTCTTTGGAGAAGCTCTGGAACACCCCCACCAGCTCCATGTCGAGCGTGTTCAGCGCGCCGCCGGCGGTGTTCATGACCAGGGTGACGCGGTCGCCCGCCTTGAGGCCCAGCGCCTGGGCGACGCCCTGGCCGACGGTCATGCCGAAGGTGTCGCTGTCGTCGAGCTGGCGTCCGGCGGTGATGGTGAGGTAGCTGCCCAGCTGCGCTTCCTTGCGCGGTTCGATGCCCTCGCCGACGATGGCCAGGTCGCGCTTGCCATTGTTGAGCAGGCCGGAGAAGCTCAGCCGCGACGTCACACCGCTGACCTGCGGGGCGCCCTCCAGCGATTGGACGACGCTGACCGGCTCCGCGATCAGGAAGCGCTCGGGATGGCGGGTGCCCTGTTCGAGATAGCCTTTCTTGAAGACCTGGAAATGGCCGGTCTGCGAATGGATGATTGCCTCGCCAAGCTGGACGAAGATGTCGGCCACGAAGCCGCCGGACACGATCAGGCCCGCGACGCCGAAAACGATGGCCAGCAGCGTCATGCCGGTGCGCACCTTCTGGCGCAGTACGTTGCGGAGGGCGAGTTTGATCAGCATGGCGGTCAGCGCTGGTGACGCAAGGCGTCGACAATGATCATGCGCGAGGCCTTCCACGCGGGGAAGACGCTGGCGAGCAAGGTGGTGCTGATGGCCAGCACCAGTGCGTCGAGGGCCAGTGTCGGGGTGATCGCGATCTGGCCGGTAAAGCCGTGCGCCATGCCGGGCGGCGGTGGCATGGGGATGCCGACCGCCGAGATGATCTGCCCCAGCAGCAGGCCCAGGGCAATGCCGCCGACGCCACCGATCACGCCAATCAGCAAACCTTCGGCGATGAACTGTTGCAGGATGCCGCGTCGTTTGACGCCGATGGCCATTGCGGTGCCGATCTCGCTGGTGCGCTCAAGCACCGACATGGTGAGCGTGTTGGAGATGCTCAGCACCACGATCAGCGCGATCAGCAGCCGGACAACGCCAACCTGGCGGGTGAACAGTTCGACGGTCTTGTTGTAGAAATCGGCGAGGTCGCTCCAGGGCACCACGTCGAACTGGCCGGCGGGCAGGGTGGCGCGCAGCTGCGTGACCGTTGCGTCGGTGTGTGCGGTGTCGTCGAGGAGGACAACCCACGAGGTGGCGCCCTCAACACGCATCAGACTGCGAGCGACGTCGATCGGGGCGCGCAAGACGACGTCATCGTAGGCTTTGGTGATGGTGCCGAAAATGCCGGCCACCTGACACTCGACGGCATTCACGCCGCCCGAAGCCGTGGTGCCCAGCAGCACCACCGTGTCGCCCGGCGCAGCGCCGATGCTCGCCGCCAGGCCTTCGCCCAGCAGCACCGAATTGGGCGGGCTGTCGGTGAGGTCCTTGCCCTGGCGGACGGTGATCGCTCGGCTGATCGGCGCTTCAAGGGCGGGGTCGATGCCCTCGCCGATGAATGACACTGTGGCGTCGCCCTTGCTGAGAAGGCCGCCGAAGGTCAGCCGGGGGGCTAGGGTTTCGATGGCAGGCGTTCCGGAGGCCGTGGCGGAGTCGATCGGCGCGTGTTCGATCAGGTATCGATACGGATCGGCTTGCCCCCCCGACAGGAAGCCGGGGCGAACGAGCTGGATGTGGCCGAGTTGGGAATGGATGGTCGACTCGCGCATGTCGATGAAAATCCACTGGATGAATCCGCCGGCCAGCAGAAAGGCCACCACTCCGCCGCCGACCGTGCCCAGCGCGAACAACGAGCGCCGGCGATGACGCAGGAGATTCCTCGCGGCCAGCTTGAGATCCTGCACGGTTCGTTGGAGGGCATTGCGCCACATGGCAGTTTCATGTCCTGGTGGAGTTGCCTATGATAACGGTTCGATTTGATGAAGATGAAGGTGTCGCATGAATGGGGCATTTGATTATGGTGCGGCATTCTCTAGAAACATTGGCTGGGTCACGGAATCCGAGCAACAGGTGTTGCGGGGCAAGCGCGTTGCCATCGCCGGGATGGGCGGTGTCGGTGGGGTGCACCTGCTGACCCTGGCGCGCTTTGGTATCGGTGCGTTTTCCATCGCTGATTTCGATACCTTCGATATCGTCAATTTCAATCGCCAGGCGGGCGCCGTCGTCTCGACACTCGGGCAGCCCAAGGCCGATGTGCTGGCTCGCATGGCGAAGGACATCAACCCGGAGCTGGATCTGACCGTCTTTGGCGACGGCGTGACCGACGACAACCTCGATGCCTTCCTCGCCAACGCGGATCTGTACGTGGATGGGCTGGATTTTTTCGCCTTCTCGGCGCGCCGGGCCACCTTCGCCGCCTGCCGCCGCCTGGGGATTCCGGCCATTACGGCCGCACCGCTGGGCATGGGGGTGGCGTTTCTCTGCTTTACGCCCGACAGCATGAGCTTCGAAGAGTATTTTTGTCTGGACGGCTGTGATGAGGATGAAATGGCCTTGCGCTTTCTGCTCGGGCTATCGCCCGCCATGCTTCAGCGCAGCTATCTGGCGGACGCCTCGCGCGTCAACCTGAGCGAGCGCAAGGGGCCGTCGACGATCGCCGCCTGTCAGCTGTGCGCCGGCGTCATCGCCACTGAAGGAGTGAAGCTGCTGCTTGGCCGTGGCAACGTACCGGTGGCACCGCGGGGTTATCACTTCGATGCCTATCGCAACCGCTTTGCGCGGACCTGGCGCCCCGGTGGTAACCGCAACCCGCTCCAGCGCATCGGACTGGCCATCGCCCGCCGGCAACTGGCCGGCATGAAGGAGGCGCGCGCGCATGGCTGACCGCGACACCTTGCTCAAGATCCTTGATCTCGCGCGCTGGGCGCCCAGTGGCGACAACACACAACCGTGGCGCTTCGAGATCGTCTCGGACACGCATATCGCCATTCATGGGCACGACACCCGCGACTGGTGTGTTTATGACTTTCGCGGCCATGCCAGCCATATTGCGCATGGTGCGCTGCTCGAGACCGTGCGAATTGCCGCGACGGCGTTCGGTCTGCAAAGCGCGTGGCAGTTGCGGGAAGGCACTGATGAGGCCGCGCCGGTCTACGACGTTCTGCTCACGCCCGCGTCCCTCGCGGCGGATCCGTTGCTCGCGTTCGTCGAGTCCCGCACTGTCCAGCGTCGCCCCATGAAAACCGAACCGCTGACGGCCGAGCAGAAAAGCGCCCTGGCCGGTGCCGTGGGCGATCAGTTCACCCTGCAGTTTTTCGAACCGCCGGCGCTCCGGCGCAAGGTGGCGCGGCTGTTATGGGATAGCGCCTACCTTCGGCTGACCTGCCGCGAAGCGTTCGAAGTGCATCGGCGCGTCATTGAGTGGGGGGCGCGGTTCAGCGACGACAAGATTCCCGCCCAGGCGGTCGGGGTCGACGCCGCGACCGAGAAGCTGATGCGCTGGGTGATGCACAGCTGGCGGCGGGTCGGGTTTTTCAACACCTTTCTGGGCGGCACGATCGCCCCCCGTCTGCAGCTCGATGTTGTGCCGGCGCTAAAGTGCGCGGCGCATGTCCTGATGAAACCGGTTCGACGGCCGACAGGGTTTCTCGATCATGTCCATGCGGGTGTGGCCATGCAGCGCCTGTGGCTGACCGCGGCAGCGGCGGGGCTCCACCTGCAGCCGGAAATGACGCCGGTGATCTTCCGGTGGTACGCCCGTAACGGTGCCCCGATTTCGGCCGATCAGCGCATCAACGTTGCGTCGGAGCGCCTGGCGACGCAGTTCGAAGCCCTGTGCAATGATGGGCCGGACGCGCCCTACGCCTTTTTCTGTCGCGTCGGCGTTGCGCCGGTTCCGGCGTCGCGCTCCCTTCGGCTGGGTCTCGATACGCTGCTGCGAACCCCCTGAGTCGGGCCGGCAACCGGGGCGCGCGCATAACGCAGCGCGCTGAAGGCAAGCGTGTTGATGGTGCCAGAATCGGGACTGGCGATGGCTCAAACCGGGTGTCGAGAAACTTTACAGAGGCCATCGTGATGCGTTGTCGAGAATATGTCGTCATTAAAAAACAGCTTATGCATCAGTGTCTTATGGTTGCCTCCATTGGCTGGCATGGACGTTGCTTTTGATCTGTCGAGGCAAGCAGCCTTTCAATATTTGTAGGAGATCATGGCGATGAGTAATTTTCTGAAAAAATCCTTGCTTGGCGTTGCAGCCTCGACCGCGCTGATGGCGTCCGGTGCTGCACACGCTGTGCTGACCAACTGGTGGCTCGATACCGACGGCGCCGGTGCGGCCGCAGCCGTTCAAGTGAACCAGTATGTCGACCTGAACGGCCAGGCGCTGGTGCAGAACACCTTCACCGGTGGCGGCAACTTCAACTTCAATGAAGTCGGTTTCTTCAACTCGGCGCTGGCTGATAGTTCGACGCCGTTGTCGCCGATCCTCAACTCGACCTTCGTCGGTACGGGTAGCGGCAACGTGGGTGGCTCGCTGAGCTTCCTGACGGGTACCCTGAACATCTTCTCGGGCATCACCCAGATCGCGTCGTTTGATCTGGTGACCGGTAGCGGCAACCTGCAGGCCGGGACCGTGCTGCCGAACGGCGCAGTCTCGTTCATCTTCAAGGCCACGTCGCTGTCCGCCGGCTACTTCTTCGACTCCGGCATGACCGATCTGTCGACTGTCGTGTCCAGTCCGGAAGGCCTGCTGTTCGGCTTTGCCACCACCAACGCCATTCCCATCAACACCGGCAATCAGGCTTCGGCCGGCCTGCAAACCCAGTATGTGAATGAGTTCGGTGCGCTGGCACAGACCAACGTCGATCAGCAGAACCTGCTGCAACTGTCCAACAACGGCCAGTTCCAGCTGCAGGTGCCGGAACCCGCATCGCTTGCGCTGCTGGGTCTCGGGCTGGTCGGTCTGGCTTCGGTGCGCCGTCGCACCAAGGCCTGAATCGTCGGCTGCTGAAAGGAAAGAGCCCGCGGAAGCGGGCTCAGACTGCTGACGAACCCCACCTTTTCCGGTGGGGTTTGTTTTTTGTACTGCTCGATCAGTGGCCGCTCAGTAAATGCACAAAGATCGGCATTGCCGGGCAAACCGGTCGTGCTCACTGACTGCCG
>QQUN01000017.1 GCA_008501585.1 Pseudomonadota bacterium | reverse complement strand
CCGCGCTGGTCTTTCTGCTGCAGATGAGCGGCGGCATGCCGTTTCTGGCGGCCTTTGCCCTGTGGCCCGACCCGGCTGCGGTGGTGCTGGCCCCCTGGACGCTGGTGAGCTACAGCTTTCTGCATGGCGGGCTCGGCCATATCTTCTTCAACCTGTTCGCGGTATTCATGTTCGGCAGCGAACTGGAGCGCGTCTTCGGCCCGCGCCGCTACGCCATGCTGTGGTTCGCCAGCGTCATCACCGGGGCGCTGGCGCAGGTGGTGGTGGGCGTGCTGTTCGGCACGCGGGCACCGGTGATCGGCGCCTCAGCGGGCGTCTTCGGGCTGCTGCTGAGCTACGGGGTGCTGTTTCCGAAACGGCGGGTGGTCCTCCTGTTCCCCCCCATCCCCATGCCGGCGGCACTGTTTGTGGCGCTGTATGGCGCGCTGGAGCTGTTCCTCGGCGTGACCGGCCTGCAGACCGGCGTGGCGCATTTTGCGCACCTCGGCGGCATGCTCGGCGGGGCCTTGATGCTCAGGCACTTCTGGACTCGGCGACGTCATTGAACCAGGTGGCCGCAAACACGGCGGCCGGCACCGGCTTGCCATAGAAGTACCCCTGCAGCAGGCGGCAGCCGCCGGCGACGAGAAAATCGCGCTGGGCGGCGGTTTCCACCCCCTCGGCGACCACCGCCATGCCCAGATCGCGGGCGAGCGACATGGTGGCGCTGGCAATGGCGCGGTCTTCGGCGTCGTCCGGCAGGTCCTTGACGAAGGAGCGGTCGATCTTCAGGCGGTGGATGGGGAAGCGCTTGAGGTAGGCGAGGCTCGAATAGCCGGTGCCGAAGTCGTCCAGCGCCAGCGTGAGGCCCATGTCGCGCAGGCCCCACAGGCGTTCGACCATGTCGCCGCCGGCCTGCATCAGCGCGCTTTCGGTAATTTCAAGCTCGATCATGGCCGGATCGGCGCCGGTCTCGTCGAGGATGTCCTTGAGACGGGCCTCGAAGCCGCCATGGCGGAACTGGATGGCGGAGATGTTGATCGCCACCCGCATGTCGGGCCGCCCCTCGCTGGCCCATTGCCGTTGCTGGCGGCAGGCCTCGCGCAGCACCCAGTCACCGATCGGCAGAATCAGCCCGGAGGTTTCCGCCACCGGGATGAAGCGGTGCGGCGGCACCTCGCCCAGATCGCGGCTGGTCCAGCGCAGCAGCGCTTCGCAGCCGACCGCGCGCCCCTCGGGCATCCCCATCTGCGGCTGGTAGTGGAGCACCAGCTCGTTGCGCTCGATGGCACGGCGCAGCGCCGTCTCCAGGGTCAGGCGCTGGTAGGCCTGGGCGTTCATGCGGTCTTCAAAGAAGCGGTAGGTGTTGCGGCCGGCATCCTTGGCGCCGTACATGGCCAGGTCCGCCTGCTTGAGCAGGGTGTCGACATCGGTGCCGTCCTGCGGGTAGAGCGCGATGCCGATGCTGGCCGACACCACCAGCTCGTGTCCGTCGATGGCAAAGGGTGCGACCAGGGCGGTGGTGATCTGCCGCGCCACGGCCGCCGCATCTTCGGGCTGCGCCAGCCGGGGTACCAGCACGACGAACTCGTCGCCACCGAGGCGGGCCAGCAGATCCTCCTCACGCAGGCACTCCTGCAGACGCTCGGCAACGGCGCTGAGCAGCTGGTCGCCCACCGGGTGCCCCAGCGAGTCATTGACCGTCTTGAACTGGTCGAGGTCGAGGAACAGCACGGCGAGCTGGTCGCCATGGCGTTCGGCGCTGCTCAGCGCATGGGAGGTGTCCCGCATCCACAGGCTGCGGTTGGGCAGGCGGGTGAGCGCGTCGTAGTGCGCGAGATACTGGATATGGGCTTCGGATTCACGCGCCAGCGTCACATCCTGCAGCGTGCCGCGTACCCGCAACTCGCCACCGGGCAAGGCCACGCTCTCGATCTGGACATGGCCGATCCGCGCCTCGCCGCCGGGGCCGCCGTAGCGCGCATCCATGGCCGCGGCGCCGGCCACCTGGCGCAGTCGCGCGATGGCTTCGGCCAGGCGCGGGCGGTCTGCCTCGTGCACGGTACCGAGCAGGCCGGTCAGATCGAGGCCGGCCGCCGGTGCGCGGTCGAGCAGGCGGTACAGCTCGTCCGATCCGCTCAGCGTGTCGTCGGCGGCATTGAGCTCCCAGCTGCCGAGCTGGGCGATGGCCTGGGCGCGCGCCAGCGCCACGCGCTGCTCGCGCAGGCGCTCGCTGGTCGCCGCCAGCTGCGCCGTGCGTTTGCCGACCAGCGCCTCGACCTGCTGGGTATGGGCGCTGGTCAGCAGCAAGAAGGCGCCGAGCATGCCGACCGCCAGCAAATTGGTGACCAGGGCGATCCACACCACCCAGCCGCGATGGGCGGCGGCATAGCCGGGCAAGGCGGTGATGCGCACATCCCAGGTCCGGCCGGCGAAGCTGAAATTGTCGGACACCACCAGCGCACTGGCCAGCGCGGGGTCGTGCTCACAGCCGGCCGGCCCGTAGAGCCGCAACGGCCCTTGCACCGGATCGAGGTCCGCCAGGCACAGGCGCATGTGCTCGGCCGCCTGTCCCGACAGCGCGGCCTCCACGGTATCGCCCAGCCGCATGGCCACGTAGACCATGCCGAGGCGCTCCGGCAGATCGGTCGCCCCCGCCGGATCGAACACCGGCTGGTAGATCACCACCCCGCGCTGGTCTTCCGGTTCCTGTTGCAGGCGCAGCGGCAGGGTCGCCACCTGGGTGCCGGTCTGCTCGGCAGCGGTCAGCGCCGCGCGGGCCGGCGCAAAGCTCAGCGGATTGAGCCCGATCACCGCGCTGTTCAGCGCCTTGGGCTCGGCATAGATGATGGGGTAGTAGCGCTCCGCGAGCGCCACCGGCAAGGCATTGCCCGCCGCATCGCGCTCGAAGAGATGGAAATCGGGCCCCAGCTCGGCACGCATGCGCGTGACAAAATCCGGCCGCTCGGCCTCGGTCACGGCCGGCGCCCAGCCCATCACGCGCAAACCGCGATAGCGCGCGAACCACGGCTCGGTGAAACGGCGGAACGACGCCGCGTCGGTGCCCCGCATCACGGTCACCGCGCGCTCGAGCGCCTGCAGGGCATCGAGATGGTCCTTGGCCTGGGTGAAGATGCGCCCCATCAGCGCGTCGGCATTGCGCCCGAAGTCATCGGCCAGGCGCTGCCCTTCCCAGCGGCCGACCTGAAAGATCACCAGCGACACCATCAGCAGGGCGATGAGCAGGGGCGGCACCACGACCCGGCGGCGGGGGCGCCAGGCCGCATGCGGACGGGCGCTCAGGACAAACACCAGCGGCACGAAGATCAGCACGCCAAGCGCATCGCCCGCCCACCAGTTCCACCAGCTGAATGCGGCGTCCTCCATCGGCAGCGCCCCGGTCAGCGCCAGCACGGAGACCCCGATGCTGGCGCTGACCAGGCAGCTGACCGGCCCGGCCAGAAACAGAAAGCGCACGATCAGGCGCGCCCGGTCGAGGGCGGTCGGGTAGCCGACCCAGCGGCGCACCAGCGCCACGCCGGCCATGGCCTGCAAGGTGGCGCCGAGGGCAACGACCAGCAGTGTCCCGCCCAGATTGAGGGGCACCCCCGCCTGCCACTGCGCAAACACGTTGACTGCGATCGACCCCAGCCACACCGAGGGCAGCATGCGCGGGCCATAGAGAAGCGCGCCGGCCAGCGCGATGCCCGCCGGCGGAAAGAGCGGCGCCACATAGCCCGGCGGGATGGCCAGCTGCAGCGACAGGATGCCCGTCGCGGCATAGGCCAGAAAGAGCAGGAGCGCGCGTTTGAGCCAGAGAGGCATCGACATGAAAAGACGGGGCGAGGATATCCCCCCACTTAACGGCCGCCGCGGGCAAATCTTGATCGATCGCACGTCGCGCCTCGGCGCCAGCCCCCGCAACGGCGAGGGATCCGCTACCATGCCATTTTTTCAAACGGACGTTTGATCATGATGCCACCCGAGTTTCCCGCCCTGTCCGTCCGCCTCGACGACGGCCTCGCCCGTATCGCCTTCGATCGCCCCGCCCGCGCCAACGCCCTCGACGCCGCGCTGTGGCAGGCACTGCGCGCCGCATGCCAGTGGGCCGACCAGACCGACGCGGTGCGTGTTGTCGTGCTCGCCGGCGAAGGCGCCAATTTCTGCGCCGGCATCGACCTGAGCCTGCTGGCCAGCATTCCCGAACAGATCCGCCATGCCGACCCCGCCCGTGCCCAGGAAAAACTGCGCCACCTCATCCTCGACCTGCAAGACTGCGTCAACGCCATCGCCCGCTGCCGCAAACCGGTGATCGCCGCCATCCAGGGGGCCTGCATCGGTGGCGGGGTGGACATCGTCACCGCCTGCGACATGCGCTACGCCAGCGCCGACGCACGCCTTGCGGTGCGCGAGATCGACATGGCCATGGCCGCCGACGTGGGCACCCTGCAGCGTCTGCCGCGCCTGGTGCCCGAGGGCATTGCCCGCGAGCTGGCCTTCACCGGGCGCGAGATCGATGCCGATGAAGCGGCGCGCATCGGCCTGGTCAATCGCGTTTTCGACAGCACCGATGCCCTGGCGGTCGGCGTCGAGAAAATCGCCCGGCGCATTGCCGCCAAGTCGCCGCTGGCCATCCGGGGCACCAAGGCCGTGCTGAACTACAACCTCGATCATTCGATCGAAGACGGCCTGGCTTTCGTCGCCAACTGGAACGCCAGCGCCCTGCTCAGCCACGACATGCAGATCGCCGCCCAAGCCATGCAGGCCCGCCAGGTCCCACAGTTCGACGACTGAGGCCTGGCGGCGACATCGGCGCGGCCGGGCCGAGTGTGCAACGCGGCAAACAGCATGACGATGTGTGCACCGGCACCGCGGCGTATTGCAGCCCGTCCCCGACGGCCTATGCTTAAGGCGTGTTCATGAAAGCCTGGCGCCGCGCACGCGGCACGGCGCCGCGCGGGAGGACGGGCCGTGGGCCGGACTGCATTCATCAGCCACGCCTCCGAAGACGCCGACACGGCGCGGGAGGCCTGCGCTGCGCTCGAAGCGGCGGGCGTGTCGTGCTGGATCGCGCCGCGTGACGTGCGCCCGGGGCAGGACTATGCCTCGGAGATTCTCGACGGCATCAGCGGGAGCCGGGTCTTCGTGCTGTTGCTCTCGGGTGAGGCCAACGACTCGGGCTTCGTGCGGCGCGAGGTCGAGCGTGCGGCCAGCAAGAACAAGCCGATCTATCCGGTGCGCCTCGAGAATGTGCCGCCCGCGAAGGCGCTCGAACTGTTCGTCTCCTCGGCGCACTGGATCGACGCCTTCGACCGCCCGCGCGATGCGCACTGGCAGCGCCTGGCGGCGGTGATCCGCGGCGAGCCGGATCGCGCGCGCCCCCAGCCGGTGCTGCGCCGCTTCGGTCGCGAGGCCGTCATCGGGCTGGCCGCGCTGGGGCTGATCGCGCTCGGCGCCCTCTGGCTGGGGAGCGACCCGCCCGCGCCGGCCCCCCCCGCGGCACGGCCCTCCCCTGCCCACGCCGCCGCCCCGCCGCCCCCCCCCACCCCCCCGGCCCCCCCCGCTCCCCGCCCCCCCCCCACCCCC
>QQUN01000054.1 GCA_008501585.1 Pseudomonadota bacterium | reverse complement strand
CAACGCGCCCAACGCGGTGCTCGCCGCCGCTGCCAGCCTGCTCGGCCCGCGCCTGTCCGACGGCGCGCGCGAAGCCGCCGCCTTGATGATCGACGTGTTCTCGGCCGCCGGCCTCGCCGCCGCCCATGACGAAGACTTCGCGCTGTCGCGCGCGCCTATCGACGACGCCGCCCGCGAGCGCCTGCTGCAGGCCGAACCCGACCCACGGGCCGAGGCCCTGCTGGCCGCGGTGGCGCTGCGCGGCGCCCGCTCGGTGCCGCTGCGCTGGCTGCTTGCGCTGGGCGGCCATCCGCGCGCCGACGCGGTGCTCGCCGCGCTCACCACCACCGTCGCCTGGGGGCCGCTGCAGCGCAAGCGCATTTCCCGCCTCACGGTCGAAAGCCTGCCGGCCTGGATGCGCCTGATCGGCACGCTGCTGGGCGCCTCGGTCGACGCCGCACGGCACCGGGCCGACAGCTTCTGCGACCTGCCCAACGACGAGGTGCTCGGCGTGCGTTCGCTCACCGAGCTGGCCGCCCTCGCCCTGCTCGGCCGCGCGCCGGCCGCCAACGACCTGTTCGCCTTCCAGACCCTCACCGGCCTGCTGCTCACCAACGGCCCCGGCGCCATCTCGGCCCAGGGCGCCAAGGGCGCCGTCTCAGCCGACGGGCCGGAAACCCCGGCGCGGGTGCAGCTCAACAAGGCCATGGTCGGCTTCCTCTCGCACACCGGCTACGCCCACGGCGGCAACGGCTTCGAGGGCGTCGCCTTCCTGCTCGAACGCTTCGCCGGCCAGGCGCTGTCCGATCCGGGCGATGCCGGGCACGGCCTCGACCTCGACGCCATGGCGCGCGACTTCGCGCGCGAATATGGCGCGCAGAAGGCGGCCAGCAAGGAAAGCGGTGGGCCGGGCTACACCATCCCGTGCATCAACCACCCGGTGTTCAAGGACAAGCCCGAGAACATCGACCCGCGCGAAGCCTTCGTGCGCCAGCGCATCGAGGCGCGCGGCGAGTACAACATCTTCCACGACTACTACCGCCGCCTGGTGCAGGCCCTGTTCGACGAGGGTGTGACGCGCAACGTGTTCTGCGTCAATGTCGATGCGCTGATCGCCACGCTGCTGCTCAAGCTGATGTGGCAACCGCTGGCCGCCGGCCGCATCCGCCGGGCCGAATTGGAGACCGCCGCCTTCACCGCCTTTTTGTACGGCCGCATGATCGGCTGCGCGGCGGAGATCGACGACCACCTCAACCGCGGCCGCAACATGGACACCCGCACCCCGCAGTCGCAGGTGCGCTTCGTCGCCTGAGCCACCGCACCGCGCCGGCCCGGCCCTGCGCCGGGCCAGAACCGCGCCCGCCCTGAGCATGCCGGCCCGAGGTGACGAACCATTACATGGCGGCGATCACTATCTATAACACTTAAGGAGCGGATGTATTTTGCATCTGCCGCGCCGGCATGCCGCCTCGGCGCAGCACCGCCGGCGCCGGACAGCACACTGGAGGGGAAGCCATGCGTCGACGATCCACGGGGCGTGTCACGGCGTCGGCGGTCGCCGTTGCCATCAGCCTGCTCGCGGGCGGCTGCGAATCGGCGAACAAGCGCGATATCGGCACCGCCCTTGGCGGCATCCTGGGCGGGATTCTGGGCCACGAGATCGACGACGGCGGCGCGGCCGGCACGGTGATCGGCGCCTTGGTAGGCGCGGCGGTGGGCCGCATGATCGGCCAGTACATGGACGACGCCGATCGCGCCCGCCTGACCGAAACCATCGAGACGGCGCCTCGCGGGCAGACGGTGAGCTGGCGCAACGACCAGACCGAGCGTGAATTTGCGGTGACGCCGACGTCCGACTTCTACGCCCAGGGCGACAAGCGCTGCCGCCGCTTCGATCAGGTGGTGACTATCGACGGCCGCCGCGAAGTCATGGAAGGCGTCGCCTGCAAGTCGCCCGGCGCCGACGAACTGGACTTCTCCGGCGAGGCGGTCTGATCTCACCGGACACGCATCAGGAGGTTCGTCATGAATGCTCGACACTGGCGCCGATGGGGCGGCATCGTCCTTGCCGTGGCGCTGTGCATGCCCACCCCCGCGCTCGCGCAGACCCCCTATCCGCCCCGATACCCACCCACCTCGACACCGCCCAGCCCGACACCACCGTCAAGCTATACGCCCGAGGACGAAGGCAATGACGAGCGCGGCGGCAACACCTGGCTGATTCCGGCCGTCATTGTCGGCGCCATGGCGCTGTTTGCAATCAACCGCCATCTGGACGCCGAAAAAACGCAGGCGCGCGATGACGGTGAAGGCGTGCAGCAACTGCTGCGCGACGGGCCGCAACTGCCGACGCAATTCAACGGCAGCGCCTTCGGGATTCGCGCATTGGTGCGCGGCGGTTGGCCAATCGTGGTCGACTACGCGCTCCATCGGCCGGGGCGCGTGCACTTGCGCATCAGCCTGCCCGGCGCCGAGATCGTCACCTACCGGCTCGACCAGTTCGGCCTTGGCCGCCACCTGCTGCGCTTCGACCTGCCGCCATTCCTGGGCGACAGCCTCAAGCCGGCCGTCGTCGCGCTGACCGCGGCCGACCCCAACACCGGCGCCGACACCGTTGGCGATTTCACCGTCCACGGCATCGGTATCGGCCCGCGCGCGGTGGGCTCGATCGCCGTCGACCGGCTCGAATTCAACCCCGGCACGCTGCGGCCGCGACAGGGCGAAACAGCGCGTTTTGCCTTTCATTCACGCTCGGATTTCGACAACGCGTCGGTCGAATACATGCGTGTCACCCAGAGCCCGGACGGTGCCCGCAAGCACTATGTGAACGGGCAACGCATCGGCGCCGTGCGGGGGAACAGCCGCATCGTCAGCACCGACGCGCAGCGCTGGAACGGCCAGGACGAAACCGCGCGCATTTCGACCGGTCGCCACCAGTTGCAGGTGCGCGTGTGGGACGACGGTGGCGACTGGATCGGCGCGTGGTCCGAGTCACTGGTTCAGGTACGCTGAGCCGGCCGCAGGGGTATCGGCACACCCCGCCGGCGGCGCCGCCCACGCCAAGGCACACCAGCGCTCGCGCGTCATCACCGTGATGGCGCCCTGCGCGTCCATCTGCGTCGCGCTGGTTCGCGCCAGCCACTGTTCCGCCGTGGTGCCCGCCGTCTCCGGCACCGGCCAGTGCCAGCGGCGCGCCCGGGTATCCGCCCAGGCCAGCACATCCGCACCGATGCGCACACCGTCGGGGTAGATCATGTCGGAGCGCAGCAACGCCGTGAGCGGCTGGCCGCTCAGGGCGTCCCAGAGCTGCACGCTGGTGTTGCCCCACAGCACGACCCGCCCGCCCGGCAAAAGCGCCCCGCCGGCAATGCCTTCGGCGAGCACCAACGGGGCCGAGAGCGCATCGCCCGGCCCAAGGCGGCGCGCCAGCGGGCCGGCGCCGACCAGCGTGACCTCGTCTTGCTGATCGAACACCTGGTCGCCATGCAGGCCGAGCGCGTCGAGGCGGGCCTTGAGCGCGGGCGTCGGCGCGCGGGCGCCCGGCGCGCCGGCCATTACCGCTGGCGGTGGCGCCGGGCGGGTCAGTTCCTGGTCCGGGTGACGACGCCACACGCGCACGCTGGCATCTTCAGCCCAGGTGACGATGCCCTGGCCGGCATCAAAGAAGGCCGCCCCGGCCACGCTGGCGCGGTGGCGCAGCGGCAGGCTCAGCGGCGTCATCGTGGCAGCGTCCCACAGGCGCGCGCCGGCCGCCGCGCTCCAGGCCAGCACACGCTCGCCCGAGGCGTCGAGTGCCATCTTCACGAGCGCCTCGCCGCGGCCATGCATCGCCCGCGCAGCCGGCGCGGCTTCGCCCACCGCCCAGACCTCGACCTCCCCGCCCGCACCACTGGCAAACACGCGCATGCCATCCGGTGCGACGAGCACCCGCGACACGCTGCCGGCGCGAACCAGCGGGGCGCCGAGGGCGGGCGTGCCGTCCCCGGCATGCCACAGCCGCAGGCGTCCGCGCGCCGTATTCCACGACACGACACCGCCGCTGCCCGGCACCCGGAGCACGCCATCGACCGTCTCCGGCGATGTCCAGCGTGCGGCGATCCGCCCCTCGCCCACCGCATGCCGGTGGACCTCGCCGTCGCACCAGCTCAGCAGGTCGCCGCCCTCACCCGGTGCCACGCCGCGCACCACACAGCCCGACGCCCAGCTCGCCTGCGCCTCGGCCTCGCCCACCCGCCAGCGCCAGAAGCGGCCGTCTGCCGTCCACGCCACCACGGTGTGCGCATCGACAAAGCGGGCGCCCTCCGGCGCATCCGGCAGCACAAGCCGGCCCTGTGCCTCCCCGCCGGGCAGCGCCCACACCTGCAGCGCACCGGCCGACCAGGCGAGCACCTGGCGGCCATCGTCGGCCGCAACCATGCCGGTCATCTCTGTCTCCGCCAGCGCCCGCGCCGGCGCCTCGCCGCCCCACAGCCACAGCCCACCCGCCGCATCCCGCGTCAGCACCTGTTGCGGCGCCACCAACACGGCCTGGGCCACCGGCGCGGCATGCGTCCGGTCGGCCAGCACGCGGGTGCTGCGCAAATCCTGCAGCCGCGCCGCCGGCCCCGCCCACGACAGCAGCACCGCCCCGTCCGGGCTCACCACCATGCCGTCGGCCGGCTGCGGCAGTGAGAACATGGCCTCGAGCGCCAGCCCGCCCCCCAGGGCACCGGCGGCCATCAGCGCGTTCGCGCGCCCGTCCGGCGACGCGCTCAGGTCGGCCGCACGGGCAAAGTAGTGCGCCGCCTTGAGTGCGTCGCCGCCGGCGTCCCGCGCCGATACCGCGCCACTCCAGTAGCTGTTGATGAGCTGCTCGCGGGTCTCCTGCTGCTGTTGCCACAGCGCCACGCCGAGCGCGCCCATGGCGACCACACCGAGCGTGATCGCGCCCTTGACGAGCCGGCGGCGGCGGCGCGTCCGTTGCGCCGCCTTGCGGCTGGCGGCAATAAAGGCCTGCAAGTCATCACCGAGCTCGTCGCCCCGTTCGCCCTGCCAGCGTCGCGCCTCGGCCAGCGGCCCGCCGCGCAGCAACAGGCCGGGATCGCCGGGCGCAGCCTGCCACGCCTCGGCCTCGGGCCGCACATGCTGGCGCCACAGCAGAAAGGCACGGTCTTCGTCGAGCCAGCGCTTGAGGCGCTCCCAGGCGCGGAACAGCGCTTCGTGCGCCGGCTCGAGCGTGCGCGCTTCGGGGCGATCGGCGCTCGCCTGGGCGTGCCCGGCCACCAGCAGCCGCGCCTTGACGAAAGCTTCGAGGAGCGGATGCACGGCCTCGGGCACCTCCTGCCAGCGCACACTGCGGCGGGTGTAGCGCCCTTCGGGGTCGACACGCACCATCTGGCGGAAGGCACGACGCAGGTCGTCAAGCTGTGCGGCGGTGGGTTTGAGCGCCGCAAGCACGGCGTCGGCCTCCTGGCCGATCGCGCGCTCGAGGCCGCCGATACGGTCGGTGTATTCGGCCAGCGTGATCGTCCCGTCACGGCCAAAATCGCGCCACAGGCGGTTGAGCGTAAAGGCGAGCAAGGGCAGCGCGTCGGGGGTGGCCGTGTCTTGCACCAGGGTGTCGACCACCCCGGGCGCCAGCTCAATGCCGGCGACCTCGGCCGGCCGGCGGATGATCTGTGCAAAGTGCGTCAGGCTCATGGGGGGCAGCGAGATTTCGCGCGACGGTATCGCGCCCCACACGGGGTGGGTCTGCAAGGCCGCCAGATAGTCCGCCCGCAAGGTGGCGAGGCAATACAGGTCGCCGGCCTCATCGGCCAGCGCCGTGCGCAGCAGGCTGGCAAAGCGCGCGGCGGCCGCCGGCGTACTGGTGGTGACGAGTTCCTCGAGCTGGTCCACCACCAGCAGCACGGCCGGCGGCTCGGCGGCGTCGCCGCCCGGCGCCATGGCGGCGACCAGCGCCGCGTCATCGTCGCCCGCCACGAGGTGCGCGCGGACGGCATCCGGCAGCAGCGCGGCCAGGGCCTCGACCGGTTGCTGCTGCGGGCGCATCGGGCCGAGCACCCGCCAGCCGGGCATCCGCCGTAGCCGGGGGATCACCCCGGCGCGCACCAGCGACGACTTGCCACTGCCCGAGGCGCCCACCAGCACCAGCAGCCGGTCGCCGCCGTAGCGACGCATCTGGGCCAGCGTGTCGAGGCAGTGACGCTGATCGTCCTCACGGCCGAAGAAAACGGCCGCATCGTCGGACTGGAACGGCGTCAGGCCTGGATACGGCGGCCGGTGGATGTCCCAGTCGAAGCTGTCGCTCGGGTCCAGCCCGGCGTGGCGCATGCCGGCCCAGAGACGGGCATAGCCGGCTTCCGGGTCAGGCCGCAGATCGACGGCCTGGGTATCGAGCAGCACGGTTCGCAATGCGCACTCGCCGATGATCACCGGGAAGAGCTGCTTGCCCAGCGCGCGCGCATGGGTCATTTCCGCAAAACACCAGTCGGAAGCCATGGAGCGCGCACTGCACAACACGACGACGCCACTGCAGGCGCGCAGTTGCGCATAGATCTCGCGCTCCCAGTTCCGCCCAGCCGGAATCCCGTCAGCGGGGTCGAAGTCGAGGAACAAGGACTGGTAGCCCTGCGCACGCAAGCGTTCGGCCAGCACCTCGGCCGCGGCGTGGTCCTGGCTGCTGTGGCTGATGAAGATCCCCGACACCGGCCCCCCCTGCGTATCCCGTCCCGGAGCCCAGCATGCACCGGCTGGCCGGCGATGAAAACCCCACCGCCGATCTCGAACAGATCGCGCCCGGTTGTACCCGCTCGGCGGCGAGTCACCCGGTACCAGTCGGTCAGCTTCGATCGCAGCCACCATGAGCGGACGGCCTGTATCGATGTGGTGATACGCCACCTGACATCGGATCATGCCAACGGCAGACAAGCACGTTGAGTCGGTATCCCTGCGGGTACCCCAACGTTTCAGATCGGGATCAGGACAGTCCGTTTGCCAGGCCGACCCCGTCCACACCCTCCAGCATGCGGACCGCTACGGGCGATTCGCGTCGTTGAGCTTATGAGAGCCGGGGCACACCGAGCCGGTCGCCACAGGTATCGAACGATTCAGTCGCATGCGGCTGTTACGCCACCCGCACCGCCTGTTTGTCGCCCTCGGTGCCATCCAGGTGCCAGAAAGCAAAAAGCCCAGTCCGAAGACTGGGCCAAGTGCTTGAAACAATTGGTCGGGGCGGCGGGATTCGAACTCGCGACCCCTTGCACCCCATGCAAGTGCGCTACCAGGCTGCGCTACGCCCCGACACAGGAGCGGGATTATAGCATCGGAATTGAAAACTACAATTCCGGATGCCGTTTTTTTGTTAACGCTTCAATTCGTCGAGCAGGGCCGACAGGGTTTCGCGGGCTTCGGCAATGCTTGCCCGCAGCTCGACGGCCTGCTCGGCATCTTCCTGCGCGTGAATGGCGGAGGTATTGAGTTGGTTGCGCGCACCGGAAATGGTGAACCCGTCCCGGTACAACAGTTCGCGAATTTTGCGGATCAGGCGAACTTCATGGTGCTGATAGTAGCGCCGGTTGCCGCGTCGCTTGACCGGTTTGAGCTGGGTGAATTCCTGCTCCCAATAGCGCAACACATGCGGCTTGACGGCGCACAGATCGCTGACTTCGCCGATGGTGAAATACCGTTTGGCGGGAATCGGCGGGAGTTCGACATCAGCTTCCGGATTAGGACTTTCCTGCATGGCTCAGCTTTTCCACGGCGGATTTCAGCTTCTGGCTGGCGTGAAAGGTCACCACACGGCGGGCAGTAATGGGGATTTCTTCCCCCGTCTTCGGGTTGCGACCCGGACGTTGGGGTTTGTCGCGCAACTGAAAGTTGCCAAAGCCCGACAACTTCACGCAATCCCCGCGCTCCAGTGCGGTGCGAATCTCCTCGAAGAACCCTTCCACCATGTCTTTCGATTCGCGCTTGTTCAAACCGACCTGTTCAAACAACAGGTCGGCCAGTTCTGCCTTTGTTAACGTCATGCTCGCTTCCCTTATGCGCGCAGGGCGGCGTTGAATCGGGTTGCGGCGCAACCGACGAGGGTTGCCACCGCAGCTTCCACCTCGGCGTCTTCAAGGGTTCGTTGAGTATCTTGCATCAACACCCTGAAAGCAAGGCTCTTTTTGTCGGGGTCGACCCCCTTGCCCTGATACACGTCGAACAGCTGGATGTCCCGCACGATGGCCGGTGCGACGGCCTTCAGCGCAGCCAGCATGGCCGCTGCGGCAACGCTGTGCTCGACCACCAGTGCCATGTCGCGCACCACCGCCGGCAAGCGGGAAATGGGCGAATAGACGGGGAGATCGGCCGCCAGCAGTGCCTGGATGTCGACTTCGCAGACCACGGGTGCGGTGCCAAGATCGTACTTCTGGACCCATTTCGGATGGATCTCGCCGAGATAGCCGATTGGCTGACCGTCGCACAGCACGCGGGCGCTGCGCCCCGGATGCAGGGCCGGGTGTTCGGCGGCCTCGAACGCGAGCACTTTAGGCAGGAACAGCGCTTCGAGATCGCCCTTGATGTCGTAGAAGTCGACGTTCCGGTGCGCCACGCCCCACTGCTCAGCGGCCACGCCGGCCGACGCCAGCAGGCCGACGCGCACGGGCTGGTCGTAGCCAGCCACCGGCGTGCCGTCGGCGGCCTTGCGGAAGCAGCGGCCGGTTTCGAAGACGCGCACCCGCGGGTTCTGGCGCTTGCGGTTGGTTTGCAGGACGCCGATCAGGCCGGGAATCAGGCTGCTGCGCATGACGTTCATCTGGCTGGCAATCGGGTTGGCCAGGCGGATCGGGTCGGCATTGCCGCAGAAGTCCTTCTCCCATGCTTCTTCGATGAAGGAGTAGGTGACGACTTCCTGGTAGTCGCGATCGGCGATCAGGCGCTTGACCTGCCATGCGTCGCGGCGCGATTCGGGGCGGTCGAGCATCGCCAGGTGGCCCTGGGGGGCCGGCGCCGGGATGTTGTCGTAGCCATAAAGACGGGTCAGTTCTTCGACCAGGTCTTCTTCGATTTCGATATCGAAGCGATAGGACGGCGGCGTGACGCGCAGCACGTCACCGTCGCGCACGACATCGAGGTGGACCCGGCCGAGCAGGCTGGCCATCTCGTCGTCGGACAGGTCGATCCCCATCACGCGGCGCGCACGGGCCGGGCGCAACGTCACGGCGGGACGCGAGGGCAGATGATCGGCCGCCTCGGCCTGCACCACCGGGCCGGCCTGGCCGCCGCAGATCTCGAGGATCAAGGCGCTGGCACGCTCGATGGCGACGGGCGACAGGGCAAAGTCCACCCCGCGCTCGAAGCGGTGCGAGGCGTCGGAGCCGAAGCCGTATTCACGCGCACGGCCGGCGACGGCGTCGGGCGCAAAGTAGGCCGCCTCGAGGAACACATCGCGGGTGTCCAGCGAGATGCCGCTCTCTTCGCCGCCCATGATGCCGGCCATGCCGAGCACGCGCGTCTCGTCGGCGATCACCAGGGTGCCGTCGGCGAGGTCGATGTCCTGCTCGTTGAGCAGCAACAGCTTTTCGCCGGGCTGGGCCATGCGGGCGCGAACCGTTCCGTCGAGACGGTCGTTGTCGTAGGCGTGCAGCGGTTGTCCGAGCTCGAGCATCACGTAGTTGGTGATGTCCACCAGTGCGCTGATGGCGCGGATGCCGCTGCGCTCGAGGCGGCGCACCATCCATTCCGGCGTGGCGGCGCGGGCATCGACGCCGCGAATGATCCGGCCGCAGAAACGCGGGCAGGCCGCGGGCGCGTCGAGCGCGATCGGGCGACGATCATCGATGGACGGCGCAACCGGGTTGAGGTCGGGCATCGTCAGCGGCATGTCGGTCAGCGCTGCCACCTCACGGGCAACGCCGGTCAGGCTCAGGCAGTCGGCCCGGTTCGGCGTGAGCTTGATGACATAGACGGTATCGTCCAGGCCCAGCAACTGGCGCACATCGGTGCCCACGGGGGCATCGTCGGGCAGCGGGTACAGCCCGCCGTGCTCATCGGAGATCCCGAGCTCACGGGCCGAACACAGCATGCCGTGCGAAGCGACGCCGCGCAGCTTGGCCTTCTTGATCTCGAAGCCGGGCAGGCTGGCGCCGACGAGGGCGCACGGCACTTTCATGCCGGCTTCGGCGTTGGGGGCGCCGCAGACGATCTGCAGCGGGGCCTCCTGGCCGGCATCGACCTGGCAGACCTTCAGGCGGTCCGCATCCGGGTGTTTTTCGGTGGACAGGATCTTGCCAACGACGACGGAGTGAAACACCCCGCCGACCGGGTTCATTTCTTCGACTTCCAGGCCCGCCATGGTCATCAGCTGACCGAGCGCCTCGCTGTCGATCTTGGGATCAACGAAATGGCGCAACCATTGTTCTGAGAATTGCATGTTCGCTTACCTGAATTGGCCGAGGAAACGCAGGTCGCCCTCGAAGAAGAGGCGCAGATCGTTGATGCCGTAACGGAGCATGGTGAGGCGATCCGGCCCCATACCGAAGGCGAAGCCGGTATAGCGCTCCGGATCGATACCGCCGTGACGCAGCACATTCGGATGGACCATGCCGCAACCGGCGATCTCCAGCCAGCGACCTTTCATCTCGCCGTGCATGAAGGCAACGTCGATCTCTGCGCTCGGCTCGGTGAAGGGGAAGAACGACGGGCGGAAGCGGACCTGGAGCTCATCGGTCTCGAAGAACTTGCGCAGGAAGTCGGCGATCACGCCCTTGAGGTCGGCAAAACTGATGTTTTCGCCAACCCACAGCCCTTCGACCTGATGGAACATCGGCGAATGGGTCGCGTCGGAGTCGACCCGGTACACCCGGCCCGGGATGATCACCCGGATCTCGGGCATGTGTTCGCGCTCGCCAAAGCGGGCCACATGGTCGAGCATGGTGCGCACCTGCACCGGGCTGGTGTGGGTGCGCAACAACACGTCGTCGGCGCCTTCCAGGTAGAAGGTGTCGTGCATCGAGCGGGCGGGGTGGTTCTCCGGCGTGTTCAGCGCGGTGAAGTTCAGGAAATCGGTCTCGATCTCCGGGCCATCGGCCACTTCGAAGCCAATCGACCGGAACAGCGCCTCAATGCGCTCCAGCGTCCGGCTGACCGGATGCAGGCCGCCCTTGCCCAGGCCGCGGCCGGGCAGCGTGACGTCGAGCGCCTCCGCCGACAGCTGCACCGCCAGCGCAGCATCCCGGATCGCTTCGCGACGCGCTTCGAGCGCCGTCTCGATCTGGTCCTTCGCCGCGTTGATACGGGCACCGGCCGCCCGGCGGGCATCCGGATCCAGCTGGCCCAGGGTTTTCATCTGCTGGGTAATGGCGCCGCCCTTGCCGAGATATCGCGACTTGGCAACATCCAGCTGGGTCGCATCACCGGCATTGTCGAAATCGGTGCGCGCCTGCGCTACGAGTGTGTCGAGCTCATTCATGAACGATGGCCGTAATTCAGTTCAGAAAAAAAAAGGAGGCCAGGCCTCCTTTCTTTGAGCTGCATCCGCTTATGCAGCAAGTTTGGCCTTGGCCTGGTCAACAAGGGCGGAGAACGCCGGCTTGTCGAACACTGCCAGATCGGCCAGGACCTTGCGGTCCACTTCAATCGCGGCTTTCTTCAGGCCGTTCATGAAGGTGCTGTAGGTCAGACCCAGCTCGCGGGCTGCCGCGTTGATACGGGCAATCCACAGGGCGCGGAACTGACGCTTGCGCTGACGACGGTCACGATACTGGTACTGACCGGCTTTCATCACCGCCTGTTTGGCGATGCGGTATACGTTCTTGCGGCGACCACGATAGCCTTTGGCCTGGGCCAGGACTTTCTTGTGGCGGGCGCGTGCGGTTACACCACGTTTAACTCGGGGCATCTTCTTCTCCTATCAGGCGTAAGGCAACATGGCGCGAACCATCTTGACGTCAGACTCATGAACCTCCAGCACACCGCGCAGGTGACGCTTCACCTTGGTGGTCTTCTTGGTCAGAATGTGACGCTTGAACGCCTGGGCACGCTTGATGCCACCGCCGGCGCGCAGCTTGAAACGCTTTGCCGCGCCGCTCTTCGTTTTCATCTTGGGCATGACTGCTCCTGTTATGTCATGGCACCAGGTAACGCCGATGGCGTATTTTTTACCCGGCTCCACTTGTCATGGGAGTGACCTGCACTCCCCCTACTTTTTGCGCAGTGCGCAAAAAACCTCAGGCCGATTTCTTGGTCGGGGCGATGATCATGACCATCTGGCGCCCTTCCATCTTCGGCATCTGCTCTACGTTTGCCATGTCGACCAGGTCGGCCTTGATGCGCTCAAGCTGGCGCATGCCGTATTCCTGGTGGGCCATTTCGCGGCCACGAAAACGCAGAGTCACCTTAACCTTGTCACCATTTTCCAGGAAACGCTTCAAGTTCCGCAGCTTGATCTGGTAGTCGTTCTCGTCCGTCCGCGGACGCAGCTTGACTTCCTTGACCTGGACCTGCTTCTGCTTGAGCTTGGCCTCATGGGCCTTCTTGGCGCTCTGATACTTGAACTTGCCGACGTCCATGATGCGACACACCGGCGGCTCGGCCAGCGGCGCAATCTCGACCAGATCCAGGCCCACTTCGTCCGCCATCGCCAATGCGGCACGAATGGATACGACGCCAGCCTGCTCCCCGTCAGCGTCGATCAGACGCACTTCCGGCGCGGTAATTTCAGAATTAACGCGCTGCTTCTTTTCCTGAGCGATGGTTCAACTCTCCAAATTCGAACAATATCAATCCATGCCGGCGCGCGTGGAAACTTCCCGCTGCCAACGCTCGATCAACGAATCGAGGGACATTTGACCCAGGTCTTGACCGCCCCGGGCACGCACGGCAACCAGACCCGCCGCTTTTTCCTTGTCACCGATGACAAGCTGGTACGGCAGTCGGCGTACGCTATGTTCGCGGATTTTATATGTAATTTTCTCGTTCCGCAAATCCGAAACCACCCGAAAACCCGCCTTCTGGAGCTGGCTGGTCACGGATTTCACATAGTCGGCCTGCGGATCGGAAATGTTCATCACCACGGCCTGGACCGGCGCCAGCCAGAACGGGAAGTGCCCGGCATGGTTTTCGATCAGGATGCCGATGAAGCGCTCCAGCGATCCGAGGATGGCGCGATGCAGCATGACCGGGCGCGCACGGCTGTTGCCTTCGGTCACATACTCGGCATCGAGGCGTTCGGGCAGCACGAAATCGAGCTGCATGGTGCCGCATTGCCAGGAGCGGCCCAGCGCGTCCTTGATGTGATACTCGATCTTCGGACCATAGAAAGCCCCCTCGCCTTCGAGTTCTTCCCAGCTCACACCCGAGGAGGCCAGCGCTTCGCGCAACCCGGCCTCGGCCTTGTCCCAGACCGCATCGGAACCCGCCCGCTTTTCCGGGCGCAGCGACAGCTTGACGTCCACTTCCGTGAAGCCGAAGTCGCGATACACGCGCATCAGCAACTCATTGAAGTCGCGCACCTCGGAAACCACCTGGTCTTCGGTACAGAAAATATGCGCATCGTCCTGCACGAAGCCGCGCACCCGCATCAGGCCATGCAGCGCCCCGGACGGCTCGTTGCGGTGGCAGGAGCCGAACTCGGCCAGGCGCAGCGGCAGGTCACGATACGAGTGCAGGCCGTGATTGAAGATCTCGACATGGCCCGGACAGTTCATCGGCTTGACCGCGTAGTCGCGCTTTTCCGACTCCGTGGTGAACATGTTCTCGCGATAGTTTTCCCAGTGCCCCGAGCGCTCCCACAACGAGCGATCCATCATCAAGGGCGTCTTCACTTCCTTGTAGCCGGCCTCGTTCAGCGTGTTGCGCATGTACTGCTCGACCTGCTGCCACAGCGTCCAGCCGGCCGGATGCCAGAAGACCATGCCCGGCGCCTCGTCCTGCAGGTGGAAGAGATCGAGCTGCTTGCCAATCTTGCGGTGGTCGCGCTTCTCGGCTTCTTCGAGCAGGTGCAGGTAGTTGGCCTGATCGTCCTTGCTGGCCCAGGCGGTACCGTAGATCCGCTGCAGCATCTCGTTCTTCGAGTCGCCGCGCCAGTAGGCGCCGGCCACCTTCATGAGCTTGAAGACCTTCAGCTTGCCGGTGGACGGCACATGGGGGCCGCGGCACAGGTCGACGAAGTCGCCCTCGCGGTACAGCGACACATCCTGGTCCTGCGGAATCGACGCGATGATCTCGGCCTTGTAGTGCTCGCCGATCGACTTGAAGAAGGCCACCGCCTCGTCACGCTGCCAGACTTCACGCACCACCGGGAAGTCCTTTTTGGCCAGCTCGCGCATGCGCGCCTCGATCTTGGTCAGATCGTCGGGCGTAAACGGGCGGGCATAGGAAAAGTCATAGTAGAAGCCGTTTTCGATCACCGGCCCGATCGTCACCTGCGCTTCCGGATACAGCTCCTTGACGGCATAGGCCAGCAAGTGCGCGGTCGAGTGGCGGATGACTTCCAGCCCGTCCGGATCCTTGGCGGTGATGATGCTCAGCGCACTGTCCGCGTCCATGCGGTGGGAGACATCGACCACCTCGCCATTGACCTTGCCCGCCAGCGCAGCGCGTGCCAGACCTTCACCAATCGACGCTGCGACGTCCAGCACCGTCACCGGCTGTTCGTAACTTCGAACGGAACCGTCGGGAAGCGTGATGTTCGGCATGACTCAATCCTTTAGGGCAAAAAAAAAGTGCGGTCTGAGCCGCACTTTTTTCGTTCGCAACGCAAACGTCGTGGAACCCGACCTGGTCAGTTGCTGCAACCGGTGCAAGTTCGGAAAATCACGACACTGCGCTCCTTAGTGTTTGGTAGGCGCGATTGGACTCGAACCAACGACCCCCACCATGTCAAGGTGGTGCTCTAACCAGCTGAGCTACGCGCCTAAGGAGGCCGAATTATAGCCGAACCCGAACACCTGTCAAATACTTTTAGCGTTTAATTCGCGTGTAGATAAATAAAATCAGTACCGCCCCGATCACCGCCCCCAAAAAGCCGGCCCCCTGCCCCGCGCGGTAGATGCCCAGCAGTTGTCCGCCGAAGCTTGCCACCATGGAACCGGCGATGCCCAGCAGCGCCGTCATCACCAGCCCGAGGTTCTCTTTGCCCGGGTGGATGAACTTTGCCAGCACCCCCACCAGCAGACCGATCAAGATCGTCCAGATGATACCCATCGTCTTTCGTGCTCCTGTTTCAGACTCATGATTCGGGCCACTGCGCGAGGAAGGCTTCCCAATGCGCCGCGCCGATCGACTTGAGCGTGTTGCGAACCACCGCCAGTTCGGCCTCGTATTCCTCGGCCAGCATCACGCCACGCATGCGCTGGAAGCGCAGGTAGACCAGGTAGGTATTGACCACATCGGTTTCGCAGTAGTCGCGGATCTCGGCAATCCGCCCGGCCTGGTAGGCACCCCACACCGCCGAACCATCCATGCCGAGCTTGCCGGGGAAACCCATCAGCTTGGCCAGCACGTCCAGCGGCGCATTGGCGCGCGGCTGATACAGCGCCAGCAAATCCATCAGGTCAAGATGCCGGCTGTGGTAGCGGCTGATGTAGTTGTTCCATTTGAAGTCGCGCGCATCCCGCGCGTCGCCCTCCCCCATCTCCCAATAGCGCGGCGCGCTGACGCCGTGCAGCAGGCCCCGGTAGTGAAGCACCGGCAGATCGAAGCCGCCACCGTTCCATGAAACGATTTGTGGCGTGAAGCGCTCGATGCCATCGAAGAAGCGCTGGATGATGCCCGCCTCGTCCGAGTCGGGTTCGGACAACGAGAACACCTTGAACTGCGCCGCGTCACGGAAAACGCAGGAAATGGTGACGACACGCTGCAGGTAGTGCGGCAGGAAATCATTGCCCGTCTGGGCGCGGCGCTGCTGCATGGCCAGCTCGGCCACCTCATCGTCGGCCAGATCGTCGGGAAGCTCATGCAGGCGACGCAGGCCCGCCACATCGGGGATCGTCTCGATGTCGAAGATGAGGACCGCACTCACTTGCGGGCCCAGCCGCCATGGCTTTCCACCCACCAGCCGGCGGGCGCCTTGTCGATCCAGCGCTGGGCAAAGGTGCGACGGATATCATCCGCCCATTCGGGGTGTCCGTTGGCGGCGGCGATTTCGCGATACAGCGCGCTACGGTCGTTGTTCTCGGCGGCCACCAGCGCATTGAGCTTGCCACGCTGGGCCAGCGGTACGGCATTGGCATCGTGAATGGCCAGCGAGCCGTCAGCCTTCAGGCCCACGGCACCCGAGGCATAGAGCGGCGCCAGTTGGGCATGGCGCTGGGCCATGGATGACTTGACGGCAGAGATCGCCGGCGTATTGACCTCGAGATTGCTCTGGGCCTGTGCCAGCGTCGCGCTGAGCAGGGCAACGACCAGCGCGGCTTTCCATTGAATGTTCATCGGCTGCGCTCCCCTTCCTTGGTCGCGGCGTCGGGCTTGAGTTGCCAGACTTCGTCAATGATCCGGTCGGCGGCCTTCTCTGCCGCGGCGGCCGGAAAATAGATATTGATCGTCACACAGCCGCTGATGGCGAGGCTGAGCGCGATCAACGCGGCACGCGTCGATACCCGTTTCATTCCTGTCCTCACTTGATGACCGGCGCCGCATCGCTGGCGACGGCCGCCTTGATGCGCGCGATCAGTTCTTCCCAATCCACGCGCCGATTGTAGCCGATGACGTTCAGCGCCGGGATGCCGCCCCCGCGCACGATGGTAAAGGGCGCGGACTGGGCACCGCCGCCCTCGAGGCCTTGCATGTGGCATACGCCGCGTACCAGCCGGCAGGCCAGGCCGATTTCCCGGTAGCCAAAGTCGTTGAAGAACTGCAGAAAGCTGCGCTGGATGGCTGCGCTGGCACTGGCACCGCCGAGTGCGGTGATATGTTCTACCGCGCGCTGGCTGATCCGGCGGGGGTAGTCGCCCGGCGTGCTGCGCACCGTCGCCTCGAAACGCAACGGCCGCCAGGCCGCCATCTGCAGGTCGGCGAGGCTCAGATCGATGAAACCGCTGACCGCGCCGAACGAGAAGGTCTCGGTCAGCTGGGCCAGATCGAGGTGCTCCGCCACCACATTGGCGCGCAGGCGCGGCAGCAGGCCGAACGGCTCGACCACCTCCAGCCCGGTGGCCTGGACATAGCCGTCGAACACCGCCAGGATCAGCGCGCCATCGAGCCCGATCCGTTGCGGCGTGACCACCAGGCCTGGCATGGACGCCGACAAGGTCCCGGCCATTTCCGGCAGATCCAGCGCGCGGGTCAGCGCACGCATCGACACCGGCTCCATGAAAAAACTGCCCTCGCCACGCCAGTCCGTATCGGTCCGCGCCAGTGTCAGCGTGTCGATGATGATGGCGCCGTCGAGCACGGGCAGTCGCGCCGGGCGGATCGACACCACACCCTGATCGACCGCCACCTCCAGCGCGAACGGCTGGAAATCCAGCTTCTGCCAATGCAGCCCGTCAACCGCCAGCCGCCCGGCCCGCGCATCGGCCCGATGCCAGGGCAGGCGTCCGGACAGCGGCCCCACGCGAAAACGCTGGCCGAGATAGGCAAACCCTGCCTGATCGAGCGTCAGTTCGGCCGCCTGCAAACGGCCGTCGCGCCACTGAACCGTGGCATCGGCCCAACCGGCCACCTGCCAGCGCTCGGCCTGCGCCGGCGCCAGCATGGGCAGCGCAAACTGCGGCACCATCACCGCCAGGTCGGCACGGTGCACCGACATGTCGGCCTCCATCAAGCGCGGCCCGGCCCTGTCGATCACCGCCCGGCCGGTGACGGCATCGACACCGGGGGCCTGGAGGCGCAACGCATCGACGCTAAGCTGGCGCGTATCGAGCACGCCATTGGCCTGCAGCGACACGCCGGGCGGAACAAAGACCGGATCCCAGAACACCCCACCGGCGGTCCACGCCAGCTCGGCCTGCCAGCGCCAAGCACCATCGCGCCGCGTGGCGCCAAGCTGCAGTTGCCCGACCAAGGCTTCGGCGGCATGGGTACCGGCGGCGTCGGCAAACCCGCCACCCGCCAGGTGCAGCTCGGCATCCAGACGCGCGCCGGCCAGGCGCACCCGCCCGCTCACCGTCCCCAGTGCCTGCCACCGCGCCAGATCAGGCAGCAGCCGTGCGGCGAGGGCCAGCGGGAGCTGCGCAAGATCGGCCTTGATCGCCTCGCCGGGGCCGAGCGCAACGACCACGCGCCCACCGCCAGCGAACCGGACGGTCACGTTTGCGGTACGTGTCGTGGTGGAAAATGCCAGCTCCAGGCGGGCGTCGGCCAACTCGGGAACGCCGGCGATGCTGGCGTCCCGGCAATCGACACGCCCGTCATTCAGGCGCAGCCGTGGGCAGTCCAGGCGAACACCGCGCCACTGTCGCCCCGCCACCTCGAGGGTGGCGATGCGCAACCAGCCGGCCTGGCCATCCAGGAAGAGCACGGTCCCTTGGGCGGACAGGCCCGCGAGCTGGAGGCGCCCCACGTCGAGTTGCAGGCTCGCCCAGAGCATGGACGGCCAGAGCAGGATGACCGCCAGCGCCCACGTCATCCGCGGGCATCGGCGGGGCGAGCGATCAGGCGGGGAACACACCCGTCGACAGATAGCGGTCACCGCGGTCGCACACGATGCTGACGATCACCGCATCGCTGACCTGCGCCGCGACACGCAGCGCCACGTGCATGGCGCCGCCGGACGAGATACCGGCGAAGATTCCCTCCTCGCGGGCGAGGCGGCGCGTCATGTCCTCGGCATCGGCCTGGGTGACCGGCTCGATGCGGTCCACGCGCGACGGATCGTAGATGGTCGGCAGATAGGCTTCGGGCCACTTGCGGATACCCGGAATCTGCGCCCCTTCGGCAGGCTCGCAGCCAACGATCTGGATCGCCGGGTTCTGCTCCTTGAGATAGCGCGAGGTGCCCATGATGGTGCCGGTCGTGCCCATGGAGCTGACGAAATGGGTGATGCGCCCCTCGGTCTGGCGCCACAGTTCGGGGCCGGTACCCTCGTAGTGCGCCACCGGATTGTCCGGATTGCCGAACTGGTCGAGGATCACGCCCTGGCCCTCGTCGCGCATGCGCGTGGCCATGTCGCGCGCCACCTCCATGCCGCCGGCCTTGGGCGTGAGAATCAGCTCGGCGCCAAAGGCGCGCATGGTCTGGCGGCGCTCGACACTCTGGTTTTCAGGCATGACGAGGATCATGCGGTAACCGCGGATCGCCGCCGCCATGGCCAGCGCAATGCCGGTGTTGCCACTGGTGGCCTCGATCAGGGTGTCACCTGGCCGGATGCGGCCGGCCGCTTCGGCGCGGAGGATCATCGACAGCGCAGGCCGGTCCTTGACCGACCCTGCCGGGTTGTTGCCCTCGAGTTTGGCGAGGATCACGTTGCCGTTGCCGGCGTTGATCCGCTTGAGCCGCACCAGCGGTGTGTCGCCGACATAGTCTTCAAGGGTTTTGAATGGCATCCGTTTGTCCCGTGTAGCGTTGATCAGGTTGCGCTTGCGCGCAGTTCATCGAGCGAGACCACCGCGGTACCGAGCTTGCCGACCACAATGCCGGCGGCCAGGTTGGCCCAGTGCACGGCATCGGCCGGCGCCAGTCCGCAGGCCAGCATGACGGCGAAAGTGGCGATCACCGTATCGCCCGCACCCGATACATCAAAGACCTCGCGTGCCCGCGTCGGTTCATGGGCGACACCGGTCTTGTCGAAAAGCGTCATGCCGTCTTCGGAACGGGTGAGCAAGACGGCGTCGATGGCCAGCTCCTGCCGCAGGCGTTCGACCCGCTCGGCCAGATCGTCTTCTGACCGCCAGCGGCCGACGATGCCCTGCAGCTCGCCACGATTCGGCGTCAGCACCGTGGCGCCGCTGTAGCGGGTGAAGTCGTCGCCCTTGGGATCGACCAGTACCGGCTTGCCGGCGGCCCTGGCGAGGTCGATCATTCGTTCGACATGATCGAGCGCGCCTTTGTCGTAGTCGGAAATCAGCACCAGGTCATGGCTGGCCAGCAGCTGCCCGAAGGTGTCGAGCTTGGCGGCCAGCACGTCGGCATGCGGCCGCTGCTCGAAGTCGATGCGCAACAATTGCTGGCTGCGCCCGATGACCCGCAGCTTGAGCGTGGTCTGCACGCTGTCATCGCGAAACAGGTGGGCGCTGACCGCCGATTCGGCGAGCAGACGATCCAGGCAGTCGCCCGCCTCGTCACGCCCGACCACCGACAACAGCGACACCTGGGCGCCGAGCGCCGACGCGTTGCGCGCCACGTTGGCCGCACCGCCGGGGCGGTCTTCCGAACGCATCATGCGTACCACCGGCACCGGGGCTTCGGGCGAGATACGGCTGACATCGCCGAACCAGTACCGATCCAGCATGACATCGCCAACCACCAGGATGCGCGCGGCCGAGGTGTCCGGCAGCCGGTCTCGACCGCCCATCTTAGCTGCGCCCGATGCCGAAGTACTCGATGCCCTCGGCACGGATCAGCGCCGGATCGTACATGTTGCGGCCATCGAAGATCACCGCTTGCTTGAGGCGCGACTTGATGGCGTCGAAATCGGGGCTGCGGAATTCCTTCCACTCGGTGACGATGATCAGCGCGTCGGCGTTATCCAGCGTGCTCTTGGGGCGGCCGGCATAGCTCAGGCGCGGCTCGTCGCCAAAGATGCGCTCGGCTTCCTGCATCGCCACCGGGTCGTAGGCCGCCACGGTGGCACCACGCTTGAACAGCTCGTGGATGATCACGCGGCTGGGCGCATCGCGCATGTCGTCGGTGTTGGGCTTGAAGGCCAGCCCCCACAGGGCGAAATGGCGACCGGTGAGGTCTTCGCCGAAGCGGCGCACGATCTTCTCCACCAGCACATGCTTCTGAACCTCGTTGGCCGCCTCGACGGCCGTCAGCAGCTTGAGCTCGTGACCATGCTCGCTCCCCGTGCGGATCAGCGCCTTCACATCCTTCGGGAAGCACGAGCCGCCGTAACCGCAGCCGGCGTACAGGAAGTGCCAGCCGATACGCGGATCGGAGCCGATGCCCTGGCGCACCAGCTCGATGTCGGCGCCCAGCGTCTCGGCCAGGTTGGCCAGTTCGTTCATGAAGCTGATACGGGTCGCCAGCATGGCGTTGGCCGCGTACTTGGTCATTTCGGCGCTGCGCACGTCCATGAACACCAGGCGGTCATGATTGCGCTGGAACGGGGCGTAGAGCTGGCGCATCAGGTCGATGGCCTGCGCGTCCTCGGCACCGACCACGATGCGGTCCGGCCGCATGAAGTCTTCGATCGCCGCGCCTTCCTTGAGGAACTCGGGGTTCGACACCACGCTGAACTCGATGCTGCTGCCGCGACTGGCCAGCTCCTCGGCCACGGCGGCGCGCACCTTGTCGGCGGTACCCACCGGCACGGTGGATTTGTCCACGATCACCCGGTAGCCGTCCATGTGCTTACCGATGTTGCGCGCAGCAGCCAGCACATACTTGAGGTCGGCCGAACCGTCCTCATCCGGCGGCGTGCCGACGGCGATGAACTGGGTCACCCCCCACTTGGCCGCCTTTTCGATGTCGGTGGTAAAGGACAGGCGGCCCGCCTCGACGTTGCGCCGCACGATCTCGAGCAGGCCCGGTTCGTGGATGGGAATGCCGCCGTCCTCGAGAATCTTGATCTTGGCCGGATCGACGTCCAGACACAGCACGTCGTTGCCCACGTCCGCCAGGCAGGCGCCCGACACCAGGCCGACATAGCCTGTTCCGATGACGGTAACTTTCATCCCTCAGTCCTCATTGCGTGTGCCCAAGCGCCAAATCGCTCAGGGCACCAGATCGTATTCTTCGGTCCGCCGCGGCGGCGTCGTTTCCCAACCGCCACAGGCCGGACAGCGCCAGTAAAACTGGCGGGCCTTGAAACCGCAGGCGTCGCAACGGTAGCGGGCAACGCGACGGGTGTGGCTGTGGACCAGCTGGCGTACCAGCTCGATGTCGGGGCGCAACTCGGTCGGGGCGGCCACCAGGGCCGCCTCGAGCATCTTGTCCAGGCCGAGCACACTGGGATTGCGACGCAGTTCGTCGCGCACGAGATCGTAGGCACTGAGCGAGCCCGCGATCTTCAGGGTGCGATCGAACAAGACATCGAGCAGGTCGAGCGAGGCGTGGCGCTCGAGGTAGGCGCGCAGCAACTGCAATCCGTCCTCGATGCGCCCCTGGGCATCATAGGCCTTCATCAGGCGCTCGGCCGCCAGCGAGAGATAATGCGGGTCCTGCCCCTCGATGCGCTTCCAGGCCGCAATGGCCTCGTCGAGCTCGCCCCGGTGAGCGCACAGATCGCCCTTGATCAGGCTGCCCCGCACCGAGCGGGGATTGACCCGCAGTGCCGCCTGGATGGCCGTGTCGGCGTCGTCCAGGCGGGAATCGGCCAGGGCATCGGAGGCCATCTCACAATGGAAGTTGGCCATTTCCTTGCGCCACCAGACGCTTTCATGGTCGGGCAAGGCCTTGGCAATTTCGATGGCCTTGGGCCAGTCCTTCTCCTGCTGATAGATTTCCAGCAGATCGCGCAAGGCGATATCGTTCAACGCCGTATCCCGCAGGCGCAGGAACACCGCCTCGGCACGATCGAGCAGCCCCGCTTTCAGGTAGTCCTGTCCGAGTTCGGCCAGCGCCTGCAGGCGCTGGTCTTCGTTGAGGTCATCCCGATCGACCAGATGCTGGTGCATGCGGATGGCGCGCTCCGTCTCGCCGCGGCGGCGAAACAGGCTACCGAGCGCAAAATGCAGCTCGACCGTGGCCGGATCGATGCGCACCGCCTCGATGAAGGCGTCGATCGCCTTGTCGGGCTGCTCGTTGAGCAGGAAATTCAGTCCGTTGAGGTACGAGCGCGGCAGGCTGCGCGACTCTTTCATGACATGCCGGATATCGATCCGCGCCGCCATCCAGCCCAAGGCAAAGAACAGCGGCAGCGCCAGCAACCACCAGAATTCAATTTCCATGGGGGTCAGAACGCTTCCGGTGCGTCCCCGTCGGGCCGGGGCACCACCGTCGTGGTCGCCGACTTGATCTCAGCCTCGGCCTTGCGCAGCGATTTGCGCAGCCGGCCGATCTCGCGTCGCTGACGGACGAGCGAGGACAGGGTCGCCGTCACGCCGACGAGGGCGCCCGCAGCAAAGGCGACCAGAATGACGAACACCAATGGCAACTGCCACTGTTCGCCCATGTAGAAATTCAGCGTGATGAGCTGGTCGTTCTTGACGGCAAAGCCGAACAGAACGAGAAAAACCGCCAGGCGGATAATCCAGACAATGATTCGCATAGGGGGGGATTATGGCCGACTCGTGGACAAAAAAGAAGGCGGTCGAAACCGCCTTCCCGAATGACACGACCTGATCCGATCAATCGGTCAGATCGACACGCTCCCGCAATTCCTTGCCCGCCTTGAAATGCGGCACATGCTTCTCCGCAACCTCGACCCGTTCGCCGGATTTCGGATTGCGGCCCATGCGTGGCGGGCGATAGTTGAGCGCAAAGCTGCCGAAGCCGCGAATCTCGATGCGATCACCACGTGACAGAGAGTCGGTCATCGCATCGAGAATCATCTTGACAGCATAATCGGCATCCTTGGCAACCAACTGCGGGAAACGTGCCGCCAGTCGCGCAATGAGCTCCGATTTGGTCATGACTGCACCAATTATTGCTTCTGCTCGTCCAGCTTCGCCTTGAGCAGCGCACCCAGACTGGTGGTGCCCGTCGCGGCAGAGCTCTCGGCGGCCAGCTTCTGCATGGCGTCAGAGGTCTCGGCCTGATCCTTGGCCTTGATCGACAGGTTGATCGAACGGGACTTGCGGTCCACGTTGATGATCATGGCCTCGACCTCGTCGCCTTCCTTCAGCATGGAGGTCAGATCGTCGACACGGTGCGGAGCCGCTTCGGACACGCGCAGGTAGCCTTCGATGTCATCGCCCAGCGAGATCACGGCGCCGCGCGCATCGACCGTCTTGACGGTGCCGCGCACGAGGCTGTTCTTGTCATGGGTGGCGATGTAGTTGGTGAAGGGATCCCCATCGAGCTGCTTGATGCCCAGCGAGATACGCTCGCGCTCGACGTCGATGGCCAGCACCACGGCTTCCACTTCGTCGCCCTTCTTGAAGCGACGCACGGCCTCTTCGCCCTGCTCGGACCACGACAGGTCGGACAGGTGCACCAGACCGTCGATGCCGCCATCCAGACCGATGAACACGCCGAAGTCGGTGATCGACTTGATCTGACCGGAGACCTTGTCGCCCTTCTTGAAGTTCATGGCGAACTCGTCCCACGGGTTGGCCATGCACTGCTTCATGCCCAGCGAGATACGGCGACGCTCTTCGTCGATGTCGAGGATCATGACTTCCACCTCGTCGCCCAGCTGGACGACCTTGTTCGGGTGGATGTTCTTGTTGGTCCAGTCCATCTCGGAGACGTGCACCAGGCCTTCGATGCCCTGCTCGACTTCGACGAACGCGCCGTAGTCGGTGATGTTGGTGACCTTGCCGAACAGGCGGGTGCCGGTCGGGTAGCGACGGCCGATGCCGACCCACGGATCTTCGCCCAGCTGCTTCAGACCCAGCGACACGCGGCAACGCTCGCGGTCGAACTTGAGCACCTTGGCTTCGAGCTCGTCGCCCACGGCCACGACTTCCGACGGGTGACGCACACGGCGCCAGGCCAGGTCGGTGATGTGCAGCAGGCCGTCGATACCGCCCAGGTCCACAAACGCGCCGTAGTCGGTGATGTTCTTGACGATGCCCTTGACGACCTGACCTTCGGCCAGGTTCTCGAGCAGCTTGTCGCGCTCTTCGCCCATGGTCTCTTCGAGCACGGCACGGCGCGACACAACCACGTTGTTGCGCTTGCGGTCGAGCTTGATGACCTTGAATTCGAATTCCTTGCCCTCGTACGGGGCGGTGTCCTTGACCGGACGCATGTCGACCAGCGAACCGGGCAGGAAGGCGCGGATGCCGTAGGTCATGACGGTCAGACCACCCTTGACGCGGCCGCTGACCACGCCATTGACCAGGGTACCTTCGTTGAGCGCCAGCTCCAGGTCGTTCCAGGCGGCGATGCGCTTGGCCTTGTCACGCGACAGGCGGGTCTCGCCGTAGCCGTCTTCGAGCGCGTCGATGGCAACCTGGACGTAGTCGCCTTCTTTGACTTCCAGCTCGCCGTGGTCGTTGCGGAACTCTTCGACCGGCACATAGCTTTCGGATTTCAGGCCGGCGTTCACGACAACGAAGTTCTGATCGATGCGGACCACCTCGGCGGTGATCACTTCGCCCGTGCGCATTTCCTGCAGCGCGAGGCTTTCCTCGAACAGTTCGGCAAAGCTTTCCATGGACATTTCAGGAGTGGGGATGGACATAAAAGAGACCTGCTTGCTGCCGCAAGGACAGCGGGTTAGTTAATCAAAACACCAGCCAATGGCTGGAATACGCTTCGACCGCCGCCGCGCCTCAGGCGATGCGTTCGGTCACGAACCGGACCGCTTCGTCGATGCTCATGTCTGAGGTTTCGACGAGCACGGCATCCGGCAACTGCTTCAAGGGCGCCACCGTGCGTGCCGCGTCTCGCGCATCACGCTCGGAAAGCTCCCGTGAAAGACTGTCAATGTTAGCAGGCAAACCCTTTTCCATCAACTGCTTATAGCGCCGCTCCGCCCGTGCCGCCACCGAGGCTGTCAGGAAAAACTTGCTCGCCGCATCCGGAAAAATCACCGAGCCGATATCACGCCCTTCAGCCACCAGGCCCGGCGCACGGCGATAGGCGCGCTGCCGCTCGAGCAAGGCCGCGCGCACCGCTGGGATGGCGGCCACGGTGGAGGCCATGGCGGCGCACTCTTCACTGCGGATGGCGTCGGTCACATCCGTGCCGGACAGCAGGATCCGTCCGTCCACGAATTCAGCCGGCAGCGCTTCGGCCAGCGCCGTCACGGCGGCGGCATCGTCGCCAACGCCGGCCTGGATCGCGGCCAGCGCCACCAGCCGGTAGAGCGAACCGCTATCGAGATAGTGGTAGCCCAGCGCCTCGGCCACGCGCGCAGCCACCGTCCCCTTGCCGGAGGCCGACGGACCGTCGATGGCGACCACCGGCACCACCTCGGTGATGCGGCGATAGGCGTCGAAATACGTCGGGAAGGTCTTGTTCACGCAGGCCGGATCGTTGATGGTGATGCGTGCACCGCCCAGGCTGAGCAGGGAAAAACACATCGCCATGCGGTGATCGTCGTAGGTGTCGATGGCGGCGTGGTGCAGCGCCGTGGTGGGGTAGACGCGCAACGCATCGTCGAACTCCTCGACCTCGACGCCCACCTTGCGCAATTCGATGGCCATTGCGGCGATGCGGTCGGTTTCCTTCACTCGCCAGCTGGCAATGTTGCGCAAGTGGCACGGGCCATCGCAGAACACCGCCATCACCGCCAGCGTCATGGCCGCATCGGGGATATGGTTGAGATCCATGTCGAAGGCCTTGAGACGGCCGCCGGCCGGGGCGCGCGCCTCGATCCAGTTGTCGCCGAGCGTCACCTGGACGCCGAGCTTTTCGATCGCTTCGGCAAAACGGACATCGCCCTGGATGCTGTCGCGCCCCACGCCTTCGACCCGTACCGGCCCGCCACCGATGGCGCCCGCAGCGAGGAAGTACGAGGCCGACGACGCGTCGCCCTCGACATGGATGTCGCCCGGGCTACGATAACGCACGCCGCCCGGCACGGTGAAGCGCTGCCAGCCCTCGCGCGCGACCGTCACGCCGAAGCGCGCCATCAGGTTCAGCGTGATCTCGATATAGGGCTTGGAGATCAGCTCGCCGACCACCTCGATATGGATCTCTACGCCGGTCAGCGGCGCGGCCATCAGCAGCGCGGTGAGGAACTGGCTGGAGACATCGCCGCGTACCGACACCGTGCCCCCGGCGCGGATCGCGCCCTTGCCGATGGTCAACGGGGGATAGCCGGGGTTGCCGGTGTAGGCAATGTCGGCGCCGAGTTGCGCCAGCGCATCGACCAGATCGCCGATCGGCCGCTCGTGCATGCGCGGCACGCCCGACAGCCGGTAATCGCCCCCCGACAGCGCCAGCGCCGCGGTCAGCGGCCGGAAGGCGGTACCGGCATTACCCAGGAACAGGTCCGCCTCGGCCACCGGGAAGCGGCCGGCCACGCCATCGACACGATAGACCCCACCGGCGGCATCTTGCTGCCAGTTCACGCCCAGGGCGCGCAGCGCCTCCAGCATGCGCTCGGTGTCGTCCGAGCGCAGCAGATCGTGCACCCGGGTCTGCCCCTCGGCCAGCGCGGCAAGCAACAACACCCGGTTGGAAATGCTTTTCGAACCTGGCAGGCGAACCGTGCCCGCCGCCCGCAGCATCGGGGCTAGATCAAGGGTTTCCACGTCACAGCATCCGTAAGAATCAAGAAGGAAAGGTTTTTTCGGCCCAGCGGTTACGCGCCTCGCGCGCCTCGCCAAACAGCGCCTCGAGCCGGGCACCGTCGCCGGACATCAGCAACGCGCGCAGGTAGGCCAGCTCACCGAGGTATTGGTCGAGCTCGGCGGTCAGTGCGTGGCGGTTGGCCATGCAGATGTCCCGCCACATCTCCGGGTGGCTACCGGCGATGCGGGTGAAATCGCGAAAGCCGCTGGCGGCAAAACTGAACAGCTGCTCGGCATTGGCCCGGCCAGCCAGGTCGTGGACCAAGCCGAAGGCCAGCAGATGCGGCAAATGGCTGACCGCGGCAAAAACACGGTCGTGGTCCTGCGGGCTCATGTCGCGCACCGTGGCGCCACAGGCCGCCCAGACCTCGCGCACCCGCACAACCGCGGCCGGGTCATTCTCGGGCAGCGGCGTGACCACCACATTGCGCCCTTGGTAGAGCGTGGCGAATGCCGCGTCCGCGCCGCTCTTTTCGGCGCCGGCGATCGGGTGCGCCGGCACCACGTGGCTCAACTGGGCGTCGAGATTCGCATAAATGGCCTCGATGACATCCCGCTTGGTACTGCCGGCGTCAGTAACGAGGGTGCCGCTGCCCAGATGCGGCGCCATCGCTGCCATGACGGCACCGGCCTGACCGACCGGCATTGCCAGCAGCACGAAATCCGCACCGTGCAAGGCACTGGCCCAGTCCAGGGCGATTTCGTCGATCACGCCCAACGCCTTGGCGCGCTCCAGCGACGCCCGGGTGCGCCCGACCCCCACGACCTGCTCGACCATCCCGGCCGCTTTCAGTGCGAGGGCAAACGAGCCGCCGATGAGGCCGACACCACACACCACCAGCCGACGAATCGGCACCTCCGCCATCAGGCCAGTGCCTGCGGCAAGGCCGCGATGAAGCGGGCGTTTTCTTCCGGCAGCCCGATCGACACACGCAGCCATTGCGGCATGCCATAGCCACCGATCGGCCGCACGATGACGCCCTGGGCCAGCAGTTTGCGGTTGACCGCATCACCGTCGCCAACCTTGACGGTCACGAAGTTGCCCCACGACGGAATCCATTCGAGCGACAAGGCTTTGAAGGCGTCGGTCAACTGGGCCATGCCGCGACGGTTCAGATCCGCGCTCTTGGCCAGGAACTCGTCATCGCCCAGTGCGGCGGTCGCCGCGGCAAGGGCCAGGCTGTTGACGTTGAAGGGCTGGCGCACACGATTGAGCAGATCCGTCACGCTCGGATGCGCCAGGCCATAACCCACCCGCAGACCCGCCAGGCCGTAGGCCTTGGAGAAGGTCCGCGAGATCAGCAGGTTGGGAAAGCGCGCCAGCCAGCCGATGGCGTCATAGCGATCGGATTCCGACAGATATTCGGTATAGGCCTCGTCGAGCACCACCAGCCCCCGCTCGGGGATTTTCCGCAAAAAGGCTTCGATCTGCGCCCCCGACAGGAAGGTGCCGGTCGGGTTGTTGGGGTTGGCGATGAACACCACGCCCGTCTTGTCAGTCACCGCGGCGGCCATGGCGTCGAGGTCATGGCCGAAATCCTTGGCCGGCACCGCCACCGGCCGGGCGCCAACCGCCATCGTTGCCAACGGATAGACCGCAAACGCATGCTGCGAAAACACCGCCTCGGCACCGGGCGTGAGGAAGGTCCGCGCCACCAGCTCGAGAATATCGTTCGAGCCGTTGCCCAGCACGATGCCGTTCATCGCCACGCCCGTCCGCTCGGACAAGGCCGCCTTCAACGCAAAGCCATTGCCGTCCGGGTAGCGCGCCAGTTCAGCCACCGCCCGCCCCAACGCCTCTTTGGCCAGCGGGCTGATGCCCAACGGGTTTTCATTGGAGGCCAGTTTGACGATGCTGGCCTCGACCAACCCCATTTCACGCGCCAGCTCCGAGATGGGCTTGCCCGGCTGGTAGGGGGAAATGGCCCGGATGTAGTCCGGCGCCTGATCGGCGATTGACATGACTCGGTCTCCTCGGTGATGCCTTTTCTTGGTAGTCAGGTGTCCTGTGACACAACAGTGTTCAGAGCGCGGCCACCGGGTAGGAGCCGAGCACTTTCACGAAGCTGGCGTTGTGCTCGAGGTCGGCCAGCGCCGCCACGACCTTGGGCTCACTCTGGTGACCTTCAAAATCGATGTAATAGACGTATTCCCACAGGCCGGAACGGGCCGGCCGGGACTGCAGCTTGGTCATGCTCACGCCATGCTCGGCGAGCGGTTGCAGCAGACGGTGCATGGCGCCGGCGCGGTTGGGCGTGGAGCACACCAGCGAGGTCTTGTCCTTGCCCGAGGGGCCGGCGTCATGCTGGCAGATGACCAGGAAGCGCGTGGTGTTGTTGGGGTCGTCTTCAATATTGCCGGCCAGGATATTGAGGCCGTACAGCTCGGCCGCCGCTTCACCGGCGATGGCCACCGACTCCGGGTCTTCGGCCGCCAGCCGCGCCGCTTCGGCATTGCTCGCCACCGGCACGCGCGGCAGCGACGGCAGGTTGCGGTTGAGCCATTCCTGGCACTGCGCCAGGCTCTGCGCATGCGAATACACACGCCGCGCCGCGCCCAGGCCGTCGGCCTTGGACATCAGGTGCTGGTGAATGCGCAGCTTGACCTCGCCACAGATCTTGAGCGGGTTGAGCAGCAACAGGTCGAGCGTGCGGCCGATGGCACCTTCGGTGGAGTTTTCGACCGGCACCACGCCGTAATCGACGCTGCCGGCTTCGACCGAGCGGAACACGTCGTCGATGGCCAGCATCGGCATGAAGGTCGGCGCGCTGCCGAAATGCTTGCGCGAGGCACTCTCCGAGAAGGTGCCCGCCGGGCCGAGATAGGCCACTTTGAGCGGCTGCTCCAGCGCCAGACAGGCCGACATCAATTCGCGGAAAATTCGTTGCACGGCGGTCGACGGCAAGGGGCCGGGGTTTTCGTCGGCGAGCCGGCGCAGCACCTGGGCCTCGCGCTCGGGGCGGTAGATATTGCCCTGCTTGATCTCGCCCACGCGCTGGGCCAGCTTGCCACGGCGGGACATGCTGGCCAGCAGTGCGTCGTCGATCGCATCGATTTCATTGCGCAGTTTGAGCAGTTCCTGCTCTTCGCTCATCCCTTCTGCCATCACCCGTTCCGCCTTTCAAAGTCCCGCATGAAATCGATCAGTGCCTCGACGCCGGCCAGCGGCATCGCGTTGTAAATGGAGGCGCGCATGCCGCCCACCGATTTGTGCCCCTTCAGCTGTACCAGCCCGGCCGCCGAGCTCTGCTCGAGGAAGGCGGCATTGCGCGATTCGTCGGCCAGGAAGAACGGCACGTTCATGCGCGAGCGATAACGCGGATCGATGCGGTTCTGGTAGAAGCCGCTCTGGTCGATGAAGCCGTAGAGCCGATCCGCCTTTTCCTTGTTGACCGCCTCGATGGCCTCGACGCCGCCCTGGGCGCGCAGCCACTGAAAAACCAGCCCGGCGATGTAGATCGCGTAGGTCGGCGGCGTGTTGTACATGGAGTTATTGTCGGCCACCAGCTTGTAGTCAAAGGCCGAGGGACAGTCCTTGTGGGCGCGGCCGAGCAGATCCTCGCGCACGATGACAATCGTCAGGCCGGCCGGGCCGATGTTTTTCTGTGCTCCGCCAAACAGCACACCGTAGCGCGACACATCGACGGCACGCGAGAGGATGTGCGAGGACACATCCGCCACCACCGGTACCTCAGCGCGGCCGATCTCGGCCAGATCGGGGTCGAAGCCGAATTCCACGCCGTCGATCGTCTCGTTGGTGCACACGAACAGGTAGGCCGGGTCGGCCGACAACTGCCAGTCGGCCAGGGCCGGCACGGTGTTGAAGCCCGCCGCTTCGGACGAGGCTGCGATGTTCACCTCACAGTAGCGCCGCGCTTCCTTTTGCGACTTGGCGGACCACGAGCCGGTCACCACGTAATCGGCTGTCGTTTTGCTGCCGAGCAGGTTCATCGGCACCAGCGCGTTCTCGGCAATCGCCCCGCCCTGCATGAACAGGATGCGGTAGTTGGGCGGCACGGCCAGCAGTTCGCGCAGATCGGCTTCGGTCTGTTCGTAGATCGACTGGAAGGCCGGGCTGCGATGGCTCATCTCCATCACGCTGACGCCCGTGCCGTGCCAGTCGAGCATCTCCTCGGCGGCACGACGCAGCACCGACTCGGGCAGCGCCGCGGGACCGGCGCTGAAATTGAACACACGCGACATCATTCGGCTCCGTCGGGGGTTTCGTCGTCGGCGGCATCCGCCTCGCCGGCCGGGGGCGGCACGTCGGCCACCATGCCCTCGGCCTCGGCGGCCGCCAAGCGCTCTTCGAGGAATTCGTCTTCGTCCTCGGTCTCGGCCACCGGCTCGATCCCGGCCAGATGGGTGCCGTCATCGAGCGAAATCAGCGTCACGCCCTGGGTCGAGCGACCCATCTCACGGATATGCTCGACCTTGGTACGAATCAGCACGCCGCCGGTGGAGATCAGCATGATCTCGTTCTCCGGCTTGACCAGCACGGCCCCCACCAGCTTGCCGTTGCGCTCGGACGACTGGATGGCAATCATGCCCTTGGTGCCGCGGCCGTGGCGGGTGTATTCGCTGATCGGCGTGCGCTTGCCGTAGCCATTGACGGTGGCGGTGAGCACCGACCAGTTCTCGTCGTCGGCCACCAGCATGCTGATCACCTGCTGGCCGGATTCGAGCATCATGCCGCGCACGCCGCGCGCGGTGCGGCCCATCGGGCGCACATCGGTCTCGGCAAAGCGCACCGCCTTGCCGGCGTCGGAGAACAGCATCACGTCGCACTGGCCGTCGGTGATCGCCACGCCGATGAGGTAGTCGTCTTCGTCCAGCCCGACGGCGATGATGCCGGCCTTGCGCGGGTTGGAGAAGTCGGACAGCGGGGTCTTCTTGACCGTGCCGCGCGAGGTCGCCATGAAGACGAAGTGATCCTCGTCGAAGGCCTTGACCGGCAGCACGGCGGTGATCTTCTCGCCCTCGAGCAGCGGGAACAGGTTGACGATCGGCTTGCCGCGCGAGTTGCGCGTGCCCTCTGGCACCTCGTACACCTTGAGCCAGTAGGCGCGGCCGCGGTTCGAGAAGCACATGATGGTGTCGTGGGTGTTGGCCACGAACAGGCGGTCGATGAAGTCGTCGTCCTTCATCGCCGTGGCCTGCTTGCCGCGGCCGCCGCGGCGCTGGGCGCGGTAGTCGGTCAGCGGCTGGCGCTTGAAGTAACCGGTGTGCGACAGGGTCACCACCATGTCTTCGGGCGCGATCAGGTCTTCAATATTGATATCGGCGGTGTCGAGCACGACCTCGGAGCGACGCTCGTCGCCGTACTGCTCGCGAATCGCCGCCAGTTCCTCACCAATGATGCTGGTCACGCGCTCCGGGCGCGCCAGGATGTCGAGCAGATCGGCGATGGTTTCCATCACCTCGCGGTATTCGGCCACGATCTTGTCCTGCTCCAGCCCGGTCAGGCGCTGCAGGCGCAGCTCGAGGATGGCCTGCGCCTGCGCTTCGGACAGGCGATAGCCGTTGTCGAGCAAACCGAACTCGGCCGGCAGGCCCGCCGGGCGGAAGGCTTCGCGGTCAGCCGCCGCACGGGAGAGCATCTCCTCGACCAGCGGCGAGCGCCAGATGCGGGTCATCAGGCCTTCCTTGGCATCGGCCGGCGTCGGCGCCGCCTTGATCAGCGCGATCACCTCGTCCACGTTCGACAGCGCCACCGCCAGGCCTTCGAGCACATGCCCGCGCTCGCGCGCCTTGCGCAGTTCATAAATGGTGCGACGGGTAACCACCTCGCGCCGGTGCTGCAGGAAGCAATCGAGCATCTGGTGCAGGTTGAGCACCTTGGGGCGACCATCGACCAGCGCCACCATGTTCATGCCGAAGGTGTCCTGCAACTGCGTCTGCTTGAACAGGTTGTTGAGCACCACCTCGGGCACTTCGCCGCGCTTGAGCTCGATCACCACGCGCATGCCGGATTTGTCGGACTCGTCGCGGATCTCGGAAATGCCGTCGATCTTCTTCTCGTTCACCAGCTCGGCAATGCGCTCGAGCAAGGCGCGCTTGTTTACCTGGTAGGGCATCTCGTCGACGATGATCGCCTGACGGTTGCCGCGTTCCAGGTCTTCGAAATGGGTGCGCGCGCGCATCACCACCCGGCCGCGGCCGGTGCGGTAGCCGTCATGCACGCCCGACAGGCCGTAGATCAGGCCCGCGGTGGGGAAGTCCGGCGCCTTGACGATGCGGATCAGCGCCTCGATGTCGGTCTCGGGCTCGTTCAGCAGCAACAGGCAGGCGTCGATCACCTCGCGCAGGTTGTGCGGCGGGATGTTGGTGGCCATACCCACGGCAATGCCCGACGAGCCATTGATCAGCAGGTTCGGAATCCGCGCCGGCAACACCGCCGGCTCGCGCTCCTTGCCGTCGTAGTTGGGGACGAAGTTGACGGTTTCCTTGTCAATATCCGACAACAACTCGCTGGCCACCCGCGCCTGGCGGCACTCGGTGTAACGCATCGCCGCCGCGTTGTCGCCGTCGATCGAACCGAAGTTGCCCTGCCCATCGACCAGCATGTAGCGCAGCGAGAAGTTCTGCGCCATGCGCACCAGCGTGTCGTAAATGGCCGAGTCGCCGTGCGGGTGATACTTACCCATCACCTCACCGACCACCCGCGCACACTTCACATAAGGGCGGTTCCACGCATTGTTGGCCTCGTGCATCGCAAACAGCACACGCCGGTGCACCGGCTTGAGACCATCCCGCACATCGGGCAGCGCCCGCCCGACGATCACGCTCATCGCGTAATCGAGATAGGCATGACGCATCTCTTCCTCAAGGCTGATCGGAAGGGTCTCTTTGGCGAATTGATCCATGGTTGTCAGCGGGCCCGAAAAGGCGGCATTCAAAAGAAGGAAATATTACCACGCCAGGCCTTGCCTTCTCCCCCCGTACCACCAATACCCCGCACGCCAAAGCGACGATCTCGTGCGCCATGGCAACGGCAACAACCCGCCAACTTGATCTTTGCCTCGCCTCGGGCTTGAATGCCAACTCGATCCACCCACCCCCAAGGCAAACCCCCGATGAGCGAACAGGTCGACCTCCTGATCAGCGCGCGCTGGGTTGTCCCGGTCGATGCCGCGGACAGCACCCTCGAACACCACAGCGTCGCGATTCGCGACGGACGCATCATCGATGTCATCCCCACCCATCTCGCGCACGAACGCTATCGCACAAACGCTGAAACCCACCTCCCCGACCATGTCCTGATCCCCGGCCTGATCAACCTGCACACCCATGCCGCCATGACACTCATGCGCGGCATCGCCGACGACCTGCCGCTGATGACCTGGCTCCAGACCGCCATCTGGCCCACCGAGGCAAAGCATGTCAGCCCGGCCTTCGTGCGCGACGGCACCCTGCTGGCCGCCGCCGAAATGCTCCGCGGCGGGGTTACCACCTGCAACGACATGTATTTCTATCCCGACGCCGCCGCTGCCGCCTTCGACACCCTCGGCATGCGCTGCGTCATCGGCATCACCACCATCGACTTTCCGACCACCTACGCCGCGAGTGCCGACGAATACCTCAGCAAGGGCCTGGCCGCCCGCGACGCCTGGCGCGGCCATCCGCTGGTGCGTTTCGCCCTCGCGCCGCACGCCCCCTACACGGTGTCGGACAACACCTTCAGCCGTATCGTCAGCCTCTCCAACGAGCTTGACCTTCCCATCCACATCCACATCCACGAAACCCGACAGGAAATCGACGACAGCCTGAAACAATACGGCGAGCGGCCACTCGAGCGCCTGGCGCGGCTCGGCGTCGTCGACAGCCAGCTCATCGGCGTCCACGCCGTGCATCTGACCCCCGGCGAAATCCACACCCTCGCCCGGCACGGTTGCACGCTTGCGCACTGCCCCACCTCGAACATGAAACTCGCCTCGGGCATCGCCCCGATCACCGAAGCGCTAAAACACAACATTCCGGTCGGCCTCGGGACAGACGGCGCGGCGAGCAATAACCGACTCGACATTTTTCAGGAAATGCGCCTGTCCGCCCTGCTCGCCAAAGTCAGCACGGAGGACGCCGCCGCCATCCCCGCAAAAACCGCCCTGCGCATGGCCACCCAGCACGGCGCCCGCGCCCTGGGCCTCGAAGCCAGCCTCGGCAGCATTGAAAAAGGCAAGTGGGCCGACCTGTGCGCTGTCGACCTGTCACCATTTGAAACACAACCCTGCTTCGACCCGGTCTCCCATCTTGTATATTGCGCGGGCCGAGAATACGTATCGGACGTCTGGATCGCTGGACAGGCGCGCGTTTCAAAAAAACAAGTGTTGCAAAAAGCAGACAATGAATTGCTTGGCGTTGCACGCGTATGGCAGAATAAGCTCGGTAGTCGAATCGACTAGTACCGCGACAAAGACCGCGGAACTTTCACCGTTCAACCTTGCCCTGTGACGAGGAACATATGATCAAAGAAATGAAAAAGCATCTCATCATGGCAGCCGCTGCTGCCGCGCTTGGTGTCTCGGCATCGGCCGCGATCGCTGACGACATCAAAGTCACCGGCCAGGGCGACATCCCCTACGTGATCGACGGTCGCAACGTCGTCGCCAAGAGCGGCACCGGCCTGTGCTGGCGCACTGGCTACTGGAGCCCGGCAGCGGCCTCCAGCGTGCTGGCTGGCGAGTTCCCGGTCGGCTGCGGGTGTGACAGCGATATCGTCCCGAAAGACAAGTGCGTTGCCCCGATGGCAGCTGCACCGAAGGCCGCTCCGGCGCCGGCTCCGGCACCGAAGCCCTCCGCAGACAAGGTCAAGCTGGCTGCCGACGCCCTGTTCGATTTCGACAAGGCCGTGCTGAAGCCGGAAGGCAAAGCCAAGCTGGACAAGCTGGCTGCTGAAGCTGGCGCACTGAAGCTGGAAGTGATCCTGGCCGTTGGTCACACCGACCGCCTGGGTTCCGCCTCCTACAACCAGAAGCTGTCCGAGAAGCGCGCTGCCGCCGTCAAGCAGTACCTGGTGAGCAAGGGCGTTGAAGCCAACCGTGTCTACACCGAAGGCAAAGGCGAGTCCCAGCCGGTGACCAAGGGCTGCAACCAGAAGAGCCGCAAGGCCCTGATCGACTGCCTGCAGCCGGACCGCCGCGTTGAAATCGAAGTGATCGGCTCCAAGTAATCCGAGCACCTTCGACTGAAAAAGCCCCGCCATGCGGGGCTTTTTCTTTTCTGCTATCGTCCCGGCACACCCTCTCCTGCTCGACACTCGCCATGAACGCAGACCCTACCGAACTCCAGAAATTCGGCGATCTCGCCCATCACTGGTGGGATCCGGAATCGGAATTCCGCCCGCTTCACGAAATCAACCCGCTTCGACTCGACTGGATCGACAGCCTGTTTCCGCTGCAGGGAAAAACCGTCCTCGATGTCGGCTGCGGCGGCGGCCTGCTGGCTGAAGGCATGGCCGCACGGGGCGCCCAGGTCACCGGCATCGACTTGGGCGAAAAATCGCTGTCTGTCGCGAAATTGCATCTGCATGAATCCGGGCTGAAGATCGACTACCGGCTGATCAGCGCCGAAGCGCTGGCGGCCGAACAACCGGCCAGCTTCGATGCGGTCACCTGCCTGGAAATGCTCGAACACGTTCCCGACCCGGCCAGCATCGTTCGCGCGTGCGCCACTCTCGTCAAACCGGGCGGCCATGTCTTTTTCTCGACCATCAACCGGAACCCGAAGGCATATCTGCTCTCGGTAATCGGCGCCGAGTATCTTCTGAGAATGCTGCCGCGCGGAACGCACGATTACGCCAAGTTCATCAAGCCGTCCGAACTGGCCAGGCACTGCCGGGCCTGTGATCTCGACGTCGACACGCTCACCGGCCTCACCTACAACCCGTTGTCGCAAACCTATTCACTCTGCCGCGACGCCGACGTCAATTACCTCATGCACACCCGGCGCCATGTTTGAAGCCGTCCTGTTCGACCTGGACGGCACCTTCGCCGATACGGCCCCCGACCTCGGCGGCGCCCTCAATGCGCTCCTGGCTGAAGATGGCCGGCCTCCCCTCCCGCTCGCCACGCTCCGGCCGCACACCTCGGCCGGCACGCGCGGCATGCTCCGGATCGGCTACGGTCTGACACCCGAGGCCGACACCTACGCCGACCTCGCCGCACGCTTCCTGGCGCACTACAGCAAAGGCCTGTGCGTCAACAGCACGCTCTTTCCCGGCATCGAAGCGCTCATCGACGCATTGGAATCGCGGGGCACGCCCTGGGGGATTGTCACCAACAAACCCCGTCGCTTCACCGAACCCCTGCTCAACGCGCTGCCCCTCGGCCCACGCGCCGCATGCATCGTCAGCGGCGACACCACCGCACGCCCCAAACCCGCCCCGGACAGCCTTCTGTTCGCCTGCGACACGCTGAACGTCGCGCCCGCCCGGACGCTCTACGTGGGCGACGATCTGCGGGACATTACCGCCGGCAAGGCGGCCGGCATGCCAACCGCCGCCGCCGGATGGGGCTACCTTGGCGTGGACCACCCCATCGACACCTGGGGCGCCGACTGGATCGTCGACTCACCGGAAGCACTCCTCCACATCCGCACCTGAAACTCATGCTAAACTGCAAGGGCTTGAAGTCTGGGAAAACATCCCCAATTAGCACTTCAAGGGGCCGACTTGGCTTCGACGTGGGTCGCAAAGCATTTGAGTGCATACCGAGGTCCAGTTACCTCGTAAATCAGCTGGAAACAAACTAAACGCCAACGACAAGCGTTTCGCACTCGCCGCTTAATCCCGGTGGGCGCTGCCCCGACAGGTTCCTGGGTCGGATGATTGGGTGAAAGCTCTTTCTTGCAGTGTCATTTACAGGAACTCGTGGTTGCGTCGGGTTACTTGGCGCAGCTCCTAAAACCAAGGTAACTCGTTGTGGGACGGCCCGCCTGTCGGCCAACCCCCATGATTAAATCCAAATAGACGGGACAAGTATGTAGAGCTCATTGTGGAGGGCTTGCGGACGGGGGTTCGATTCCCCCCGGCTCCACCATTTACCAAAATCCCAACCCTTATCGGTTGGGATTTTTTTGCCTTGAACGCCCGTGTTGACGCGGCTGTCGGGGCAGGATTTGAGCTGGCCGGGTTATGAGTCTGGAAATGTCTATCGGTACGCCGAGTCATCCTGTAAATGACATTCGACGTAAATTGGCTTAAGCGCCGGTATCACGGGTTTTCATCGACATCAGTTTGTGACGCATTTCGACCTGGACGCCCCCTCTTCGTACACGGTGTCGTAGCAGCGCCGAAAAAATCGACTGCAAAGGTTCCAGCACACCCTGCTGCTTGCGCATCCGAGCTCACCTTTGGCCCTGTCTTCAGGACCGATACCTCTTTCATCCGTTGTGGCCCGCCCCACATACGCGGGCGGGCGTCGTTCGGATCGTGAGGAGGCCGTTGCTTGTCATTGCCGGGGCGCAGCCCTTTTCCCTGAAGGCCTTCTTGCGTTTGACTCTCTGTGCGCTCAGCCCCGGCCGCGTGAATCCCCCCCGCCACCCTCACGCTCATGTCACGAAAACCAGGACAGGAGGTTCACGCCCCGTGCGGGCGCGTGTCGGCATCGCCCAAACCATACCGATGCGCGGTGTTTGAACGCGAAATGACCCGGCCGTTTCGCGCCCCTTGATGCGATCCGGTACGCCACGTCACGACACCATTGACGACAACGGTCTCGATCCCCTCGGCCATCTGTTTGGGCACGTCGTAGGTGGCTGCATCGCGAATCGTTTCGGCATCAAAGACAACGAGATCCGCAAAACAACCCGCGGCCAACTGCCCTCGATGCGCCAGCCCAAATCGACTCGCCGTCAATCCCGTCATTTTCCAAACGGCGGTTTCCAGCGAGAACAATCCGAGCTCACGGCTGTAGCGCCCCAGCACGCGGGGGAACGTGCCCCACAATCTGGGATGCGGCTGATCCCCCGTCGGGATGCCATCCGAGCCGATCATCGTATCTTCGAATGCAAGAATGCTCTGCACGTCACGCTCATCCATGTTGTAGTAAACCGCACTGGCCGGTTGCAGGCGCCGCGCTGCCTCTGTTTTCGACACCTGCCACTCGGCCGCGACCTCGTCGAGATCTCTTCCCGAACATTCCGGATAGGCATCACTCGAAGCGATCAGCACCTTTCCGTGAAGCCGAGCGGCATCGGTATGCAGCATGGTCGAACTGGCGTTGTATGGATAGCAGTCCAGGTAGACCCGCTGGCGTTTCATTGCCTCGGCAATGCGGGCCAGCGTGACCCCTGATTTCCCGAAGTTCTGTGCAAACTTGAGTTTGTGGTGCGAGATCACAACCGGGACATTCAGCTCACGACCGATGAAGAAACTCTCTTCCAGCGCCTCCAGTGATCGGTCGGCCTCGTCGCGCATATGCGTGACATACAAGGCGTCAACAGCAGACAGCGGGCGGCCGACCTCGACAATCTCTTCGGTTGGCGCATGCATGGCGGGCGGGTAGAACGTTCCGGTGGACATGCCCAAGGCACCCGCCTCCAGCGCCTCTTCCAGCCGCCCCCGCATGTCGCGGATCTCGTCCGGACGAGCGGCCCGGTCAAGCGAGGACATGCACATCGCGCGCAGGGTGGAATGCCCGACGAGCGCCGCGACATTGACCGATGGTGGCTGCTGTCGCAGTTGCGCCATGTAGTCGGCGAACGTGGCAAACCGGGGGCTGTCTTGGTCATCGAGCAAATTGAGCGGCGCAGGCATGGGGCAACTGTCTCTCAGCGGGGCAATGCTGATGCCGCAGTTGCCGGTCACTACCGTCGTCACACCCTGAGAGATCTTGAACGGCATGTGGGGCTGAGACAGCAGTACCTGATCATCGTGGGTATGCGAGTCGATGAATCCGGGCGCGACGATCTTTCCCTTGGCGCTGACAACCGCGTCGGCTGTGCTCTCCGCGAGCTCGCCGATTGCGGCGATACGGTCACCGACAATTCCGATATCGGCCACGAATCGGGGCCGCCTCGTTCCGTCAATGACCGTCCCCCCACGGATCAACAGATCAAAATGCTTCGGCGCGCTCTCGACATGGGTGCTCATGAAATATTCCTCACAGGTGCGAACTAACGGACGTGGCAAGCCACAAAGTGGGCCGTTTTGGCGCCGACGGCGTCGGAGCGCGGCGTCAATGACGGGCTGACTTGACGACAAACAGGCGCGGCGAGCGGACAGCGCGGGTGAAAACGACAACCGGTGGGCGGGTTCGCCGGGCTTGGCGGATCGCCTGACATCACCCTGCGTTCGGCACGCTTTCCTGGCGTGGGTGCAGGAACCGCCGACAGCAGGATCTCGGTATAGGGATGTCGTGGAGAGGAAAACAGGGTGTCGCGGTCCGCGATCTCGACAATTTTTCCCAGATACATCACGGCCACACGATGGCTGATGTGTCGAACGACGGCGAGATCGTGTGCGACGAAAAGATAGGCCACCCCGAACTCCGCCTGCAGATCCATCAGCAAGTTGATGACCTGGGCCTGCACCGACACATCGAGCGCCGAGACGGGTTCATCGCAGACGATGAGCTTCGGACTCAGCGCCAACGCCCGGGCAATGCCCAGGCGCTGCCGCTGCCCGCCCGAGAACTCGTAGGGGTATTTCTTCATCGCCTCGGCGCGCAGGCCCACCTTTGAAAACAACCACTTCACCCGCTCGCTGCGCGCCTTCTCCGACGTCAGCCCGTCAAGCGAGAAGTTCCGCATCGGCTCGGCGACGATGTCTCCGGCCGTCATGCGCGGATTCAGGGAGGCATAGGGATCCTGGAAAATGATCTGGAGATCGCGCCGCCTTTGGCGCATCTCTTCCCGCCCGAGCCCGGTCACTTCTTCGCCGTCCAGACGCACGGAACCCGCCGTCGGCTCGATCAGCCGGAGCACGGATTTGGCCGTGGTGGTCTTTCCGCATCCTGACTCACCGACCAGCGACAGCGTTTCGCCCCGGGCGACATCGAAGGACACGTCGTCGACCGCCTGCACGGGATACTGGCGCCGGCTAAACCACGTCCGCGCAGCACCATAGAATTTCTGCAGATTCCGGACCTCGAGCAAGGCGCCGGCACGCCGGCTGTCGACGGACTGCAATGGTGCGTTCATGTCGTTTCTCCTGGTTGTACAGCGGCAAGGTGCCTTGATGTGAGCGGAAAGACGTCGTGGCCGTTACCGGCACCGGCGCTGTCGCCCCGGGCAAACCGGTGTGCCTCGAAGCAGGCCACCCAGTGATCCGGTTCATGGTTCTTGATGGGAGGTGCTTCGCGCCGGCAACGGTCAGTCGCGTAGTTGCAACGCTCCGCAAACGCGCATCCGGCGTCGAGCTGATGCGCCGGGGGCACCATGCCCGGGATCTCTGCGAGGCGCTCGGCGCTGCCGTTGATGGCCGGCATCGCTGCCATCAACGCGCGGGTATATGGGTGCATGGGCCATTCGAACAACTCGGCCACGGGGGCTTCCTCAATCTTCTTCCCCGCGTACATGACCACCACACGGTCGCAGGTCTCGGCCACCACCCCAAGGTCGTGCGTGATCATGACGATGCCCATGCCGAGCTTGGCCTGCAAACGCTTGAGCAGATCGAGAATCTGCGCCTGGATCGTCACGTCGAGGGCGGTCGTCGGTTCATCCGCAATCAGGACCTCGGGGTTACAGGCGAGCGCCAGGGCAATCATGACTCGCTGACGCATTCCTCCGGAGAGTTGGTGCGGGTATTCGTGAACACGTCGCTTCGGTTCAGCGATCTGGACCAGGCCGAGCATCTCGACGGCACGTGCGAGCGCCTCACGCCGCCCGACGTTCTCATGCAGCATGACCGTTTCGGCAATCTGGTCACCGATACTCATGACCGGGTTCAGCGAGGTCATCGGATCCTGGAAAATCATCGAAATGCGGTTGCCGCGAATTGCCCGCATTTCCTTCTCGGACAGTGTCAGCAGATCCGATCCCCGATATCGGATCGAACCAGCAGCGATCCGCCCGGGCGGCATGGGGATCAGGCGCATGATCGACAACGCAGTCACGCTCTTTCCGCAGCCCGACTCACCAACCACACCGAGTGTTTCGCCGGCGTGCAGCCGGTACGACACCCCTCGAACGGAGCGCACGACGCCCGACACGGTATCGAAGCACGTGACCAGGTTGTCGACCTCCAGCAGCGGCAGCTCACCGCTTCTTGTGTCGAGACAATCATTCATCATGGGTCGCTCCTACAATTGACGGGCAAGGCGTGGATCGAGCGCATCACGCAGACCATCACCCACCAGGTTGATGCCGAGCACGGTCGCCGCAAGCAGCAGCCCCGGATAAAGGATGATGTGGAAGGCCATCACAACAAAGTTCCGGCCATCGGCCATCATGTTTCCCCAGCTCGCCACCTGCGGCGGGATCCCCGCCCCCAGAAAGGACAGCCCCGCCTCGACCAGCACCGCCGCAGCGGCAATGAACGTCGCCTGGACCGCCAGCGGCGCAAGGAGATTGGGCAAGACATGGCGCCACAGGATGCTCGGCAGGCGGGTGCCCACCGCGTGCGCCGCCTCGACGAACAACTGCTCGCGCAGGGACAAGGCCAATGACCTGACCAGACGCACGACGCGCGGGATCTGCGGCACCGTGATCGCGAAGACGACGGTACGCAGATCGGCGGTCGTAATGGCCATCAGCGCAATCGCCAGCAGGATGTCCGGCATCGCCATCAGACCGTCCATGACCCGCATGATCAGACTGTCCGCCCAGCGCACAAATGAAGCGACCAGGCCGAGCAGCACCCCGAATCCGGTCGCGAGTACTGCCACCGTCAACGCGACCAGCAACGACACCCGCCCCCCCCAGACGGCCCGGCTGAACACATCCCGTCCCATGGCGTCCGTGCCGAAGAAATGTTCGGCCGACGGCGCCTGGAGACGCGCCAGCGGATCGATGGCTTGCGGATCGTGGGTCGCAATCCACGGCGCACCAACCGAGACAAGGGTGACGACGGCGAGCACCAGAACCCCGACGATCAGCGTCGGATGTTTGCGGAGCCACCGCCATTTGAGTGCCCGCAAACGGTGTTTCTCGCCGAGATCCTCCAGCGATGCACACGCATCGGAGTGGGGCTCGTCCCGCCCGGCCTCGGGAGCCGAGGGGGAAACAGCAAAAGCAACGTTCGACATCATGATTCTCCAAATCCAACGCGTCAGTAGCGGATGCGCGGATCAAACAGCCGATAGCTCAGATCGACCATGAGATTGATCAGCACATAGGCTGCGGCAGACAGCAGCAGCACGCTTTGTATGACGGGGTAATCGTGGCGCTGCACGGCGTCCACCACCAGCCGGCCAATGCCCGGGATGGCGAAGACCGTTTCGGTGACGACGACGCCGCCAATCAGCAGCGCAATCCCCGTACCGACCGTGGTCGCAATCGGCACGGCAGCGTTGCGCAAGGCATGCAGCAGCACGGGCAGCACACCAAGGCCCTTGGCACGGGCGGTGCGAATGTAGTCTTCGTGCAACACCTCGAGCAGCGTGGCGCGGGTCATGCGGGTCAGCAGCGCAATGTAGACCAGCGCCAGATTCACGCAGGGCAGGATCAGGCTGCGCAGCCACGGCCATACGCCCTCCGACAGTCCCACAAAGCCCTGCACGGGCAACCATTGCGCCTCGATGGCAAATCCGTAGATCAGCAGATACCCCACCAGGAAGCCCGGGATCGAGAAGGCCAGCACCGCAAACAGCATGACAAGCCGGTCGATCCAAGTGCCCACACGATGCGCGGCCAGCACCCCCAGCGGAATCGACACGACCAGCGAGAGCACTGTCGTGATCACCGCGATGGACAGGGTCGGCTCGAGGCGCTGAGCGAGCAGTTCGGTGACCGGCACCCGCGTGAAGATCGAAGTGCCAAGATCACCCCGCGCGAGACTGCCAATCCACAGCGAGAACTGCGTCCAGAGCGGTTGGTCGAGTCCGAGCGAGGCGCGCAGCCGGGCAACATCCCCCTCGCTGGCGGTATCGCCCGCAATGAGTGCCGCGGGGTCACCGGGGGACAGATGGATGAGAAAGAACACGATGACCGCCACGACCCCCATCACGGGCAGCGTCGCGACCAGGCGCCTGAGCACATAGTTCATATCGACCACCTCCTCTTTTCGCGACGATTACTTGTCGAATGTCCAGGCCATGGGGACGTCCCCTGTCTGCAACTCGAGGTGCTTGATGTTCTTGCGCACGGCCGTCGCCCCATAGAACTGGCCCAGCGGCATGTACGGGGCAACCTCATAGGCACGCCGCTGAAAGGCATCCCGCACGTCCCGGCGTTTTCCCGGGTCAGTCTCCTGCATCCATTGCGAGCGCAGTTCGTCGAGACCTTTGTCGCACGGCCAACCCGGCATGCTGTTGCCACAGGCCGCCCCGAGCATGAAGTTGTTCAGCGGGCTGTCGATACTTGCCGCCACGCCATGGGTGGCGTAGGCACTCCAGCCACCGGCGTCGGGGCGATCCTTCTTGACGCGACGCGAAACAAGCGACGGCCAGTCCATCGACTGCGTCTCGACGTTCATCCCAATGTCTTTCATCGTCTGCACAGCGACCAGCCCTGCCCCCTGGAGGGATTGGAAATCGGTCGGGATCAAGACGACGACCTTTTCTCCCTTGTAGCCGGACGCCGTCAGCAGCTGTTTCGCCTTGGCCAGATCGGGTTTCATGAACGGTTCGGCACCGGCGGTAGAGTCATCCCCCCCGCAGATGAAGAAGGTGGCGCAATGGTCCATCCGCAGATCTCTCGGGTAGCCCATGGCGGTCAGGAACTTCTTCTGCTCTATCGCATGCAGCAGTGCCCGGCGTGCGAGCGGCTTGTCGAAGGGCGGATGCAGCTGATTGACAACCAGCGCCCCCTGGTAGGCGCCTGCGGGCAGGATCTTGACGTCCGGCGACTTGCGCAGCGTCTCGATATAGTCGGGCGGCACCTGTTCGATCATGTCGACCTCGCCATTGATCAAGGCTGCTGCGGCCGAGTTCGAATCGGGCAGAATGATCCACTCGACGCGATCCAGAAGCCCCCCCCGGTTGCCCGCCAGAAAACTGGGGGCTTCCTTGCGCCCGACATAATGCGGATTGCGGACAAACACGACTTTGTTGCCCGGCACCCATTCGTCGCGTTTGAACATGTAGGGGCCCGAGCCCACCACATCGTCCACAACGCCCGTTCCGGCTGCCTTGATCAGCCGTTCAGGCATGATCACGGGGGGCAGGCTGGAGTACTTGGCCAGTGCCTCGAGCACCAAACCGAACGGCTTTTCCAGCGTCAGAGAGAATCGCGTGGCATCAAGCGCCATCCACTGCGCACCGGCGGCCGTCATGGCGCGTCCGTAGCTGTCCATTGCCGTCCACCGCTTCAGCGAGGCGACGGCATCGGCGGCCGTGACGTCGCTACCGTCATGGAACTTCAGGCCCGTACGCAAGGTAAATGTCCACTGCAACCGGTCATCCGACACCGAATAGCTGTCGACCATCTGCGGTTGTGGCACGCCCTGGCTGTCCGGGGCGAACAGCGTCTCGTAGACCATGTGGGCGAAGTTTCGCGTCACGTAGTTGGTTGTGAACAATGGATCGAGGTATTTCAGATCCGACGCCGGCACCAGCCGGAACACCTTGTCTTGCGCCGAAGCCGCCGGCGCTGCGCCCAGAACGCTCAGCAAGGCGAAGGACGCCGCGAGCGCGATTGTTCTGATAATCATGGTTGTCTCCTTTTTTTGGACGTGCAAAGCCACCGGTGCGCGCCATGGGCGCGATCCGATATGCAAAGTTCTTGTCTTTATTCGGGGGGCGGCGTCAGGGCGGCCAGTGCGGGTTCAGCATGGTGTCTCTCTCCATATGTTGTTGTGCCAGGCGGCCATCGAGGGCCGCCTTCGCCACTTGGCCGTCAGCTCGGGCCAAGATGTGTCACTGCCGGGTCCCGCCGTGCGATAGCGGCGATCTCGACCAGCAGCGCGTCGCGGGCAAGTGCCGCCTCCACCGTTGCCCGGGCCGGTTCAGCCCCTTCGGTGACCCAGTCGTCCCAGACGGCATTCATGGCGGCAAAATCGCGCTCGATCCGCTTCAACCAGATTTGAACCGAGACGAGATGGCGGCGCGAGAGCCCGACCTGATCAAGACAGGCGTCGATCTTGGCCAGCACTTCCCGTGTCTGAACCGATATGTCACCGTCGGCCGAATTGGCGGTCTGGCCGGCGAGGAAGACATACTCCCCGCAATCGACGACCTGGCTCATTCGTCCATTGCCACCGAAGCGCACCGTGGTCATTCCGCACACGCCTCCGCCCAGGTGGTATCCGATGCAAGATGCCCAAGGCAATCGCCGGCCTCGACCCTCGCAAGGGACCGAATGCATACCGCCAGACCCGAACGCTTGAATCGCAGTTCGAGGGCCGGCTTCCACGGGGCATGCGGATCATGGATGCGCGCCGCGAGCTGACCGGCGGCCACCTCGTCGCCCAGGCGAAAGACGGGTTCGAAAATTCCGGGACATGGCGCAAACAGATAGTGACCATCGCCTTCGACCCGAAGCAGTCGGCCATGGTTTGCCGGGGCTTCGGGGCCGGGCTCCGCACAGACGTCCAGCGCGTTCAGCACACGCCGGATGCCCGACTCGACCAATTCCACCCCCTCGACACCACATGAGGCGTATCCGCCAAATTCACCACAGAAGAACAAGGCCTCGTGCCGCGCAACCGCCGCGCCATAAGTGCGGTCCTCGCCCAACAAGTCCATGACCATCACACGCGGCGCGGCAAACGCGTCGACCAGACGGCGGAGGTTGTCGCGCCGCACGCGATCCGCCGGCGGCGCGACCATCAGGGTCGGCAGGTAATTCGTCGAGGCACCACCGGCGTGAATATCGAAGACAAAGTCGGCGCGCGGAAACAACTCGGTGTCGACATAGTGCGCAATCATTTCCGTGGGGCTGCCGTTACGCCTTCCCGGAAACACCCGATTGAGGTTGGCCTTGTCGATCGGCGACGTGCGGGAACCATTGAGCACGGCAGGAAAATTCAGTCCGGGAATGACGATGAGCCGGCCATTGATCTTCATCGACGGCATGCGATGCACGAGCTTCATCAGGGCGACCGGGCCTTCGTATTCGTCACCATGATTGCCCCCCGTCAGCAGCACGGTCGGGCCGTGGCCCCGCTTGAGGACGGCAATCGGAATCGGGATGTGGCCATAGCCCGACTTGTCATGAGAATAAGGCAGGCGCAGCGTGCCGGCCTGGAAGCCGTCCTGGTCGAAATCCACGTCGGTCGTAATCAGTGATTTTTCTTGATTCATTGTCGTCAGGTTCTGCTTTCTGAATACCGCCAGATTCCATCGGGAATCTGATCTCTCGGGGAACGAGTTGCGCCGATAAATCCAATGGCGCACTGTCAGTACAACTATCGACCACGCAGCCGAGTCTGACTAATATCGATTTCTGCGGTGTGTGATGCCTCAACGGCATCAAACAGGCGACGATCTGAACTAGCCGAGGCGGCCCAGGCAGCTGTTGGCTGCCATGCAGGAATTCACGCCAGCGAATACGCCGCAGCCCGCGAAGGGTGCTTGGCAGCCTCAGTGTTCACCACCTCGATGAAGCGGCGCAGGGCGGGGTTGCCGTTGGACTGCATATGGACAAACGACAGCGGCAGCGGCACAGAAATATCGACGAGCGGGAGAAATCGCGCCTGCACCGGCGGACGCCCAAGATTGGCCGCATTGACGATTGCCGCACCAATGCCGGCAGACACCAACGACAGAATCGCCGGCTCGGTCGACACCTCCTGGGCCACGGACAAAGTCAGCCCCGCCCGAGCGCATGCGGCAATAAGACGGTCATAGTAGGCGGGATAAACCTGCCGGCGGAAGGTGACAAAGGGGTAGCCAATCAATGATCGTGCCGCCACCGGGCCGCCCCCCGGGAAATCCCACGCCCCAGGAACAGCCAGCACGACGTCATGCTTGAGCAGCGGCCGGACACACATGTCCGGCGCAGGCGCATCGAACAGGTAAACAAACGCACCATCGATCGTCCCTGCGCGCAGTGCCTCCAACTGCGCAAGGGTATAGCGTGGCGCAAGCTCGACACGCACCTTCGGCGCCACCTGCTGGAAGCGATTGAAGGAGGCCGGGACAATGCCGTCCCAGCCCGCATTCTCGACGAAGCCAATGCGCAGGTGCCCTTCCGGACTGTCGGATTCGGATTTGACAGACTGTACGGCGGTCTCCACGCCATCGAGAATCGACTGTGCTTCGCTCAGAAATGCAGCGCCGGCCTCGGTCAAGTTCAGACCCCGCGCCGTCCGGGCAAACAGCGCGACGCCCAGTTCTTCTTCCAGATCCTGAATCTGGCGCGACACCCCGGGTTGCGTCAGATTCAGTTGTAGCGCGGCACCCCTGATGCTGCGGTGTTCCGCGACGGAAATGAAGTATCGGAGATGGCGCAGTTCCATGGTCGCTCCTCACTTGGCGTCAGCCCCACGCGACAACTCAGTCTGTCGCTGCGTGGCCGATCAGCGCATCGGTAATCGCCATGCCCAGCGCTTGTCGAAATCTGGTGAGGGCCGGATTCGTGCTTTCGGCAAGATAGACAAAGGCACAGGGCATTGGGATCGACAGATCGGAAAATTCAAGGAACTGCACCAGCGCTGGTGGCCGGGCCCGATTTGCCGTATTGACGACGGCCGCACCAACACCGGCCGACACCAAGGCCATTGCCGCGGCCTCGGATTCCACCTCCTGGAGCACACGAGGCACGACACCCGCCCTGGCGAAAGCCCGCGACAGCGCCTCGAAATGCGGTGGGTTCACCGAACGGAGGAACCCGACCATCGGCATGCCGTTCAGCGCGGTCGCCGCCACCGGATTTGGCAACGCCCAGTCGCTGCGCCGGGGCACGGCCAACATGACGTCATTTGTGGTGACCGCCATCTCGCCAAACTCCGTCGGCAGCGCCATGAGTTTGTTGATGAAACCGCCATCCAGCTCATGGACCATGATCTGGTCGATCTGCGCCTTGGAGCCGAGCGGAATCAGTTCGACCCGGACCTCGGGCGCGGCGCGCTGAAAACGGCGAAAAGCGCCCGGCACGATGCCATCCCAACCCGAGTTCTCGATAAAGCCGATGCGCAGTTGTCCGCGAACGCCAGCGGCCGTGTCACGCGCCAAGGCCGCCGCCTCCGCCAGCCGTGCCACACTGCGCCGCGCCTCGCGCAGAAAGCGCGCACCAGGCGCCGTCAGCACCAATCCACGCGAGGCTCGGTGGAACAAAGCAACACCAAGTTCGGCTTCGAGCGTCCTGATATGCCGAGAAATCGCCGGCTGCGCAATATGGATCCGCTCTGCCGCCGCACGCATGCTGCCATGCTCGGCGACGGCAATGAAGTACCGAAGATGGCGCAGGTCCATGAGCAGGAAGGCTCGCTGACACTCACCGGCAAGCGCCGGAGAGCGCCGAGGCGTCAGGCAAAATGCCAATCGAAGCCGTCTCCCGTCCGGGTGACATAACCCGCCGAACTGTCGGGAAAATGCGCCGTCAAGACCAAGGCCCGACGCGCCGATACATGCTCAAGCATCCATTGACGCGATTGCAGGGCACGGTCCGGTGTCTCGCAAAATGCCGAATTCCAGGCGGGCTGATAGATCTGGACCGGATTGTGCACCACATCTCCGGTAAACAGCGCCGCCTCCCCTCTGGACGCAAGGCCGATCGACATGTGCCCCGGCGTGTGGCCCGGCGTTGGATAAAACGTGAAGTCGTCGAGAAAGCCCCCCCCGCAGCGAGGGATCAATTCGACCAGGCCAGCATCGACGATGGGCGCGATGCTGTCCTCAAAAACGCCCGCGGCATATCCCGTCTGGAAGGCGTCCGAGCGACTGAATGCAAGCTCATCCTCGGGAAACACATAGCGCGCATTGGGAAAGGTTGGCACCCAACGCTCACCGTCCCGGCGCGTGTTCCAGCCGACGTGATCCGAGTGCAGATGGGTGCAGAACACATAGTCAACCGCTTCAGGCCTCACACCGGCCTCGGCGAGGCGATCCAGATACGGCGTATCGAGCTGGTTGAACAGCGGGATACGGCGATTCCGTCCATTTCCGATGCCCGTATCGATCAGAATCGTGTGGCGCGGGGTTCTGACCACCCAGGTGTGGATGCTGATCGTAACCGCATCGCCCGAGGCGTTCACGCAGCCCGGCTGCAACCACCTCCTGTTGCCCTCGACCACCCCGGGGTTCCACTCGGGGAACAGGAACTTGGCGTCGAACGAGGGAAAGACAATCTCCCGCACTCGCGTTATCTCGACATAGCCCAATTGATATATTTTTTTCATCTGATGACTCGCTCATTGTTCTCCGGCCCCGGGCACGACCATGCCACCCGGGCACGTCCGGCACCGACTGGGGCCGCTCGCGTATAGAAATGGACGAACAGATGCCCGCCCAGCAGGGCTTCCCGTCCCGGCGCATCGAGCTGAATCTGCACACGACCGGACAGCTGCCCCAATTCCACCAGGTGGTGAACAACCGGCCCCGGCTGGTCATCCCGCCCCCGCTGCAATGTGACACCGAGCACCTCGCGCGCGGGCACACCGCTGACCGCAGTGCGGCCCTGAAGCCGCCCGGTGGTCGGGTCGTACTGAAGCGCCACATGGACACGCGCACCATTCCCTGCCGACAGGTTCAGTTCTCGCCTCAAGGGGCCCGGCGCGGCGCCGCCAGCGAGCCGTGGCGTACTGAACGGCGCGCGGCGGGGGCTCGCGGCCACTTCCCAGGCTCGCCCAAGCCTCAGCAGGGCGGCCTCCTGAAACGGTCCACCGAGGAGCTCCATGCCAACGGGTACGCCGTCGGACGTAAAACCAACGGGCACCGACAATGCCGGCAAGCCGGTATTGGCACTCAACTGCGCCGTAATTCCCGTCTGCGCCTCTCCGATGCTCGCCACCCGGCGCCGAAGCACGGGATAGGCGATGGCATCAAGGCGACAGCGCTGCATCAGCGCAACGACCCGCTCTTTTAGCTGGATCTGCTTTTGCAACGCCTCCCGATAGATTGGCGTATCACGCTCGACCGGTCGGTTCCGCAAGCGAAACACAGCCTCCAGTGCCGTGTGATACAGGCCGCGATCCAGAATATCCTGCAAGCTTTTCACCGGCGCATGAGGGTGGCGCGCGAGATAGTCAGCCAATGCGAATTTAAATTCATGACTGATCACGTTGCCATCGGCCATCAACGATTCCAGTTCCGGCACGGCCACCTCGACCAGTTCCGCCCCCTGCCCGCGCATCTGCTCGAGCGCACCGCGCACGACGTCAGCGAGCTCGGCATCCTCTGGCGCAACCTCGAAAAGGCATGTCAGAACCCCAATCCGCTTGCCCGAAAACGCCGCCCCGGCCAGCAAATCGAAATAACTCGATGGAATCTCTCCCGCCCCGAGGGTGGTTACCGGATCACCGGGATCCGGGCCGACGGTGGCATCGAGCATCAGCGCAAGATCCCCCACCGACCGGGTCAATGGCCCTGCCTCATCCTGCGTCGGAGACAGGGGAATGATGCCGCTTCGGCTGGAGAGCCCGCGCGTGACGCGCAAGCCATACAGGTTCTGGTTCGCAGCCGGAATCCGGATCGATCCGCATGAGTCCGAGCCCATGCCCGCCGCTGCCAGGCTCGCCGCCACCGCGGCAGCCGTTCCGCCGCTCGACCCCCCGGGGACGCGATCCAGCGAATACGGATTCCGGGTGCTGCCGGTCAGGGAGGAAATCGTCGTAATCCCGGCGGCGAGCTCATGGAGGGTCGTTTTGCCCAACACGATCGCTCCGGCTTCGCGCAGGCGCCTGACCTGAAAGGCATCACAATCCGGCTGAAAGGCTGCCAGCGCGAGGCTGCCGCCCGTGGTGGGCAAGTCCTTGGTCTCGAAGTTGTCCTTGACCAGCACCGGAATGCCATGTAAAGGCCCCCGCGGGCCGCTTGTCAGGCGCTCGCGATCAAGCGCCTCGGCCTCAGCAATCGCCAGCGGATTGACGCAGACGATCGCATTCAGAAAAGGCCCCGCCTTGTCGTAGGCGGAAATTCTCGCCAGATACTGCTCCACCAGCCCCTTGGCCGTGGTGCGCCCCTCGGCCAGGGCAGCCTGCAGCTCGACGATGGATTTTTCCGTGACGTCGAATGCCGCGCCGCCTGCCACGGCGGGCGGAAGGTCGAGGTATGTGTCCGCGGGGTCGAAATTGATATCTGCCGCCATGTCTTCATCCGATACAGATCGCCAGACCCACGGCTGAGGATCTCGCAGCGCCAAATTGCGCGAATGTCGCGCCGCCGGACTCGCCAACAACCCGGTCCGTCGTCGCGACACCTGTATTCTGGGCAAGCGCCACAGATCATTCCAATCGTTTCTTTTCACTATACTGATGCCTTGAAAGCATCAATCTGCCGGCATTTGAACGCGGATCTTCTTATGGAACTGAGACATCTTCGCTACTTTCTGGCGGTCGCCTCCCATCAGAACGTGCGCGCGGCATCGGAAGAACTGCATGTCTCCCAGCCGGCCGTGTCACGTCAGATTCAAGACCTTGAAGACGAATTGGGCATCCAACTGTTCGAAAGACTTCCACGTGGGATCCGCCTGAGCCGGGCCGGAGAAGCGTTCCGAGAAGACATCTCCAGGGTGATGGCGGCCCTTGGTGTCGCGTGCGAACGCGCACAACGGGTCTCGCGCGGCGAAATCGGCGAGTTGCGCATCGGATATGTCGAGGTGGCAGGCTGGGAAGGCATCGTGCCAGACACCTTTCACGCCTTTCGAGAAAGCGCGCCCGAAGTCCGCCTGGAGCTGACCCCCACCGGCACACCGGATCAGCTGGCGATGATTCGCGCCGGGATGCTCGACGGCGGGTTCATCTATCAGTTTGACCCCTTGCCACCCAATCTGGCCGCATTGCATCTTGGTGAGCATGGTGTTTTGCTGGCAATGCCCTCGAGATGGGCGCAACGCCCCGACAGGCCAGTCAAGCTCAACGACCTCACGGGCGAGCGTTTCATTTTCTTTCACAGAAACGCATACCCTGCCTATTACGATCTCCTGCTGACAGCGTGTGCACTCTCAGGGCTGGTGCCGCATATCGTGCAGGAAGGCCAGAATGAGGCTGCGGTACTCAGCCTTGTGTCCGCAGGTATCGGCCTGGCCATCGTCAATGACCGCAATCGATATCGGCCACCCGCCCAAGTTGAGTTTCGAGAAATCGAAGATCTCAATATTCGTCTGCCGCTGCGTTTCGTCTATCGGCACGAGAGGACTAATCCAGCACTTCAGAACATGCTCGCCTGCTTGGAGAACCGGTGAAATGTTCAAGTCTTTGGTAAAGGCCATCCGAGCACCGAATCTCGCACCACGCGGTTCGGATGTGGCCACCTGCATTTTTGGCCAAGGACGAAGACGGGCCAAACTTGGACCAAGAATTCGACGTTGGTCCAAAGCAAAAAACCCAACCACCGCCAAGTGATTGGGTTTTCAGTACAAATTTGGTTGCGGGGGCAGGACTTGAACCTGCGACCCGGGTTATGAGCCCGAGACTTTCGATCGGCGTGCAGAGCAATTCCTTGCATAACACTCGGCGTAAATCGGCTTAAGCCTTGCTATCACTGGGTTTCAGCGACACCGATTTGTGACGCATTCCGACCTGGACGGCCCCGCCTTCAAGGCTGTGTCACAGCAGCACTGCAAAAAGCACACTCGCTAGTCTACACTCATCCTGCTCCTTGAACGGCACATCTGACCTTCGGGCGGACCGCCGGAGCCTCACCTCCTCTTCCATCGTGCCGGCGCCTCAAGGTAGACCGAAGCTGCTACGAATCGGAACTTCGCCCCGCCGCCGCGTGCCAGACCGCTTCTTGCTCAAGCGCCAGCCCCTCGCGGCTCATTCACCGGAACAGCTCCAACACTTCATCCGGCGCGCCTGACTTCGTCAGCTGGTCGGCGGCAGCTACAAAGCGCTGATGGTTGTCCTGCCAGATCGTCTGGTTGCCGAATCGCGTCAGCAGCTCTCGCCAGCCAGGCATGAGCCAGAAGCTGCACTGTGTTCCATATTGATCGAGCAAACGCATGTAGTTGTGCAAGCCGACCCCATCGTAGTCGGCAAACAGCACGATCTGCGGCGCACGCCGCCTGTACTTAAACCGCGGAGCCTCTACGAAACCCGGGGCGATTCAGTATTCCCTTGAGAGTTGGTCGCAATGGGGAGTGGTTATACGGCGACAAGCAAAGCGTCCATCAACGCGTCCAGCGATCCTTCTGCTTGCCCCAAGGATGCCACTCGGTCGCGAATGGTCGCGATGCGCGCCTGGCTAAGTACCGGACGGGCAAGTTGAACGAACTTGCTGTCGATCTCCGCATCCGAGAGCGCCGTTTCGGGGTCGCCGCGCGCGGTGTGAGGTTCAGACTTCAAGTGGGTTCCGTTGAACAGCTCCAGCTCGACATGGGCCCATCGTTCGGCGGGGAAGCGGCTGTTGTACAGGTCGCTTTCGTGCAGTTCCATGCCGGACGAAAGGCGCAGGGCTTCCGCGTCCGTGAGTGCGCAGCCCCCGACCTCTGCGGTTCCCAGTGAGCCTCGCGAGAGCAGTATAGACACCGAGAAGGGCAGGCTGTACTGCGCCTGCTCGGTCGTCTGCGGTTTGCGTGTGGCAAGCCGACACGCCTGATGAAAGCTGGTGACCTTGACGGTGCGAATGTCATCCGAGCGAAGCCCGTGTATGCGCACCAGTGACATCGCCGCCTCGACAGCAGGTTGTGCCCAGCGGCACACCGGATAGGCTTTGAAGTATTGCTCGAGAATCATCCAGCGTTGTCCCAGATCGCTCCAGACGGCGGCCAATGCGGGATCTTCCATCGTCAGTGCGGGCGCGCCGGTGAATCCGGCCTGGGCTAGGAGGGCGGCATCGATCCCGGCCATCGCACCCCAGCCTGAACCGTCCTTGACCATCGTCGGGTGATCGATGCAACGCATCATCTGGCTGCGCGGCCCGTGATACTCGGCAATCCCGAGGGCTTCGCGGGTTTGTGCCGGGCCAAGGCGCAAGGCCCGTGCACCCAATGCCGCTGCTGCCAGCGCATTCCAGGCCCCGGAGGTGTGGTAATCGCAGGAGCTGGCGTGCAATGCGATGCCCGCCCGGGTGGCGATTTCGTAGCCGACGACGAGTGCGGTGAGAAACTCGCGGTCATCGGCAACACAGCCCGCATCGGCGAGCGCCAGCAGCACGGGCAGCACCGTGACGCCGACATGCCCTTTGGTCAGCACGTGTCCGTCATGCGCATCCAGGCTGTCAATGCTCATGCCGCCCGCCAGCGCTGCGCCAGGCAGACTCACGCGCCGTCCGTCAAACAGCATGCGTGCGGCACGCTCGCCCGCACCAAAATGCGCTGCCGCATGGTTGCGGATGATGTGCGACAGGTCGGTCGTTGTGCCGCCGGCCGCAACGCCGCAAAGGTCGAGAACGCAGCGTCTTGCGTGCCGGACCACCGTTTGCGGCAGATCTTCGAAGCACAATCCATGGATGAAGCGGATCGCCGTGTTGTCGTTAGGTGCCATTGAACACTCCAGGGCGTTTGTCCAACAACGCCGAAACGGCTTCTTCGTGATCGCGGGTGTGGTGAGCAATGGCCTGCATGGACGCGGACAATTCCAGCAGGCTGTCCAGCCGCATGTGCTGCCCCTCGCGAATCAGGCGTTTGGTCATTCGCAGGACCTGAGGCGGGTTGGCGGCAATTCGACCGGCGAGTCGTCGTGCGGCCGGCAGGAGTTCCGCGGGTGACACGACTTCCGATACCAGACCCCACATCAAGGCAGTCTCCGCATTGATCGCCTCGCCGGTAAACGCCATTTCACAGGCGCGCGACAGTCCCACGGCGCGCGGGAGCAGCCATGCGCCACCGTCGCCGGGGATGATGCCGACCTTGACGAAACTCTCGGCGAACAGCGCTTCACTTGAGGCGAGCCGGATGTCGCACATGCAGGCCAGGTCAAAGCCGGCGCCGATGGCTGGCCCGTTGACTGCGGCAATGGCCGGAACTTCAAGCCCGTAAAGTGCCATCGGGATGCGCTGGATTCCGTTGCGATAGCCGTTGCGCAGGCTTGCCGGCGAGCCCCCGAACATGCCGACCCGATCGCGCATGTGCTTCACGTTCCCGCCGGAGGAGAACGCGCTGCCCGCGCCGGTGAGAATCATTGCGCGCACGGTCATGTCTGCATTGATGCGCGCCACCGCCGCCTCCAGCGCATCAATCATCTCGGGGTCGGAGATCGGATTGCGGCTTTCCGGCTGGTTCAGGGTCAGCGTGACGATCGCGCCGTCCTGTTCATAGATCACAGGGGCCTTCACGGGTTCGTTCCTTGCCCGTACTGTCTGACCAGCTCGCGCTTGAGGACCTTGCCGCTGGGATTCACGGGGAGCTCGTCCAGGAAGCGGATCTGGCGTGGCCGTTTGAAGGCTGCGATCAAGCCGCTGTTGCGGAAAAAATCGTCGACCTGCACAACCGTCAGCCGGGGGTCCGCGCGCACGACAAATGCGGCCACCACGTTGCCCCACTTGGCATCTGGAAGCCCAACCACCGCTGCCTCCTTAATCCCGGGGCACCGGTACAGCACCTCCTCGATCTCGCGCGGGTAGATATTCTCGCCGCCCGACACGATCATGTCGTCGGAGCGCCCGTGGAAGGTGAAATAGCCATCTTCGTCGCGGCTGAAGAGATCGCCGGTATAGAGCCAGCCGTATTTGAGCTTCTTGTCGGTCTCGGCCGTGTTGTTCCAGTAGCCGGACATCATTTGCGGGCCTTGCACGACCAGCTGCCCGATCTCGTTGTCGCCGACGACTTCGTCCGGCCGTACGTCGCGCGTGGGGTCATGGGCGATGATCCGGGCGTTCGAGATCAGCGTTGGTTTCCCGCAGGAGCCCAGTTTTGCGAGGGCGTCGCGCGGATGCAGCAGCAGCGTCAGGCTGGCCTCGGTCATGCCGTAGCCGTTGAAAAGATTGGGGCAGAATTCGTCGAGCACCCGTTCCATCGTGGCGGACGCGATGGCTGCGCCCCCCGTCGTGATCATCCGTAGCGAAGAGACGTCGAAATCCTTGAAGCGCGGATGGAACAGCATCTCCTGGATCTGGGTTGGGACGGCGAACAGGGTCGTGATGCGCTGGGCTTCGATGGTCTCGAGGGTCTTCAGCGCCTGGTAGCGGCCTTCGACCACATTCGTGCCGCCGACAAACATGTGCGGCAGGTAGAACGCCTGCATGCCGCCGACGTGGTAGAGCGGCGCGATATGCAGGGCTCTGTCGGCCGGCGTCAGGCTGTACTCCATGACACAGTTCATCGCGATGGCGACATCGTTGCCGTGGGTATGCATGACGCCCTTGGCACGTCCGGTCGTGCCGGAGGTGTAGACCAGCGCAGACAGATGCCCGGGCTCGGCGCGATAGGCCGGCTCCAGCGTGCCGTCGCCGCTTTCGGCAAGGGTTTCGAAGCGGAAGTGGTCGGCCGGCAGTTCGTCGGGTGGGGCGCCGACCGACACGAAATCGTGTACGCTGCGCACCTGTTTCTTCGCCTCGAGGGTATTCGCCAGCAGTGAATGGCTGTACACCAACAGCCGGGCGCCCGAATCGCGCAGAATGTGTGCGACTTCGCCCGCTGCCAGCCGAAAATTCATCGGCACGGCAACCGCGCCAAGTTTCTGGCACGCGAAGTAGGTTGTGACCGACGCTTCGTCGGTACTCAGATACAGCGCCACCCGATCAAACGGCCGGACGCCGAGTTCGGTCAAGGCGTGAGCAAGCCGGTTGATGCGTTGGTTCCATTGCGCATATGACCAGCGACGTTCCCCGAACACCAGCGCTTCCTTGTTGGGGTAACGGTCGACGGCCTGGATCAGAATCGATGCAATATTCATGATAATGCCTGGCTAGAGATTGGGCTTGATCTGGGGAAGGTCGACGCTGGCGATCAGATACTTCACCATCTCCGTGGAGCCGCCGACAATCGTCAGGGCGCGCGCATCGCGGTACAGTTGCTCGGCGCGGCCATACTCCTTGGTCAGTCCATCGCCCCCCAGAATCTGGACGGTATGATCGGCACAGATGTTGGCGACCTCGGTCGACACCAGCTTGGCCATGGAGGCGGGCTTCATGAGTTCCTTGGCCGAAAGGGTGCCCGCGTCGTACAGCTTCGCCGCACGGTAGGTGATGAGTTCGGCCGCATCGATGCGCCAGCTCATCTCCGCCACCTTGTCCCAGATCAGCTGCTTGCAGCCGAGCTTCTGACCAAAGCTCTCGCGACGTTGCGCATGTTCGGTGGCGATCTCGAAAGCCGAGCGGGCCACGCCAAGGCCGCTGCCGCCCAGAATGACGCGCTCGAAATTGAACATGCTGAGCATGATGCGGAACCCGGCATTGGGCTTGTCCAGCAGGTGGTCGGCGGGCACGCGGCAGTCGCGGAACTCCACTTCACCGACGATGCAGCCACGCCTGCCCATGAAGGTGTAGGTGCGCGGAAAGCGGATCCCGGGCGTGTTCTTCGGTACCACCACCGCGCTCATGCCCTTCTGCGGCGCCACTGACGGGTCGCTGATGCCATAGACGATGTAGGTGTCGGCCACCGATGCGTTCGAGATGTATCGTTTGAAGCCATTGATGACCCATTCGTTGGCCGCCTCATCGAAGGTGATGGTCGTTTCCATGCCCGCGCTGTCCGAACCGACATTGGGCTCGGTCACGCAGATCGCACCGATCTGGCTGCCTTCGATGATGCCCGTCAAGTAGCGCTCACGGACTTCGGGCTGCGCATATCGATGCAGGGGATACGCGCACGACGTCGCGGTCGCGATCGTGGTGTCGAACGCGTAGTTGATCGCGGCAGCCTCCTCCGAAAGGATGGTGGCGTGGGTCAGTCCGGGGTTTTTCAACGGTCCACGATAGAGGTCGCGGAACATCAGCCGCAGATAACCCTCTTCTCCGAGAGCGCGCACCACGGCCTTGACCGCATCCCAGTCTTCCCGGTCCTCGATCGCCGCGGCCCGCGGGGCCAGTTCACGTTGCAGAAAGGCACGCACTTCCGAGCGGAAACAGCGGTCCTCGTCATTCAACAGATAGTCATTCATCAGTGGGTCCTTCATCGTTGTGCCGGCGGCAGGCCGATTTGCTGGGCGAGACGGTTGATCTGGTTCTGTACGAGGCCCAGGTTGCTGTCGCGCACGGTGGGGAGTTGAAAGCGCGCACGACGAACATCTGCGTAGTCGAGTTCTGCACTGATCAGACCGACATGGCCCTCCGGTGCAATCGCCAGCGTCCTGCCATAGGGATCGAGAATGCGGGAGCCGCCCCAGAACACCGCTTCGCCCTCATCGCCGCAGCGATTGGCCATCAACACGGGTTGGCCGTAAATCATTGCGTAGAAGCGCAAGGCAAGATCCCAGCCATCGGGATTGGAGAATTCGCCACCCACCGCGCCCAGTGCCGAGTTGACCGGTGCGAGCAGGATCGTCGCGCCATGAAGCATGGCCACGTGAACCAGCGCAGGGTTCCACAGGTCGGCGCACGTTAGCAGGCCCGCCTGCCAGGGGCCGGAAACAGGCACGGTGTCGATGTTTCGCCCCGCCGCGAACAGCTTTCCCTCTTCCAGATTGCCGTATGAGGGGAGGTTGAGCTTGCGATGGACAAACACGACGGCGCCGTCGCGGACCACGGCCATGGCGTTATAGAGTTGGGCCGCGGAGCCTTCTTCAACGAATCCGAACACCACGTCGATACCTTGTGCTGCATCGGCCAGTTGGCGCAGCAGCACATCGTCACGGTGCATCGCCACATCGACGACACGCGCCCCTAGGCTGTAACCCGTCAGGGACAATTCCGGGAAGAGCAGCAAGGCGTTGTCTTCGGCTCGGGCCTGCTCGATCAACGCGAGATGTTGTTCCAGATTTCGATTGAGATCGCCGAGCGCGCAGTCAGTCTGCGCGACGGCCACCTTGATTCGGGATTCGAGCGCCATATCGTTGCAACTCCGTGGGAGGCCAGCCCCAAGGGGCTGGCGGGATGCCGGTGCCTCGGTGCGGATCAGATGAGGCCGGCTTCTTTCAAGAAGCCTTCGGCAGCGTCACGGATCGTCTTGCGATCCACGTCGACTGAGGCATTGAGACGGCTCATGACGTTATCGTCGAGTTTGGCGGACAGTGCGTTCAGCGCCTCGCCCAGCTTGGGGTGCTTCTCGAGGACTGCCGTGCGAACGACAGGCGTGAGCGCGTAGGCCGGGAAGTAGCCCTTGTCATCGGTGAGCACGACGAAATCGAACGCCGGAACGCGGCCATCGGTGGCAAAAACCAGCGCAACGTCGACCTGCTCATCACGCAGGGCCTGATAGGTCAGTCCCGTGTCCATGCGTTTGAGGTTGGCGCGTTCGAACTCGAAGCCATAGGCCTTCTGCAGCGGCTTCAGGCCATCCGCACGGGCGGCAAATTCCGCGTTGCACGCCAGGCTCAGAGGCTTGCCCGAGTTGATCGCGGCCGCCAGTTCGCTGATGGTGTTGATGCCGCGCTTTTTCGCATCCGTACGGCGCATTGCCAGCCCGTAGGTGTTGTTCGCTTTGGACGCGTTGAGCCAGGTCAGCCCTTTCTTGGCGTCGAGCTCTTTGACCTTGGCGTAGGTGTCTTCGGGCGACAGGCGATCGGTGATCTTGTTGTAGGTGATCAGCGACGTGCCGGTGTATTCCCAGTAGACGTCGATCTGCCCGGACTCCTGCGCCTGGCGCAGGACCGCACTGCCCATTCCCGCGCGAGTGTCGACCTCGAAGCCCTTGGCCTTGAGCAACTGCGTGGTCATCTCGGCCATGAGTTGCTGCTCGGTGAAGTTTTTCCCGCCGACAACGATTGGTTCGGCATGTAAGGCCCCACCAGCGGTAAGTGCCACCGCACTGAGCACCATTGCACGGACAATTTTCTGAATGTTCATTTCAACAAACTCCTTGGTGTAATGAATCGCGTGCTACGAGAGCGCCGTCATCGCAATGGATTGACGCCGCGGGGGATCAAGAAATATGCGGCGTATCCGATCAGCGCATCCACGGCGACCGCAAGCGCAGCCGTCGGGATCGCGCCAGCGAGCATCATTCCGTTGTCGTTCAGGTCGATGCCGGTGAAAATCAGCTCGCCAAGACCGCCGCCACCGATGAGAAACGCCAGCGGAACCGTGCCGACATTGATGGCCAGCGCCGTGCGCACCCCGGCGAACATGACGAACAGCGCGTTCGGCAGTTCCACCCGGAACAGAATCTGGCCCGGCGTCATGCCCATGCCGTTCGCCGCTTCGATCAGATGGTCGGGCACGGCCATCAAGCCCGAGTACGTGTTGCGCACGATGTAGAGCAGGGACGCCACCCAAAGTGCAAAGATCGCAGGCGTCGATCCGATCCCGAGAAAACTCATCGAAAGCGCCAGTACCGCCAGCGTCGGGATGGTCGTGCCGATGTTTAGCGTCTGCATCAGGCCATCGGCCCAACGCCGCAGGGCGGGCCGACTGAACAAGATGCCGATGGGGATGCCCGCGAGAATGGCCAACCCTCCCGAGATCAGGGTAAGTTCGATGTGCTGGCCCGTGAGATAGACGATGTCACCCCAGTAGGTCATCAGGTCATCGACGATCCCCGCACGTTGCAGCCAGATTCCGACCAGCAGGAGCGCGGCGGCTGTCAGATAGCGCCCGCCCAGGCGCAGGCTGGAAAACCTCAAGGAAGCGCGTGCCATCCTCAGGCTCCCTGCTCGGCATCGCGATAGGTACGGCCGAGGGTATGCGTAATGCCGCGCTGGGTGATGTAGCCCTTGTAGAACCCCTCGTCGTCGACGACCGGCAGCCAGGTGAGGTCGTGGGCGAACATCTGGGATACCGCGGTACGAAGATCGTCGGACTCCCGGACCGTCGCCTTCAGTCCCGAGTGGTGGTCGTTGCAGAGGCCCTGACGGCCTTCCGCCACGCTTCGATAGACAACGCCCTGCGCACGCCCTCTGGGACCGACGACGATCAGGTTGTCATAGTCCGTGTCGTTCATCAGCTGGAGTGCGCTCGACAGACTGTCGTCCGCCTTGACACGGGGAGGCTCGGCGTCCATCACTTCGCCCACCGTGAGCAGCCGCAACCGTTTCAGCGTCCGGTCTCCGCCGACGAAGTCGGCGATGAAACTGTTGGCTGGATGCGCCAGAACGTTGTCGGGCGTGTCGAACTGCTCAAGTTTGCCGGCGCGGAAAATGGCGATCTTGTCGCCCATCTTGACTGCTTCATCGATGTCATGACTGACAAAGAGAATGGTCTTGCCGAGTTGCTTCTGCATCTTCAGGAACTCGTCCTGAATGATTTCTCGGTTGATCGGGTCGATGGCACCGAAGGGCTCGTCCATCAGGAGCACCGGGGGATCGGCCGCCAGCGCACGGGCGACACCGACACGTTGCTGCTGGCCGCCGGATAGCTCTTTGGGATAGCGCTTGAGAAAAATCGCCGGGTCGAGCGCCACCATTTCTAGCAATTCCAGCGCCCGCTTCGCGGTTCGCTGGCGATCCCAGCCCAGCATCCGCGGCACGACGCCGATGTTGTCCTCGATGGTCATGTTCGGAAACAGACCGATCTGTTGGATGACGTAACCGATCTGGCGGCGCAAGGTGATAGTGTCGTAGTCGGTCGTATCCTTGCCGCCGAGAAAAACGCGCCCCGACGTTGGCGGAACGATGCGGTTGACCATCTTCAGCGAGGTCGTCTTGCCGCACCCCGAGGGGCCGAGCAGGATGCAGATTTCACCCTCCTGGACCTCCATGTTGACGTGGTCCGCCGCAACGGTCGTGCCTTCTTTCGTCTCAAAAATCTTGGTCAGGTTGTCAAGCCGGATCATGGTGTCGGATCTCCGGAAAATTCTGGGGTCAGGCGCGCTTCAGCCCGGCTGGGGTCAGGCGACTCTGCAGCCAGACAAGGAAGAAGTCGGCCGCAATTGCAAGGAAACTGACGGCGACGGCGCCGGTGATCAGCTGGCGGGCGTCAGTTTGAGAAATGCCACGACTGATGAAGGTGCCAAGACCGCCGGCACCGATGTAGGCGGCAATGGCCATGATCCCGATCGACATCACCACGGCGCTGCGCACGCCGCCCATGATCACCGGAATCGCCAGCGGAATTTCCACCATGCGCAGACGCTGCAGGGAAGACATCCCCATGCCGCGCGCCGCCTCGCGAAGCGCTGGATCCACGTTGTGGATGGCGGTGTAGGTGTTCCGGATTATCGGCAGCTGCGAGTACAGCAGCACGGCAATGACGGCGGGAACATAACCGATCCCGTGGCCGACTTTCGAGAGCACGGGAATCATGATGCCGAACAGCGCAATTGACGGAATGGTCATCATGATTGCCGCGACGTAAAGCACGATATTGGCGGCTTTTTCGTTCTGCGTGATGGCGATGCCGATGGGCACTCCGGTCAGGATCGCAAGGCCGATCGCGACTCCAACCAGCGAAATGTGCTCAAGCGTCCGCATCACAATCTGGTCGAAGTTGTCGACCATGAATGTCCACGTTTCCAAGACGTTGTCTCCTCTTGTTGATCCTTCCCGTCAGGCGCCATCACCTGACTTGCGCCAGCTCTTCTGTCTGGTCGGCAAGTGCATGGTAGGCACTGATGTCAGCAGGCAATGGCCTGAAAACGCCTCTTGATGGCCAGATTCGGACATTTGCCGAAGATTGTCGGCTTCAGGCGGGTCAGAGCGTCGCGCGTTGATGGCGACTAAAGGAATCAACCGGGATTGATATCGCGCCGTTTCTCGTGATGTCGCTCCACCGTCGGGGTGTGCCCGAAGAGGTTTCGGTAGCAGCGAACGAAATGGGATGCCGACGCAAAGCCGCACGCGACGCCGATATCCGCCACGGGCATGGATGTTTGCTGGAGCAAGGCCCGTGCTCTCTTCAAGCGCAGCTCCATGTAGAAGCGCGAAGGCGGCATGTCGAAGTTGGTCTGAAAAATACGGTTCAACTGCCGGGGTGACAGGCCGACCTGCTCGGCAATCTGCTGGCAGTCTAGCGTATCCTCCAAATGGCGCTCCATGCATTCGACGGCATTGATCAGACAGGGGCTGATGACGTCGAGTCGCATGCGCAAGGACATTCGCTGTGCCGCCGTCGAAGTGCGAATCTCCGGGTGAATACATTGTTCGGCGACCGCGGCCGCGAGCGCTTGGCCATGTCGCTGCCCGATCAGGTGCATCATCATGTCGAGCCCGGCCGAACCGCCCGAGCACGTCAGCCGCTTGCCGTCGATCTCGTACAGCTCGCTGGTCACGTTAAGCGTCGGAAACTCTTCGCGGAAGCCATCCAGGTTTTCCCAGTGCAGCGTGCAGCGAAAACCGTCCAGCAGCCCGGCTTTCGCCAGGAACACGGTTCCGACAGAAGTTGCACCGATCCTCATTCCCCTCGCCGCAAAGTCTCGAAGACGGCGAAGAATGGGCAGGGCGCAGTAGTCACGCGCGGAAATCCCGGCGACGACTATCAGAGTGTCCAGGGTCTCACAGTCATCCAGCCGCGCTGTCGGGGTGAACGGAACGCCGTTGCTTGCACAAACCGGTTCATTATCGGCGGTCAACAACCGCCACCGATAAAGCTCGCGTCCTGCCATTCGATTGGCGAACCGCAATGGCTCAAGCACCCCTGCCAGGGACAGCATTGAAAAATTTGGAATAAGCAGGTAGCCGAAATCGGCAACGTCACTCGATTTGTCAGCCATTGCTGGACTTGGACGGGTGTGCCCCGGACATGGTGTATGAGCGCGAGGGGATGTGGTTAACCGTGGCGGCTATGCTGGACTGCGCGATCGGTGAGTCATCGGAGATCTTCGGTAAAGCGGGTGTTGCGACGCTTCAACCTAACCATGAGGAAGCGACCGATTACCATGAACATCATGCAGCTTTTCGAGCTACTTGAGAAGGCCGTCGCCGACGATATCTGCGCAACAGGATCGTCTTCATTGCACAGTGGCTGAAGGGTTTCGATGTCGACAACGGCTGTGGCGCCAAGCACGACGGAATTCGGCTGCGACGTCTCAGTTGCTGAAGGCCTCGGCGACGATCGGAATGAGTGTTCATTCGGGAACCTCGGAGGACTGGTTTGGTTGGCGCCTCAGTTGCCGGAGCTGTTCGAGGTTTCCTTAACAAGAGTACTGTCTGACAATGAAGCACGTCATGGAGGATATTAACAATGAGCGAGTTTTTTCAAGGCTTCATCAAGGGCGCCAAGGAGACGCCGAAAGGCTATTTCGCGCCAGTCATCGCCATCTGGAGGTTGCTGGTAGAGGTATCGGAGTCCCTGACCAAAGACAAGCCAGCCTGACCGTCACGCCAGTACCAGGACCGACTAGCTCCGCCGAACGTTGTGACTCGACTGGTCACGCAATTCACTGGAGGGGAACACAATGAGAGTCCTGGACGTCGTCGCCACTTTGCGAGAGTTTCCTGACCAACGTGTAGGGAAAGGCCAAGTTGGCACTGTCGTTGATGAGCTTGACCACGACCATGTGCTCGTCAAGTTCTCCGACCTGGACGGTGTCGCCTTTGCGATTGAGCCCATCGCCAAACAGCACCTGATGAGGCTGAAGTACGCCCCCGACAGTGTGCAAAAAAATGAGTCAGAGATCAGATTCGCCAAACTCAAGAGAGGTTTGATTCACGCCCTCGCTGCAACGAGGAGCAGACATGGCGAACATCGAAGAGAGTCGCCCCTCCTCTATTCCAAGTACTCGTTGCACGCCTCTGCGTGACAGGATCGCCAGCATGGGATGAATCAGGCGCGGCAAAGCGTCAGTCCGTCTTTTCCCGGCCAGCGGACGGCATTACTTCCCAATCTTTGGACCAGCGCATGCCACCAGGCAGTTGAGTCGCATCTGCGATAAGGTCCGAGAGCTTGTAGCGAGGACGGGTCTTCCCTGCATCGGATTCGGTTGGTTTTGCGCTGAGATTTTTCGACTTCGAGTCGCTGTGTTCCCTCATCGATTGCCTCCCGGATGGATTAGTGCGCATACAAATGGTCGGCAAACAACCTGCGCACAGAGAGAGCTACCCTTTCCTTCCTACCCAGTGCAGCGTCCCGCCACGCGCTGCGCTACGGGCGCAGGAACGGGGAACATCTTTGCGACTCGCTGAGCGATGTTTGGACTCAGCCCGATGCGCCATCCAAATGAACAACACCGTGCCGAAGGTGGCAAACATGACAAAACCCGACAATATCGTGATGATCTGTACTGCTGCGTCAGACACCTCGCCCCCTCCTCGTTAGGTTTGCCGGTCCAATCTAGTGTAGCTGCTGCACATGCAAGCCTCAACGCATGAGCAAGGCCGCCACCGCCATCCTCGATCGGCTGCTGCACCACAGCCAGATCATCACCATCCGGGGCGAGAGTTTCCGACTGCTCGAAAAACGCCGCAGCGGCCCTCTGCAGAAGGCCGCTGGCCCCACCCCAATCACGTCGGAGAGTTGATTAACCCGGGGGGCACTTCCAGATGTCGCGAGGGGGTCAAACCTTCGTGTCGCTTGACAGAGGTAATACGGGCGCTCAGGCGCGGTAGCACCCCGGCTCGAGGCAGCCCGGAGATTCCTTTGCCGTAAGACTGACACGAAAACAAATACTCGCTCTGGCGCCTCGCCTTAGCGGCTGCGCAGCATGTCCGGTCAGCCCGTCAGTCTGGATGATGCTCCTTTCTGTCTTCGGCGCGATGCGTGGAGGCGTACCATGCCAATCCCACCAGAAAAACCGTGGCGAAGCCCAGCGCAAATAGTGACTCAATTGCCATTCCGCCCCTCCCTTTCCCGGCGTGACACCCAACGGTAGCAAGAAATCGCACACCTCGAACACCGTTGCGGCTTCGGACTGCACCGAGGCCCATCAGTACCGACGCGGAAGTTGCACCGTGCGACCCAGGCCTTGTGCTCGCACCAACAAGCCAGGGATGGTCACAGGTAGGCGCCGCTTTGCATGCACAGCAGGACCTGACGCACGCGAGTGACGCCCTCCGGGGCCCTCAGTAGATCCGCGGGCCGTTGCCCGCCGAGTGCCGGACACGCCTCCTCCAACCAACTGGCCAGCCATGCCTCGGCACTGAAACCGTCAGGCTCTCCCGACGCCTCGACCATACGACGCACCAGCACCGCCAGCTCTGCGATCGGCGCGTCCGGAGGGAGGTTCGGTTGAGCACCAGTCATCGTCTGCTGCCCTCATGGGTACGAGGTATTCGGCGCCGCGCACACTGACCATTGTGCGACAGCGTTGGGTCGGACACGGCACACAATTCGAGGCGAATCAGCAGCCCTTGGCCATCGTACGCCTCAGGTCCCGCCCCTTCAATCGACTGCCGCAGTCTGAGCTGACCCGCAAATCTGGCGGCGAGGCTGAGCCTCCCCTGCGTCCCCGAAAACAGCAACTTGAACCCAGTTTTTACAACTTTCCGCCGAATAACGACGTTTTTCGCTGTTTTGCGAGGGCAGAAGTGCGCGCGGGCGCAGCTAACGTGGACGCCGTGACCAACAGCGCTCCACTCCTTCAGATGAATGCTCGCGACAACCAACTCCCGGACCCGGATCTCACGCGCGCCCTATTGGCGATACTGCGGGCACCGCATGATCGGCTCGGTGGAGACCATGTCCTCGCAGCAGCAGCCCGCGCAATACAGGTTTTTTCGGACGACTTGGCGCCCCCTTCCGATGACCTCATAGACTTGGTTGCTAGTCTCGCCGAGCCGAATTTCTACCTCACGCCACACAAGGGCCTTCGCACCGGCCGCCCCGCGTGGGATCTGCTGCTCCAAGTCACCGAAAATACCCCTCAGGCCGCGCTGAAAAACCTCGGCGCAGTACTGATCGACGCCCTCGCGAGCGGCAAACCCCTTACGCAGAGCGTCGTCAAACTCCTCGATCAGCAGCTTCGTGGCCGTGACATCGGTCGCTCAAAGCGCCTGACGGCAATTACGGCGAGGGTGGCTCGCTCTTTCGATGAAGAACAGCCACACAATCCCGACGAGAGCTATGGGGCCAGGCTGTCCCGCTACTATCGGGCGTTGCATCATTTTTCGGGCGAGCATCGCCATCAGGCCCGGCTGGATCGCACCACCCTCACCGTCGATCGGTACCACGCTGCGATGCAGCAGCTTCGCGCCAAGGTTGAGACCGGGAATCCGACGTCGATGCTGTTGGCAATCAGCGTCGTGACGGGACTGTCGGCGGTCCTGGCACGAGACCTGCCACTGCGTGACGCGGCGACAGTTGACTGGGTCGCAGGCTACGATGTCCGGACCGGCACCTATCTGCTCGATCTCAACGTCCTCGCACCGCACGCACGTCTAGCGCCACCGCCGGGCACGGACTGCGTTTTGGCCTCGCGCATCGTCGAGCGGCCGGTCCCGGCGTTTCTTGCGGAGGCCTTGCTCACACAGCATCGCATGCGACCACACGCGCGAACGATTGGCGAGCTACTGAACAATCCCGATGCCAGTCCCCGCTCGCTGCTTACGCCTGCCGACACGCCTGCGGCCGCTGGACACATCCGGCCAACCCTCTCACGCGTGCAACGCACCACCGAGACCGTGGCAATCTACGCTGGCGTGAATCGCGTTGTCGCAGCACACCTGTCGGGGCGGTATCAGGCCACCTCCCGGTCGAAGCTGTATTACGCTGCCGTCAGCCGCGATGCACTTTGGGCTGGCGCTCAGTTGCTGTTCGAGGCCAGCGGATGGGGGCAGCCGACTCCCCTGATACCGGGCCTCGCGGCGGGTGCAAAGACGGCCGCCACTGACACCTCCGTCGCGCGATGGCACGCGTGGATGCGCGACAGGGTCTCCGCGCTCCGCCCCGGTCGGCGCTACACGTTGGAGGGGCTGATCACACATACGCGCGAATACGCCCGACTGGTCGGGTCGGTCTTCGTGCTCTGCATGGCGGCGCGTGAGACCCAGGCACTCCAGCTGCTCGCGTGCGATATTGCGGCCATCGGCTGGCTCCCCTTGGCCGACAAACGCAGCCGGACGATCAACAACGCCACAGCTAGCGATGCACTCGTCTCCGCGGTACCTGTGCCGGGGGTACTGATAGATCAACTGCAGGCCTGGCAGCGACACTGCAGTGCTGTCGCGCATCGCCTGGCTCGCCTAAACCTCGGAACACATCCACTGACGGCGCATCTTGTGCAGGTCGCCACAGGCGGTCAGGTAGCCGCACTTATCGACATTGACGACGATCTGATGCCCCAACCGCTTGGGACCTCAGCACTCTCATCCTGGTGGCCAGAGTGGTTCACACGCTCCGGCAACTGGGCCAGGTCGTTCTGGCAGACCCGTCTCATCGAGGAGGGCATCGCCAGCTCAGACATCGACCTACTGATGCGCCACACGCAGTCTGGCTCCAACGCCATGTCCAGCGAGTCGGGGCGCAGCGCTGCGGCCCGGCAACAGGCCGTGCGACGGGCCCAATCGCGCGTGCTGCAGGCACTCGGGATCGAGGCCGTCCCGGGGGTGGTCAAATGAGCCGCCGGATGCATGCCCCTGTCGCAGCGCGTCCCTGGATATCCCGGGCCGACCGATTGGGACGGATCGCCTATGGCCCGTCGTCCGAGACCGCACGCACCCAGCAACGACTCACCCAGTTTGTACACCACATCTTGGCCCAGCAAAACCTCGGCAGGCCCGGCATGGCAGCTGCGGCGCTGGTGATGTTCGAGGCGGTAGTGACAGAAATGGATCTGACAGCTGCCCTGGCCGCCATCGAAGATGCCTATGTGTGGCGTGAGCGGGTCCACATCGATTGGGTTTGGCGAGACGGTTGGCAGGACAGGCGCCGCCTGTCGGGCGCAACCTGCCGAATCATTGCGGCAGGCGGACGGATTCGGGCCGTTGAGGAGCTTCGACATTTGGCAGCGCTCGCCCGTTGCGCCGTCACGTACTGGTCCGATCTGAGCGACCGAGACGCGATCAGCTCGCTACTGAACGCCGCTGGCGCCTGGGCGATGACCCAACTGCCGGGCGCATTGTTTGCCCATGTAAATCGAGATGCGCCCTATCAGGCGCTGCCGCGCTCGGTGCTGATCCGCGAGGCCACAGGCATACCGGACCACTGCAACCTCAACCGAGGCGAAGATGCGGATGACCTGATTTTGGCGGACGCGGTGTATCAGAAAGGCACGGCGTGGGATTCGCCCTTCATCGACGAGCTGGTCCGCACTGTTCGTACGGCGCTCGGCAGATCCCGCAGCCACGCACACGCACGAGCAAACCTTCTTTCCGAACTCGCGATGCTTGCCACGCGCGCGAGCCGAGGCGGCTGGGTCTGTGCCCTGCTCCACCTGTGGGTCCGAGACCTCGTCACGTCGGGCACCACTCGTACTCCACAACTCGCACCAGCGACGATCATCAATTACACGGCACCAGTTCTTCGGCCACTGGCCGAACGTCTTGCTGACGAGCCCGAGCCTCCAGGCGACACTGCGCTGCTCGAGGCGATTTACGACGAGATCCGGGCTGGAGTGAGTGCCGGCAACCAGGTCAATGTCGCCTCTGGTTTGACGGCATTCCATGCATTTCTTGTGCGCAGGTTTGACATGGCACCGCTCACTCGACGCCTGCACGACGCCATCGAGGACGCGCCTCCGCGCGCAAACACCGTCTGGCCGCACGAAATGGATCTCGTACATGCCTGGCTGGAAACAGGTGACGGAGACGCCCGGTTGCGTGCGTCACTCAGCGTCGCGTTTCGTCTGGCTTGGGCAGCCCGATTCCGGATCAGCGAACTACTGACCCTGCGTCTGCGCAACGTGGTCGCTGACGATGGCGGGGTAGAGGTGGCCCCGCTCCGACGCGATGGCAAGACCAAAACACGCTCCTCGCTCCGGGTCGTCACTTTGGACGATCCGGCCCGGCACGCACTCTCCGGATGGATCGAGCGCCGACGCGCAGAAGGCGCGCAGGATATGGATCTTGTGTTTGGCTCCCCACACGACGGAGACGGGGTATATCGAGCTGGTGCGATGCGCCTGTCGCTGTCTCAACTGCTCAAATATGCCACCGGAGACACCGATGTGGTTTTTCATACCCTGAGCCATCGCCGCGCGGCGGTACTGGTTGCCGAACGCTTGCCACACGCCGGTGACATCGACATCAACCCGCTCGACGAGATTGCCGCCGAATTCGGTCATCATTCGCCCCAGACGCTCACCCACTACCTGCACGAATTCGAGGGGTGGCTTCGTGCCGAACTCGACAGTGCGATCCAGCGCACTTGGCCACTGACATCCACCGTTGCCGCGCTCTTGTCTGGCGAACCCGCCGCGCGCCTGCGCCAACGCAGTCATCGGAGTGGACATGGTGTCCAGCAGGTCTATTGGACGTCGATTAATCGCTTGCCCCAAGCGGGGCCATGGGGGACGCTCTCGGCCGAGGGCGAAAAAATCGTCCCATCGCCCCCTCGCTGGCTAAGCGCTCCCATGCGCCTCACGCCGGCGCACGTCGCCAATGTCCTCGACGATCTTTTGGCGGGGCGGCAACCCGATCAGGTGGCCAGCCGATCCGGATTGCAGGTAGAGGCGATCTTTGCCATCGCTGAGGCCGCGATGCGCTTCCTGCATGTCATCGGCGCGGCGCGTCAGATGTCGCGGATGCCACCTACCGGTGACAACGCATTGGTCGAGTTACGCGCCTGGTCGCGGAGCAAGGGGGCGTTCGATCTCGTCCGCCGCCACCAAGCCAAATTCTCCGATATCGCCCGCCGCCTCCCGACACGCACTACCACCATCACCTGGCGCGCGTGGGCGGAGTCCTATAGCAGGGGCTATATCGCGCTGACCGAACGTTTTGCCGATGCGTTGCTGGTGTGGCTCTCGGACTGCGGCGTGAGTCCCCTATGTCTGGCGTTGTCAGCCGAGAACGCCATTGAGGACGCGCACCGCATCGCACTACTCAATGCGAAATTCCTGACGGTATTCGGCGTTCGGCCACGGTGTTTCGAGCACATTCCCCGGCAAGGTCGCCCGCCAATCTATCTGCTGTGGTCATCGGAACCAATTGGGGACTCACCGCCTGCCCCGGCCAGCACCTCGCTCGCCGGCCTACACGCCTGGATGCTCGCAACTGGTATTGCGTCCGAGTGCACAGCCGAAACCCTAATACCCAAGAACTGAACTCGTGAGCACGCCCAATGAATGACGATAGACTACGCACCATTGCCCGTACGACGCTCCTGCGGGCCGGAGAACCTGCAACGCTCGACACCCTGCTCCACCGACATCGGCGTCAGGTCAGTGAGTTGCTTCTCAAGTACGCAGATTCCTCGCGCCACGATATCCGTCTCACCACATGGATGCGCGCATCGCCGCGCGGTTTGGAACTCGAGGTCGGCTATCTTGCGACCGACCAGTCGATGCTGGCGTTTGACGACAACGCAGCGCAGCCCATTTCCGAGGCACTCGACGAGCAGCAACTCAACGCGTCGCAGTCGACAGCCATGCGGCACGCACTCATTGCCAACGCCATCGTCAGTGGTGAGCTCAACTCGCTTGATCAGCGCGATGTTCGATACGTCAAGCGCAAGGGCGGAAAGCGCGTAGAAGTTTCCTTTGAGGGCGGCGATCAGCTCCACCTTCTCCCCACACTGAATGACCGCACACCAGGCGTTCGAACCGAATTCAGCGCTGTGGTCATGCATATCGGACGGAGCACAATTCGACTCACTCACCTCAAAGAGGTCTGTGGCGGTGCCATGCGGAAACGTTCCCATCATGGCAGACGCGGCATTCGGCACATCCAACTGGATTTGAGTGCAGTCGATGAACAGGCCAGGAAGCAATGCCGACGTGCTGCACTCGATTCGATCGAACCGGATGATAGCGATCAAAGATCAAGCTTCAGGTTCTTTGCCATCCCAGTCAGATCGATTAGTACCAGCGAACTGCTTCATTTGACGCTGGCTTGAATTCGACACAGCAACAACGGGCCAAAGGCTCTTGACACGGGTTCGGGGCTCAATTGACAGTTTTCAGTGTTACGGCGCTCCCCTTCGCGCTAATAGGGATATATGATCATCAAACCCAGCTAGAATAGAGACACTGGCATGTCGTACTACACACCAGTCGCGCTGCCTTTCAACACTCGTCGTTTGTCTGATGGTTCCATCTTGGGTGTTTCAAAGTCGGGGGATCACGCTTTCTTCTCCGACGAAGAGCTTGCATGGGTTCACTGCTCTCCCACCCGCTTACCGCTTGAGCGGCAAGCAGAACTTTCGTCACGGTTCTTCCTTGGAAGAGATCGTCAAGCGCCAGGCTCTCAGCGACTACTCCTCTCTCGCCGGGCCGCTAAACGCCAGACCATCGAAGATGGACCATCGCTGCACGCAATTGTCCCAACGTTGCAATGCGCACATTCGTGCCGCTACTGCCAAGTCAGTCGAACCCTTGGGGGACATGGTCACACGATGTCCATTCGAAATCTGGATATGGCGTGCGACGCCATTTTCCAGAGCCCATCGAGGGCGTTGACCGTCGAATTCCAAGGCGGCGACCCACTCATCCGTTTCGATCTTGTGCAGCGTGCGATCGAGCGTATCTCTGCGCGCAACGCCTCTGAAAACCGTCATATCCGCTTCGTAGTGGCTTCGACACTGCATCAACTTGACGATGAAATGTGTCGATTCTTCAAAGAGCACACTGTCTTCCTGTCGACAAGCATCGATGGGCCTGCGGTTTTGCATAACAAGAATCGTCCAATTCCAACGCGAGACGCTTACGAGAGAACCGTTGAAGGCATCGCCCTGGCAAGAAAGATTCTTGGGCATGAGGCCGTCTCAGCGCTGATGACCACGACTCGGGAGTCTCTTAATCACCCAGAGGAGATCGTCGACGAGTATGTCCGACTAGGATTCCGTGACATCTTTTTGAGGCCATTGAGCATCTACGGATTTGCGAAGCGCAATGAGCGCCATCTTAGATATACCTTGGAACAATTCCAAGAATTCTACCTTCGAGCGCTGTCCCGCGTCATGTATTGGAGCCAGCAGGGTGTCGAGCTTCGCGAAATTTACGCATGCATCATTCTCAACAAGATTATGTCGAGTTTTGACGGGGGTTACGTCGACCTGCAGAGCCCGACAGGAGCGGGGCTCAGTGCCCTCGTCTACAACTACGATGGGTATGTTTACCCGAGCGATGAGGCTCGAATGCTCGCCGAGGTCGGGGATACATCCCTGCGATTGGGCTGTATCGGGGAGCAGCTTGTGACGCTGACCAACTCCCAGGTACAGCAAGATCTAATCAGAGCAAGCCTCGTCGACCACACACCAGGCTGTGACAAGTGTCCCTACAACCTTTTCTGCGCCCCCAATCCGATCGATACTCAAGCACAGTTTGGAACATTCTCGGTGCCGGTGGATAAAACGGAGCATTGCCGGCGTCATCTATGGCTTTTTGATCACTTTTTTTCCTGGATCAGGGCTGCAGACGACGATCTCCTTGATCTTTTTCACGGCTGGGCCTCCATTCCGGAGAGTGCCAAATGAGGAGGGTTCGAGCCAGATTTGGCCATGGCTTTGATCGACGAGTGCGGAGAGTAACAAACCTGACCACACTTGCATCCGAGTGGGCGCCAGACCTCAACTTCGCGGTGCTAGTTAAATTAGAGCGCGAACGAACGGAAGTCAGCCATCTGCAAACTTCCCGACTGGAGAACGTTCAGTGGATCGAAAGTGACGTATTGCAGGTTGGCGACATCGTGGTCCCAGCTAACAACAGTTCTGAAGTGCTAGTGCTACATCGCGACAGCGACCGACATCACGCATTGCAACTCACCAACCGCTGCAACAGCTTATGTTTGATGTGCTCTCAACCGCCGACCAGACAGAACGACAGCTGGATGGTCGACGAGGCCCTCGACATCGTTCGTCACTTTCGCACTTCTCCCCGCTGTATAGGGCTCACAGGCGGCGAGCCATTCCTCCTTCGGAAAACACTCCGCTCTGTTATCGATTTCATTGCAACGCGCCATCCAGATACTCATATCGAGGTCCTGACCAATGGACGATTGCTAGCCGATACCCACGTTGTCCAACAGGTGTTACAGGGGTTACAGGCCAACGTCAGTTGGCTCGTCCCCCTATACGGCCACGCGGATTTTCTCCACGACTATGTTGTTCAAACCCATGGAGCGTTTGACGAAACCATCGCTGGCTTACTCAACCTTCAACTGCATTGCCAGCCAATTCAACTCAGGATCGTTTTGATTGAACCGGTATTGCGCTCTCTTCCAGACCTGTGTGCATTCATCGGCCGTAATTTGCCGTTCGTTCGAGAGGTCGCGCTGATGGCCTGCGAGCCGACCGGATTTGCCATTGCAAATCGAGAAACATGTCAAGTCGATCTTCGTCAATACGCCAAAATCATTGCACAATCTGCACGCATTCTGAATCGCTACGCCGTTCCTTATGTCCTGATGAATACCCCATTATGCGTGCTTCCAAGATCACTTTGGCCTGCCGCCAGTCAAAGCATCTCGGACTGGAAGAACGTTTACTCCGACGCATGCACTCAATGCACAGTCAAAGCAAGATGTTCGGGACTTTTCGCGTGGCATGAGGCAGGCTGGGTGCCTGCAGAACTTCGGCCAGTTCTGGAGATAGAGACATGAGCCGCTTCATCAAAAGCATGACGTTATTTCTAGCCAGCCTTCCACTACTGACAGCCAAGCCTACAGCAGCGGCAGATACGGGCCTGCTGCCAACATTTGATCCCCTGGATGATCCTCAGGCAGTTCCTCTACGACCTCTTAACTTTGATTGGGACAACGCTTTTGCCGGGCATCGATCCCACTCGAGCCATCGATCTCATTCGAGCCATCGGTCGCACTCATCTCACTATTCGAGTGCAAGCGGTGGAAGCTACCGCCCCACACCGGCGCCTTACTATCCGCCCAGCCAGACTGCACCTATCAATTCCACACCCCAGCCGTCCGCGCCTTCCAGCAAGCTCCTCGAAAATCGTGGGGAAAATTCGACAATCAACGACGCGACCCGATCTCGCCAGGGATTGGTAAATGGTGAGCCAAATCTCACGCGGGGGGAGAAGCTGCGCCTGCAGATAATGCGCGTACAAATCAGCCTTCATCGAATCGGGCTATATGATGGAGAGATCAATGGAGATCTAAACCAAGAGACTGGAATAGCTCTTAAGCGGTTCCAGAAACTGAAAGGCATACCGCCAACCGGTTTGATGAGCACAGAAACATTGAATGCATTGGGAGTCTCATCCGTTCCGTAGTGATTTCACCAACGTTGGCCCTCTGACTGCTCATCGGCCGAAGCAGCCATTCGCCGGCCAGCGCCTAGCGGTCAGCAAACTTGGGGGAACTGACCTGCACCCCCACAGCCGTACCAGCTGATTGGAAGTGAGGCCCGTCACGATGGAGAATGACGGGCATGAGAAAGAGTCGATTTACCGAACAGCAGATCATCGGGTTCCTGAAGCAAGCGGAGGCCGGCATGTCGGTCGCGGAGCTATGTCGCCAAGGCGGCTTCAGCGACGCGACGTTCTACAAATGGCGGGCCAAATTCGGCGGTATGGATGCCGAGGAGGCGCGCCGACTCAAGGACCTGGAGAGCGAGAACGCCAAGCTCAAGAAACTGCTGGCTGAGGCGCATCTGGATATCGAAGGTCTCAAGGTCGCTTTCGGGGTAAAGCGCTAGCCCCACAAGACAAACGAGCCGCGATCGCTGCGATGCTGGCCCAGTGCCGGATCTCGGAGCGACGCGCCTGCGCTCTTGTGGGGCTGTCACGTGATGCGTGGCGACATCCGCCATGCGTTGATGAGCAAACGAAGGTTCTGATCGCACGTATCCGCGAGGTGGCGCATCAGCGGCGTCGTTTCGGCTATCGGCGTATCCACGACATGTTGCGCAGCGACTTCCCCTGCGCCAATCACAAGAAGGTGTATCGGCTTTATCGCGAGCAGAACCTGTCCGTTCGCAAACGCAGCAAGAAGCGCCTGCGCGGTGAGCGCCGACCGCTACTGGCAGCGACGAGACTCAACGAGGTATGGAGCATGGACTTTGTCAGTGATGCACTGGCCAGCGGTCGCCGGCTCAAGTGCCTGAGCGTGGCCGACGATTTCAGCCACGAGTGCATCGATATCGCCGTCGCCCACGCCATGCCGGGCAGCCATGTGATCCAGGTGCTCGAGCAAGCCGCCAGATTTCGTGGCTATCCACGTGCCGTACGCACCGATAATGGCCCGGATTTCACTAGCAGGGCCTTTATCGGTTGGGCGCAGGCCCGAGGAATCGAACACATCCTGATCCAGCCCGGACGGCCGATGCAAAACGGCTCCATTGAAAGCTTCAATGGCCGATTTCGCGATGAGTGTCTGAACGAGAACTGGTTTGAAACACTATCCCAGGCCCGCGAAGCGATCGCCATATGGCGACAGGATTACAACGAGGTCAGGCCACACGGCACGATCGGGCGCATCCCGCCCGCAGCATTCGCCGCCAGGCATCGCCAGAGCTCTGGCGATGCCTGGCAACCCACAGCCGAACCACAAGCAGCTATCCTGCTAACCCCCGGGCCTCTCTCCAATTGAATGGTATGGCTGAAGGGGGCAGGTCAGAACCACCACCTCGGAGGCCGTTCTCCAGGAATAAGTGGTCCGAAGAAATCAGGCAGGTCAGGATCCCTATAGTCTGAAACCTGCCTTGAAACTGGCTCTATGTCATAAGATAGGTAAGGGTTGCAGCATCTCGGATCATCTCAATGAAGCTTTGGATCTGTGGCGTTCTGCGCGTCCTTGATTACCTGAACGATGTCGTCGCGACCAACCAAGGCCGCCAATTCAAGGGCATTAAGGCCAGAATCGTCCAGAGCGTCGCATTGACTTCCCCCGGAAACAAGCGCTTGGACGACATCAACATGGCCTTTGTATACGGCCCAAAACAGCGGAAAATCGCCTTCCAATGATCGTATGTCGGGATTGGCGCCCAGTTTGATCAGTCGATCAACAATGTCGGCGTGTCCATTGAACGCAGCCCAGAATAATGGAGTCCAGCCGGAGACATCTTGGACATCGATGTTCGCGCCATGGCTCAATAGTGTTTCGACCATTGTCCATTTTCGCCAATAAACTGCGTGGTACAGCGCCGAGCAGCCTTGAGCGTCGCGATGCTGGTCTGGAGAGACGAGTGAAAGCAGCACTTGTAGTGCTTGAGCATCATCCATCTTTATGGCGTCAATCAATGGCTGTACTGAGGATGGAGGATGTCGAGGTCTTTGCATGTCGGTCATGTCGTCTGGCAGGGCCTTGCTCATGATTGGTTATTCGAAGAGGAAGAGATGCCGTGCGTTATCTTTTCCTAACGTCTTGATTGCGTGTTAGGAAGGTTGTATCGCTGTGTCGCCTAGCGAGGTTGTGCCCTTCGTCGCCGGCAGGTTTTTCATACGAATCGTGGACCGGCGGCCCCCTGTACACCGGGGGACCACCGACAAATCCGTCACTTGAGAGCAAATCGCGCAGTCAGGGTGGGTTTGCCCGGCACGGTCACAACGGCGACGAGCTTTGAACCTGCGCCGACCTTGAAGGCACCCCGCGCTTCAAGCCGGTCGTTTGCGGGTACTAACTCGACTTCCTGCTTGTCGGCGCCGGAGAGGATCGTCAGCTTCGCACTTCCATTAGCGACATCGACTGGTTTGCCGTGATCGCGCAGATGCAACTGAATGAGATCCGGTTGCGCAACGAGTTCTAGATCGATGTCCTTTACTTCGACAACCATGCCACCGTGAAGAGAAAGGTGCTCGTGACCATGGTCATGTTTATCGGCCGCAATGGCAGAAAAGCTGGCGCAGAAGACTGTCGCAGCGATCAGTTTTGAGATATTCATATTTTCTCCTTTCGGGTTTCGTTGATGAGGCGTCGATAACGTTCAGAACGCTTCTGCATTGCGATCGGTGAGCAAGCGCTCGGTATCACGCCGACCGAAGAGCCAGAACATCGCGGGGGTAAGGAAGGTGTCGAGCAGCGTGGAACTGATCAGACCTGAAAAAATGACGACAGCGACCGGGTGAAGGACTTCAGTGCCGGGCCGTTCCGCCTCGAACAGCAGCGGTGCCAGTGCAAACGCCGTTACAAGGGCGGTCATCAAGACCGGGGACAGGCGCTCCAATGAGCCACGCACGATCATTTTGTGATCGAAACTTTCGCCTTCGATACGCACCAGGTTGATGTAGTGGCTGACCTTCAGAATGCCGTTCCGCACCGAAATGCCTGCCAGGGTGATGAAGCCGATCAACGCTGCGACCGATAGCGGTTGCCCTGAGATCCAAAGGCCGATCACTGCGCCGACGAGTGCGAGCGGAATGTTCGCCATGATCAGCGCTGAAAGGCGGACCGACTTATAGCGGCTGAAGAGGACCACGAACATCAGCACCAGCGAAATCAGCGACAGCAGACCGACGAGTCGAGAAGCTTCTTCCTGTGCCTGGAACTGTCCACCGAGTGTGATGAAGTACCCCTCTGGTAGCTTCATGTCGGCCACCGCTGCACGAATGTCGGCGACGACCTCCGAAAGCGGTCGCTGCTGGGCGTTGGCCGATAGAACGATACGGCGCTTGCCGTCGTCGCGGCTGATTTGGTTGGGGCCGTCGCCGTCTTCGATGGACGCGAGCTTCGACAATGGGACATGCCCCATGGGCGTCTCCACAAGGATCTGCGCAAGTCCATCGATCGAGCGTGCGGATTCCGGCAGGCGCAGTACCAGCGCAAAACGCCTCCCGCCCTCAACGATCTGCGTCACCTTCTCGCCTTCGACCAGACTCTGCAGCGTAGCCAAGATTTGGGGGGCTGGCACGCCATAGCGGGCTGCGGCCGCATAGTCGATGCGCACCTTGATCTGCGGCGCGAGCACCTGCTTCTCGATTTCGAGGTCAGCCATTCCCGGAATGTTGGAAAGACGCGCCTGCAAGGCGTCGGCCTGCCCTCGAAGGGTATCGAGGTCTTCTCCGAAAATCTTGATTGCGATTTGCGACCTCACGCCCGAGAGCATGTGATCTATTCGGTGCGAGATCGGCTGTCCGATGGCGATTGCAGCCGGCATGTTGACGAGTCGCGAGCGAATGTCGGCCGCGACTTCCCCCATTGAGCGGGTCATCTCGGATGCGGGGATGAGTCCCAGATCAAGTTCGCTGACGTGGACGCCTTCTGCATGTTCGTCCAACTCTGCGCGTCCGCTGCGACGTCCGACATGGGTGACTTCAGGCACCTGCTTAACCAGAACCTCCGCTTGTTGTGCGAGCGCGGTCGATTCGGCAAGCGTCACCCCGGGATTGAGGCGCATGCCGATGAGCAGCGTCCCTTCATTGAACGGCGGCAAAAACGTTGTAGGAAAGAAAGGAACCGCTGCCGCTGTAACGAGAACTGCTGCCGCGCCAGCAGCCACCGCCGCTTTCGGGCTGTTGAGAACGGTTTGCAGGCCGTTGCGATATCGCGCCTTGAGCCAGGCCAGAACTCGAGTGTCGCCATGCTCCAGGGTTTTCATGCGCGGTAGCAGGTAGAACGACAACACGGGCGTTACTGTCACGGACACCACCAGTGAAGCAAGTGTCGACACAATGAACGCCACGCCCAGCGGTACAAAGAGTCTGCCTTCCATTCCAGGCAATGCGAACAGCGGCAAGAACACGAGGACAATGATCACTGTTGCGTACAGAATGGCCGAACGCACTTCCATGGTCGCGCTGGCAACCAGTTCGATCGGATGCAGATGGTGGTCTGGATGCTTGGCGCGATCTTCTTTGAGGCGCCGCAACACGTTCTCCACGCCAACCACGGCGTCGTCAACGAGCCCGCCGATGGCAATTGCAAGCCCGCCCAGTGTCATTGTGTTGATCGACAGCCCGTAATACTTGAACACCAGTGCGGTCATGAAGATCGACACCGGAATTGCCGTCAGGGCAATTACCGTCGGGCGAATGGTCCCAAGAAAGAAGAACAGGATCGCCGCAACAAATACCGATGCGCCAATGAGTTTGCCTTGCAACGTGCTGATCGAGGCCTCAATGAAACTTGCTTGGCGGAAGGTGACCTGGGGCGACTCCATACCCTCTGGCAGCGACTTTTCCATTTCTGCCAGGGCCGTCTCGATCGATCGCGTCAGATGGATTGTGTCCGCTGTGGGTTGTTTCTGAACCCCCAGAATGACGGCGGGCTTTCCTTCAAAACCAGCGTCACCGCGCTTTATGGCGGGGGCAAAGGTGACCGACGCGACCTGCCTCAGCAAGATCGGCTGACCGTCCTTCGCCGTAATCGCGAGATTTTTCAGGTCGTCAAGGTTCGACGTGCGGCCGAGATTGCGGATCAGATACTCGCGCCCGTTCAACTCGAGAAAGCCCCCCGACGTGTTCGAAGAAAAACCACGTATTGCCGACTCGAGCTGGTCAAGCGAAATTTCGAGTTCGGCCATCCTTCGGGTATCCGGCTGTACCTGGAACTGTCGCACCTCGCCACCGATCGGAATGACTTGTGCGATGCCTGGGATGGCCATCAAACGTGGTCGGAGCACCCAATCCGCGTACTCTCGTACCTGCATCGGCGACAATTTCACAGTGTCGATCGGAATCGCGATCTGCATGATCTCGCCCATGATCGAGCTGATCGGCCCCATGCGGGGGATTACATCCGCTGGCAGACCTTCCTCCATGGCCGAAAGCCGCTCGGAGACCATCTGTCGGGCACGGAAGATCTCTGTGCCCCAGTCAAACGTCACGTAAATAAACGACAGTCCCGAGCTTGAAACCGAGCGAACGGACTCGACTCCCGGAAGACCATTCATTGTCGTCTCAAGCGGAAAGGTGATGAGTTGCTCGACCTCCTCGGCAGCCATGCCGCCTGATTCGGTCATGATGGTGACCGTCGGTTTGTTCAGATCCGGGAATACATCCACTGGCGTGCGTGTCAGCGTGAACGCGCCGTATGCCATCAGCACAATACTTGCGATGATCACCAGAAGACGATTGCCCAGGCTGTTGTCTAGTAGCCACTTGAACATCAGTTGGGTGCTCCGTCAGCGAATCTGATTAATTAACGTCGCCGCGCTAGTCGCGACGCGCTCACCGGCCGCAAGGCCTGAAGTCACAGCCACGGTGACGCCGTCGAGTGGAGCGATGGTGACGGTGCGCGGTTCGAATCGCTCGGGTGCGGTCTTGACCCAGACAATGGTCTGGTTTGCGGGATTCTTCAGCACAGATGCGGCGGGAACGCGAATGCCTGTCACTGTGCTGCGTGTCTCCACATAGACTTCGAGAGGTTGCCCAACGGCCAGCCGTTCTAGCGCTTTGCCGGTCGCTGCAAATGACAACGGAAGAGCCTGTTCTCGCAAGCTCCTTGCGGCGCCTATGAAATCAAGCGTCACACGCGACTCGCCAACAGCGATGCTCGCTCCAGAAATATCGGAGGAAATGCCCGTGTCGTAGGCCATAGCCTCAATGCGCATTCGCCTGGGGTCGACGATCTCGAAAATGAGCTCTCTCGCGTCGACAACCTGTCCGGCAACAGCATTGCTTGATGCAATCGCGCCCGATACCGGGGCCACCAATGCATCACGGTTGCCAAGTCCGCCGCCAATAGCCGTGGCTCTTGCCGTGAGGCTTGCCAGTTCGCTCTCTGCCGCCTCAATCTCCTTTCGAGGAACGGTGTCGGAAAGGTCCCTCAGGCGTGCAAGACGTTTCGCCGCAAGCGACTTGGCTGCTTTCAGTTCAGCGAGTTGCGCCACTTGGTTTGAGCGCTCGATGGGATCAGCGGAGGGCACGACATAGGCGAGCACGTCCCCCTTTCCAACGGACTGTCCCAAAACAGGCAGCCCGCCCGGCCCTGCTTCAATTCGACCTGCGACTAGTGCTTGTACCTTTCCGCCGGAGTTCGGATCCATCACTACTCGCCCCGCGAGCGCATAGGTACGGGGCAACTCGTCTGTTTTGGTAATAATCGTGCGCACCGCTATCTGGCGCTGAGCCGGCTTGGGGAGAAAAACACTGCCATCGGGCTGGCGCGACGGCCCGTTCGTGTTGGCGACTGCGGCGCCCTCGTCGCCATGGTTATGTCCCTCGCCAGCGAAGGCATTCGACGAGGCGCCTGTCACTGCCAGGAAGAGCGCTGCGATCAGAATCTTCGATTTCATGCGGCACCTCCTGCCTTACCGTTGCGAACACTTCCCCTGCGCAGCGCACCCCAACCAATGAGTCCGATCGCGGCAACCCCGGCACCTAACCACGGTGAGTACGTGTTCCACACGGGTACTTCAGTCGCAGCATGAGCGCCGACGTCGTCATCATGCAGATCAAGCTCTCCGACCAGCAGGTCACTTTCCTGTCCGGCAATGACCGTTGCGGTTACGGCGACAACGCCAGACTTCAGTTCCTGTTGAAGCGTGGCCTCGAATTCTCCGGCTTCATGGCGTTCGACGGGGATGGAGACACCGTCCAGTTCGAGTTCCAGCGTTGCGCCCTCAACCGGGCTGTTGTCGCCGAAGCGATCCAGATACAGGGTGATTTCCTTGTCATTGACTACGCCGACAAGCTCAAAGAGTTCGGACACCGCCGTGAATCTTGGCAGTGCGGTGGCGGCGGTGGGCTTGGGGGCCTCGCCATGATCGTGTCCTTCGCCAGCCAAGGCTTGCGTCGACGGGGACCACAGCAGTGCGGCAATACACCACGCCATGACAGTGCTAGTTGCTTTCATGTTCAGGTTCCTGATATTCATTCTGGAAGAAGGCCCATCGCCTGGCGCAGGGCGGAGATAGCCGCTGCAAACTCGATGCGCGCGCCCGAGAGCTGGCGATCGGCTTCCGCGGCATCAAGCTCAATACGCAGCCGGGCCGGCAAGTCGACTTCACCCACACGGAATGCTTTCTGGAAAAAAGTTCGCGACTCTCCGGCGAGTTGCGAGCGTCGTTCCGCTGCGGCGATCTGAGCTCGCGCCGATTTCACGCGACTGCGCGCTGCTTCGATGTCGCCCAGTACCCGCTGCCGTTCAAGTGCCAGTTGTGCCTCTGCCTCGATTGCGTCGGCGTTCGCAGTAGCGACACTTGCGCGGTTGCGAGATTCAGAGCCAAAGGGAATGCGCACACCCACTGTGACTGTTTGCTGCCACGCGTCGCCAAATGCTCCGCGTTCCCGGGTTGTCGCGAAGGTCAACTCCGGGTTGGCCCGACGCTGCGTGCTTGCGAGCGTGACGGCGCGGCGAGCCACTTCGCTTCGATCCAGCAACTCTGAAACAACAGGGTGCTGCGCGTCAGGCCGCTCTGAATCCAATGGTGCAGAAGGCTCCGGTTCAAGTGATGTATTCCCGGGAGCCAGCTTGAGCGTCGTGCTGCCTGTTAGGGCCCGTACCCCAAGCAAGGCGGCGGCCAGTGCGCTCTCGGCTTCCGCCAACGAGGCTTCTGCCCCCGCCACGGCGCCGTCCGCCTGGTGCTGATCCGCACGTGCTAGCTCGCCCGCCTTTACTCGCCGCGCGACGTCAGAAGCAAGGTCGCGAAATTTTTCGAGGCGCGCTCTGGCAAGGTCGGCGTTAATCGATGCGCGCTGCCACTCCCAATATGCATTCCGTACTGCATTGGCAGTACGGAGCTTCGCCGCAAGGCTGCGACTTGTGCTTGCACGTGTTTCTGCTTCGGCTAGGGCGCCAGCGGCGGACCGCTCCCCAGGAAGCCACAGGGGGACTGTGATGCCGACTTCAAACTCGCGACCTCCTTCATTGCGATCGAGTTGGTCTGTCTTGCCAGCGATTTCAATCGATGGGGGTTCAGCTGTCCAGCTTTCGGCGCTCAAACGCCGGGCGTGTCCAGCCTCCAGGCGCATATTTTCCGCCAGCGCCTCTGGCTGGTGTGTCCATGCAGCGTCGAACGCCTGTTTCAGCGTTGTCGAAGGCGCAGTGGTCGGCACGTTTTGTGCGCATGCTGCAGTGGCCGACAGCGCGAGTAACGCGCCTGGCAGCCAGGAAAGGGGATTCTTTCTGTACATCCAATTCTCCGTAAGTGGTCGGGCACGGAAAATCGGCAGGATGCGGTCTGATCACCGCTAGGTGACGCTCACCCTCAACTTGGCGCGGAGGGGGAAGGGGGCTCGTCGCGAATACCCTGCCGATCAGGCAGGGTTAAACCACTTGGGGCGTTCGGGCTCGGTGGCTGGAGCGGTCGACAGCAACTGCGGCGGGAATGCAGCCTTCACGGCCAGCCCGACTGATACGGTCGAATTAGCGCAGTCTGTTAGGGCTACAGCGCAGGCTGAGTGGCAGAAACCACAATCAAGGTGTTTCCCGCCAGGGGTTTCGTCAGAATCGCGCTCGCTCACTTGGTGGCGGTGCTCGTGATGTCCGACATGATCAGCGGCGGCCCCGGACTCGTGCTGGCAATAGGCGCTCATCGCCGCCCATCCGAGTTGTAGCGGCAAAAAGACCAAGCAGAGAATTACCAGTAAGCGGCGCATGGGCGCGGATTGTAATATGAAGCCCCCTTAAAAAAAACCCTACGGATCAAATGGACCAGCCAGAGCGAGTGAGGACAGGTGTGAGCTTGTCGTAAAGACGCAAGGGGTTCTCGACGCATGGCTCCAGTCAGCGCCTCTGAAGACGTGGTGACTCGCCGTCTCGCCGGATCGGCGGCAAGTTTCAGCGCATAGCAGCCATTCAGACTGACGGCCGACTGAGTGCTCATCGGCCTTATATGGACTCAACACGAACGCCGAGCTCAAATGACAAACCCCACCGCCAGGGTGGGGCTCATCAGTTGCTGGAAGATCAGCACTAGAAGGCGTGAAGCCCTTAGCCGCGATGGTCCTTGTGGAGGAGTGCATCCAATCGCCAGATTTCATTGCCGTTCATGATGATTTTCTGGCCATCGGTCGTTTCCATCACATGCCCCGGCTGCATGTGTGTGGCTCTTCCAAACTTGTCCTCCATGCCCATCTTCCCGTCTTTGAAGATGTACACCGTCGCGCCATCCTTCAACGGGATAGACTTCTCGACGAGTGCTGCGTCGGCGGCGAAGGCGGAGATGCTGACTGCGCTGATGGCAATAATGGTAAGTGCTTTCTTGATCATGATTGACTCCTGGAGTGTTGAGTTATGTCGCGAGCGCATTCGGAGAAACCGGCTGCGCAAATGTTCTTCAGGCCTTAGCCGGCGTAATCAGGGCTTCCCGACACATAGACTGTGACGCCCTTGGTGCCGGGAATGACCTCGGACAGCGGGAATGGACGAGTACCGAGCGTATCGAAGGTCCAGTCCACGCTCTTTCCGCCGACCGTGACGCGAACAGTTTCGAGTTGGCTCACGTTCAGGTATTTCTCCCCACCGCTCAGCGTGATTTCCCGATCGGGTGCGGCAACGGCCTCATAGCCAAAGGGGGCCATCTGGTTGTCCGTGGGTTGAGCTGTCGACTCAGACACATGATTCAGCCAGTGAGAGCCGGCCTCGGTGTAGTCCGGGTGAGCGTAGGCTGATGTCGCGCCAATGCCACCAACAGCGGCGATGAAGGACAGTTTGATCAGGGTGGTTTTCATGGTGTTCTCCTTGGAAAGTATTCAACTGAGTCGAACTTCGTATATCCGACCGTGAGGACATCCTAAGGGGCTGACACCGACGGGACGCTGACCCGGGAATTACATTGTCGTTAGCCAAATGTCGTGATCCCGTGACCTTGAACAAGCACGCATCCCGGACGTCTGCTGCGCCGTAAACGACGGCGGCCGGGCGCATGCTAGCCGCCCGGCCGTTGTCTTCGCGCAAGTCGTGTTGACTAGCTTGGCTCGGGAACCAGGTCGGGCTTCACCACCGCACGGGGCGTTTCCAGGCCTCGCTTCAAGCGCCACTGCTTGACCAACGCATAGAGTGCCGGAATCACGCCCAGCGTCAGCACTGTCGACGAGATCATCCCGCCAACCATGGGTGCCGCAATGCGGCTCATGACTTCGGAGCCGGTGCCGGTGGACCACATGATGGGCAGCAGGCCGGCCATGATGGCCACCACGGTCATCATCTTGGGCCGCACCCGCTCGACCGCGCCTTCCATGATGGCGTGATAGAGATCTGCCACGTCGGGCTGGGCGCCCTTGGCCAAGCGTTCGGCCTTGATCTCCTCCCATGCCTGATCGAGGTAGATCAGCATCACCACCCCGGTCTCGGCTGCGACGCCGGCCAGTGCAATGAAGCCCACCGCCACGGCTACGCTCATGTTGTATCCCAGCCACCACATCAGCCAGATGCCGCCCACCAGCGCGAAGGGCACCGACAGCATGACGATCAGGGTCTCGGCCAGGCGACGGAAGTTGAGATACAGCAGCACGAAGATGATCGCCAGGGTTAGCGGCACGACCAACGAGAGTTTGGCCTTGGCCCGCTCCATGTATTCGAACTGGCCGGACCAGGTGGCGTAGTAACCCGGCGGGAAGCTGACCTTGTCGGATACCGCCTGTTGCGCCTCCTTCACATAGGAGCCAACATCGCGGTCGCGGATGTCCACAAACACATAGGCGGCCAGCAGCGCGTTTTCGGTCTTGATCCCCGGCGGGCCGTTGCGTAGTTGCACGTCGGCGAGTTGACCGAGCGGAATCATGCCGGCCGCGCTGGGCACGAAGACTTCGTTGGCGATGCGCTGCGTGTCCTCGCGCAAGGCGCGCGGGTAGCGCACCGTCACGTTGTAGCGCTCTAGCCCTTCGACCGCGGTGGTCACCGGCGCGCCGCCCAGGGCCGTCGCCACCACCTGCTGGAACTCGCCCACAGTGATGCCATAACGCGCCAGTTGCTCTCGCCTTGGCGTAATGTCGAGATAGTACCCGCCGGTCACGCGCTCGGCGTAGGCACTGGTGGTACCGGGCACATCCTTGACCGCCTGCTCGATCTGCCGCGCCAGCTTTTCGATTTCACCAAGATCCTTACCAAACACCTTGACGCCCACCGGCGTGCGGATGCCGGTCGAGAGCATGTCGATGCGCGCCTTGATCGGCATGGTCCATGAGTTGGCCACGCCGGGGAACTTGAGCGCCGCGTCCATTTCGGCGATGAGCTTGTCCACCGTCATGCCCGGCCGCCAGTCGGTCTCGGGCTTGAGGTTGATGACGGTCTCGAACATTTCCATCGGCGCGGGATCGGTCGCACTGTTGGCGCGGCCAGCCTTGCCATAGACAGATTCCACTTCAGGGAAGGTCTTGATCACCCGGTTGGTGGTCTGCAACAGGCGCGCCGCTTCGGTCACCGACATGCCCGGCAGTGACGCCGGCATGTAGAAAATCGACCCCTCGTTGAGCGTGGGCATGAACTCTGAACCGATCTGCCGCGCCGGATAGATCGTCGCCGCCATCGCCAGCACGGCCAGCAGCAAAGTTGCCCACTTGAAGCGCATCACCCACTGGATGATGGGTCGGTAGGCCCAGATCAGGAAACGATTCACCGGATTCTTCTGCTCCGGCATGATGTGGCCGCGAACAAACAGCATCATCAGTACTGGCACCAGCGTCACCGACAGCAGCGCCGCGCCGGCCATAGCGAAGGTTTTGGTAAAGGCCAACGGGCTGAACAGCCGTCCCTCCTGCCCTTCTAACGTGAACACCGGCAGGAAGGACACGGTGATAATCAGCAGCGAGAAGAACAGCGCAGGGCCGACCTCCTTGCAGGCAACGATCATCGCAGCCGCGCGGTCGTGCTGAGGTGCGCCCTCGGGCAATCGCTCCAGGTGTTTATGCGCGTTCTCGATCATCACGATGGCCGCATCAACCATCGCGCCAATGGCGATCGCGATGCCGCCCAGGCTCATGATGTTGCTGCCCATGTCCATCGAGCGCATGGCGATGAAGGCAATCAGAATGCCGATAGGCAGCGTGAGAATCGCCACCAGCGCGCTCCTCACATGCATCAGAAAGATGATGCACACCGCGGCAACAATCAGGCTCTCTTCAAACAGCGTCCATTTCAGATTCGCTATCGCCCGCTCGATGAGCGGCGCGCGGTCATACACCGGCACGATCTCGGTGCCCTCCGGCAAGCCGGGCTTGAGCTCCTCGATCTTGGCCTTGACGTTGGCGATCACATCCAGCGCGTTCTGGCCAAAACGCGCCATGACGATGCCCGAGGCCACTTCGCCTTCGCCGTTCAGTTCAGTGATGCCGCGCCGCCCGGCCGGCACCAGCTCAACCCGTGCCACATCGCGCACCAACACCGGCGTGCCGCCGTCGGCCTTGAGCACCAGGGTTTCAATATCCTCGACGCCCTTGAGGTAACCCAACCCGCGCACCATGAATTCCTTCTCGGCCAGCTCCACCACGCGGCCGCCGACATCGCGGTTCGATTCGCGGATCACCTGCCCCAGCCGCGCCAGCGGAATGCCGAAGCTTGCCAGCCGGTGCGGATCGACGATGACCTGGTATTCCTTGACGAAACCGCCCACGCTGGCGACCTCGGCCACCCCGCCAGCCTTGGTGAGCTGGTAGCGCACATACCAGTCCTGCACACTGCGCAGGTCGGCCAGCGACTGGTCCTTGCCGGTCAGCGCGTACTGGAACACCCAGCCCACGCCGGTGGCGTCTGGACCCAGTTGCGGCGTCACGCCGTCGGGCAGATTGCCCTGCGCGGCCGACAGATATTCCAGCACCCGCGACCGCGCCCAATAGATGTCCGTGCCGTCCTCGAAAATTACGTAAACATAGGACGCGCCGAACATCGAAAAGCCGCGCACCACCTTCGCTTTGGGTACCGACAGCATGGCCGTCGTGAGCGGATAGGTCACCTGGTCCTCCACCACCCGAGGCGCTTGTCCCTGATACGGCGTAAACACGATGACCTGGGTGTCAGACAAATCAGGGAGTGCATCGAGCGGTGTCGTCTTGACGGCGTATACGCCGCCACCGATCACGGCCAAGCTGGCCAACAGCACCAGAAACACATTACGCGCCGACCATTCAATGAGGCGATCAAGCATCTCAATGCCCCTTGTGCGCGGCTGCGTCGGCTTGCTCGACCTTCACGATCACGAACTCACCATCGCCCCGGTCTTCGAAGGTAAAGCGCACCGGCTGCCCTGGCAGCACCCCCTTGATGACCTCCTTGCTGGCCAGACCGAACTCCATGGTCATGGCCGGCCATTGCAGCGCTGGAATCGCCTCGTGGTTCATCGACACGGTGTCGGAAGACACATCGACCGAATCCACCGAGCCAATCGCCTCATAGGTTTTGGCTGTCGCTGCATCAGGCGCCGAGAATGTCGACAGTGCGGCCTTGAGATTGCTCTCCGCGTCGATCAGGAAGTTGGCTGCCACGACTACTTCAGCACCGTCCTCCAAGCCCTCCAGAATCTCAATGTGATCCCGCCCGCGCAACCCGACTTTCACCGGCTGCGGCTTGAACTTGCCCTCACCCTCGACTCGCAGCACCACCTGTCGCTCGCCGGTGTCGATGAGCGCCGACTTGGGTACCGTCAAACGGGTGACGCTGCCAGCGGACGCGATGTCGACATGGGCAAACATGCCGGGGCGCAGCAAGCCGTCTCGATTGGGCAGCTCCAAGCGCACCGAAGTGGTACGGGTCGCTGCATTCAAAGTTGGGTAGAGATAGGTGATTTTGGCGTCAAACGCCTGATCCGGAAACGACTCCAGGCTGATCTTGGCCATTTCGCCGACCTTTACGCGAGCCAGATCTTTTTCATACACATCGGCGATCACCCACACCGTCGACAGATCAGCAATCCGGTAGATCGCCGTCCCCGGCATGAAGCGCATCCCCTCGACCGCCTTCTTCTCCAGCACGAAGCCAGACGCCGGGGAGTTGAAGGTTAAGCGACTGGCGACCTTGCCATCGGGCGCCGCGACCTGCCAATTGGCCAGGCGCTCACGCGCAGCCTCTGCGAGACGGCCGGCGGCTGCGTGCGCAGCGGGGTCCGCATCTGGCGCATCGAGCTTCAGCTCGCGTGCAATCGCCAGTTCCTTCTGTGCCGACACCAGTTCCGGGCTGTACACCGAAAACAGCGGCTGACCGCGCTTGACCGGATCGCCGCTTGCGTTCACATACAGCCGCTCAATCCAGCCCTCGAAGCGCGGTGCCACATCATGAATGGCGCGCTCGTTGATCTCCACCCGGCCAACCGCACGCACCGCCGCATCCATCGCACGCATCTCGGCCATCGCGGTCTTGACACCGAGCGTCTGCAAGCGCGCCGGGCTGACCTTGACCGCGCCCTCGCCGTCCGGCTCGTCGCCTTCATAAACCGGAATGTAGTCCATGCCCATCGAGTCCTTTTTCGGCTCAGGCGAGGTATCCGGCAAGCCCATCGGGTTGCGGTAGTAAAGAATCTTGCGTGCCGGTTTGCCTCCATCCGCTGCGGTTTCCGCCGCATGCGCTGCAGGCAGCAAATCGGTCGTGACTGTCGAATGGCGGCCACCCGCCCAATAGGCGGCCGACAGTGCTACGCCAACAGCCACCACGGCCAAAGTCAGGGGAATAGGTCGTTTCACAGGGGCGCTCCCACCAGCAGTTCAAGTTCAGCGAGCCGAATATGGATCTCGGTCTCGGCGTCGAGCAAAGCGAGACGGGCGCGCAGAATCTGCCGCTCGGCCTCGATGAGGGTATTGAAATTGACTCGGCCGGATTCGTACCCCGCCATGGCCGCATCAAAGTTGGCGCGCGCCTGGGGCAGCAGCGTGCCGCGTAACAGGCGCGCCTTATCGACGTTGGCGTCGAAGGCGGCATAGGCTTCGCCCAACAGGCCATTGAGTCGCGCCTCGGCGGCAGCAACCTGACTGCGGGCGGCATCGACACGTCGCTCGGCCTCCCGCTCCTGGGCGCGGCGTGAGCTTTGCTGAAGCGGGATGTTGAGCTCCAGCATCACATCCCAGCTATCGGTGCCGTTCTGCGGCCGATTATTGGTTACGCCGACGCTGAAATCAGGATAGCGATTCAGATGCACGAGCTCTCGCGCCTTGGCGGCAGCATCCGTCCCCAGACGCTCGCGCGCCAAGCTCGGCGAAAGCGATTTGGCACGTTCAAACAGCGCCGCCAGATCCAGTCGCGCGGGGATCTCCGGCAGTTGGGTCGGCACGTCGAGCGGCGCATCGGCCCGGCGCGGCAATTGCGCATTGAGCTTGGCGGCAGCATCACGTCGGCGGCGCTCGGCCTCGACGCGTTCAATCTTCAGTGTGGTCAGTTCGCTGTGCGCTCGAATCGCGTCCTGCTGCGGCACCAGTCCCACGCTGTAGCGGGTCTCGACCAGCCGGCTCAAAGCATCTACCAGCGAAAGCGTCTCACCAAGAATCGCAGACTGACCGTCGGCCTGGTAGTAGCGCACATAGGCGGTCTTGATGCGCGCCTCGACCTCCAGCGCGGTGCTGTCGGCTACGCGCGCGCTTTGATCTGCCAAGGCTTCGGCCACGCCGCTGCGCAACTCACGCTTGCCCCAGAACGGCACAGGCTGAACCACGCGGTAACGCGTCTGCCCGACGGCGCCGGGCAACAAGGACGCACCGCCACCCGACATGGTGTTGGTGACATCCATCAACTCAAGCAGGAATTTGGGGTCGGGCAACGCACCGGCCGGTTCAATACGTTCCCTGTTGGCGGCAGCTTCGAGCTTGCGCGCAGCCAGTTCCGGATTGTGTTCGCGGGCGTAGGACAGCAGATCCTGGAGCGAAGCCCCCAACGGCACTTCAGCCGCCTGGGCATGGACCTGGCCAAGCAGCACAACGCCACCGAGAGCGCTGGCAAGCAGAGCGCGCATCAGGAATTGTTTCATCGCTTTTGAGTCCGGGAGGTAGTCATCGGCGAGGTGCGCACAACCGTGAGCGCACCTCTCGTGTGGGCTTACTGAGCGCTTTCCAGACGGGTCACCGTCAACGCCCCATCGACCTCTTCGGCCAGGAAATGCACGGTGTCACCCGGCTTGACCTTGGCCAGCATGTCCATCGACCCTGCTTTGAAGACCATCGTCATGCCGGGCATGCCGAGATTCTTGAGCGGGCCATGTTTGATCGTGATCTTGCCCTTGGCCGTATCAATCTTCTTGACCATGCCTTCCGACATGCCATCGGTTGCAGCGGCCATGGGCATCGCGCCATGGCCGTGATCACCTGCCGCGCTTGCAGGCAAGGCGGAAACCAGGGTGGCGGCCACGAAAATGGCTGAGATAAGTGCTTTCATGGTCTTTCCTTCAGTGAGATTGGGGTGGCGCCACTTTAAGCGAACCACTCCGTCTGCAGCCTGACGAGAAGATGACAACTTTGTCATCTTTAAAAAATGATCTCGAAGATCCGGATACAACCCTGTCGGCTGACACATTTGTCATCAAGAGGTCATCTTGAAGTCCACGGCAGGAGCGAACAATGAATCCATCCAATTCCCTTACCCGAGAACGACGATGGACGCCTCTAAATCACAAAAAAAATCCCCGCCAAGCCAGCCAGCGCGATCTGTACATCGGGCTTGGTGGGTATTTGGTGGGTTCGCAGCCATCACCTTCGCAATGCTCGGCATTGAGCACCAAGCACACCTTCTCGGATGGCTCCCGTGGCTGTTCCTGCTCGCCTGCCCACTGATGCATGTGTTCATGCACGGCGGTCACGGCCATGGCGGCCACGGCAAGCACAGCAACAAAGACGCTGGAGACGACAAATGAACAGCGACGCCTACGGCCTGTGGTCGCTGGTGGCGATCAACTCAGCCATCTTCATCTTCTTCGCTTTTAGCTTCTTCAAGCCGCGCAGCGCACGCGACTGGCGCACGCTGGGCATGTTTTCGGCCTTTCTGCTCGCGCTGTTTACCGAGATGTACGGCTTTCCGCTAACCATCTACCTGCTCTCTGGCTGGTTGGGACAGAATTTTCCCGGCATTGATTTTCTGGCGCACGACTCCGGCCATCTGCTTGAAATGATGTTTGGCTCGCAAAGCAATCCGCATTTCGGCCCCTTCCATCTGGTTTCGACTGTCTTCATCGGTGGCGGTTTCTGGCTTCTGGCCAGCGCGTGGCGAGTGCTCTATGCCGCCCAGGCCAGCGGTCAACTCGCCTGCACCGGCCCATATGCCCGCGTGCGGCATCCGCAATATGTCGCCTTCGTACTGATCATGATCGGCTTCCTTCTGCAGTGGCCTACGCTGCTCACGCTGGTGATGTTCCCCATTCTGCTCATCATCTATATCCGCCTGGCCCGTCGCGAAGAGCGCGAATCCGCGGCCAGCTTTGGCGCAGCCTGGGATCGATACGCCCACGCGACGCCGCCCTTCGTCCCGCGCTGGCGCGCCGCTCGTCAAACGCCGACCTCGAACCAATGACCCAATACGACCGTCCAAGACATCAAGGAATGCACACATGAAACCGCAGGACGAAAACGCGCCAGAACATGCTGGCCACAGCGCAGCTTGCCATCATGACCACGCTACGGGGCAACCCCATGCGCCCGCGCCGATCAAAGATCCGGTGTGCGGCATGACGGTGGCGCCCGACGCCAACAAGCCGACAGCGCAGCACGACGGCCAGACCTATCATTTTTGCTCCAGCACGTGTCACGACAAGTTCGTCGCCGATCCGGCGCATTACCTGAACGGCGCACACAAAACCGCCAAAGTGGCCCCGAAGGGCACGCAATACACTTGCCCGATGCACCCCGAGATCGTGCGCGACGCCCCCGGCGAATGCCCGAAGTGCGGTATGGCGCTGGAGCCGATGGGCGTCCCATCCGCCGACGACGGTCCGAACCCTGAGCTGGTCGACTTCCGCCGCCGCTTCTGGGTCGGCGCCGTGTTGACCATCCCGCTACTGATTCTGACCATGGGCGCTTTCGTTGGCCTCGGCTTCATCCGCGAGATGATGGGCGAACGCGCAAGTTTGTGGGTCGAGCTGTTCCTCGCCACACCAGTGATCCTGTGGTCGGGTTGGCCGTTCTTCGAGCGTGGTGTCAAATCGGTGATCAACCGCAGCCTCAACATGTTCACCCTGATCTCACTCGGCGTCGGCTCGGCCTATCTGTTCAGTGTGGTGGCAGTGCTGATGCCGGATATCTTCCCGGTTGGCTTTCGCGACGCCGAGGGCCATGTCGGGGTGTATTTCGAAGCCGGCGCGGTGATCGTGGTGCTGGTGTTGCTCGGTCAGTTGATGGAACTGGGCGCACGTGAGCGCACGGGCTCGGCAATCCGCGCGCTGCTTGACCTAGCCCCAAAAACGGCGCGCATCATCCGCGCCGACAATCGCGAAGAAGAAATCGCACTCGAAGACGTCGCGGTGGGAGACCGCTTGCGGGTGCGTCCCGGCGACAAGGTGCCGGTCGATGGCGTAGTACTCGAAGGTCGCTCGTCGATCGACGAGTCGATGATCTCTGGCGAGTCGGTGCCGGTCGAGAAGACCGAAGGCGACGCCGTCACCGGCGCCACCATCAACGGCACCGGCTCACTCATCATCGAAGCCAAGCGCGTCGGTGCCGATACGCTGCTGTCGCAGATTGTCGACATGGTGGCCAACGCGCAGCGCTCGCGCGCACCGATCCAGAAACTCGCCGATTCGGTGGCTGGAAAGTTCGTTCCGGCTGTGCTCGGTATTGCGGTGCTGGCCTTTATTGGCTGGGCCGTCTGGGGGCCAACACCAGCCCTGGCGTACGCGCTGGTGTCGGCGGTAGCGGTGTTGATCATCGCCTGCCCGTGCGCACTGGGGCTGGCCACACCGATGTCGATCATGACCGCCACCGGCCGCGGCGCCCAGGCCGGCGTGCTGATCAAAAACGCCGAGGCGCTGGAGCGCTTTGCCAAGGTCGACATCCTGATCGTGGACAAGACCGGCACGCTTACTGTGGGCAAGCCCAAACTGGTGGCAGTGCTGCCATCGCAAGGCCATGACGAAGATGAGGTGCTGCGCCTCGCGGCCAGCCTGGAGCGCGGCTCCGAGCATCCGCTGGCCGAGGCGATTGTCAGCGGTGCGGAGGGGCGCGGCGTTTCACTGACCAAGGCCGACGCCTTCGAGGCCATCACAGGTAAGGGCGTCAAAGGCGAGGTCGATGGCAAGGCGGTGGCGCTGGGCAACGCCAAGCTGCTCGAGGAACTGGGCGTGGATGCGCGGCGCGACATGGACGAAGCCAATCGCCGGCGTGACCAGGGTGAGACCGTGATGTTCGTGCTGATCGGCAATGAAATCGCCGGCATGGTCAGCGTGGCCGACCCTGTCAAGGACAGCACCCCGGAGGCGCTCAAGGCGCTGCACGCACAAGGGCTGCGCATCGTCATGGCCACGGGTGACAACGAACGCACCGCCCGCGCAGTCGCCGCGCAGCTCGGCATTGACGAAATCCGCGCCGACGTGCTGCCCGCCGACAAGGCGCGCATCGTCAAGGAATTGCAGGGGGCCGGACACAAAGTCGCAATGGCCGGCGATGGCGTCAATGATGCCCCCGCGCTGGCCCAGGCCGACGTGGGCATCGCCATGGGCACCGGCGCCGACGTGGCCATCGAGAGTGCCGGTTTCACTTTGGTCAAGGGCGACCTGACCGGCATCGTGCGCGCACGCAAGCTCTCCGTCGCCACCATGCGCAACATCCGCCAGAACCTGTTCTTCGCGCTGGTTTACAACGCCGCAGGGGTGCCGGTCGCCGCGGGGGTGCTCTATCCCTTCTTCGGCATCCTCATCTCGCCCATCTTTGCGGCTGCGGCCATGAGTCTGTCGTCAGTGTCCGTCATCGCCAACGCCTTGCGTCTGCGGCGCGTCGTCATCTGATTCAAGGATCAAAAACATGAGCACACACGCGCGCGTCAAGGATGTCGTCTGCGGCATGATGGTCGCCCCGAACAGCCACCCGACCGACTATCAAGGTCAGCCCTTTGCGTTTTGTTCTGCGCAGTGCCACGAACGCTTTGTCGCCAACCCCCATCTCTACATTGGCCGCCCTGGCCAACCAGCCCCCAAGCAGCAAGGCTTGAAGGTGCTCAAACGGCGCAAGTTTGTACTCGACCTGCCGCTGGATACGGCCCAGGCAGCGGCGCTGAGCACGCAGATTGGCGCAATGATGGGAATTGAAGCGCTCGACGTCGAGGCCGCCGACATTGCCGTCACCTATGATTTGTTGCAGGCCACCGCCGAGCAGATCGAAGCCGCCCTGGCTGCCGCTGGCGCACAACTGGGCAGCGGTTGGGCCGAGCGCCTGCGCCGCGGGTTTGTGCATTACACCGAAGAATGCGAGATCGGTCAGTTGCAAGTCGGCCCGCCCTCGGGCTGCCATTGATGCGTACTGGCACACCCACCTGCGCGGCCTGCAGCGCGGCACCCGCGATCGTTCAGCCTTTTGCTACAGACACCCCGGGCCTGTGCGAGCGCTGCTTGCTCGACCGCGCGAATCCGGGCCCCGACGATGCAGAATCATTTTCGCCGGCAGCTTTTGTCGAAGCCTTGGCAGAAGCCCTCGATCTGCGCGAACGCGAAACCGGCCTACACTCCCGCCGTGTCGCCTGCCACACCCAAGTCTTAGCGCGCCAGTTCGCCGACGACCCCGCCGTGCTGCGCCAGATCTACTGGGGTGCGCTTTTGCATGACCTCGGAAAGATCGGGGTCCCAGACGAAATCCTGCTCAAGGCGAGCCCGCTAGATGCGGAGGAATGGGCGGTGATGCGCCGCCACCCAGACGACGGCTTTCGCATTGTGAGTCACCTGCCCAACATGAGCGTTGCTGCCCAGATAGTGCAATGCCACGAGGAGCGTTTTGACGGTAGCGGCTATCCGCGCGGTCTAGCCGGTAACGCGATCCCGCTGGGTGCGCGCTTGTTCGCTGTCATCGATACGCTGGACGCGATGACCTCTGACCGCCCTTACCGGGCTGGCGTGTCCTTTGATGCGGCCAAAACAGAAATTCTGGCGATGGCAGGTACTCAGTTCGATCCGCTGGCCGTCAGCGCGATGATCCGTGCAGAGGCCGAACTGCGGAAGATGGTAACCATGAAATGCGCACAATTTGATGTGCGCAGCATTTGAAAATAGCGACAAGGCGCTCCCACTTGACCGAGGAATCTCCGCCTTGCACAGATGCGACGGGCCTTCCCCAAAACCCTCAGCATCACCTTACGCCAGCACCTCGGCTCAACGCGTCCCGTGACAAATCGGAAATGACCAACGCGAGTCGCACGTAATCCATTGTATGCTTGCAATATACAATAGCCGCCACTACGCGGCTTATCGCGCAGTGGTGGCTTGCGAAACAACTAGCGGGGCCGACCTAGGATTCAGGGAGTGACCCGATGCAGGCGCCAAATCTCATTACCTTTCATCATGATTTTTTGACCATCCTTTGTTTCCATCGCATGGCCTTCCATCATGGTAGTCGGCCTTCCGACCTTGTCTTCCATAGTCATCTTGCCGTCTTTGTAGATATACAGCTTTGAACCGTCCTTGAGGACAATAGTGTCCGCAAGATTGTGGGTGTCAGCCGCAAAAACGGAAGTTGCAACCAACGCTGAGGCAGCCATCACTGCAAGTTTTTTGTACATTATTTGCTCCTTGAAGATATTTGCAATTTTGTCCATGCTTTCTCCATGTCCTAAATATCGATGAAATCGGCCCATGGACGTTCAGGTGAGTGGTAAATAGCGACTCGCCACCACACCCTGATACTCAAGATAACCAGCATAGGTCGACATCTCGGTGGCTGGACGATTACATATGTGTAACCAGAATGTCACTTTCATGTGTCATCACAGTTTTCCGTAGAACTGCTGAAGATTGGACAAAAGGTTCTAGCGAGGGGGACCCTACCGTCGGCGCCAGTGCGATTGCATCCTTTCATCATAATGGTTGAATCTGCAGCACGCGCATGCGTTCATCGTCATCCCAGCCGGCGCACTTTCGGTGCAACCGCACGCTGCGCTTCGAATGCGTCGTATCGAGCTTGAGGATGTTCAGAATGATGCGACGAACGATCGACATGTTTGCAGGGGCGTGATCGCGCTTTACGGCGCAGGCGTCTTCGCGCAGCATCACATCGAGCCGCCAATGCAGGTCGTTTTCGACCGCCCAATGTCTGGGGGCTGCACCGGCCAGTTCATCAGGGTCGAGCACAGCCGAACTGATGTTGTAGCTCGTTTCGATGCGTCCCGTTTTGCCGTTCGGAATGCGCAGCGACAGGACTCGCCCCAGGCCGGCGCACTCGGGCCACTGCTCCCGGTCGACTAAACCGTCGTTGGGAATGACCTGCGCGGTCTGAACGCTCTTTCGCCCATGCCCGCCCCTGATCTGTTCATCGGCCAGCGCGTTGGGTTGATCAGCAATGGCGTCTTCAAGCATCTAGTGCAAGCCGGGCTGGTTTCCTTTGACCGCCAGCAGGTAGTCGGCGCCGCGTTCACGGATCTGCCGAGCCAGATCGCGCTGTCATTCGAGCGCATCGAGGCTGACCAGCGCGCCGCGCAACTCAAGCGCGTCGAGCAGGTAGGGAATCGCGCTCAAATCGCTGCCTTTGTTGGGCACCTCGCGCTGTGCCAGCACCAACGCCACTTCGGTGGCGAGGGCGCTGACCATGTGGAGCGGGTTGCGTTTGTCGGGGCCCCGAAGGCTCTTAGCATCAATAGCAACATGTCGAAAAGGTCGTGCGCCACGTGCTCCCGGCGCGGGTCTTCGATTACGGCAAAATGCTCCACCAGCGTCTTTCCCATCCGTCGCCCAAAAGATGAGAGTGGACGGGATTTCTGCGCTGTGCACAAGTCTTTTTTATGGAAAGCGGTTCATCGCGCCTGGAGGCCGTGTGCGATTTCGCGGGAAGGAGTCTATGCTTAATAGGTGCAATCGCCCAGCGTCAGCGCGGCCAACTACCCTCAATGGACAAAGGCTTTTAAAATGCTTGATGCCGTCGAAATACAGCCAAATTTGGCTGGCGACATAGGTGATCAGTACCACCCACACCGTCGTTCGGTCCGGGATGTTCGTTGCGCTGCTCAGGGCGCAGAAACGCTTGTCGCTCATACGATCGAGCAACTGTGACCTGCCTGATTTCTTCGGACCACTTATTCCTGGAGAACGGCCTCCGGGGTGGTGGTTGAACTACACAGCTTCTTGAACTCGTTCGGGGTTCGCCGTCCGAGGCTCGAATGCGGGCGGACCTCATTGTAATGCCGTCGCCATTGTTCGATCGCGACCTTGGCTTCGACGCGGTTGCGAAACCACTCCATCGACAAGCATTCATCCCGGAACTTGCCGTTGAAGCTCTCCGTGGTGCCGTTCTGCCACGGCTTGCCGGGGTCGATCAGCGCCATGTCCAGGTTCTCCGACGCTGCCCACTTCAACAACGCCTTGGAGACGAATTCCGGACCGTTGTCCGAACGCAGCATGCGTGGCGCGCCGTGAAGGCTGACGAGTTGCGCCAGGACTTCGATGACGCGTCCGGAACGGATCGAGCCGGCAACGTCGATCGCCAAGCACTCGCGGGTGAATTCGTCGATCACGGTCAGGCACTTCAACTGCTGGCCGTTGGCACACGCATCGAACACGAAGTCGTACGCCCTTACCTGGCGCGCACCGCTCGGTGGTTGCGGCCGGGGCCTTCCCGTGGCGACGCGTCGTCGTGAGCGCTTGCGCGGCACCTGCAATCCAGCCTGGCGCCATAGCCGCCATGCCCGATCAGCACTCATCGCATGCCCTTGCCGTTCGAGGAACACCTGAATGCGTCGATATCCATAGCATGGATACTGCGCAGACAAGATGCTCATCGCGGCCAGCGCGGATGCGTCCTTCTGCCGCATGCGCGACTGATAGCGCACCGCCGAGCGTGCCACCGACATCAGCGCACACGCGCGCCGTTCCGACAGAGCGCGCACCTTGGCGTACTCGACCTGCCGACGACGCACGGGTGCGCTCACCATTTTTTTGCTGCGATCTCCTTCATCACCTCGATCTCGAGGTCACACTCGGCGAGGATCTTCTTCAGCCGCGCATTCTCCTGCTCGAGCTGGCGCAGTCGCTTGACCTCGTTGGCGTCCATCGCGCCGTATTGCTTGCGCCAGCCGTAGATCGTCTGATCGCTGATGCCGTGCTTCTTGGCGACCTCCGCGACCGGACTTCTGTCGGCTTCGCGTAGGATCGCGACCATCTGGGCTTCGGTGAAACGACTCTTTCTCATGACTTCCTCATCGCAAGGAAGCCATCCTCTCAAGTTTTACGTGGTCCGAAAATCCCCGAGCAGGTCAACTAGTACTCGATCTGTTCGTCCTACAAGGTGTACAAGCGCTTCAATACCAGAATGTGCACCATCGTTTCAGTTGGATACGACGGGCGAGCGCCCTGCGCACTCACCGCTCGCGTCGCAATCATATCGCTTTCGATCGCCAAGACCGCAAAGTCAATGTACGACGTCGCGACAAGCGGATCGCCCAAGGTGACGATCTTCTTGCGGTGATGATCATCGGGGAACAGGTCGGTCATGATGGCGCTGCGTGGTTTTATCGACGCCAGGGGCAGCGAGGCTCAGGACTCCGCAATTTTCCAAGAACGGCTAGAGCGAGGTTTTTCTACGTACCTAATAGAGTTGCAAAGCGCCGTTTGACGGCTTGATTGACAACCCCTCCAACTTTGCGCTGCGATGGCCCTGATTGATCCACAGGGGCGACAAACATCGCCCCTGTGTCGCAAACCAAACAAATTACCGATTTAGAACTTGGCTTCCGCCCACAGCCAAACTTTGTCTGTGTCAACCTTGAAGCTGTCAGCGTTATATCGGCCGTACTTGGCTCCTACCGCATAGTTCTCGCCGATCTTTTTTGTTGCAACAAGATTCCACTCAGTGCCGTATTTTGCACTTCCCTTGTCCGCGCGGAAGTCATGATAAACCGCTGCAAGCTTTAAGCCCTGAACCGTTGTGCTCGCCGAGACATAAGTATCCTTGAGACCGTTGGCCGGGGTCGACAGGAACTGGTCGGTCCAGCCGTTCATCGCATGCAGGGTCGCCAGGGGTGTCTGGAATGCGAATCTACCATTACCGCTCAGTTTTTCTTGACCTAGGTTGAACTGCACACTCGATAGACCGACACCGCCCTCGAGACGATAGTAGCTTAGGCTGAAATCGCCCGGATTGTCCTTGTAGTCACGCTGGCTCGCGAACTCTGCCGTATAGAGCGCCTTGACCGACTGAATCGGCGTGCTGCCATTAAAGCGAATGCCATAGGTTTGCGTCGAGTTCGACGCAAGAGTGTCGAAATCCAGCAGATAAGCATAGCCGACAAATTCACCAAAACCGAAGCCGGAGTACTTGACGTTAAAGATCGGCGAGCTCATCTGGAAATTGCCCGCGGTGCTTTCATCACTGAAGACCCGGTTGACATTCGTGATATAAGCCGCGGTGATCGTCGTATTCGGCAAGGTGGAATTGACCACACTGAGCGCATCGTAGGTTTGTTCGTTCTGGCGCCAGCCTACGTTCCCGACAAAGCGGTCATTATCAAGTTTGATACGCTGACGGCCATACTTTATGACCGTCCCAGACAAGCCAGAGTAGCTCAGATACGCTTGGTTCATTTCAGTCGCTTCGGGATCGGCGACGACTGAGTAGGCAGTTTTGCCGTTGGTCGTGCTGTTGTAACCCTCCCCCCCCAGGGCATTGACATGCTCTGCCTCGACAAATGCTCCAAAGCCTGCGAACTCGCCGGTCATATAGCCAAGACGCACACGGGCGGTAAAAGCATTCGCATTCTTCAGAGCGTTGTCCTGATCCACGCTTTCGTAACGAAGGCGAGCGTCAATCGACGCTTTTCCGCCTGTCAGTGCTTCTGCAAAACTTCCGGACCCTGCCAATGCGGGCGCCGACACGCCATGCACGAGCGATATTGCAACTAACACTGGGGAGAGCCGACGCGGCGCCGGGATTGCGGCTGAGATCATTTTGCACCTCCTGATTAAAGAACTTGAACGACCTCCAAAAGCACCAGGAGGCGGAAGAGATAATCGCGGGGGTAGTATATTGCTCCCGGAATCGTCCAAACTTGATCGCAATCATTTCTACGAACGATAAGCGGCTTATTCAAAAATCAGAATTGTCATAATTATCATCACCAGATGATATTTAGTCGACATTATGGCCACAAAATTGTCAGACTGTAGTTTTTTTCATTAACAAGAAACATTTATGGCCAATGGATCGCCACTAACTGAATCTCGTCGGCCCCGGTAGATGCTTGGCAGAGCGTGCTTCAGAATGAAGTGCAACACCCTGGATTTGATAGGGTATGCGCAGGATGAGCCATGAGCAGCAAACTGTATCCGGAAAAGATCAAGATCGACGCGGTTAAACAGGTCACGGAGCGAGGGCGTTCCTCGCTGAAACTCGCCAAGCGGCAGGGGGTGTCGCAGCCGACGCTCGATGAGTGAATTAACCGCTACTGCGTTCCTGAAGTTCAACGGGTTGGCAGCTGGGCCAGGCCGCGGTGATACGGCGCCTTAAGGCCGTGCTCAAGCGGGTCACGGAGGAGCGCGACACCGTAAAAAAGGCGCGTACTTTGCCAAGGTGCACGAAGCGCGGTGTCCGGTTCGCCGTTTGCGCCACTGCATGTGTTTGAATCCAGGTGGCAATACGCCTGGCGTCGGAAACCACAGTCACCACGTCAGAGGGAAGCCCCACGGCTGTCAGAACTGATCAAACAGTGCAGGCTGGAGAGTGGTGGGGGTTACGCGTATTCCAAGATCGCGCATGACCTTCGTGATATGGGCGAATGCTGTGGCAAGCACCGGGTTTATCACTTGATTCGTCGTGATGGCTTGCGTGCTCAGCTTGGCTACCGACGTCGTGCGGGTCGCTACGTGAAGCCGTCCATTGTGGCTCCCAAGCAATCCAAGTTGACCGATTCAGCGAATACCCGCCTTGCGCTGGTGCATGCGGACGTAGGCCGTAATGTGCGCTACATCGTCGGGGGTCACGCCCGGCACGGGAGGCATGTCACCGAACTTCCAGTGATGGGCGCGCGCGCCATTTTTTGCAGCGAGCTGAAATGCCACATCACCGTGATGTGAGGGCTCATAGACACGATTCAAAAAAGTCGGGCCTTTGTCGGTTCCGCTCAGATCGACGCCATGGCAGGACGCACAATTCTTTTCGAACAGCGGCTTTCCGGCGCTCGGATTCGGCATCAAGCCCTGCGATGGCTTCGGGACATCCCAGGCTTGCGCCGATGCGCCGACCGAAAACACCATCAAGATAAACAGCGTGGCAACACCAAGGGTTTTCTTCATACAAACGTCCTTTGAGATCATTGCTGCCGCCGGCCGGCTCCGGGCGGCGGCGCCGAGCAGCACGCGTGCGGCTTGGCATTGGCATGCGCCTGGGCGTTGGACGCCATCCAGCGACGCAATCCGGCAAATAGATTGTTCAACCATGTCATGGCTGTAGCTCCCGTTGAGGCAGCGGTGGTGCTATTGCACACCACCGCTGCCATCAGCCTCACTTGGGCATCGGCATCGGCATACTGCCCGCGCCCTGAGCACCGGACATGCGCTGCATCATCATCTGCATCATGTCCATGCGCTGCTCCATGTTGTGCATGCGAGAACCCATGTCTTTCGACATCCCGTCGCCGCCCATCATGCCCTTCCCGCCCTGCATCATCGGGCAGGCCATCATGCCGCCTTGCATACCCTGCACCATGCCCATGTTTTCACGCATGGTCTGCATGTGCTCGGCCATGGCCTTCTGCCGCTCTTCGTCTGTTTTTGCACCCGCCGCGCGCTGAAGTTGCGCCTGCATGATCTTGAGGTTGTCCTGCATTCGCTCAAACGTCACACTGGCCGGCATCTCGGCCGCCGCCTGCTCCGGGTGGTGACTTTGATCGGCAAACGCCGGTACGGTCAAAAAGACAGACATGCTCAAAAGTGTCGTTGCCAAGGTTTTCATGATGGCTCTCCAGTTGAATTCCTGAATTCAAGACTACGCCCGGCATCCCTACAAAACGCTGACCCCAAGATGACATTGTTGTCATCTTGGGGTCAGCACTGCGGGGCCTTTGAAACGGAGGACAACTATTCAGTCACGGTGACTTTGGCAATCATGCCGGCCTCCATGTGCCCGGGGATGAGGCAGGCGAAGTCCACGGTGCCGGGCTTGTCGAACTTCCACACGACCCCGCCGCGTTGACCGGGCTTGAGCGTAATCATGTTGGGCTCTTCATGCTCCATACCGGGAAACTTGCGCATCATCTCGGCATGGGACTTGAGATCTGCCATCGAGCCAATCACCATTTCGTGCTTCATCTTGCCCGTATTGCGGGCAAAGAAGCGGATGGTCTCGCCCGCCTTGACGGTGATCTCATCAGGCACAAAGTGCATGCTGTCGTCCATCAACACGTCGATGGTCCGCACGACATCCGCCGGATTGCCTGGAACGCCCACGTTTGCCGCGTGATCCTCTGCATGAGGGACGTCATGCATGTGACCGGCCTTTTCTTCGTGCATGGGCATGGCGTGCCCGTCACTGTGACTGCCGCCGGCAATAGCGAATGTGGGTAAAAGGCTGAAAGCGATCAGTGAAAGCGTTGTCTTCATCATGTGTTTCTCCTGGGGGATGATGGGTTGCCAAAAATCGTCGTATGAGTCGACGTTGTCAGAACCAGAAGCGCAGTCCCGCCACCCAGCGGGTTTCGCGGGTCGACGCGCCTTCGGAACGCGCAAAATCGGCCGTCTGGCCAAACTTGTTGTTCCACTCCACGCCGATGTAAGGCGCAAACTGGCGCGAGATCTCGTAACGCAGGCGCAGTCCGACAGTGGCGTCGGTCAAGCCACTACCCATTCCGTTGGCTTCATCCTTTTTGCCGTACAGATTGATCTCGCCACGCGGCTGCAACACGAGGCGTTGCGTGATGGGAAGTTCGTATTCCGCCTCGACACGCAAGGCCGTCCGCCCTTCGCTACCCAGGTAAGCCGTGGCATCGAGCTCGAACCAGTACGGGGCAAGCCCCTGAACGCCGAATGCGAGCCAGGAGCGGTCCGGCCCCTCGCCGGTGTCGTAGCGCAGCCCGAGCTGAGTATCCCAATAGCTCGCGATGGCGTGCCCCCAAAGCAGTTCGGTGCGGGCCTCATCGAGGCGGCCGTCGGCATAATCGCCTTCGACTTTGACCACGAATCGATCGTAGTCGCGACCAAACCAGGCTTGAGCATCGAAGGCAGTCGAGGTGGCGTCGCGGGTATCTACCCGTTCGAGCCGATCGATCAATAGCGTGCCGAAGCTGTGTTCGTCGGCAAGACGAAGCTGACGCGGCCCGGCGAGGGCGTACTTTCCGCCGTCCAATGTGTAGCCGCCCGAATAGGCGTGGGGATCGCGCGCATCAGCCGGCGCGGGGCCGCCTTGCATGTTCATGTCCCCGTGATCCATAGCGCCCATCGGCATGGCAGCGGGCGCGGTGGCTTGCTTCATCCGACTGGCAGGTGGCGAAGCGTCTGCCGCTTCCATGGCGTGTCCGCTGTGCGTGCCAGCGGCTATCGCTAGCGATGGGGCAGTCCCCAGCACGAGCAGCGATGCGGCGAGAATCGAATGTGCTCTCATGTGTTTTACCCCGCTATTTGTTGTCGTCATGACACAACCACCTGGCGGAACATGCCCGCGTCCATGTGGAACATGAGATGGCAATGCCAGGCCCACCGGCCGAGCGCATCGGCGGTCACCAGAAAGCTGATGCGCTGCGCGGGCTGAACAGGAATGGTGTGGCGCCGCGCCTGGAATGCGCCGTCTGCGGTTTCAAGCTCACTCCACATGCCATGCAGGTGCATGGGGTGGGTCATCATGGTGTCGTTGTGCAGAATCACCCGCACGCGCTCGCCATAGCGCAGATGCACTGGGGTGGACTGGCCGAACTCCAAGCCATCGAGAGACCAGGCATAGCGCTCCATGTTGCCGGTCAGATGCAGCTCAATCTCGCGCTCCGCACCGCGCGGGTCGATCGGGCCACCGATGGTGGATAGATCCGAGAGCGTGAGCACGCGGCGGCCGTTGTTGCGCAGGCCAATGCCGGGGTCGTCAAGATTGGTGCGCGGCATATCGACCCGCATGTCGGTACTCGGGCCGTACTCGGTGCGGGCGTGGCGGACGGTCTGGCTGGCTTTGTCGAGCGGATTCTCGGCCATCGCGTGCTGGCTGTGATCCATTGCCATCGCGCCGTGGTTCATGCCCACCATGTTGTGCTGCATCGGCATGGCAGCGTGGTTCATGCCACCAGCCATGGCGCTGTGGTCCATCCCGTCCATTGCTCCGTGATCCATCCCGCCCATGGCCCCCATCATGTCGGCCATGGTCAGCCACTCGACTTTGTCCAATGCCGGCACCGGTGCCGTCAGCCCTGACTGCACCGCCAAGGTGCCACGGGCATAGCCGCTTCGGTCCATCGCCTGGGCAAAGAGCGTGTAGGCATCGTCCTTGGGTTCGACAAGCACGTCGTAGGTCTCGCCCGGGCCGAAGCGGAATTCATCCACCGTCACCGGCTCGACGTCGACACCATCCGACTGGATCACCGTCATCTTGAGGCCGGGAATACGCACATCGTAGAAGCTGTTGCCCGCGCCATTAATAAAGCGCAGACGAATCCGCTCACCGCGCTGGAACAGGCCGGTCCAGTTGCCAGCCGGCGTGGTTCCGTTCATCAGGAAGGTCAGCGTCGCACCGGACAGATCGGACAGATCGGTCGGGCTCATCCGCATCTCGTTCCACATCTTGCGTTTGTCGATGGCGCTTTTTAGCCCATTGGTAGACGCATCGCGGAAGAAGTCGGCGGCCGTCGGCTGGTTATAGTTGTAGAAGTCACTCTGCGTTTTAAGCTTGGCGAAGACATGCATCGGGTCTTCGTCGGTCCAGTCTGACAGCAGCACCACGTAGTCACGGTCGGCACGAATCGACGGCCCCTCACGCGAGTCGACGATGAGTGCGCCGTACATGCCGGTCAGCTCTTGCATGCCGGAGTGCGAGTGGTACCAATAGGTGCCGGTTTGCTCGAGCTTGAAACGATAGGTAAAGGTCTCTCCCGGCGGGATGCCGGCAAAACTGATGCCGGGCACACCGTCCATCTGGTAAGGCAAAATGATGCCGTGCCAATGGATTGAGGTCGCCACACGCAATCGATTGGTCACCCGGATGGTAACCGTGTCACCCTCGCGCAAGCGCAGGGTTGGGGCCGGGATCGATCCGTTGATGGTCGTCGCCATGCGGGGATTTCCGGTGAAGTTCACCGCAGATTCGGCCACCACGAGATCAATGTCAGTCCCGCTCAACACCGGCGCAGCACCGGTGACGGTATCCAGCCTTTGATCCGAAGCCGCGTGAAGCAGTCCAGGCAGGCCGGCGAGAACACCGCCAGCGGCCAAGCCTTGAACGAATCGACGCCGATTCAGCGTGACGGGTTTTCCTGTTGGGGGAACGCGTGCAGGCATGATGACTCCTGTAAATTGACGGCATAGACTTCTGCGAGCCTTGTCGTTCGGAGCCACCAGTCTGAGCAAACGAGTCCGTCAGTCGGCTGACTTACGCATTACATCTTTGTCATCTTCGCCCGAGGCCCGCCCGCGCTGGCACACTGCGCTTGAAACAAACAGGAGCGTGGAACCATGAAAGTATTGATCGTAGAGGACGAAACAAAGACGGGAGACTATCTGCGCCAAGGCCTGAGCGAAGCCGGTTTTACTACCGATCTGGCACGCAACGGCATGGACGGGCTGCATCTGGCACTCACCGGCGATCACGACTTGATCATCCTGGACGTCATGTTGCCCGGCCTCGACGGATGGCAGGTACTCGAAACCGTAAGACGCAGCGGCAAAGAGATGCCGGTGCTGTTCCTGACTGCGAAGGATCAGGTCGAAGACCGTGTCAAAGGGTTGGAACTTGGCGCCGACGATTACCTGGTCAAACCCTTCGCCTTTTCGGAGCTGCTGGCGCGGATTCGAACGCTCCTTCGTCGGGGGCGCAACGGCACAGAGCCAACCACCTTAAGCCTCGCCGACCTTGAGCTCGACCTGCTTCGGCGACGTGTCACGCGCGCCGGAAAACGCATCGAACTGACTGCCAAGGAATTCGCGCTACTCGAACTGTTGCTGCGCCGCCACGGCGAAGTCCTACCCCGTTCGCTGATCGCCTCACAGGTGTGGGACATGAACTTCGACAGCGACACCAACGTGATTGAAGTGGCCGTGCGTCGACTGCGCAACAAGGTCGACGAGCCCTTCGAACCCAAGCTCATTCACACCGTCCGCGGCATGGGCTATGTCCTTGAGGCGCCGGAGGTCAATTGAACACCAAATGGTCGATCACGACCCGTCTCACCTTACTGTTTGCACTTGTTTCCAGCGGAGTTCTGCTTGCCTTCAGCGCCTTCGTAATTAGCGCGATCGAAAAGCATTTCGTCGAACAAGACAAAGAAGCGCTGCAAGGGAAAATCGTCCTGATTGAAAGTGCGGTGCGGCGCGTCAGCACCCCCGATGCGCTCCCCGCATTAGGTCAGTTGCTCCACGACGCCTTTGTCGGTCACGACGACCTGGTCGTATTGGCGTTAACGCCCGATGGCAACACCCTGCATGCCTCGACAGGCATCAGCTTTCCCATCGACAAAGTCCGCCATGCCGCAACGACTCAAAGTGTTAACACCTTTGATTGGCACGAAGGCAAACAAATCTTTCGGGGGCTCGCGAAAACGATACCCAGCGGCATTCCGGGCGCCGACCCTATGGTGGTCGCGGTAGCGATCGACATCGATCACCACTCAACCTTCATGGTCCGCTTTGGAAAAACGCTTTCCGCGTTGGCAACGACAGCCGCACTCACCTGCGGTCTGTTAGGTTGGTTCGTTGTACGAAGGGGACTCGCACCACTTCGGCTGCTGAAAGAGCAGGCCTCGAATGTGACCGCCAGCAGCCTGGATACCCGACTGCCCGAAACCTCGATACCGGTTGAATTAACGGGCTTGGTTCAAACACTCAATCAGATGCTCGAACGCCTTCAGGATGCGTTCAACCGGCTATCGAACTTCTCGTCAGACCTTGCCCATGAACTCCGAACGCCCGTCACCAACCTGACAACACAAACCCAAGTCGCGCTGTCGCAGCCTCGCGATGCAAAAGCGTATCGAGAGACGCTGGCCTCTAACGCTGAGGAGTTCGAACGACTGTCACGCATGATTTCCGACATGCTGTTTCTGGCCAAGGCCGATCACGGCCTCATGTTGCCCTCGACCGAAACCATAGAGCTCAAACAAGAAATCGACGAGTTGTTCGACTTCTACGACGCCCTAGCCGAGGAGCGTCGGGTCACCTTGACGGTCGAAGGCCAAGGCCGCATCACCGGCGACCGACTTATGCTGCGCCGGGCGATAAGCAACCTCCTATCCAATGCGCTGCGACACACACCAACGGATGGACGGATCACAATTCGCATTCAAAACACGGGCGCACGTACCCACGTCACCATTGAAAACACGGGCCAAGCCATCTCACCCGAAGACATCCCCCATCTCTTCGACCGCTTCTATCGCGCAGACAAAGCCCGCACCCATACCTCTTCGGAAGGTACCGGCTTGGGTCTTGCAATTACGAAAGCCATTGTTTCAGCCCATAGAGGTAACGTATCTGTGTCCTCACGCGCCGGGCTAACACGATTTGATCTCGTTTTTAACGAATGACACCAACTACCTGCAGCCAAGCGGCGGAAAGCGACTAGGACGCGACCACACAGTCGAGGTGTATCCACCGTCCGTTTCGGGCGACTAGTCGAAACTGCCCTTCTGGCTGGATTAAAAATGAAGCAGCCCTTCAGGCGTCCGATTAGAAGTAAGTTTCCGGCAAACCCACCTAGACGCAGCACACGGCCAGCCGCTATGCAGATGCCTGCCAGCGATGCGGCAGCAATTCCCCGATCCGGCTGTAGGGCTGCGCAGGCAGTCGCTCGAGCACATCCTTCAGATAGGCGAAGGGCTCGTGTCCGTTCAGGCGCGCTGACTGGACCAGACTCATGATGGCGGCGGCGCGCTGCCCCGCGCGCAGGCTGCCGGCGAACAGCCAGTTCTTGCGTCCGAGCGCGATCGGCCGGATCTGGTTCTCGATCCAGTTGTTGTCGATGGGCACGCGCGCATCGTTCAGGTAGTGCGTCAGCGCCGCCCAGCGTTTGAGGCTGTAGTCGATGGCCCGCGCGATGCTCGAACCGTTGGGCACCTCGGTGCGCTGCTTGAGCAGCCAGGCGTGCAGCCGCTCGAGGATGGGGCCGGAGCGTTCCTGCCTCAGCCTCAGTCGTTCATCCAGATCCAGTTCGGCCACTTCACGCTCGATGCCATAGAGCTGGCCGATCGCCTCGAGTGCCTCGCCAGCGATCTGGCTGCTGCCCTGCACGGTGAGGTCGAAGAACTTGCGCCGCGCATGGGCCATGCATCCGGCCTCACGCACACCTTGGGCGATCAGTGTCTTGTAGCCGGCGTAGTCATCGCAGATGAGCGTGCCGCGCCACTGGCCCAGGAAGGTCTGGGCGTGACGGGCCGCACGGCTGTCGGTGAAGTCGTAGATCACCGCCTTGAGCGGATCGAAGGCGCCCACGCTGTAGGACCACAGGTAGGCCCGGTGTGTCTTGCCCGCGCCCGGCTCGAGCATCGCCACCGGCGTCTCGTCCGCATGCAGCACCGGCTGGGCGAGCAGTTCGGCCTTGAGCGCATCGACCAGGGGTTGCAGGTGCACGCCGCATTGGCCCGCCCACTGGGCCAGGGTCGATTGCGGGATCGCCAGCCCGGCCCGGCCGAAGATGCCTTCTTGCCGGTACAGCGGCAGGTGATCCTGGTACTTGGTCACCAGCACCTGGGCCAGCAAGCCGGCGGTGGGGATGCCCTTGTCGATGATGTGCGCGTCCACCGGCGCCTGCACCAGGCTCCGGCATTGGGCGCAGGCCCACTTGCCGCGGGTGTGGCGCTCGACCGTGAAGTGCCCCGGGGTGTAGTCGAGCTTCTCGGCCACATCCTCGCCGATGCGGCGCATCTGGCAGCCACAGGCGCCGGTTGGCGAACAGGTAGGCGTGATGGAGCTGCGCCGCACCGAACACGCGCACCACCTGCGCGAGCAGTGTGTCCATGCCGGCACGCATGTCCAGCGGGGTGGCCGACAGCCACAGCGCCTCGACGCGGATCATGCCAGCCACTGGCGCAGCCACGCGCCACAGGCATCGGCCGCCTCGGTCGGCCACTCGAGCTTGAGGCGCGCCTCGCCGCGCTGCACGTCGAGGCGAATGACGGGCCTGGGCTCGGCGCCAGGCACCAACGCAACCGGTACGAAGCGCGCCTCGGCGGCCGGGGCCAACGAAACGGCCTCGCCAGCGCGACGGCTGAGCGGCTCGACGCCGCGCTCGCGCAGCCAGCGGCGCACCTGGTTGGCGTTTAAGCCATTGGCCAGCGCCACGCCTGCCACCGACACCCCGGGCTCGCTGCAAGCCGAGATGACCGATTGCTTGAATGCTTCGCTGTGCGTGCGCCGACGCCGGCGCGGGATCACGACGTCCATGGTGTCCACTATCGAAATTGGTGGACACGATCTTCAGCGCACTACCGCGGAAAAGACAGATGGGTTTGCCGGGCGCTTACTATCGAGCGGCGGCAGACTGCCTAAAGCCGCCACCCATAGTAGTATGCGCGCAGTTTTGCGCCAACTATTCATCCCCACGGGCGTGGGGAACACATCTTGAGCAGCTTGACCCGTTCATCGGTGACCGGTTCATCCCCACGGGCGTGGGGAACACGCGCTGATGGGGCTGAGCTCGGTGCGCAGCAGCGGTTCATCCCCACGGGCGTGGGGAACACAGTTCGGACAGATGTGCAGGCTCATGTTCTCGAGGTTCATCCCCACGGGCGTGGGGAACACGAGTTCATCGGCGACGAGCACACCGCCGACGGCGGTTCATCCCCACGGGCGTGGGGAACACTCAGGGCCGACCTGCGGGCCATCCACGGCCGGCGGTTCATCCCCACGGGCGTGGGGAACACGCCCGCGCGATGCTCAGGCGCATCTGTGCAAAGGGTTCATCCCCACGGGCGTGGGGAACACGCCCAGGTCATCAACCCGGCGGCCGTGGCCGTCGGTTCATCCCCACGGGCGTGGGGAACACGTGAGCGTCCATTTCGAAACCCTGACGCGGGTCGGTTCATCCCCACGGGCGTGGGGAACACGGCGCCGTGAGCGTCAAGGTCCGCCGCGGTTGCGGTTCATCCCCACGGGCGTGGGGAACACGAGTGGCGCATCGGGCGGCTTGCCATCGACTTCGGTTCATCCCCACGGGCGTGGGGAACACGACCGGTGAATCGGCCTGCGCCAGCCCGGAGAAGGTTCATCCCCACGGGCGTGGGGAACACCGCCGTCCGCAACGATCCGCTGGTCGATATTGCGGTTCATCCCCACGGGCGTGGGGAACACGTTTTCGCCAGCGTCACCGTCAAATCGTCGCGCGGTTCATCCCCACGGGCGTGGGGAACACCTTGGCGCCGCCATCACCCTGCGCGGAACGCTCGGTTCATCCCCACGGGCGTGGGGAACACGCCACCGAGACCGACCGATCGGGGCGCATCCGCGGTTCATCCCCACGGGCGTGGGGAACACGGCAGCGGCGACCAGATCGGGATTCGCGCGGCCGGTTCATCCCCACGGGCGTGGGGAACACGTGATCATCGCGAAGCCGCCGAAGCGGATCTACGGTTCATCCCCACGGGCGTGGGGAACACGCAAGCGTCCGCATCCAGTCGGCGCGCTCAATCGGTTCATCCCCACGGGCGTGGGGAACACCAAGGCCCGGGCCAGCATGTCCTGGGTGCAGGACGGTTCATCCCCACGGGCGTGGGGAACACGTGTCACTGAGATTCGACAACGCCTGGGAGAGCGGTTCATCCCCACGGGCGTGGGGAACACGTTGATGATGGTCTGCGCGATGTCGCCAATGGCGGTTCATCCCCACGGGCGTGGGGAACACGTGACCTGGATGGGCGCCACCCGGCCGGCCCGCGGTTCATCCCCACGGGCGTGGGGAACACAAAGGCATTCGTGCCTAGAGTGAATTTGTAGCCGGTTCATCCCCACGGGCGTGGGGAACACTCATTGACCACCTGGCGCACGTACTGATCGACCGGTTCATCCCCACGGGCGTGGGGAACACCACGCCAGCAATCGTCGCCAGCGTCTGCGATTCGGTTCATCCCCACGGGCGTGGGGAACACCAGGCCTGGCCGTCGATGATGTAGCCGAGGGCCGGTTCATCCCCACGGGCGTGGGGAACACTGCGCTTCGGCGGGTCGCTGGTCGAGGGCAATCGGTTCATCCCCACGGGCGTGGGGAACACGCCTTTTTCGGCCGGGCCGTCGCGCTGGATCACGGTTCATCCCCACGGGCGTGGGGAACACATAGCCCGGTCCCCGCAGGGGATTCGCTCAGTCGGTTCATCCCCACGGGCGTGGGGAACACACTCCGCCATCCGCCGCGAAGTTGCGGCCATTTCCGGTTCATCCCCACGGGCGTGGGGAACACCCGCAGCTTTACCGGATTCGGTTCGATCCAGGCGGTTCATCCCCACGGGCGTGGGGAACACTCGTTGATGGCACGGACGAACTCCAGCGCCACCGGTTCATCCCCACGGGCGTGGGGAACACTGTGGCCTCGGTCGGCGTGTCCGCCCTGCTCACGGTTCATCCCCACGGGCGTGGGGAACACGCCTCGCACGCGAGGTTGCCGAAGTCGGAATTCGGTTCATCCCCACGGGCGTGGGGAACACGACCCCGAGACCCGCGGCTGGGTGCCGCCGGTCGGTTCATCCCCACGGGCGTGGGGAACACCTGTTCGGCCACGCTGGGCAGATCCCACGTCACGGTTCATCCCCACGGGCGTGGGGAACACGCCTTCGCAGTCTCTGTTTGCCATCTCGTTTCCGGTTCATCCCCACGGGCGTGGGGAACACGCGATGGCTTGATACACCTGCTCGGTGTGCCGGGTTCATCCCCACGGGCGTGGGGAACACGGCCGCCGGTCACGCGCAGGTATTCAACCTCGGCGGTTCATCCCCACGGGCGTGGGGAACACTCTGGCGGCGGGGGGAGTTTTTCGCGCTCGTTCGGTTCATCCCCACGGGCGTGGGGAACACGGCGGACGGGACGGTGCTGCGCGATGGCGTGCCGGTTCATCCCCACGGGCGTGGGGAACACATCGTCCCGGATCTCTTCGGACTGCACGCCCTCGGTTCATCCCCACGGGCGTGGGGAACACCTCCGCGCCCTGCTTCTCGATGGCGTCAGCGGCGGTTCATCCCCACGGGCGTGGGGAACACGGGCGCGGAACGCCTGGGGCTGGCTCGTACAACGGTTCATCCCCACGGGCGTGGGGAACACGCAGACATGATCTGGCTGATACCGCTGGCCGTCGGTTCATCCCCACGGGCGTGGGGAACACGGCATCCCGAGCGAACTGATGGAGCAAGCTAGCGGTTCATCCCCACGGGCGTGGGGAACACCGGGTGATCTGCTGCGCCGCCTCGAACGGCGTCGGTTCATCCCCACGGGCGTGGGGAACACAGAAGAAGCCGAGGTCGTCGGAGGTGATGACCTGGTTCATCCCCACGGGCGTGGGGAACACTTCGTGAGCCCCAGCGGCGAGGCGCCCGCCGGCGGTTCATCCCCACGGGCGTGGGGAACACAGCCATACCGACCAGCGCACCCTCGTCATCACCGGTTCATCCCCACGGGCGTGGGGAACACCAAGACAAACCCGCCAACGATCAGGTCGAAGGCGGTTCATCCCCACGGGCGTGGGGAACACTTTGTGGATGTAGCCGTCGCGGGCGCTGAGCTCGGTTCATCCCCACGGGCGTGGGGAACACGCCGGGGGCGGCAATTCGGCCGGCGGCGATGGCGGTTCATCCCCACGGGCGTGGGGAACACCAATCCACGGCCGCTCGCCACACCCCGGTGCGCGGTTCATCCCCACGGGCGTGGGGAACACTGCGCCTCGTCGTTGCCGAAGAAGGCCAGCGTCGGTTCATCCCCACGGGCGTGGGGAACACGCAGACATGATCTGGCTGATACCGCTGGCCGTCGGTTCATCCCCACGGGCGTGGGGAACACGGCAGGTCGGCCGCGATCCAATCCCATGTTTTCGGTTCATCCCCACGGGCGTGGGGAACACTCGAGTGCCGCCCCCGCGTAACTTCCGGTGGCCGGTTCATCCCCACGGGCGTGGGGAACACCGAATCGTCGGGATAAGGATGTCCCAAGACTTCGGTTCATCCCCACGGGCGTGGGGAACACGTGCGGCAGGGTACAACAAGGCGCTAAACCAACGGTTCATCCCCACGGGCGTGGGGAACACCGTTCCACGCCAACCCGGAGGCCCGCGCCATGCGGTTCATCCCCACGGGCGTGGGGAACACTACGACGACGCCGAAAACAAGTATTTCTCGGACGGTTCATCCCCACGGGCGTGGGGAACACGCGAACTCAATCGTTCCGTCGGCCTCATGCCGCGGTTCATCCCCACGGGCGTGGGGAACACACGTCTCCGGTGGTCGCTGTGTCGATTTTTGCCGGTTCATCCCCACGGGCGTGGGGAACACGCAACGAACTCGCCGACCTTGTCGTTCACATCCGGTTCATCCCCACGGGCGTGGGGAACACTCGAAACCGAACTCAGCCCCGTCCTCGCCATCCGGTTCATCCCCACGGGCGTGGGGAACACAAGTGTGCATTGCACTCTTCGACGAATACCCCCGGTTCATCCCCACGGGCGTGGGGAACACGTATGTCGCGCGAGACAGCATGGCGCCGTTGACGGTTCATCCCCACGGGCGTGGGGAACACCCGCGCCGGATCTTTTTGATGCGATATCGAGACGGTTCATCCCCACGGGCGTGGGGAACACGCGATCAATGCCGCGCAATGCTAAAATGTGCTCGGTTCATCCCCACGGGCGTGGGGAACACGCGGCGACGATCCGCGAGCTGATCGACATCGGCGGTTCATCCCCACGGGCGTGGGGAACACCGCAGAGACACCGTTACCGTCTCTTCCCCGGACGGTTCATCCCCACGGGCGTGGGGAACACCAAGGCACGAAAGAACCAGCAGCAGGGGTACAACGGTTCATCCCCACGGGCGTGGGGAACACACTTCCTCTATCTCCATGAAAAACAATGGAAATTTATTCGGTCAAAATTCTACCGCCTACAACTGATGCCGTGAGCATTATTCTGGATTGTTAAAGATCGCTTTGCTGGACGTCTGAAAAAAACTGACAAGGCGCACACCATCCCAGTCGGCAGGAGTCCGGCGGTTGGCGCCCAACGTTTCGAATTCGAAACCGGCCTCGTTGTTCATCTGCCAAGCGATCGCTGCGTTGCCATCTTCTATCCCCTCCTTGACCTGGCGCCAGATGTGTTCTCGCACGCGTCGGGAATATGTTCCGACATACACGCCAGCCCGTATTTCGAGTAACCACACGGCGAGTCGGCCACGCAGCCGCGGCGGCGCGTTTTCAAGAACGATGACCAGCATCGCCGATGTTCTCGGGATTGGGGATGGCCGGGCCAACCGCATTGTCGGGCGCATCGGGCCGGGGTATCTCGCCGGCGGCGAGGATTGTCTCGATGTCGGGAATGACGCGTTCGAGTAGCTTCGTTTGACGAAATATGTCGCGACAAGCCAGCCTGACGGCGCGTTCGGCGTTGGGTGGATTGCTGGCGGCAACCTTGAAGGCAGCGGGCACGACGGTTTCAAACTTGTAGATGTCCGCGACGTCGTAGACGAAGGAGAGAGGTTTGCCGGTGTGAATGAAGCCGACCGCTGGCGCATAGCCAGCCGCCAGGACGGCGGCTTCGGTCACGCCGTAGAGTGCCGCGGTGGCGGATGACAGACAGCGGTTGGGCAGATCGGAAACGTCCCAGTCAGTGGGATTGTAGTCGCGGCCTTTCCACTTCACGCCGAATTTCTGTGCCAGCAACTGGTAAGTGCGCCGCACGCGGGCGCCCTCAATGCCGCGGAGTTGCTCAACGCTGCGACGTGCCGGTGGCTCCTCACCGAAGCGCATGGCGTACATCTTGCGCACCACCTTCAGGCGCAAAGACTCGTCCAAGGCCAGCTTCGCTTGGTAGAGCAGGCGATCGGAACGCGCCCCGCCAGGCTGACCCGCCGAGTACAGCCGTACGCCCGCTTCGCCAACCCACACCAGGAGCGTGCCGACACGCGCCGCCAGCGCTGCGGCCATGTGGGATACGCGGGTGCCGGGTTCGAGCATGATGCACGCCACACCGCCGACGGGAATGTGGGTCAGCACCGGGCGCACCCGGAAGCCTTGTTGGTCGACCACCACGAAAGCGCCATCGACCACGTCGATCTCGCCTTTCTCGACGAAGACGATGGATAGCCGTTCCTTGATGGGGATGGGTTTGAGGGGCGGGAGCATGTCAGGCCTCCCCGGCGCGCAGAAGCGCCTCGCCCGCGAGCGCCTTGGGCAGCCGGTAACCGAACGCGTCGAGCGAGTCGAGCAAGGGGTTGAGTGCCGGCATCTTGCCCGCCTGACGGGCCGCGAGCAGAACGCCCACCGTGCCCACGACCGGCACGCCGAGCCTGGCGGCCACGCGCCGACCGCGGCGCTCGTCCACCAGTGCCGGGCACGCCTGTGCCTGAGCAAGCAGCAACGCCGCCGCTTCGCTAGCATCGAGCAGGTGGGTCTCGGCGAAACGCGCCACACCGCCGACCTCCATCCGGGTGAGAACGGTGGCCTCTATCGCCGCGGCAATGGCCTGGGCGCCTGGCCGGTGCAACTGAAAGGTGCACTCGTCGGCGACGACGCGCGGCACGAGAACTTTCCCGAACATTTCGTGCAGCACCCCGAGCGCGGAGAGCCTCGCGAAGGCGATGAGCGGCCCGCTGTCAGCGACGACCATGCCGCGCGATCACGTCGAGTTCCTCATCCAGTTCCTCGGCTGGCTGCCGTACCACCTCGATCCCCGCCGCCCCGAGCCGCTCGACCAACTCCTCAAGCGCCAGGCCGGCGAACTTCGCCGCTTGCGCCAGGGTGAGCACGCCTTCGTCGAACAGCTTGGCGGCGAGCGAAGTACGCACCCCACCCGCGAGCAGCGGCTCGTCAAATGGCACGGCCACGAAGACCGGATTGCCGTGTTTGGTGACGACAGACAGCTTGCCCGCTTCGGCATCGCGAATCAGCTCGCCGGTACGTTCGCGCAGGTCGCGTACGGTGAAGGAGTCCATGGGTTTGCTCCGAGTGTTTGTGCTATCAAATGATAGAACAAATTTTAGGCGCGACGAACCAGCAATAGACCACAGCCGAAGGCTTTTGCACGTCCGATGCCGCTGCGAAGTGCGTTTGCGAACTTTTCCTGATCCGTCACGACGAGTTCCCCCTGGAAATCCACTGTGCTGAAGCGCAACTGCCCATTCTTTCCACCATGCTGTCGATAGGACTCAACGATCGTGCCTGCGCTCTCGAGAGAGAATCCGTGATCTTGCGCGCGACTCTGAAGCCAGTCGGTGCATGTCCGTTGCACAATTTCGTACAGGGGTGGCCGCGGATCAGGCATGCCACCGGGACTCTTTTGGCCTGGCGTCCAGGCCTTCCAGCATGGCAGGTCGCGTTCCCGCAGGAGGCGCTGCTTCTCGTCCATCACGACGTCGTGGCGCTTGCCCTTTCCGTTCACGCTACGTGTCACGACGGGGTTTGCGCGCAGCTCGAAGCTCAGGCGGGCGCCAACGGGTGGGCTCGGTTCATATTCGCGCGACTGCACTTGCCACGCCGTGGCATCCGATTCAGGCAGGCGGCGGGACACGACGTAGAAGCGGGGCAAGCCGTCCACGTCGCGGCGGCGGAACAGGAAATCCCTCTCGGTGCCTTCGGGCGCGGGGAAAAAGCGCCAAAGCCACTGGTGCTCGCCGTAGGCATTCCCCAGCCAGTCATGTACGGCCGTCCGTTCGAGACCGGGGCGCGGGGTAATCAAGCTGAAGTACATCAGGCCTCCTTCCGCATCAGTGCCACATGCTCGGTCCGGTCGCCGAATTGCCAGCCTTTGCGGCGGATCGGGTGATCCTTACGGGTGGTGGTCAGATCGGGGGTGGGGCCACCTTCGATGCCATGGCCCCACGCGATGCGCACGACTTCGCCCGGCGCGCGGAGCAGCGGCGCACCCGATCGGTCGCGGTGCTTGTCGATCTCGGCGGTCAACTCCGCCAGGTAGGCATCGAAGGCCGCGTCAGCGGTGGCCGCCGTCATGATGCGCGGATGCAGCGGGGCGGCGGGGGGGCACGCCTTGCGCCCGAGGTAGAGCACGAAGCGTGGTTTGCGCAGGGCCTCGGCCAGTGCTTCAAGCGCATAGGGGCCTTGCCCGCTGGCCTGCACGGCGACCAGGCAAGCGGAGTCCTGCCGATAGTCGCGGGTGGACAGGATGGTGTTGAGATCGTGTTTCGGGATCGCTAGCTCGTCGCGGCGCGAGGCGTGGGGGCGCTTCTTCAGGCTGGCCTGACTGGGCACTTGCGCGGTGTGATAGTCGCGCAACAGTTTGCCCGATGACTGAACGCCGACCGCATAGCCGTAGTGGTCGCGCAATGCCGCATGGGCGGCTTCGTTCTCGCGGCGCAGGCCGAGCGCGGCACCCAGCAGTCCGACCAACATGGAGATGCCGGGGTAGTCATGGCTTGGCCGATACTCGCCGACGGCCGTATCCCCCCACGACGCAAGCGGCGCCTGAAGCTGGAAGACCAGTAGGGGCATGGGCTTTACTCCTGAGTGAAACGGATCAGTTCATCCAGACTGCCGTCGCCCGTTTCGGCGTTGATCGCGTAGCGGACATCGGCGCAGGCGCCGTAAACCTTGTCGAAGTTGTCGCGCCGCGTCTCGATCGCCTTCACTGACTTTTCCAGCATGTCCTCGTTCTCGAAGGGCTTGACCGGTTTGAGGAAGGCCTGGGCGAGGGAGCGCGGTTGCTGATCGCCCTTCTCGGCGAGAACGTAGCTGGCGTAGGCGCGCGAGGCGTGACTGTTCTGCATGCCGGTGGGGCTCACCTTGGTGACTGCATGGATGAAGGCTTGCAGCGCCTTGGCGGTCAGCGCCTGATCGCCGCCGAGGTTCTCGGCGAGAAGCGCCCGATCAATGCAGATGTAGAGGTAGAACAGCCCCGCGCCATAGCTGCGCTCGCCGATGTGCGCCGCGCCCTTGTCGGTGAGCCCATCGTTGAGATCGTCGACCGCGCTGAAGTAGTCGTCCTCCACTGCGCTCTTGTGCACGGTAACGGCGTGGGACACCTGCACGGCGGCTTCCATATTGAAGGCCGGGTTGTCGGCCAGCATGCGCCCGAACATTGCGATGTCGGCGGCCTTGCGTGGGGTGCGCAAAAGCTTCAGTTCGTCCTCGGTTGGCCCGTCGTTGCGTGCTGCGCAGGTCTGAGCCAATTCATCGATCGCTTCGATTTCCTCAGGGCTGAAGTGTGCGAGCTGCTCGATTTGCAGATCCTCGTTCTTGTCGGACTTCTTGTCTGCTTTCAGCTTGCCGAACTGGCCGACGATCTTGCGGGCCCATTCGCGGGCGTTCTTGTCGGCCACGTCGGCAGCGACCAGATCAGCAAATACGCGCTTGCCCATGTCCTTGGTGCGGGTACCGATGTGGCCGGCCAGCGCGGTTTCGAAAATGTCCGACGTTCGCCAAGCGCGTTTCTGGCTCTGCGAGGAAACGCGCAGGCGCAAGGCGTCGCCCATCAGCGCGGTTTTGGGGCGGCCGGTGTCGTCGCGGTTGAGGTTGGCGGGCGGATAGCTGGTCAGGACGTGCAATTGAACGAAACGGGACATGTTGTTCTCCTCGAGCGGAAATGGTGGCGAAAACGGGGTGGAATCAGTCGTTGGCGCGGGCCGGCCATTCGTAGGCGTAGGCCCACCTCTTCTTGCGATCGTCGCCCCAGTGCAGGATGTCGTCGGCGAGCGCGATCACGTCGATGCGGTGTTCCATCAAAGGCAGCGTCCGACGCAGGCCGACGAACAGGCTGTCGATGTCGGGGGATTCGAGCAGGCGGGTGAAGCGCAGTTCGCTGACCGGAGGGCGATCTTCGCCGGGCGGCTTGTAGCTCATTGCCTTGGCTGGGGCGCCCGGGCGATCTTCACTCACATGGGCGACCAAGCCGACGATGGCGGCGAAGCGGTCATTGCGCCAGGCCACGCTGTCGGCATTCCAGCCGATGGCCTGGAAGCGGCGGAACAGGCGCTGGTACGGCGCGCTCAGGGTGAGCGCGGTCACCGTTGGCGCCCGGCGCAAGATCGCCCGGCTGGCGCGGTCATCCTCAAGGTCTTGCCACCACTTGAGCAAGGTCTTGCCGAATACGTTGTCGCGTGAGAAATGGTCGGACATGAGGGCTCCTCAGGCTTCGGCCGGCACGGACTTGCCGCGACCTGCCGCTGGTTTTTCGGGGGCGGGCAGGCGCAGCGCTTCGCGCATCTTCTTGCCGTGCAGGCTATTGACCAATTGCCGATGTGCTTCGGCGATGCGTCGTGGCTTTTGGCGTTCGATCGGGCCGGTGCCGACGAAGGTGTGGTCGAACAGCGTGAGCGCGGCGACGACCAGGGTACGGTGCCAGGCTTGGCGGGATTCGAGCGTGTCGGGGTCGGAAGTCTCGTCCTGCCTGACGGCTTCAATGCACTGCCGAAGCTGCACGTAGAAGGCCGCCTCGGTGCGGTGCCAGAACTCGGCGTCGACAGCGCTGAAATCCCCGCGCGCATCGCCGCCGAACCAGGCATCCTTGACCGCGCTGCGCAGGCAGAACGCGGCCTGCTGGGCGCCCGCGAGCCAGGTCGCGACCGAAGACGACACGGTGCTCAGTGCCTGCTTGCTCGCGCATTCGCCCAGACCATAGAGCGGCAGGCTGGACTCGTACCAGCAGCGCGCCTTCATGTTGTCCATGTCGTAGCCAAAGGCCCACAGGCGCAGAGCGCCGCCGAGCTGGCGGCGTCGCTCTTCAAGGGCGTGGGATACCACCCTCGCCGGCCGCTGCTTGTTCTTGCCTTCATCGGCGCCGAGCACCCACGCCAGCCAGTGCCGATAGCCCATGCCATCCGATTGCGGATGCAGCGCTCGCCACGTGCCCTTGTCCTCGTAGTAGGGGGACTGGGGGTGGTCCCAGGCGCCCTTGTAGTTGAGCCCGTAGTTCTTCGCTGCGATTTTCCGAATCAGCGTGTCGGATTCACGGCCGCACAAATCGCAGAGCCCCTCGGCAATGTTCTCTAGATCGAGGCGAATTCGACGCGGAGTCGCCCAAAACACGTGGTCTGGGTGGGTCTGTTCAGGATTGATCTCCCACTGCTTGTCTCTTTGAAGGACCCGGAAGTCCGCTGTCCAAGGAAAGCGGTGATGTCGATCCAAATTGGTCGTTCTTCCGTTGTGCCCAAGATGCAGGGGGCGATGCAGGATGTTCAGCCAAAGGTTGTGCCACAGTTGCTTGGGAGAATTGCTGACAAGGATCGTTGTCAAGGGCCCCCCTCCCCGCACGCTGGTTCGATATCCCGGGCCGCCGCCGGGCGCGTTCGTTTGGAGCGTGAATAGTGCAGTTGCTGCGCATACTGGGCAGAGTTCGTCCATCTGCCCTCGTTTCACAAAATGATCCTTGTTCAGCTTTACGGTGTTGTCGGCAGGCGAGTCGATGAGAAGGGCTGACACCGGATAGATCTCAGGACTGTCGGCCAATATCGTGAGGTCCTGCATGAATCGGGGCCCATCACCGTACAGCTCGAACGCGTCGGAAACGGGTGCGAACCATGCGCGCAGTGATTGAGCATCGGGTGGCGCACTCAGCAGTGACCGCCACGCTGTCGGACTTTCGATCGGGGTGGTTGTCTGCAACAGCCCGATTGAAAACTGCATCAGCGCGCCGTTGAAGTCGGCGCGATCGGCATCGAAGGCGACGATGTCAGGATCGGAAAGCCGCTCCGGGGTGATCCATTCGCGCGTTCCGTCCGTGCGTCGCACGGGCATCCAGGGATCTTCGATAAGGTTCATTCCTGCTCCAGTTCACGATGTTCGGTGGTTTCCATCTGCTCGAGGCCGCGTTGCGGGTCGTAGCGCCAGTGCAGCAGTTTTTGCGGCTTGCGTTCCTGCAATGCGGTGAGCGCTGTGCCGATCCAGCCTGCATCGGTGTGGCTCAGCGCCATCACGACGGACCAATTCCCCTTGTCCGGCAACGATTCCTCCGCTTCCCGGATGGCGTGCTCTCTGGCCGGGTCGTTCTCCGGAGTTCGCTGCGAGATCAGCCGTTCAGCCACCTTCACCGCGCTGTAGGCCCAGGCGTGCCGGGGGTTGTCATGCTCAGCCCACGGGCGCAGGCGTCCATCCTCCCAGCGGGCGAGCAGGACGGTCATGCTCGCTTCGCCCAGGCGGGTGGGGGATTTCGCTTCGCTCCACCAGTCGATGCCGCCGCGGACATAGCCGGCGGCGATCTTGATGGTGTTTTGCTGGGCGACGCTGAGGTCGCCGTAGTAGGCGCCGTCGGCCTGGTTGGAGTTGGTCCGCAGCCCGGGCGGCATCGGGACGCCATCGCCGAACACGCCTTCGATCAGCGCACGGGCGTCTTGCGGCATGGTGATGCTGCCGTATTGCAAGGCCCGTGCGGTCAGCCATAGTTGGCCGTGGTGAGGATAGACGCCGGCTGCTTTCGGGAACGCCTGCTTGAACCAGTTGGGGGCAGGGTCTTCGCTCCAGGCCGGGCCGAAGACCCACAGGCAGGGCTGGCCGCGCTGGTCCTGGGCATGAGGATCGGCGAGCCGCCTGCCGTCGGTATCCCGGGGGTGACGCTGCAGGCGTCCGGCGCGCTGGATGAGTCGATCGATGGGTGCGAGATCGGAGATCACCAGATCCCAGTCCGCATCGAGGCTTTGTTCCGCGACTTGGGATGCGATCACCAGGCGGCCGGCGCGCTGTTCGGGGGTGCTGGCTTTGCCGAATTGCGCGAGGATGCGCTGCTCGGTGGCCAGCCTGTCCTGCAAGGCGAAGCGGGCATGAAAGACGATGAGGTGTTCGTCATCGAGTTCGTCGGCGAAGTGGTCGTGCGCCGCGAGCACGTCGGCAACGGTGTTGCGCATCCAGCACACGCACTTGCCCTGCACCAGCGCGGCACGGATGGCATCGAGCACCTCATGTTCGTCGCAGACGTAACGAATGGCCAGTTCGCGGCAGACCGCGTCGCGCGCGACGATGGGGGCAAGCGTGGCTTGGGGCTGGCCTTCGTGCCACGAGGTAGCCAGCGGGAAGTCGGCGGATGCGGTCGATGGCAGGGCGTCGGCGTCGCGTCCGTGCGCGAACGCGTCGAACAGGGACTGCTTCATGTGCTCGGGGAGTGTGGCCGACAACAGGATCACGCTGCCGCCGGCCATCGCATGGAATGTCAGCACGGTTTCGAGCACCCGTTGCATATAGGCGTCGCAGGCGTGCACCTCGTCGACGATCAGAACCTTGCGGAACAGGCCGAGCAGACGCAGCGACTGGTGTTTGCTGTACAAGGTGCCCAGTAGCACCTGGTCGATGGTGCCGACTCCGGCCGGGGCCAGCAGCGCGCGCTTGTTGTGGTCGGCTAGCCAGGCGTTACAGCGGGCGGTGGCGGTGTCGTCGAGTTGGGAGGCATCAGCCTCCTCCTGCCCGGTGGGCAGTACAGTCGCGGCGAAGGCTTCGACGAGATCGCGCTGTCCATGGGCGAGCACCAGGCTGGGATGACCGTCGAACAACATGCGATAGACCTCGGTGATACGGCCGTACATCGCGTTTGCCGTCGCCATCGTCGGCAGCGCGATGAAGAAACCGTCGGCGCATCCCGCGGCGATCATCCGGTGCGCGAGCATGACGGCCGCCTCGGTCTTGCCCGCGCCAGTGACGTCTTCGAGCAGGTGAATCTGCGGGGCAGATGCGGTGGGTGTGTCCATGGCCCACGCCTGCAGCGGCGAGGCCGATGCGATGTCGGGGAACAGCTCAGAGAAGCTGCGCTTGCAGCAGGGCACGGGCAGCACGCCCGCTGCGTTCAGGGCGTGGCCGGCTTGCGCCAACGCGTCGCGCCAGTAGTCTGCCAGCGGCACCTCGTCGGCCCGGTAGGGAAAGTACTCCGTGTTCGAGCCGATCCAGTCGGCCAGTACGGTGATGCCGGCCATCCACCACGACAGCACTTTGCTCGTGGCCTCGAAGGCTTCGGTGCCCAGCGCCGCGTATGCGGTGGCGATCGATCCTGGTGGGAAAAGGACGCGTAATTCGGCGATGAATGATTCGACCGCGGCGGCGTCGTCGCTCGCCCGGAAGTGGTGTCGCCAGTTGCCGGCGTTGGCCGCGGGCGGCGTTCCGTGGTGTCCCAGGCTCGCTCGAAGCCACCACCTGATACCGTCGAGCATGGCTTCGGTGTGCTCGCCGAACCAGTGCTGGTCGATCACGAGCTCTTCCAGATGCTGATCCCAGATCAGCCAACCTAAGGTGTCATGACGCACGGTATAGGGTTTGCCGGGGTCGGCCTCCCGCCCTTGCAGGCGTGCCACGAGGTCGGGCCGCTGCCCCTGGAACGCCTCGCTGAACTTGCCGAGATCGTGGATCGCGATGCAGAACGCCAGCCAGCTGTGCAAGGCATCGTCCGATTCGATATGCATGGCTTGTCGAATGAAGGCGCGTAGCTGCGGCGATTGCTGGAACAGGACAACGCCCACTGCCGCCACATCGAGGCAGTGGTAGGGCAGCAGATGCCATGGCGGCGCCTCGCCCGCTTGCGGTCGAGCCTTTCCCCAATAGGTGAAGTGGTGCGTGGCGGTTGTCATGACGGTTCTCGATTAGCAGTCGAGGCAATTGTCCGGGGCGTGAGGCTCGCCCGCTGAGCTACCCACTCACCTTTCCGCATATTTGCTCGCCGTTGCCTGAAGCTCCCGCGTCACGATCTCCCGCAACCCCGCCGGCTCCAACACTTCGCAGTGCGTGCCGTGCTTGAGGATGTCCATGAGCAGTTCGCGGTGGTCGGCGTAGGGCACTTCGAGTACATAGCTGCCGTCGGCTCCGTGCACGCCTCGTTGCGCTGGATGCCAGTGCTCGGCGGCAACCCAGCGCGCCCGCTCGGGGCTGAAGCGCAGGCGGGCCCATTGCAGGTCGTTGCCGGCGAAGATGCCGTAGCCGGGGCCGAGTACGCTGTCGAGCCGGGCGCCGGACACCTCGTGCGCGGCGGTCTTCAGCAGTTCGACGTGCCGGATGCTGTCGACCGCGAAGTTGCGCAGGGCGCCGCGCAGATGGCACCAGGCGTCGAGGTACCAATTCTCCCGGTAGTGGACGAGACGTTGGGGCGATATCTTGCGCGCGCTTTCCTCGCCGCGGCCGCGGGCGAAGTAGCGGATGGCGAGGCGCTTGCGCCGCAGCAAGGCGGAGCCAATGGACTCGAAGTGGTTGAGTCGCGCGCTGCGCTTGCCGATGCCGACGATGAGGACGCGCCTGCGGACCTCGTCGGCCGTGTCCTCGGCGGTGCCGAGAAGCTTGTTGAGGCGCGCGATCAGGGGCGCCACGTGGGGCGCGAGGATGCCGCCCCCGTCGAGGTTGGCGAGCAGGTGCTGCATGGTGAGCAGGGCGTGGATCTCCTTGTCGGAGAACCACATGCCGGGCAGTTCGATCTGGGCGCCGGATGTCTGCGTGGGGTCGATGCGGTAGCCGGCCAGTTCGCGGTCCCACACGATGGGCGTGTTCATGTTGTCTCGCAAGAACGCAAGGTCACGCTTCAAGGTGGCAGGCGAAACCTCCAGTTCATCAAGCAGGTGCTGACGGCTAACAGTGCGGTTCTCGGCAAGGAAGCGCCGAATTTTGGCGAGTCGGTCGGTTTGGCTCATGCGCAGAAAGCTCGAATAATGGGCATCGACCGGACTCAGCCGACTAATGCTATATGGCTATCATATCCTGTTGTCAATCCATTCTGATGGAATTCCGAAGTTCATATGCGAAAGGGCTTGCGAACAAGCCATATTGTCGTCTTTGGCGAGTATGAATGCGGTTAGCGCGTTACGCAGTACTGCTTGAATCCGCAATGCCGAACGACAGCTCAGAGAGAAAATGCCGGACTGAACACTCGACGCCAAGGCCCGCTCCGGTCTAACCGACACCATCGACCTGCCCTGAGCATGGACCCGTCGGACAACAAGTTTTAGCAAAGTTAGGGCGGTTTATCGTTTTTGATAAACCGCCCTAACTTCGATATACATCAACGCCTCACCAATGCACCGCAAACGCTTAGCGCCCCGTTGAGCGCGCGCAACCGAGGGGGCTGCGATCCACGATCCGTTTAAGGCGCTGCGCTCTCAGCCCGATGCTCGCACCACAAACGGCCGCATTCCCAAGTGCGGGTGATACCGCCCGAATCCAGTCTCGCCTGGAGCATGCCGCCCGATCAACTCGCCTTGCGCTGACACCCGATCGGCCATCTGGAGGATCGTGGCGTCAAGGCTTTGCGGTTCGCGCATGCCAAGCCATGGCGGCGCTCCTTTCGCGCATGTGAGCACATGCATCAGGGCCAGATAGTCGGCATCTGGCACGATCACCTGATATCGAGCGCGCGCCGCTGCAATCCATTCGATGACGGTATGACGGTGACCAACCAATCGTCCGCGATCGGATAGCTCAAAGCGTCTATTCACAAGGCGATACTCATCCGCCTTGCCGGCATCGTGCAGAAGCGCAGCAAGAAGCAGCACGTTCACGCACGCCGCCGTATCCTTTGCAGCCAGTCCAAGGGCGCGCTCAGCGACCTCAATGCAGTGGCGAAGATTGCCACCGGGCGCATGGTGATGGCCCCTGAGCGAACTGGGGCCTGAGACGTAGCGGTGGAATCGCCCCGCCTCCCAGAAGATTGCGTTGAACATGTGGCAGAAGCCTCTTGGCAGCGCTGCCCAGATGGCCCTGCCCCGTTGGACAAGCTCCCGATCGCGCACCCACGCAGTTGGAATGGTGTCGAACAGGTTGATTGACGCTTCGGGTTGCTCAAGCAGCACGAGCCGAGCGATTCGAACGGCCCCATTGCAGCTGACGGGTCGGCCGCTCCAGCGGATCGACACCAGGCTGCCCACTGTCAAGCGTACGTCGCAATGTTTTGAGAGCCACTCGACATTGAGGGTTGCGCGCTCATGGAAGAGCGCCGCGCACGATCGCATGCTCTTCTGATCAAACGGCAAGCGTTCGATCGCCTGGATGCGAAACACGCGAGGCAGCTTCTCCACGACAATGTCCGCTCCGGCACGTGGAACAGGAACGTGCTGTTCATTCATGGCTGGTCTCCTTGGCGGCGATAGCCGCAGTCACATCCAGGGGTGAGTCTGAAATGGCGTTTGTGATCAGGCGTTCGAAGGCAGAGCCGTCCTGCCGAGTCAGATTGGGCACATACCGGGAGTACACCTTGAAGAGCATCTCGGTGCTGGTATGGCCCATCTGGCGAGCGATCCACTCGGGATTCTCTCCGGCCGCAAGCCACAAGGTCGCGGCCGTATGGCGCGTCTGGTATGGCCGCCTCAGCTTGAGCCCGAGGTGGCGCAACAGCGGGTACCACACACGTTTGGTCACATTGTTGTGGTCGCACGGGCTGCCATCCCGCGTGCAGAATACGAACCGCCCTCGCCTCCCGGTGCTGACAAACTGCCGCTTGAGCGCATCGAAGACGATTTGGCTCATCTGGATATCGCGGATCGACTCCTGGGTTTTTGCCTCGTCCTCAACCTGGCCGGCAACGATCGTTTCTCGAATGAGGATGATCCGTCGCTCGAAGTCGACGTATTCCCACTTGAGCCCATCGACCTCGCCTGTGCGCATGCCAGTGAAGAAGCGCACGGTGAAGTAGTCGCGATAGTCCTCGCGAACCGTTGCCAGGATGGTCTTCACCTCGGCGAGGGTGAAGGGCTGCACATCGCTCTTGGGTATCTTGAGCGGTTTGATGTTGTAGTAAGGGCAAGTAAACTGGTATCTGTCGGATGCTTCCTTGAGGATCAGGCTCATCACATTCATGATGGCGTTGATCCTGCGCGGCGACAGGGTTTCTTTTTTCCGGCCGGGGACTTTGGCGAGTTCGGACCGGAGCTTCAAGAGTTCTTCCCGCGTGAGGCTTCCGACACCCCGCCCCTTGAAGCGCGGGACGAGGTGCTTGTTGATGATGTCCTCCACGGTTCGACGGTAGGAGCGACGCCAGCTGACCTCGTTCTCCTGAACCCAGGTCTCTACGAACGCTTCGAAGCTTGGCAGCAGCCCGCATGCAATCGGCGCTGCATTCATGGCGGGCGAAACGCTGGGCATCGGAAGGTGTGTCACGAAAGCCAACGCGTTAGCCGGCTGGGCTGGCGAATCGACAGTCCTGAGGCTTTTTGTCGTTTTGCTGCCGGGAAAACTCCGCTCGTAGCTGAAAGAGCCGTTTGCAATCTCAGAGTCGATACGCTGGAGGAAGGCGTTCAGGCGCTTGCGGTTCGCGACAGTATCATCAAAGTTGGTTTGCTCTCGGCAACGCTTCCCTTGATAACGGAAGTCCAAGAATAGCTTGCCGTTGTCGGCTCTTTTTCTGATTGTTCCCATTGCACACCCCTCAAGCAGCAAAGGGGCTGCGAAGGGAAACAGCCTTCATGTCCTTCTCGATCTGCTCCCACAGAAAGAGAATTTTCCTTCCTCCGAACGGGCGAAAGTAGTGGACTCCCTCCAGCAATACGGAGTCTTTCAGCCGCTCACGGATGGTGCGTACGTCGTACTTGATGCGTTCGGCAAGTTCTTCTGTTGTCAGGTAGGTCGCTTCGATAGCCATTGTGATCTCCTTGATCCAGATTGATGGTTAGCAGATCGCAAAGCCCCGTAGAGACACGTAACGATCTACTGAAGATCAACTTATCAAAGTAAAATGGCTTTTCAAGTACCAAAATGATCTACAGAAAGTCTTTTTGAGGGTGAGATGATCAAGTGCCATCTATCACGCATCTTAGGAGAGCGCCGCCTGAAGATCAGCGACGTCTCCCGAGACACTGGTATCAACAGGGGGACGATTACCCGCCTCTATCACGAGACGGCAGAACGCGTGGAGTTCGAGGTTCTTGACACCCTGTGTCGCTACCTCGGATGCAGTCTGGATGACCTGCTCGAGTTCGTGCCTGGCGGGGAGAAAGCAGGTTAGGGGATATAGCTTGTGCCCATGGGCACAGCACCCCGGGCTACCCGACGGTCAATTGAAGCGCACGGGCCGAATAGCCGATCAGCGGGCGGGCACAAGTTGGGCACAACGTGGGCACAAAATGGGCACAGTGCCCATCACGCGCCCAAAGCAAAAAACCCAACCACCGCTAAGTGATTGGGTTTTCAGTACAAATTTGGTTGCGGGGGCAGGACTTGAACCTGCGACCTTCGGGTTATGAGCCCGACGAGCTGCCAACTGCTCCACCCCGCGTCAGAGAAACGAGACTTTAGACTATAAAGTTGCCTTCGTCAAGGCTTGTCTAAAAAAACTGAAATCTGGTGCCGGTTGCAGGAGTCGAACCCGCGACCTACCGCTTACAAGGCGGTTGCTCTACCAACTGAGCTAAACCGGCAAGGGGCCGAAGTATAGCGCAAGCCGGCAGCGCCGCGCACTATCGGCTTGGTGGGCTCGGCGGCACGCGGCATAATCACGGGCGACGGATTTCACTACGCGGCGGCGGCAAACCCACGATGGTTCCAGACTCCGCGCAGGCAGCTCGCCTGCGCCTGCTCCTGATCGAAGACAACGAGGACGATGCCCTGTTGCTGATCCACCGTTTTCGCAGCGGGGGCTACAGCCTGGACATCGCGCGGGTGGACACGCCCGAGCAGACCGAGGCGGCGCTGCGCCAGCGGTCGTGGGATGTGGTCATCAGCGACCACGATCTCCCCGGTTTCAGTGCCATTGCGGCGCTGGGGATCATCAAGCAGCTTGAACTGGACGTGCCTTTCATCATCGTCTCGGGCGCCATTCGCGAAGAGACGGCCATTGCGGCGATGCGCGCCGGAGCGCATGACTACTTGAGCAAGAACCAGCTCGAGCGGCTCATTCCCGCCGTCGAGCGGGAGGTTCGCGAGGCGGAAAACCGCCGTCAGCGCAGCCAGGCCCTCGCGGCGCAGCATGAGGCCGACGCGCGCTTTCAGGCGGTGGCGGCCAGCACGCCGGGGGTGATCTTTCAGCTGATGCGGCGGGCGGACTCGCAACTAGGCTTTGCCTATGCCAGCGATGCAACCGACATGCTGCTCGGTGTATCGGCGAAACAGCTGTGCGAGGATGGCGGGCATTTCTTCCGGTTGCTGCTGGCGGATGACCGCACTGCGCTCGAGGCGGCGCTGGAAGCGTCGGCGCGGACAGGCGCACGCCTGAACTGGGAGGGGCGGATCGAGACCGATGCGGGGGATACCAAATGGATCAACATCCGCGGCTCGGTTCGCTATGACAGTGCCTGCCGGGCCATCTGGGAAGGCGTGATGTGGAACATCACGCACAGCAAGCAGACCGAGGCCGAGTTGCGGGACTCGCAGGCGCATCTGAAGGCACTGTCCAGTCACCTGCAAAGCGCCAAGGAGGACGAACGGGAACGCATCGCGCGGGATGTGCACGATGTTCTCGGCGGACATCTGGTGGCGCTCAAGTTCTCGACCTCGCTGATGGCCTCGCGCCTGGAGGCGCCGGTTGAGCAGCTGCGCGACCAGGTGGCGCGGATCGAAACACTCATCGACGAGGCGATCGACACCGTCAGCCGGGTCACGCGCGAATTGCGCCCCGGCATCCTGAAGGACTTTGGCCTGGCCGCCGCCATCGAGAGCCATGCCGAAGATTTTTCCAGGCGCACCGGCATCCACTGCCATGTGCTGTGCGCCGATGACGACATCGAGCTGCCCGAATCCGAGTCGATCGCGCTGTTCCGGATCTTCCAGGAATCGCTCACCAATGTGAGCAAACATGCCAAGGCGCAGAATGTGGAGATCCGCCTCATTCACACCGGCGACGGCGTCAGCCTGGAAGTGGCCGACGACGGCGTGGGCATGGCAGCGGCCGACCTGAGCAAGCCGCACTCGTTCGGCCTGCGCGGTGTGCGCGAACGGGTCACCAGCCTGGGCGGTTGTGTCGATGTCACCCAACGTGCGCCGCACGGCACGCGGATTCAGGTGGTCGTCCCGCTCGCCCCACCCACTCACCAGGAAATTGCCTCATGAGCAAGCGCATTCGCGTCCTGATCGCCGACGATCACGCCATCGTCCGCCAGGGTTTGCGTCAGATTCTGTCGGACATCGAAGACATGGAAGTGGCTGGCGAAGCCTGCAATGGTGTCGAAGCGCTCCAGCTCAGCCGCGACGGCCAGTGGGATGTCGTGCTGATGGACGTCTCCATGCCCGACCGCAACGGCATCGATGCGCTCAAGCTGATCCGCAAGGAGCACCCCCGGCTGCCGGTCCTGATCCTCAGCATGTATCCCGAGGAGCAGTACGCCATCCGGGCACTCAAGGCCGGCGCGGCAGGCTACCTCACCAAGCAGAGCGCGCCCGAGCAGCTGGTCACGGCAATCCGGCAGGTGGCCAGCGGCAAGAAATATGTCAGCGCCTCGTTGGCCATGGAGCTGGCTGACGCCATCGGCGAGGACACCGACCGACCGCTGCACGAGAAGCTGTCCGACCGCGAATACCAGACGCTGTGCATGATCGCCTCGGGCAAGACACTTACCCAGATTGCCGAGGAGCTGAATCTGAGCGTCAAGACGGTCAGCGTCTACCGGGCTCGCCTGCTCGAGAAAATGCGCCTGCGCAACAATGCCGAACTGACCCACTATGGTCTCAAGTTCGGCCTGGTGGAATAGGTGCGGCGCACCGCACGACCCGGGCCGCGGACCGGCGACACGCACGCACTAAAGTTGCCCGCCCCGCACCCGATAACCCTGTGTGTGCCGCCCGCACACGCATTTCACAGGCGCCAATCCACCGATGACGGAATTCACCACGCCCTCTGACGTCGCCCGCGAGTCGCTCAAGCGACTGGCCATGGATCGGGTCGCCCCCACACCGGACAACTACCGCGCCTACTACCACCGCATTGCCGGCACCCGGAATGACGACAGCTTTCCGGCCCAGACCTTTCGCAGCATCGCCGCCGAGTTGCCACGCAGTTCGCCAGCACAACAACGCTTTGCACGGCGCTTTGATGAAGCGATCGGCAAGCAGAGCTGGATTACCCTCCGCGCCGCCCTAACCGAACTGGCGGTGGCCACCGAAACCCAGGACATTGCCTGGGCGCCGCTGATCCTGCAGATCATCGAGCAGATGGATCGCCACCATGCCAGCCTCACCAAGGCACGCAAGAAAGAGTCCCTCAAGCATGTCCTCGACGGCTCGAGCAGCACCGCCCCGATACTCTACGGGCGGCTGAACAAGCTGCTCCAGCACTGGCATGCCGGCCCCTCCGACGACGCGCCAGAGGGCGCCACCGGCACCGACACCGACGCGCCGCCCGCGACGGGCGAGCCGGCCGCTGAGACCGCCCCCGCACCGGAACTCGCCCACGCCCTCGACGAGCTCTTTCGCCGCGGCGTGGGCGCCCTGCTCGCCGACACCCCGGCATTGCAGTCACGCGCTGCCGCCTTTGGCGAACGCTTCAATCCCTGGCCCGCGCGCATCGACCAACCCCTGCTGCTGGCCGACCTGCACGAGCTGATCCTGAAACTCGAATGGAGCGGAGAAGACCAGTCGGGCATCCGCCGCGCCCTGATCGCCCTGCTGCAATTGCTGATCGACAACATCAGCAAACTGGTCATCGACGACCAGTGGCTGAGCGGCCAGCTCAGCGTGGTCAGCGAAGCCTTTTCGCAGCCGCTCGACATCCGCGTGCTCGATGAAGTCGAACGGCGACTGCGTGACGTCATCGACCAGCAGGGCCGGCTCAAGCAGGAACTCACCGACGCCCAGTTGCGCCTCAAACAGATGCTCGCCGGCTTCGTCGACCGCCTCGCCGACATGAGCCACTCCGCCGGCAGTTTTCACGACAGTCTCGAGCGCTCATCGGCGCGCATTGCCCAGGCCAAGGACATCGGCGAGCTGTCCAACGTGATCGAAGAGATGCTGCGCGACACGCGCATCGCCCAGGAAGACGCCCGCCGCTCCCGCGACGATCTCACCTCGCTGCAGCAGCAGGTCGAGCGCGCCAACGTCGAAATCAGCAAGCTGCAGAACGAACTGCAGCACACCAGCGAACTGGTCCGCCACGACGCACTCACCGGCGCACTCAACCGCAAAGGCATCGACGAAGCCCTCGAACGCGAGATCGCCCGCGCACAGCGCCGCGGCACCCCGCTGTGCATCGGCCTGCTCGACATCGACAACTTCAAGCGCATCAACGACACCCACGGCCACCACGCCGGCGACGCCGCACTCCAGCACCTGGCCGAGATCATCCGCGCCAACCTGCGCCCGCAGGACAGCCTCGGGCGCTATGGCGGCGAAGAATTCGTCATCGTCCTGCCCGACACCGATGCCGAAAACGCCGTCGCCACGCTCACCCGCCTGCAACGTGCCCTCACCAGCCGCTACTTCCTCGCCGAAGGCCAGAAACTGCTCATCACCTTCAGTGCCGGCGTCGCCCGCCTCGACGCCGACGAATCCGCCGCCACCGCCATCGACCGCGCCGACAAGGCCATGTACCGCGCCAAACGCGCCGGCAAGAACCGCGTCATGATGGCCTGAGGCAGCCCCCCGCGCGCCGGGCATGCCAGAATGGAGCCCCCACACGCTCATCGCCCGCCATGCCCCGCCACGCCCACATCATCTTCGACCTCGACGGCACGCTGATCGACTCCGCGCCGGCCATCCTCGCCAGCTTCAGCGCCGCCTTCGCCGCCGCCGGCCGCACCCCGGTGCGCCCCATCACCGACGACATCATCGGCCCCCCGCTCACCGAAACCCTGCAACTGCTCAGCGGCAGCACCGACCCGGCCACCATCGACACCCTCGCCGAGCACTTCAAGGCCGCCTACGACGGCGACGGCCTCAAGCAGACAAGCGCCTACCCCGGCGTGGGCGACATGCTCGAACAGCTCCGGCAGCACGGCATCACCCTGCACATCGCCACCAACAAGCGTCTTGCACCCACCCGGAAAATTCTCGACCTGCTCGGCTGGCGCCAGCATTTCGACGCCATTTACGCGCTCGACATGGTCACCCCGCGCCTGCCGAACAAGGCCACCATGATCGGCCGCCTGCTCGCCGAGCACGGCATTGCCCCCGAGCAGGCCGCCTACGTGGGCGACCGCCTCGAAGACGGCGAATCGGCCAGCGCCAACGCCCTGCCCTTCTATGCCGCCACCTGGGGCTACGGCGCGATCGCGCCCGACACGCTGCGCAAGGGCTGGGTGCATCTGCCGACACCGTCGCCACACCTGCTGCTGGCCGATTGAACCAAACCCGAAAAGGCGGGAAAACCCCGGCCTGTTCGTACCACCGGCGGCATCCGATACGACTACCATAGACCCATCATTCCACAGGCGCGTGCGCATGAAAGCAGTCATCCTCGCCGGCGGGCTGGGCAGCCGGCTGTCCGAAGAAACCCATCTCAAGCCCAAACCGATGGTCGAGATCGGCGGGCGCCCGATCCTGTGGCACCTGATGAAGATCTTCACCTGCCACGGCGTGACCGAGTTCATCATCTGCCTCGGCTACAAGGGGTATGTGGTCAAGGAGTACTTCGCCAACTACTTCCTGCACACCTCCGACGTCACCTTCGACATGCGCGACAACCGCATGGAAGTCCACCAGCAGCACGCCGAGCCCTGGCGCGTCACCCTCGTCGATACCGGCGAACACACCATGACCGGTGGTCGCCTGGCCCGGGTGCGCTCTTACCTTGAAGATGACGACGCCTTCTTTTTCACCTACGGCGACGGCCTCGGCAATGTTGACCTCACCGCCCTCGCCCACCACCACAAGGCACACGGCAAGCTCGCCACCGTCACCGCCGTGGCTCCGCCCGGACGTTTCGGCACGCTGGAACTCGCGGGCGACGCCGTCAGCGGTTTCAAGGAGAAGCCGGCAGGCGACGGCAACCTGATCAACGGCGGCTTTTTCGTCCTCTCCCCCAAAGTGATCGACACCATCGCCGGCGACGCCACCACCTGGGAGAACGAACCGGTCGCCGAGCTGATCCGCCGCGACCAGTTACGCGCCTTCCGCCACGGCGGGTTCTGGCAGCCGATGGATACCCTGCGCGAAAAGAACCTGCTTGAAAGCCTGTGGGCCTCGGGCAAGGCGCCGTGGAAATGCTGGAGCTGATCCGAAACGCCTTCGCCGGCCGGCGGGTCTTCCTGACCGGCCACACCGGCTTCAAGGGCAGCTGGCTGAGCCTGTGGCTCAAGCACCTCGGCGCCGAGGTCCATGGCTACGCACTGCCCCCCGATACCACCCCCGATCTGTTCACGCTGGCAGCCATCGACCAGCATGTCGACAGCCACTTTGGCGACATTCGCGATCCCGAGGCCCTGCGCGCAGCCATGATACGGGCCCGCCCCGACATCGTGCTGCACCTGGCCGCGCAACCGCTGGTGCGCCTGTCGTACCGCGAACCGGTCGCCACCTTTGCCACCAATGTCATGGGTACGGCTCACCTGCTCGAGGCCGTCCGCGCAACCGGCTCGGTCCGTGCCGTACTCGTGGTCAGCAGCGACAAGTGTTACGACAACCGCGCCGGCAAGTTGCCACCGGCCGGGTTTCGCGAAACCGACGCCATGGGCGGGGCCGACCCCTACAGCGCCAGCAAGGGCTGCACCGAGCTGGTCGTCGAGAGCTGGCGGGCGAGCTTTTTCCCGCCTGAAAGGCTGTCCGAGCACGGCGTGGCGGTGGCCTCTGCCCGCGCCGGCAATGTCATCGGCGGTGGCGACTGGGCCGAAGACCGCCTCATCCCCGACATGATCCGCGCCTTCGCCCAAGACCAGTCGGCGCTCATCCGCAATCCTGCCGCGGTGCGCCCCTGGCAGCATGTGCTCGAACCGCTGTGGGGCTATCTGCTGCTGACCGCCCGCCTGCTGCAGCATGATCCGGCCGATGCCACCGGCTGGAACTTCGGCCCCGACAATCGCGACGCCCTGCCCGTCGCCGAGGTGGCCGATGCCCTCTGCCATCACTGGGGCGACACCGCCCGCTGGCACACCGATGCGCCGGCAGCCAACGTGCTGCACGAAGCCGCCCAACTGCGCCTCGACTGCACGCAGGCCCGCACGCGTCTGGGCTGGCAACCGGTCTGCCCGCTGCCCGACGCCCTCGCCCGCACGGCCCAGTGGTATCGCGAGGTCCAGCACGGCGCCGATGCAGCCGCGCTGTGCCTGACGCAAATCGCCGCGCAGGAAGCGGCCATCGCCGCACTCGGGAGACCCGCATGACCGGCCCCGACGGTCGCGTCGCCAACGGGCGCTTTCTGGTCGAAGACACGCCGCTGGCCGGGCTCAAACGGGTCCAGCGCTTTCCGCTGGAAGACACGCGCGGCGCGCTTGAGCGCCTCTACTGCAGCAGCCTGTTTGCCGCCTGCGGCGTCGGCGCAGCAATTGCCCAGATCAACCGCACCCGCACCTACACCGCCGGCACGGTTCGCGGCCTGCATTTCCAGCATCCACCGCACGCCGAGGTCAAGTTCGTGCAGTGCCTGCGCGGCGCGGTGTTCGACGTTGCGGTCGACCTGCGGGCCAACTCACCGACCTTTCTGCAATGGCATGCCGAAGTACTTTCCCGCGACAACCAGATCGGCCTGCTCATTCCCGAAGGATTCGCCCATGGCCTGCAGACACTCGGTGACGACACCGAACTGCTATATCTGCACACGGCACCCTATACCCCGGCGGCCGAGGACGGTATCGATGCGCTCGACGCCCGCCTCGGCATCGACTGGCCACTCCCCGTTGTCGAGCGCTCCGACCGTGATCGTGCGCTCCCCGGCGTTCGCCCGGACTTCACAGGCCTGACCCCATGAAATGCCGCCACTGCCACACGCCGCTGACGCTGCCGCTGGTCGACCTGGCGACCTCGCCACCATCGAATGCGTATCTGCGTGCCGACCAGCTGAACGACCCCGAGCGCTGGTACCCGCTGCGCGTGATGGTCTGCGAACACTGCTGGCTGGTTCAGACCGAAGACTTCACTCAGGCCGACCAGCTGTTCGACGCCGACTACGCCTACTTCAGCAGTTTTTCCGACGCCTGGCTGAAGCACGCCGAGGCCTATGTCACGACAATGCTCGCGCGCTTCGGCCTCACCCCGTCGCATCGCGTGGTCGAGATCGCCTCCAACGACGGCTATCTGCTGCAATACGTGAAGGCGGCAGGCATCCCCTGCTACGGCATCGAACCCACGGCCAGCACTGCGGCGGCCGCGCGCACCAAAGGCATCGACAGCATCGAGCGCTTCTTCGGCACCGCCCTGGCGGACGAACTTGCAGCCCAGGACCGGCAAGCCGATCTGATCGCCGCCAACAATGTGCTTGCCCATGTGCCGGACATCAACGACTTCGTCGCCGGCTTCGCCCGACTCCTCACGCCAGCCGGTGTCGCCACCTTCGAGTTTCCGCACCTGCTCAATCTGCTCGAGCACTGCCAGTTCGACACCATCTATCACGAGCACTTTTCCTATCTGTCGCTGACCGCCGTAGCGCGCATCTTCGAAGCCAACGGCCTGCAGGTGTTCGACGTCGAAGAATGGCCGACCCATGGCGGCAGCCTGCGGGTCTTCGCGCAGCGTGCCGGCGGACCACATGGCGTCCTGCCCACGGTGGCGGCCATGCAGGCGCGGGAGATCCGGGCCGGGCTCACCCAAAGCCCCCCTTACCGCCGCTTCCAGGCGCGCGCAGAGTCGATCAAGAACGCCTTTGCCAGATTCCTGCTCGACTGCAAGGCGCGCGGTGAGCGGGTGGCGGCCTACGGCGCCGCCGCCAAGGGCAACACGCTGATCAACTTTGCCGGCATCCGTGCCGACCTGCTGGCCTACGTGGTCGACCGCAACCCGGCCAAGCAGGGCAAGTTCCTGCCCGGCAGTCGCATCCCCGTCGTTGCCCCCGACCATCTGATGGTCGACAAGCCCGCGTGGATCGTGATCCTCCCCTGGAACCTGCGTGACGAAGTCATCGGCCAGATGGCCGAGGTCCGGCACTGGGGGGGGCGCTTTGTCACGGCCATCCCGGAACTGACGGTGTACCCATGACGCACGTGCTGGTCACCGGCGCCAACGGCTTCATCGGCCGCGCGGTGCTGCCGCGGTTGGCCGCACGCGGCTGGCAGGTCAGCGCCCTCAGCCGCCAGGCGCACAACACCGACACCCCGGCGACGCACTGGCATGCGGTGGATCTGTTCGACACCGACGCCACCGCCCGACTGCTCGGCCACCTGCGCCCCACCCACCTGCTGCATCTGGCCTGGAACACCGAACACGGCCGCTTCTGGCAGGCCCCGGACAATCTGCACTGGATGCGCGCCAGCCTGTCTCTGCTGCAAGCCTTCGCCCAGGCGGGCGGCAAGCGCGCCGTAGTCGCCGGCACCTGTGCCGAATACGACTGGCAACATGGCTTCTGCCACGAAGACATCACCCCCTGCGTCCCGCGCAGCCTCTACGGCGAAGCCAAACTTGCCACCCACCGCCTGGCCCGCCACCTGCTGGCCGACACCGACACGCAACTGGCCTGGGCTCGGGTGTTCTTCCCTTACGGCCCGGGCGAAGCGGCTGGCCGGCTGATCCCCTCGGTCATGCAGGCCATGGACACCGGCGGCCCGGTGCGCTGCAGCCACGGCCGGCAATATCGCGATTTTCTGCATGTGGATGATGTCGCGGCGGCCTTCGCGCACCTGCTCGACGTGACCGACGACGGCGTGTTCAACATTGCCTCAGGCACGCCGGTTCAGCTCCGCCAGATTGTCCTCACCCTGGCGCGGCTGATCCACTGGACCGGCACCCCCGACTTCGGCGCCATCGCCGTGCCTGCCGACGACCCGCCCCTGCTCGTCGGCGACATCACCCGGCTGCGCGCCACCGGCTGGCAGCCCGCCATCGGCCTCGACGACGGCCTTGTTCACACGCTTGCCGACTGGCGCCAGCAGCGCCAGCAACCCAGGAGCCCGTAATGGACGACCACCAACAATTCGCCGCCGACTGCGCAAAAGAGATCCAGGCCCAGGCCGACGATGCCGACTTCCGGCAGCTGTCGCGCGCCTGGATGGACCGCGCCCAGCAGCTGCGCTACTCCTACCACTTCGAGTGGATGGGGCGGCCGATCATCCAGTACCCGACCGACATCCTCGCCATGCAGGAACTGATGTGGCGCATTCAGCCCGATCTGGTGATCGAGACCGGCATCGCCCGCGGCGGTTCGCTGATCTTCTACGCCTCGATGATGCAGATGCTCGGACGCGGCGAAGTGCTGGGCATCGACATCGACATCCGCGCCCACAATCGCGAAGCCATCGAATCACACCCCATGGCCAGCCGCATCCGCATGATCGAAGGCTCCAGCCTGGATGCCGCCATCGTCGCCCAGGCAGCGGCAGCGGCCGAGGGCAAGAAGGTGATGGTGGTGCTCGACTCCAACCACACCCATGAACACGTGCTCGGCGAACTCGAACGCTACGCCCCGCTCACCTCACCCGGCAGCTATTGCGTGGTGATGGACACCGTGGTCGAAGACATGCCGGCATCGCTGTTCGGTGACCGCCCCTGGGCGCCCGGCGACAACCCGAAAACGGCTGTCCATGCCTGGCTCAAGACCCACCCGGAATTCGAAATCGACCACGCCATGGACGCCAAGCTGGCCGTCTCCGTGGCGCCGCACGGCTATCTGCGCCGTCGCGCCTGACCCGACTAACCAAGGACGCCCCCGTCATGGCCGAGCACAACATCGACATCATCATCCCCTGCTACAACTACGCCCACTTCCTCGACGAGTGCCTGGCTGCCATCGCGGCGCAGACGCGGGGCGACTTCCAGGTGCTGGTGATGGACAACGCCTCGACCGACGACACCCCCGAGGTGGCCGCGCGGTGGATGGCACAGGACAGTCGCATCCGCTATCACCGCAACGACACCAACCTCGGCGCGGTCGGCAACATGAAGCGCGGCTATGAGCTGACGGCGGCGGAGTACGTGGTGATCCTGCCGGCGGACGACCTGTGGGGCCCGACCTTTCTCGAGGCCACCTGCAACGGGCTCGACGCCCACCCCGAGTGCAGCTACGCCTACACCGGCTGGCACACCACCCGTGGCGGTCTGGACGCCCCCGAGCAGCCGATGACCTGGATTCCGCATGATCGCAGCGGCGTGGTCGAGGACATGGCCTCGCTCATCATCCAGAACTACATCCCGCTGTCCTTCGGCGTGTTCCGTCGCAGCATGTGCGAAAAGGTCGGCGGCGCCTACCCGCTGTTCCTCCCCATGCTCGGCGACCTCTACCTGTGGATGCGCCTGGCTGCCGTCGGACCGGCCTACTACGTCAATGAAAACATCTGCCGCCTGCGCATGCACGGCGCCAATGAGTCCTTTGCGCTGCATGCCACCGGCCGCAGCGCCTTCGACCACATTCACCTGCTCGACCTGGTCTTCCAGTCCGACCAGTGGCCGATGTCGCTGCGCCTGCTCGCCAAGGCGCGGCAGATCCAGCTGCTCACCGGCGCCAAGCTCGTCGATATCGTCAGCAGCCTCGGCAGCAAGGAGGCCATGCCGATCTTCAAGGACTATGTCGACGCCGCCCGCGACGATCTCATCGTGGTCACGGCCATGGCGATCCGTGCCTGCAGCGGCCGCGCCGCCGGCCTGAGCGATACCTTGCCGGACGCCAACGCCATGCTCGCGCGGATGGCCGCCGAAAAGACCGACACGCTGGCGCTGGATCTGCTTGGCAAGACGCCGGACAGCCAGTCGAGTGCCATGGATCGCGACTACGAGAGCTTTCTCAACGCACGCAACTACCTCGAGACCGACCACGCCCTGCTACAGCGCGTCATGCGCCGCTGGCCACAGGAACCGCGCATCCACCTGCTGGTGCACGCGGTCGCCGCCGACTATGGCCTGCTCGCCGACACCCTCGACAGCGTCGCACAACAACCCTACCCGCTGTGGACGCTGACCGTGCTGGCGCCCACGGTCTGCCCCGACCCGGCCATCGAGGACATCGCCAATATCGAATGGCGGGTTGCCCCGACGCATCGGGACATCAAGCCGGTCTGCGATGCCGCCGTTGCCGAAAACGGCTGCGATGTCGTCGCCCTGCTGCCCCCCGGCACCCGCCTCGACCCCTTCTGCCTGTGGCGCATCGCCCATGAGTTCGCCACCGATTCTGCCATCGGCGCGTGCTACAGCGACGACGACGTCAGCCGAAACGGCACCGACCGGGTCGAACCGCGCTTCAAGCCCGACCTGCTGCCCGACATGCTCGCCGCCACCGACTACATCGGCACCTTGTGGATGCGTCGTACGGTGTACGCGGCGGCGGGCGGCTGCAGCGCCTTGCCGGGCGCCCACTACTACGATCTGACGCTGCGCGTGCTCGACCAGATCGGCGCGCCGGCGATCGGCCACATCGCCGATCCGCTGCTGAGCCTGCCGGTCTCGCCGCATGTGCTCATTTCCGACAGCGACGCGATGGCCGCAGTGCAGGCGCACCTGGCCCGGCGTGACACCCAGGCCCGCGTTCGCCCCGGCCAGCTGCATGCCACCTGGCGCATCGAGTACCACCACGACGCCACGCCCTCGGTCGAGATCATCATTCCCTTCCGCAACCGCCTCGAGTACATGGCACCGCTGCTCACCAGCCTGCTCGAGAAAACAGACTACGCGGAAGCCCGCATCACCCTGGTCAACAACGCCTCGGACGACCCCGACGTTCTCACATGGCTGGACCGCCAGATCGCGGCCCACCCCGATCGCTTGCAGCGCATGGACATCGACGGCGAGTGGAACGTCTGCCGCCTGTTCAACACCGCCGTTGCCGCCAGCGACGCCGAATTCGTCGTGCTGATGCATAACGACGTACAAGTGCTGAACGGCAACTGGCTGACCCGGCTGCTCAACCACGGCCAACGCCCCGAGGTGGCAGGCGTCGCGCCACGGCTGGTCACCCCGGGCAGCCAGGCACTCGACTTCACCGGCAGCGTCGTCGGCCTGGCGCCGTTCATTGGCTCGCCGGACACCGGTGAGCGCACCATGCTCCACCCCGGCTACCTGGGGCGGCAGCAGACCGACGTCAATTGCTCGGCACTCGACAGTGCAGTGCTCTTGATGCGGCGCGCACACTTCGATGCCATCGGCGGCATGGACGAATCACAGCATTTGAGCTATCCCACCGCCGAACTCACGCTGCGGCTCGCCGCACACGGCCGCCTGGTGTGGACGCCGTGGAGCACGGTCGCCCACTACGACGACGACGCCCCACCACGCGAAGCCATCGCCATCGTCGAGCACGAAGCCGAACTGGCGCGCAACGAACTGACCCGACTCACCCAGGAGCGGCAGTTGATCACGCGCTGCCTGCCCCTGATCCGCCACGACCCGGCCTGGAACCCCAATCTGCTGCTCGGCCACCAGGACACCCGCATCGACACCGGCTGCGCAGTCGGCTGGCGACACCTGCCGGTCACCGACATGCCGCGCCTCATCGCCGACCCGGTCAGCGGCGCGGGCGAGTATCGCGTCACCGGCCCGCTGCGCGCTGCCCGCCGTGCCGGCAAGGCGCTGGGCGCCTTCTTCAGCTACCCCGACTCCCGCAAGCGGCGCATCCCGACCCTGGCCGACCTGGTACGACTCGACGGCGCGAGCAGCTTCATCCTGCACCACGGCTTCTCCAATCAGCATCTCCAGCTGCTTCAGCAGTTGCAGACTTACCTGCCCGACTTGCTGCGCGTCGCTTCGATGGACGACCTCGCCACCGCCGTGCCGGAGAAAAGCAACCTCTTTGGCCACTGGTCGCGCGACACCCGCTCACGGGTGCGCAGCGCCATTGGCCTGTGCGACCGGCTCATCGTGTCCACCGAGCCGCTGGCGGAATTTGCCCGGCACATGATCGACGACATCCGCGTGGTCCCCAACCGGCTCGAATGGGCACGCTGGGGGCATGTCGCATCGCGCCGCCGGGTCAGTGCCAAACCACGCATCGGCTGGGCCGGCGCCATGCAGCATGCCGGCGACCTCGCCTTAATTCGCGACGCCATCATCGAAACTCACCAGGAAGCCGACTGGGTCTTCTTCGGCATGTGCCCGGAGGACATCAAACCCTATGTTCGCGAGGTTCACGACTGGGTCAACTTCGACGACTACCCCGACAAACTCGCCAGCCTGAACCTCGATCTGGCGGTGGCGCCACTCGAAATCAACGCGTTCAACGAGGCCAAGAGCAATCTGCGCCTGCTCGACTACGGCTTGCTCGGCTGGCCGGTGGTGTGCACCGACGTTGAGCCCTATCGCAGCGCGCCTGTTACACGGGTTAACAATTCAACCCGTGAATGGGTCGATGCAATTCGCGCCCATCTGAACGATCTCGACGCCACTGCCAAGGCCGGCGACCGCCTGCGTGAGTGGGTGTTGGCCGATTACATTCTCGAGCATCACGTGGACGACTGGCTCGCCCAACACCTGCCCTGAAACCAAGCGGATCAAAGGGAATCGGTGCAGGGCTGCCCCTTTTCCCTTTCAGGCAGATTCGCCTGACATCGCCACTGCAGCGCACCATTCGGCGCCGACGTCCCACAAGGACGCGGCGCCGAAAACCTTTACGGCAGGGGGATTGACGCAGATCAGGTGCAAAAAAACAGGCTTCAGTTTTTCGACGCGTCGCCGTAGGTAGGGCCATGGGGACCGGCACATCAATGCCAACAAGATCCCCAGCCAGACCAGAGCTGAACCAGTTGAACCAGGAGATTTACCATGGCACAAGTCATCAACACGAACGTGTACTCGCTGAATGCCCAGCGGAACCTCAACCGCAGCCAGGAAGGCTTGGCCACGTCGCTGCAGCGCCTGTCTTCCGGCCTGCGCATCAACAGCGCCCGCGATGACGCCGCCGGCCTGGCCGTTGCCCAGCGAATGGAAGCCGACGCCCGTGGCCTGACCGTCGCCATGCGCAACGCTTCCGATGGTATCTCGTTCGCCCAGACCGCCGACGGCGCCCTGGCCACCTCGGCCGACATGCTGCAGCGGATGCGCGAACTGGCCGTCCAGTCGCTCAACGGCACCATCTCCAACACCGAGCGCGGCTACCTGAACGCTGAATTCACGCAGCTGGACACCGAACTGGGTCGTCTGCAAGGCGCGGCCAAGCTCAACAACCAGTCGGCCTTCGGCGCCTTCACCTTCCAGATCGGCGCAGCCGCCGCCGACAGCATGGCCGCCACCTTCACCAGCGTGGCATCGATCGGCGGCGCCGTCAGCACGAGTGCTGCCGCAGCACTGGCCATCGCCTCGATCGACAACGCGCTCAACAGCGTCGCCAGCAACCGCGCCACCATCGGCGGCGTGATGGGCCGGATGCAATTCACCATCCAGCAGCTCGAGACCGCGCGCGAAAACCAGTACGCCGCACGTAGCCGGATCATGGACGCCGACTTCGCCTCCGAAACCGCCAACCTGACCCGCGCGCAGATCCTGCAGCAGTCGGGTACCGCGATGGTGGCCCAGGCCAACAGCGTGCCGCAGAACGTGCTCTCGCTGCTGCGCGGCTAACGCCACACCCATTGACGGGCTGAGCCACTCGGCTCAGCCCCTGCAGTACCGACCGCCAAGGAGATTGTCATGGCACAAGTCATCAACACCAACGTCTATTCGCTGAATGCCCAGCGCAACCTCAACCGCAGCCAGGAAGGCCTCGCCACCTCGCTGCAGCGCCTGTCCTCGGGCCTGCGCATCAACAGCGCCCGTGACGACGCCGCCGGCCTCGCCGTGGCCCAGCGCATGGAAGCCGATGCCCGCGGCCTGACCGTTGCCATGCGCAACGCCTCGGACGGCATCTCGTTTGCCCAGACCGCCGACGGCGCGCTGGCCACCGCAGCCGACATGCTGCAGCGGATGCGCGAACTGGCCGTCCAGTCGCTCAACGGCACCATCTCTGACACCGAGCGCGGCTACCTCAACGCCGAATTCGGCCAGCTCGATGCCGAACTGGCCCGCCTCCAGGGTGCCGCCAAGCTCAACAACCAGTCGGCCTTCGGCGCCTTCACCTTCCAGATCGGCGCGGCAGCGGCCGACAGCATGGCCGCGACCTTCACCAGCGTGGCAGCCGTCGGTGGTGGCGTGGGCACATCGGCCACTGCCTCTGCCGCCATCTCCGCGATCGACAACGCGCTCAACAGCGTCGCCAGCAACCGCGCCACCATCGGCGGTGTGATGGGCCGGATGCAATTCACCATCCAACAGCTCGAGACGGCACGTGAGAACCAGTACGCCGCGCGTAGCCGGATCATGGACGCAGATTTCGCCTCTGAAACCGCCAATCTCACGCGGGCACAGATTTTGCAACAGTCGGGTACCGCGATGGTAGCGCAAGCGAACAGCGTCCCGCAGAACGTGTTGTCGCTGCTACGTGGCTAATCCAATCAATTTGGGATCGTCCGGCTGACCAACAGCCGGGCGCCAAAAGGAGGCTGTCATGGCACAGGTCATCAACACAAACGTCTACTCGCTGAACGCTCAGCGCAACCTCAACCGTAGCCAGGAAGGTCTGGCCACATCGCTCCAGCGGCTCTCGTCCGGCCTGCGTGTCAATAGCGCACGCGACGACGCAGCCGGCCTGGCGGTGGCACAACGGATGGAAGCAGACGCACGTGGTTTGACCGTTGCCATGCGCAACGCCTCGGACGGCATCTCCTTTTCCCAAACCGCCGATGGCGCCCTGGGCACATCGGCGGACATTCTCCAGCGCATGCGTGAATTGGCCGTGCAATCGCTCAACGGCACCATCTCCGACACCGAGCGCGGCTATCTGAATGCCGAATTTTCGCAGCTGGACACCGAACTCGGCCGCCTGCAAGGCGCCGCCAAGCTCAACAACCAGTCGGTGTTCGGCACCTTCACCTTCCAGATCGGCGCCGGCGCGTCCGACAGCATGTCGGCCACCTTCACCAGCGTGGCCTCGATCGGCGGTGCGGTCAGCACCAGTGCGGCGGCCGCGGCAGCGATCTCCTCGATCGACAACGCACTCAACAGCGTGGCTGCCAACCGCGCCACCATTGGCGGTGTGATGGGCCGCATGCAGTTCACCATCCAGCAACTCGAAACCGCGCGCGAGAACCAGTACGCCGCGCGCAGCCGCATCATGGACGCCGACTTCGCTGCCGAAACCGCAGCCCTGACCCGCGCCCAGATCCTTCAGCAGTCCGGCACCGCAATGGTGGCTCAGGCCAACAGCGTGCCGCAGAGCGTCTTGTCTTTGTTGCAAGGTTAAGCCTTGTTTAGCGCCGAACGACCGGCAAAGCCTGCCGGTCGGATCTGCCGGATGCGGCAAACGATGCCACCGGCCCCGGCAATCAGGAGAGCACCATGAGTACCCAGCCCGTAACCGCCACCGCCGCTCAGTTTGTGTCGCAGCAAGCCGCGTCAGCCGGCCGGGCGGGCATTGCTCCCGAACGTGCCGACGCGGCAGAGCGTGCTCAACAGGCAGAGGCACTTGCCAAGGCCGAGGCCGCCAAGGAAGCCAAGGCGGCGCTTGAGCAAGACCCGGCTAAACTGCAAGAAGCGGTCGAGCGTGCGCAAGCCTCGCTTCAGGCCATCGCCCGCGACATCACCTTCAGCCTGAACGAAAAATCCGGCACGGTGGTGATCAAAGTCATCGAACGCGAGTCCAAGGAAGTGATCCGGCAAATTCCGTCGGAAGAATTTCTCAAGATCGCGGAAATGCTCAACGACAACATCGCCGACATCCGGGCGGGACTGCTCGTCGAGCAAAAGGCATAACGAGGAGGCTATTCCATGGCCACCGGCAGCATTTCATCTCTGGGCATCGGTTCCGGACTGGACTCGAACAACATCGTCAGTCAGCTGATGGCGATCGAGCGCCAGCCGCTCACGGCGCTCAACAAGAAAGAGTCGTCCTATTCGGCCAAGATTTCCGCGCTCGGCACGATCAAGAGCAAACTGACCGATCTGCAGACCGCCGCCAAGACACTGGGTGACCCGAACAAACTGGCGGCATTCGCCGCCACCGCCGGCGACAGCGATGTTCTGTCGGCCAGCGCCGGCACCTTTGCCAAGAACGGCAGCTACGCGGTCGAGGTCGTGCAGCTGGCGAAAGCACAAAAATCGTTCTCGTCGATTCAGGCGGGTGGCACCAGCTACGGCGCCGGCACCCTGAGCTTCACCATCAATGGCAGCACGCAGGACGTCACCCTCGCCAGTGGCGGCAACAGCCTGCAGGACGTGGCCAACGCGATCAACGACGCCGGCATCGACGTGCGCGCCACGGTCGTCACCGGCGACGCCGGCAGCCGCCTGGTGCTGACCGCCAAGAACACCGGCACCGACAACGCCTTCAGCCTGTCGGTCAGCGGCGGCGACGCCAACCTGACCGGCCTGGCCAGTTTCGACGGCGCGCACCCCAACGCCACGGCGGCGCTCAACTCGATCATCACCGTCGAGGGCGAAACCGTCACCTCGCAGAGCAACACGGTCACCAGCGCCGTGGCCAATGTCACCATCACCGCCAAGGCCGTCGGCACGAGCACGCTCGACGTCGCCCGCGACAGCACGGGCATCGAGACCGCGGTCAAGGCCTTTGTCGACGCCTACAACAGCCTGCGCAACGACATCTCCGCCAAGACCGCCTACAACTCGGAAACCAAGGTGGCCGAGCCGCTCAACGGCGATGCCACCATTCGCACGCTGCTCGGCAAGATGCGCGACACACTCGGCAACGTGCCGTCGGCCGTCGCCGGCACCAGCAACCAGTACCTGTACAGCCTCGGCGTCTCGTTTGCCCAGGACGGCACCCTGACACTGGACACCACCAAACTGAGCAATGCTGTCGAGACGGACTTCGATGGCGTCGTCGCCTCGCTCGGTGCTTACGGTGCCGCCGTCGACACCATGGCGACCGCCTTCACCGCAGCGGACGGACTGATCGACAACCGCGTCAGCGGCATCGAGTCCTCCGTCGCCAGCATCGACGACCAGCGCGAGCGCCTCGAACGCCAGCTCACCCTCACCGAAGCCCGCTTGCGCGCCCAATTCACCGCACTCGACACCCTGGTGGCCAGCCTCAACACCACCAGCACCTACCTGACGCAACAACTCGAAAGCCTGAGCAACCTGTAAGCACCCCAACCGGCCACACAGGACAACCGCAACATGTTCACTCAATCCAACAACCCCGCCGCCGCCTACCGCACTGCAGGCATCGAGGCCGAAGCCCTCGGCACCTCGCCGCACGGCCTGATCGTCATGCTGTTCAACGGCGCCCTGCTGTCGATCAAGCTGGCCAAGGCGCACATGGTCGAAGGCAAGACCAGCGCCAAGGCCGAATCGATCAACAAGGCCATCGACATCATCGGCAGCGGGCTTCGCGCAGCGCTCAACATCAAGGAAGGTGGCGAGCTGGCGCAAAACCTTGACGACCTCTATGAATACGTCGTCATGCTCCTGCTCAAGGCCAACCTGCACAACGACCCCGACTTCCTCGATCAGGCCTACCGGCTGCTGGCCGACGTTGGCAGCGCATGGTCGGAACTCGGCCAGAAGCAGGCGGCCTCACACCCCTGAGGAGGCACGCCATGAGTCATCCGCCGATCACCGATTTTTCACGCCTGGCCAACACGCTCGAAGCCCTGGCCGCCGCAGCGAAACAGGGTGACTGGGCGCAGATGGGCAGCTTGCAGCTTGAGCAGGAGCAACTGCTCGAACGCATCCGGCAACGACCGGCAAACCCGGCCGATCGCAGTCAGGCCGCTGCGCTGGCCGGGCTCATCGAGCGCGCGCTGGCCGGCATCCGCGCCGCCCAGCCGCACATCGACGCCCTGCGCCAGCGCACCGAGCACGACATGGCCGGCATGCAGACCGAGCGAAAAGTCGCCCAGCACTACCGCTAAACACCGCCGGCCCGGCCGCCGCGCGGACAGCCCCCGGACGGACAGACCATGATCCCAGGCGACCTCGCAGCACGGCTCAGACTGCTGACCGAGGCCAGCTTCTTTGCCGATGAACCGCCCCTCGAGCCCCTGCAGCCGGCCCGCGCCGTGCCGTCGCAGCTGCCCGAGTACCGCCCGGGCGACCGCTTCAGCGCGCTGATCCAGAAAGCCCTGCCCGACGGCACCTTTGAGGCCCTGGTCGACGGGCGCACCATCAAGCTCGCCCTGCCCCAGGCCGCCCAGGCCGGTGAGCGGCTCGAGCTGGTCGTTGCCCGCATCTCGCCCCATGCCGTGCTCGCCAACCCGGCCCCCTCGGCGCCCGGTGAAACGGCCGCCCGCGCGGCACTGAGCCCCACCGGCCGGCTGATCAGCTTCTTGCTGACCGGCCAGCCCGCCCCCGACACCCCCGCCATCGCCCGTGGTCAGCCGCTGCAAGCGGCCAGCGGGCCGATCAACGCCGCCGCGCTGGCCGCGGCACTGCGCCAGGGCATCAGCGAAAGCGGCCTGTTCTACGAATCGCATCTGGCCCGGTGGACCACCGGCAAGCTGCCGACCGAGGCCCTGCTGCGCGAACCCCAGGCCCGCCTGCCGCTCACCCAGGCCGGCGGCGCGCCAAACCCGGCCGCCCCAGCGCCCGCCCAGAGTGGCGCCACCACCGACACCGCCAGTGCGGCCCGCGCCGCCAGCGCCGCCCAGAGCGCCGCACCCGTCCGGACCGACGCCATCCCCGATCGCCTGCTGCCGGTCATGCACCAGCAGCTCGACGCGCTGGCCACGCACCACTACAGCTGGCACGGCCAGGCCTGGCCGGGCCAAGCCATGGAACTGGACATCGAGGACCCACACGGCGATGGCGAACACGCCGACGCAGACGACGCCGCCTGGAAAACCACGCTGCGCCTGCGACTGCCTGCGCTGGGCGGCGTGGAGGCGCGCATTGCCCTGGACCCCAGCGGTGTCCGCATCCATCTGTCGGCCGAAGACAACGCCACCCTCGGCGTGCTGCACCAGCAACGCGGCGGCCTGGCCGACGCACTGGCCAAGGCCAACCTCACCCTCAAGGAACTGCAAGTGAGCCAGGGGCATGAGCACACCACCGGCTGACACCCTCGACGACGCCCGCGGCGCCGAAGCGGTCGCCCTCGCCTATTCGGCGGGCGACGCGGCACCCCGTGTCGTTGCCAAGGGCCGTGGGCTGATCGCCCGGCAGATCATCGAGCAGGCCAGAAAGGCCGGCGTGTACGTGCACGAATCGCCCGAAATGCTCGCCTTGCTGATGCAGGTAGACCTCGACGAGCGCATTCCGCCGCAGCTGTATGTCGCGGTCGCCGAACTGCTCGCCTGGCTCTACCGCATGGAGCACGAACAGAACGAAAAAAGCTGACTTGCCGCATTCTGCAGCCAGCCCACGCCGTGCTATAACACAACCTTCCTCCGAGCCCCGCCCCGCCACCGAACGCATGACGCAAACCGACAACGCCGCACTCAAATTCGAACTCCTTCAGTCCGACGACTTCGGTCGCTATTTGCTGCGTGATCGCAACGAGATCATCCAGGTGCTGCGCCAGTTGATCGCCAAACGCTCGATGGTGACGGCCTATCTGGCCGGCAGCCGCGATTTCATGCTGACCACGGTCCTCGCGCTCGACGACGACGAGGTGATCTTCGACCTCGCCCCCGACGAATCGCGCAACCGCCAGGCCCAGGCGGCCGACGAGCTGATCTGCATCACCCAGATCGACAACGTGAAGGTCCAGTTTCCGGTCCCCGGCCTGCAAAGCACCACCTTCGACGGTGCGCCCGCGCTCAAATCCCCGCTGCCCGACCGGCTGCTGCGGCTACAGCGCCGGGAGTACTACCGCCTGATCGCACCGGTGGCACATTCGCTGATCTGCCAGATTCCCGTGCCCTCCGAAGATGGCCCGCCCAACACCTTCGAGGCACGGGTCCTCGACATCTCGGGCGGCGGCCTCGCCGTCGTCGTACCGCCCGAGGGTGTCGAATTCAAACCCGACACCGAGTTCACCCAGTGCCAGATCCAGCTGCCTGAAGTCGGCACCGTGCAGGCCGGCCTGCGGGTACGCAACCTGTTCCGCGTCACCAATCGCAACGGCATCTCCATGCTGCGTGCCGGCTGCGAGTTCATCGACCTGCCCGAACGGCTCGCCTCGGTCATCCACCGCTACATCCTCAAGGTCGAACGCGACCGCAACTCGCGCGAACGGGGCCTTTAACCCACCCCAGACGCAAAAAGGCCACCCGCACGGGTGGCCCTTTTACATGGTCGAACGCCATCAGGTGCGGAATCGGTCGATCAGCTGCTTGAGTTCGCTCGCCGTGCACTCGAGCGCCGCCGTGGCCTCGGCGTTGCGTTCGGTGGCGGCCGTGCTGCGACTGGCCATGTCGGTAATCGCCTCCATGTTCTTGGCAATGGCATCGGCACCGGCGCTGAGTTCCTTCATCGACAAGGCCACGTCGCTCACCCGCTGCATGGTGCCGCTGGCGCTCTCCTGGATCGAGCGCAGCGACGCCGCCGCCTGAGCGGACAACTCGCTGCCTTTCTTGACCTTCGGCGTGATCGCCTCGATGCTCGCCACCGCGGTGTTCGTCTCCTTCTGCACCGACACGATCACCTCGGAGATCTTCGAGGTCGCCGAGCCGGTCCGCTCGGCCAGGCCGCGCACTTCATCGGCCACCACCGCAAAGCCGCGGCCCTGCTCACCCGCACGGGCAGCCTCGATGGCCGCGTTGAGCGCCAGCAGATTGGTCTGGTCGGCGATTTCGCGAATCACCTGGGCGATGGTGCCGATCTCGTTCGAGCGCTCCTTGAGCACCTGGATCTGGGCCGCCGCCTGGGCCACGGTCTCCGACACATTGGCGATGCTCTCCGAGGCCACCGAAGACTGCTGCTCACCCTCGCTGGCCGCCGCGCAGGTGCGCTCGGAGGTCCGCTGCGACTCCTCGGTATTGGAGGCCACATGCGCCACGCTGACCGCGATTTCCTCCACCGCCGCCGCGGTCGACTCCGCCGCTTCGGCCTGCCCGCCGGCCGACTCGCGCACCGTGGCCGACGCCTGCGCCACCGCTTGCGCCGACACCGCGATCTGCTCAGCCTGCGTACGCACCGCCTGGATCATGGCCTTCAGGTCGGCCTGCATCTTGTGGATGGCGAACACCACGCTGCCCCGGTCATTCTTCGGCACCGCCACCTCGCCGCTCAGATCGCCGGAGGCGATGCGCTGCGCCACGCTGGCCAGCATCTCCGGCTCGCCGCCAAGCGCGCGCAGGATGCTGCGGCCAATCAGCCAGCAGATCAGCAAGGTGGCGACAAAGCCGAGCGTCACCAGCACCAGCGACGCCGAGGCATGCGACCAGAAGATCGCGGTGAGGTCACTGACATACACCCCGGTGCCGATGACCCAGCCCCACGGCGCAAAGCCCTTGACGAAAGAGATCTTCGGCTGCGGCGCCTCCTCGCCCGGCTTGGGCCACAGGTAGTCGACGAAGCCCTGCCCGCTGTTACGCACCGCGACGATCATGTCCTTGAAGATCAGCTTGCCGTTGGCGTCCTTCAGCGCCGACAGATCCTTGCCGTTGAGCTCGGGCTTGACCGCGTGCATGACCATGACCTGGTCCATGTCGTTGATCCAGAAGTACTCACCGTCGCCGTAGCGCATCGCCGCCAGCGCGGCTGCCGCCTGCGCCTTGGCCTCCTCCATGCTGATCTGGCCTTTCTCGGCCTGGGCATGGAAGTGTGCCACCGTCGCATGGGCGGTCTCGGTCAGGCGCGCGATACTGTTGCGCCGCTCCACCGTCAGCAGTTCGTCGAGCGACTTCAGGGCGCCGGCCGACACCACGGCCAAGGACACCAGCGCCACCAGTGCCAGCACCAACAATCGCACCGACAGCTTCATCCGGTTGAAGATCTGCATGTTGCTCCCCCGCTTTCGCCACATAAGTTATAAGACCGATAACGTCTCCCGCGCCGATTACTTGAGGCGCCCCGTGCCCCTGGAGCACCGCATGGACAAACCCTTCTCTCCCGCCTGCGAACGCAACCGCGACGCCATCCGCGCCGTACTCACCACCCACTTTGCCGACCGCCGGCGGGTTCTCGAAATCGGCAGCGGCACCGGGCAACACGCCGTACACTTTGCCGCCGCCCTGCCGGCCCTGACCTGGCAATGCTCCGACCGCGCGCCGAATCTGCCCGGCATCCGGATGTGGCTCGACGAGACCGGGCTGCCCAACACCCCGCCGCCGCTCACCCTCGACGTCAACGGCCCCTGGCCGGCCGAGCGCTTCGACGCGCTCTATTCGGCCAACACCCTGCACATCATGGCGTGGGGCGAGGTCGAGCGCCTCTTCGCACGGCTGCCGGCGGTGCTCACCGACCAGGCCCGCGTGCTCATCTACGGCCCCTTCCGCATCGGCGGCCGGCACACCAGCGACAGCAACGCCGCCTTCGACGCCAGCCTGCGCGCCGAGGCCGCCCACATGGGCATCCGCGACCTGGAGGCGGTCAATGCCCTGGCCGAGGCCGCCGGCCTGCGCCACCTGGCCGACCTCCCGATGCCGGCCAACAACCGCTGCCAGCTGTGGCAGGCGATCTGAGCAAGGCTTGGTTCACATCAAGGTTGGGCGTGCCCGAGTCCATTAGCCTTGGCTGATCTGTTGACCCACTACTACAAGACAGAACCATGACCCCAACACTCGCACCCGCGGCCGACGAGCCGCATGTGGCGCCTCCGGGCGACCTCGCCATTTGGTTTTTCATCCTCGCCGAACTGCTGGCCTTCGCGGTGTTCTTTGCCGCCTATGCCTTCGCACGCGCCAAGAACCCGGCGCTGTTCGACGAAATGCAGCTGACCCTCAACCGCGACGCCGGCGCCATCAACACCCTGCTGCTGATCTCCGCCAGCTGGTGCGTGGCACGGGGCGTGCACGCGGTGGTGGCCAACAACGACAGCGCGCGCGCCAGCCGCTGGCTGCTCGGTGGACTCGCCGGCGGGGGCGGCTTCCTGGTCGTCAAGCTGTTTGAATATGCGCATGTGTTCGGCGAGGGCATCACGCTGTCGACCAACACCTTCTACATGTTCTACATCTCGCTCACCTTCTTCCACTTCATGCACGTGATCCTCGGCATGGTCATCCTGACCGTGCTGTGGGCGCAGACGCGCAAGGGCGTCTACACCCCCGACAGCGCCAATGGCCTGGAGAGCGGCGCGGCCTACTGGCACATGGTCGATCTGGTGTGGATCGTCCTGTTCCCGCTGGTCTACGTGATGCGCTGAGGAGCCGACATGAATCCGATCATCCCCGCCCGCAAGCTCGACCTCGCCTTCGCCATCCTCGTCGTCGCCACGATCATCACCTGGCTCATCGGCGAATGGTGGGAGGGCCACGACGTGCTGCTGCCCGTCATGGCCGGCATGCTCACGCTCACCTTCATCAAGTGCCGTTTCGTCATCCTCGACTTCATGGCTTTGCGTCCCGTCAAATTCTTCTGGCGCGGGGTCGTGATAGGGTGGGTGCTACTCGTTCTGGGGCTGATCACCCTCGCCTACCTGATCAGCCTGCCCTGACACGCCTCACAGAGAACACCCAACGATGGATACCCGCGTGAACACCGACCTGCCGTTCTATGAAGCCTCCGGCAACGAAATCGAACTCTTCGAGCACGCCTGGAAGAACCGTCTGCCCCTGCTCATCAAGGGCCCGACCGGGGTCGGCAAGACCCGCTTCGTCGCCCACATGGCCGCCCGCCTCGGCCTGCCGCTGTACACCGTGGCCTGCCATGACGACCTCACCGCGGCCGACCTGGTCGGCCGCCACCTGATCGGCGACGGCGAAACCGTGTGGTGCGACGGCCCGCTGACCCGCGCCGTGCGCGAGGGCGGCATCTGCTATCTCGATGAAGTGGTCGAGGCGCGCAAGGACACCACCGTGGTGCTGCACCCGCTGGCCGACGACCGCCGTGTGCTGCCCATCGACCGCACCGGCGAAACACTCGAGGCGCCCCCGGGCTTCATGCTGGTGATCAGCTACAACCCCGGCTACCAGAACTTCCTCAAGGGCCTCAAGCCCTCCACCCGCCAGCGCTTCGTCAGCCTGCGCTTCGACTTCCCCTCCGCCGAGCGCGAGCAGGCCGTGCTGGTCGGCGAAGCCGGCTGCGACCCGATGCTCGCCACGCAGCTGGTCAACATTGGCCGCAGTCTGCGCGCGCTGAAGGATGTCGACCTCGAAGAAGTCGTCTCCACCCGCCTGCTGGTCTACGCCGCCACGCTGATCCGCGAAGGGCTCGACCCGGTCGAAGCCTGCCGCGCCACCATCGTCGAGAGCCTCACCGACGACACCGAGACCGGCGACGCCCTGATGGAAGTCGTCTCGGCCACCTTCGGCCGCTGATTCTTCGCCGGCAGGCCACGCGCCTGCTAGGCTTGAAGCATCCCATCAGCCACGCGAGACACGCCATGGACCCCACCTCCGAGGCCGTCGCCGAAGAAAACCAGGCACTGGCCGTTGCTGCCGAATCGCTCTACCTGGTCAACCTCATGATCGTGCCGGGGGTGGGCTTTCTCGGCATTGCCTGGCTGTGGTTCACCAAGCGCAAGCAGGCCGGCGCGCTGGCCCGCTGCCATCTCGACCAGGTCTTCTTCGCCAGCCTGTGGGCCGGCCTGCTGCTGGTCGTCGCCAACGCCGCGATCATCCTGCTCGGCGGCTACGACTCGCCCAACACCTGGGTCGTCGCCATTCTCTACTTCACCACCTGCCACACCACGCTGATCTTCTTCGGTGCCATCGGCCTCGCCCGGGCGCTGGCCGGCAAGCCCTACCGCTTCCCGCTGATCGGCCGTCCCTGCGATGCCTGATCTGCAAAGCCCCCCCCACGCTCGCGATGCTCGCTGCCCCCCGGGGGGGCTGCTCAGTGCCTTGGGGCGTCCCGGCGGCACTGAGGGCTCGCACCCCGTCATCCCGATCCTGCCGGCCAGCGCAACCGCGCCCGATGGTGGCCGGCAGCGCGCCCGGCTGTGGGCGCAGGTCGGCTTCTTCGTGCTGTTCGTGCTGGCGCCGGTGTTCGACCTGCTGCGTTACGACCTGGTCGCCGGCCATGCCTGGTTCCTCGGCCTGGAGTGGCGCGTCGGACTGGCCGACTACAGCGCCGGGCAGATCGGCCTCGGGCAGCTGTGGATCAACATCGGCCTCAAGATCTTCCTGCCCATTCTCGGCGCCGGTGCGGCGCTGATCTGGGTGTCCTGGAAATGGGGGCGGCTCTACTGCGGCTGGCTGTGCCCGCATTTTTCGGTGGTCGAGACCATCAACCAGCTCATGCGTCGCGCCACCGCCAAGCCCAGCATCTGGGAAAAGCGCCGCCTGCCCACGCGCGAACCCGACGGCACCACCTGGCGCGCCGACCCGCGCTGGTGGTTCATCACCGTGCCGCTGGCGATCGGCTTTGCCTTCGTCTGGGCCGTGGTGCTGCTCACCTACCTACTGCCGCCCTTCGAGGTGTACGGCAACCTGCTCGCCGGCACGCCCACGCGCAACCAGTTCATCTTCATCACCGCCGGCACCGTCGTGCTGAGCGCCGAGTTCCTCTTTGCGCGGCACCTGTTCTGCCGCTTCGCCTGCGCCGTCGGCCTGTTCCAGAGCCTGGCCTGGATGGGCAACCGCGACGCCATGGTGGTCGGCTTCCAGCGTCAGCGCGGCGCCGATTGCAACGACTGCTACTCGGCCTGCGACCATGTCTGCCCGATGCGCCTCAAGCCGCGCAACATCAAGCGGCAGATGTTCACCTGTACGCAGTGCGCACAGTGCGTCAGTGCCTGCGAAACCACCCAGAAAGACAACCCCAACGGCCCGCTGCTGTCCTGGGTCAGCGGCGAAGCCGCGCGTCAAAACGAAGCCGGCCTGCGCGCCGGCGGCAAGGTAAGGCTCTAATGGAAGAATACGTCGGCGACCTCTGGCACAAGTTCATCACCCGCAGCGCCCGGCGCGACTACCCGGATGCCATCGTGCACCTGGAAGAGATCGAGAAGACCGCCGGCGTGCTGTTCCGCGCCCTCGGCGGCGACCCCGGCCTGCGCGTGGCCGCCGCGGCCGAAGTCGAGCACGGCGGCCGCCGGCGCTGGCTGGCGCGCATCGCCCATGTCGAAGACCGCGTAGCCCACGCCACCCGCGACGCCGAAACCCTCAACCTGCCGCCCAGCCTGTCGCTGTTCCCCGAGCGCGCCGCCAACCGAGATCTCTACCTGTGGCTGATTGCCCAGGCCGCGGCCACCGGCCGTGCCAGCGGCGACTGGCTGGTCGCCAACCAGCAGGCCACGCTGTTTACGCTGCAACGCTATCCGGGCTTCGAGGCGCGCTACCGGCGCCTCGTCGCGGCCTGCCTGGCGCTGCGCATCCCGCCCGAAAAGCTGCCCAAGGACGAAGCCGCGGTCGAGGCCGCCATCCGTCAGGCGCTGAACGAACCCGGCAGCGCCGGCCCGCTACCCGCCAGCCGTCGGCCGCCGCAGCCGGTGCCGATGTGGCTCTACCCCTCGCCCGCGCAGATCGACCGCCGCACCCGCCCCGACGACGCCGAGAACACCCCGCAAGACCCGGACGACGAACACGGCAAGACCGTCGACGCCGCCCAGCAACGGCAGCAGGCCACGCGCGAGGACATGCCCGACGGCAAGGACGGCTTCATCCTGCCCTTCCGTGCCGAAAGTCTTGTTTCCTGGGCCGAGTATGTGAAGGTCAATCGCGGCCTCGACGAAGACCCGGAAGAAGACGCCGCCAAGGCCGCGCCCGACATGGACAAGCTCGCCATCGCCCGCGACGGCAAGACCCTGGCCTCACGCGTGCGTTTCGACCTCGACCTGCCCTCCGCGGCCGCCGATGACATCCCCCTGCAAAGCGGCATCCTGCTACCCGAGTGGGACTGGAAAAAGCGCACGCTCAAGAAAGACCAGTGCCGGCTCGACCTGCTCGATGCCCGCGACGCCCCGCCCATCGAGGTGCCCGAGCGCCTGCGCAAGCCGGTGCGCAAGGTCCGCCAGCAGCTCGAAGCGCTCGCCCCCTCGCGCCGCTGGTTCAAGAACCAGCCCGACGGCTCGGAACTGGACGTGGACGCCTGCGTGCGCACCTGGTCCGACCGCCGCGCCGGCCACACCGACAACGCCTTCGGCAACTACCTCAAGCTCGAACGCCACGAGCGCGACATGGCCTGCCTGGTGCTGGCCGACCTGTCGCTGTCGACCGATGCCTGGGTCAGCGACCACGCCCGCGTCATCGACGTGATCCGCGACAGCCTCACCCTGTTCTCCGAGGCCCTCGGCGCCACCGGCGACCGCTTCGCGCTCTACGGCTTCTCCAGCCTGCGGCGCGAGAACATCCGCTTCCACCAGATCAAGACCTTCGAAGAAAAGCACGGCCCCGCCACGCTCGGACGCATCGCCGCGCTCAAGCCCGGCTACTACACCCGCATGGGCGCCGCCATCCGCTACGCCAGCCGCATCCTCGAAAAGCAACCCAACGCGCTGCGCCTGATGCTGATCCTCTCCGACGGCAAGCCCAACGACCTCGACCAGTACGACAGCCGCTACGGCATCGAGGACACCCGAATGAGCCTGATCGAAGCCCGCAACGCCGGCCTCAAGCCCTTCTGCGTCACCATCGACAAGGAAGGCGAAGGCTACCTGCCCCACCTCTTCGGCCCCGCCGGTTTCACCGTCATCCGCAAACCTGAGGAACTGCCGTCGCGGCTGCCGATGCTGTATGCACAACTGACGGCGATGTAGGCACGTCATGCACGTCGCCCGGCCGAGCGCAGCGACGCCAGGAGCGGCCTCGCCAGCGGGGCACGTTGTCCCCGGCGTCGGGCCTGCGGCCCTCGGCCGGGCTACGGTGGCGGCCACGAAAACGACACAACCACCCAACCCGCCTTTCGATCAGCATCCGAACCCTACAGCCGAGAAATCACCCGCACCGGCACCTCGCGGTAGTCCTCGAAACCCATCCGCAGATACAGCCTGTGCGCTGTGGTGTTGTTGCTCAAACGGGTTCAACAGGTAGCATCTGGCGATGGCGCCGGCACGTAGCCCGGCCGAGCGCAGCGACGCCGGGAGCGGCCTCGCCAGCGGGACACGTTGTCCCCGGCGTCGGGCCTGCGGCCCTCGGCCGGGCGACCGTGGCGGCCGCGAAATCGACGCAAGTGCCCAGCCCGCCTTTCGATCAGCATCCGGGCCCTATAGCCGCGCAATCACCCGCACCGGCACCTCGCGGTAGTCCTCGAAACCCATCCGCAGATACAGCCCGTGCGCTGTCGTGTTGTTGCTCATCACATGCAGAAAGGGGGTCTCGCCGCGCTGCATCTGGCGGCGGATCAAGGCCAGCATCAAGCGCCGCGCCAGCCCCCGGCCCTGGAAGCCCGGATCCGTGCACACCCCGCTGATCTCGTGAAACGGCCCGGCGTGCATGCGCTCGCCCGCCATCGCCACCAGGCGGCCGCCGTCAAAACAGCCGATGTAGTCGCCCAGTTCGATGGTGCGCGGACCGAACGGGCCGGGGTTGGTGAGCGTGGCGAGCGCTACCGCCGACGCGGCGTGTGCTGCCGTGAGCGGCACGATGGCCTCGCCGTCCGGTTCATCCACCGCCGGCGCCGCACCCGCCCACACCATGCGGAACATGCGGGCCTCTGCCGCCAGTCGCCAGCCCGCCGGCACCACGCCCGCCCAGTCCGCACAATAGAACTGCTCGCCGGCATCGCAGAATGGCTTGAGGGCGGCCAGATCAGGCTGCGTCACATCGGCGAAGGCGATGATCGGTGAGAAACCGGCCGCATACCGGCGGGCCGTCGCGGTGCCGGCCGAAAATCCGGCGTGCCGTCCCGACAGCGTGTGCCAGGCAATATTGTCGAGTATCGGATTCATCGGTCGTCCACGTCGCCACCAGCCCCGCGCCTGCGTTCAAGGACGCAGCCAGCCCATGGCCGTCAGAAATTCCACGACCCGCGCATTGGTCGCATCAAAATGCCCGCGGTCGTTCTCCCGCAGGTTGAAAAACCCGTGCCGCGCGCCGTCGTACACCGCCAGTTCGCAGTGCCCGCCCTGGGCGGCCACCGCATCGCAGAACGCCTGCGCCGTCGACACCGGCACCTCCTTGTCTTCCGTCCCGAGCAGAATCAGGCTCGGCGGGGTTGCCGCATCGACGCGATGATGGGGCGACACGCTCTGCCAGAACGCCGCCACCAGATGATGGTCCGGCCGCCCCGGCGACAGGTCAAGCATCGGGTTGTACAACACCAGCGCCGCGGGCCGGACATCCGCCGCGCCGGCCACGCCGAGCATCGCCGCCAGATGGCCGCCGGACGAGCCCCCACCGGCCGCGATACGCTGCGGGTCGATCCCGAGCGCCGCGGCATGGCGCCACACATGGGCAAAGGCGGCGCGCGCATCCGCCACCGCCGCCCGCGGGTCGGTGTCGTGCCGCGACGCAATCCGGTACTCGGCGCTGATGCAGGTCACCCCCCGCGCCGCAAAGACACGGCACTGCGGATAGAACGCCGCGGCGCTGCCGTACTGCCACGCCCCACCATGGAACAGCAGCAACGCGGGAAACCCCGCCGCCGGCCTTGCGCCCTGCGCCTCGAAGACATGCAGGTGCAGGTCGTGACCGTCGACCGAGTGATAGACATCGACCCGATCCGGCCCGTCGCGCCATGCGGCCATCCGCTTCACCGCCGCCGGTCCGAACGCGAGCGACAGCCCGAGCACCAGGCCGGCCAAGAAGTAAAACAGCTTGTGATCGAGCATGGCCATGATCGCGGGCGCCAGACCGGTTGGAGACCGGTGCCTACAGCCGCACGTCGCCCCACTCACACCCGGTCAGCGCTTTCAACTGCGCCGGTGTGAGCCGGAACACCGAAAACGGCGTGCCGGCCGCCGCCCACACCGTCTCGAAGCGTTGCAGGTCTTCGTCGAGCAGGAGCTTGACCGGCTGCACATGGCCGAGCGGCGCCACGCCACCGATGGCGTAGCCGGTGGCGCTGCGCACGAAATCGGCATCGGCGCGGGCCAGCGCCTCGCCGACCGCATCGGCCACCTTGGCTTCGCTCACCCGGTTGTCGCCACTGGCCACCACGACCACCGCCTGCCCGCTGGCCGTGCCGCGGAACACGATGGATTTGGCGATTTCCGCCACCGAACAGCCAATGGCTGCGGCGGCCTCGGCGCTGGTGCGGGTGGGCTGTTCAAACTCGACCACCTGCGTGTCGATACCGGCGTTGCTGAGCAATTGCGCCGTGCGCAAGGCGGTGGGGTGTTGGGCTGGCTTCATGGGCGTCTCTTGGTGGGAACCATCTCTCGGATGGCATTGCACCATTGCAGCGCGGGGTCGTGCAAGACGGGCAAGGCCGCGCATCGCCCCGCCCCGCATGATCACTGCTTGGCGAACAAACGCCCGATATCCGCAAACGCCTTGAACTCCAGCGCATTGCCCGACGGATCGAGGAAGAACATGGTGGCCTGCTCGCCGGGCAGGCCGGCGAAGCGGATGTGCGGTTCGATGATGAAGCGCACGCCGGCCGCCTTGAGGCGCGCAGCCAGGGCGTCAAAGTCGGTCATGTTGAGGACGACGCCGAAATGCGGCACCGGCACATCGTCGCCATCGACCGCATTGCTGGCCTGCCGGCCGCTGCGCCCCGGCGCCAGGTGGGCGACGATCTGGTGGCCGAAGAGGTCGAAGTCGATCCAGTGGTCCGAGCTGCGCCCTTCGGGACAGCCCAGGATGTCACCGTAGAAGCGGCGGGAGGCGTCGAGATCATCGACGGGGAAGGCAAGGTGAAACGGCTGGATGGCCATGGTGATGAGTCTCCGGTTGGGGAGCCCCATTGTGCGCCAGGAGCGCGGCGCAATAGAAGCCGCGGCTACGCCGTGACCAGCCGGCGCCGCAACCCGCCGCTCATCGCATCGACCAGCAGGGAGAGCACCAGCATGGCGATGATCAGCGTGGCCGCCTGGGACTCCTGGAACAGCGACAACGCGTAATAGAGCTGCGCCCCCAGCCCGCCGGCGCCGACAAAGCCCAGAATGGCCGCCATGCGGATGTTCATCTCCCAGCGATACAAACCGTAGGCCACCCACTGCGGGGCCACCGCGGGCAAGGTGCCATACAGAAAGGCGGCGACCGCACCACTGCCCGCCTCGTGCAAGGCGGCCTCGGGCGCCGGGGGGGTGTTCTCCAGCGCTTCGGCATACAAGCGCCCGAGCACGCCGGCGGTGTGCAGGGCCAGTGCCAGCGTGCCGGCGAAGGGGCCGAGGCCGGCGGCAAGCACGGTGAGCGTGGCCCACACCAGTTCGGGGACCGAGCGCAGCAGGTTCAGGCAGAAGCGCGCCGCCGCCTGGCCGGGCCACCCCATGCGGCCACTGGCCGGCAGCGCGAGCGCCACGCCGCCGACCACCGCAAGCAGGGTGCCGATGAGCGAGATCGCCAGCGTCTCGACCGCGCCCTGCCCGACCTTGGCAAGAAAAGCCGGCGTCAGGTCCGGCGCGGCGAAGCGCTGCAGGAAGCCGATCAACTCACCCAGGCTGTCGGCACCTTCGGCAAACGCCGGGACGAGATCGAGCCGCCACACGCCGGCAAGCACCGCCACCAGCACGCCGGCCGTCATCAACACGCCGCGGTATGGCAGGCGCCCGGCCGTCATCCGCGCACCTGCCGGCGCAACCAGGCGCTCAGGGCATCAGCCAGCATCACCAGCAACAGAAAGGTGATCAGAATGCTGCAGGCTTCACCGCCGTTGAGCATCTTCATCGACTGGTCCATCAACTGGCCCAGCCCGCCAGCGCCGACGAAACCCATCACCACCGAGGCGCGCACCGCGCATTCCCAGCGATAGACGGTGTAGGACACCAGTTCATCGGCCGCCACCGGCAGCAAGCCATAGCCGAGCGCGCCGAGCCGGCCGCTGCCGGCGGCGAGCAAGGCGCGGGTGGGGGTAAGATCGGTGGACTCAAGAATTTCGGCATACACCTTGGCCAGCATGCCGCCGTAGGTGATGGCCAGGGCCGCCACGCCGGCGGCCGGGCCGAGCCCGAAGATACGCACGAAAATCAGGGCCCACACCAGCTCCGGCACGCCCCGCAGCACCAGGGTGAGCGCGCGGGCGCACAGGCGGACGGCTTCGGAGAGGGGTCGAAGGCGGGCGTCGAGGCGACCGATCGACAGGCTGCGCGTCGCCAGCAACGCCAGCGGCACGGCGATCAACATGGCCAGCGCAATGCCGACAGTGGCGATCGCCAGGGTGTCGACGGTGGCCGCAGCGAGCAGCCCCAGGAAGCCGGCATCGGTCGCCGGCGGCAGGAAGGTGGCGAGGAAACCGCCCAGCGTGGCGAGGTTGCCCGGCGCGAACAGCACAGCCGGCTTGAATTCGGCGATCTGCAGCAACGGCCACAGCACGCACAGCCCGAGCACCGCCAGGGTGGCCCGGCCGCGCGCGGCCGGATCGCGCACGACGGCGCTCATGCGCAGCGCGTCAGCCGCGCGCGGGGTTCGGCCTTGGCCGCCTCGGCCACCTGGCCGGCGCCAGCACCGGCATACAGGGCCTCGACGTGGTGCTGCCCCACCTGCCCGGCCGGCAGGTCAAAGGCCACACGACCATTGCGCAGGCCGATCACTCGCGAGAACTCGGACAACGCGAGCTCGACCGCGTGCAGGCTGGCGATGAGCGTCACACCACGACGCTTGGCGTCGTCATTGAGCGCCACGGCCACCGCGCGGGCGAGCGCCGGGTCGAGCGCCGACACCGGCTCGTCGGCCAGCTCGAGCTGCGGTTGCTGATAAAACAGCCGGGCCAGCGCCACACGCTGCAGTTGCCCGCCGGAGAGTTGGTCGCAACGGTCAAACAGCCGCTCCGCCAGGCCAAGCGGCTCGAGCACGGCGCGGGCACCGGCGATGTCCAGCGGATAGACCAGCGAGGCCATGGCCCGCCACAGGGGCCATTGCCCGAGACGACCGGCCAGCACGGCGGTGACGACGCGCTGGCGCGGCGGGATGGGCGGGGTCTGATGCATCTTGCCGATGCCGGCGCGCAATCGCTGCAGGTCGCGAGCGCTCAGGCCCCAGGGGTCGACACCGTCGATGCGCAGCAGCCCGGTCGTGGGTTGCAGGCTGGCACCGATCAGTCGCAACAAGGTGGTCTTGCCGGCACCGGAGGGGCCGATCAAGGCCACCCGCTCACCGGCCGACACCGACAGATCGATTCCGTCGAGTGCCAGCCGGCCGCCCGCATGGGCCATGCTGACGGCGGTGAGCGAGATCATCGCGCTTACTTGAGCAAGCCCGCGGCGCGGGCCGCCGACTCGATGCCGTCGTAGTTGGCCGGCTCGGTCGGGATGAAGCGGGCCGCGCGCTGCAGCTCGAGAATCGCCTTGTGCGCCGGGTTGGCCGGATCGAGCGCCAGGAAGGCGGCCTTGATCTTGGCCTGCAGGGCGCCATCGAGGTCGCCGCGCACCGTCCAGTTGTAGTCGAAGTACGGCGGCGTGGTGGCAAACACACGCACCTTGGTGGTGTCGACCTTGCCCGTGGCCACGAGCTTGTCCCACACCGAGGCGTTGAGCGCACCGGCGTCGACCTTGCCGGCGGCAACGAAGGCGGCGGTGGCGTCATGTGCGCCGGAGAAGGCGACGTTGGCGAAGTCGGTGTCGGGCGCAATGCCTTCCTTGCCGAGGAAGAAGCGCGGCATCAGGTGGCCGGAGGTGGACGACGGCGAACCGAAGGCAAAGCGCTTGCCCTTGAGGTCGGCAAAGGTCTTGATGTCGTCGCTGGCGGTGATGAACTTGGAGGTGAAGCGCGCATCTTCTTCACGCTGGACCAGCGGCACGGCGGTGCCGTTGGTGCGCAGCTTGGCCTGCACATAGGTGAAGCCGCCCAGCCAGGCCAGGTCGACCTTGCCGGCGCCGAGCGCTTCGACCACGGCGGCGTAGTCGGTCACCGGCACGAACTTGACCGGCATGCCGAGTTGCTGCTCGAGGTACTTGCCCAGCGGCTCGAACTTGCGTTGCAGTTCGGTGGGCGACTCGTCGGGAATGGCCGACACGCGCAGGGCGTCGGCAGCGAAAGCGGAGCTTGCCGGCAGCGCAAAGGCGAGACCGGCAGCGGTGAGCGCGCGCAGCAGGGCGCGACGCATCGACAACTGCATCATGGTGGATTCCTTGTCTTCAACCGTCGGGGCGCGATCCATCACACCGCGACTTACATCGGCACCGGAGTGCCCGGGCAGCAACATGCGGTAACTCAGACCGCGGCCGGACTATAGCTGCCGATGCGTGTCAAAACAAGGAATGCGTCGTCAGGCGCCCATCTTTTCGCCCGCCGGCAGCAGGATGATCGCGGTACGCGCGAGGCGGTCGTGGGCGAACTGGCGGTCGCGGTCGATCAGCGCCCACCACAGGCCGGCGCCGAACAGGCCGATCGACGGCCAGGCCAGCGCATAGCGCAACAGGCCCTGACGCCACGGCACGGGCTTGCCTTTATCGGCAGTCACCACCCGCAAGCGCCAGGTCTGCATGGCCAGGGTCTGGCCGCTGCGGCACCAGTAGTAGAGGAAGTAGGCGCCAAGCACGAGGGCGATGTGCAACCAGCTGAACCAGCCGGCGGCGGCATCTTCGAACACCACGCCGTAGATCAGGTGGGGAATGAGGTAGAACAGGGCCAGCACGCCAACCAGCAGCAGCCCTTCATAGACCAGTGCGGCCAGACGGCGGCGCAGGCCGGCCAGTTCAACTTGGGGGCGATCGGTCACTGACGGTCCTTGCTTTTCTTTGATTTGTTGTCTTTGCGGGCGTCCTTGCGGGCGCGGGCGCGCTCCTCGGGCGGGAGCTGCTGGTACTCCTGCCAGCGCTGCTGCAGGGCTTCACGCTGATCGGGCGGGATCCGGCGCAAGGCGCGATACTGCCCCACGGCATGTGCCCGTTCGCTGGGCGAGAGCTGCGACCAGTTATGCATGCGCCCTTGCACGCGGGCCTGCTCTTCGGGAGTGAGCTGGTCGAAGCGGTCAACCATGCGCAGCCAGCGTTCGCGGCTGGCCGGATCCAGTTCGCGCCAGTCGTCGGCCAGCGGCGCCAGGGCGCGTTGCTGCGCACGGCTCAGTTCGCGCCACTCGCTGCCGGCATGGGCCAGCGCAGACAGGCTGCTCAGGAGCGCGAGGAGGACGAATCGGCCTGCTGCAGCCATGCGCGGAATCCTTGGTCGAGGTAGGCGTCGATCGGCAGGTCGTCGGCCAGCAAGGCGGTTTCGACTTCGCCCTGCACGGCCTGGGTGCGCGCCGTATTGACATAGTCGCCGGCAAACAGCACCGCCAGCACCAGCGCCGCGACCGCGGCCGGCTTGACGGTACGCCACCAGGCCATGGCGGCACGCGGCGAGCGCACGCCGGCAAACTGCCGCTCGCTGGCGGCGACGGCGCGGCGGCGCGCTGCGCCCAGGGCGCCCAGCACCGCCGGGTCGATCTGGCCATTGCGCTCGCTCAGCAGGCCGGCAATGCGTCGGCCGAATTGCGCTTCGTCGTTCATAGGCTGATCCCTTTCTTGGCCAGCGCCGCGGCCAGCGTGTGGGTGGCGCGCGAACAGTGGGTCTTGACGCTGCCTTCCGAGCATCCCATGGCGGCGGCCGTCTCTGCTGTACTCATGTCTTCCCAGTAACGCATCAGGAATGCCTCGCGTTGACGTTGTGGCAGGCGCGCCAGTTCAGCCTCGATGAGCGCCAGCATCTGCTCCCGGCCAACCAGGCGCTCGGGCGACAGGTCGAGATTACTGCCATCGGCGGCCTCGAGCGTATCGAGCGGGTCGCCGGCGTCATCGTCCTCCCTGCCGCCAAAGCCGGACCACATCGACACCCACAACTGCCGCACCTTCTGCCGGCGCAGCATGTCGCGGATCACGTTCTGCAAGATCCGCTGAAACAACGGTGGCCATTCGTCGGGGTCCCGCCCACCGTACTTGCTGGCCAGCCGCATCATTGCCTCCTGAACCGCATCGAGGGCCGCCGCCTCGTTGCGCAGCGCGAGCATCGCGTGCCTGAAGGCATGTCGTTCCGCGCCGGCCAGAAAAACATTCAGTTGGGTTGCTGAATCCAGGGGAAATTCCTCATGGGGCCGAGGGCTTGCAGGGCATTGTGCTACGCACAAGATAGGCCTTGACCTGCCTTGACCCGATGCGTACTGTTACGGGTTTCCCACGCAAATACAGAGAATTAGGGGCAGTAATGGTCTTGACTGGGGCGGAAATTGTAATCAGGTGCCTGCAGGAAGAAAAGGTCGACTACGTGTTCGGCTATCCTGGCGGTGCGGTGCTTTTCATTTATGACGCGCTGTTCCAGCAAGAAAAGGTACGTCACGTCCTGGTACGCCACGAGCAGGCCGCCATTCACGCGGCCGACGCCTACGCCCGCTCGACCGAGTCGGTCGGCGTCGCGCTGGTGACCTCCGGCCCGGGCGCCACCAACGCCGTGACCGGCATCGCAACGGCCTACTGCGATTCGATCCCGATGGTGATCATCAGCGGCCAGGTGCCGACCGCCGCCATCGGCCAGGACGCTTTCCAGGAAGTGGACACGGTCGGCATCACCCGCCCCTGTGTGAAGCACAACTTCCTGGTCAAGGATGTGGCGGACATCGCCAGCACCATCAAGAAGGCCTTCCATCTGGCCAAGACCGGCCGCCCGGGTCCGGTGCTGGTGGACATCCCCAAGGACGTCTCCGCCCAGCGCGCCGAGTATCACTACCCGAAATCGGTCGAGATGCGCTCGTACAACCCGGTGGTCAAGGGCCATCAGGGCCAGATCAAGAAAGCCCTCAAGCTGCTCCTCGAAGCCAAGCGGCCGATGATCTACACCGGTGGCGGCGTGATCCTGTCGGACGCCGCCAAGCCGCTGACCAAGCTGGTGCGCAAGCTGGGCATGCCGATCACCAACACCCTGATGGGCCTGGGCGGCTACCCGGCCACCGACAAGCAATACCTCGGCATGCCGGGCATGCACGGCACCTACGAAGCGAACATGTCGATGCATTTCTCCGACGTGCTGCTGGCCATCGGCGCCCGCTTCGATGACCGCGTCATCGGCGACCCCAACCACTTCGCCGCCGAGCCGCGCAAGATCATCCACATCGACATCGACCCCTCCTCCATCTCCAAGCGGGTGAAGGTGGACGTGCCCATCGTCGGCGACGTCAAGGACGTGCTCGAGGAGCTGATCCGCCTGCTCGACGAAAACACGCAGAAGCAGGACACCGATGCGCTGGCCACCTGGTGGAAGCAGATCGACGAGTGGCGCAGCCGCGACTGCATGAAGTACAAGAATTCCGACGAGATCATCAAGCCGCAATACGTGATCGAGAAGCTCTGGGAAGTGACCGGCGGCGAGGCCTTCATCACCTCCGACGTCGGCCAGCACCAGATGTGGGCCGCGCAGTACTACAAGTTCGACAAGCCGCGCCGCTGGCTCAACTCCGGCGGTCTGGGCACCATGGGCGTGGGCATGCCCTACGCCATGGGCGCCCAGCTGGCTCACCCGGATGCGCAGGTCGCCTGCGTGACCGGCGAGGCCTCGATCCAGATGAACATCCAGGAACTGTCCACCTGCAAGCAGTTCCGCCTGCCGATCAAGATCTGCAACCTGAACAACCGCTACCTGGGCATGGTGCGCCAGTGGCAGGAGCTGTTCCACGGCGGCCGCTACGCCGAGTCCTACATGGATTCGCTGCCCGACTTCGCCAAGCTGGCCGAGTCCTATGGCCATATCGGCATCCGGGTGGACCGGCCGGGCGACGTGGAAGGCGCGCTGCGCGAGGCCTTCTCCCGCAAGAAAGATCTCGTGTTCCTCGACTTCCAGATCGACCAGACGGAAAACGTCTACCCGATGGTCCAGGGCGGCAAGGGGCTGACCGAGATGATCCTCTCCGCCGAGGACCTGTAACGCGGCTTGATGCCTGCGGGGCCCGGCGTCCACACACGCCGGGTCGTCGCCGTCCCTCACCGGGGCCGACGACAGCGGATGCCGGCCGCCGGCAGTCCGTCCTGCAGGGCAGGCGGCTCTTCAACACTCTCCCAACGAGGGAACACCATGCGTCACGTCATCGCACTGCTGATCGAGAACGAATCGGGCGCCCTGTCACGGGTTTCCGGCCTGTTCTCCGCACGCGGCTACAACATCGAGTCGCTCACCGTCGCGCCCACCGAGGATGCCTCGCTGTCGCGCATGACCATCGTCACCACCGGCTCGGACGACATCATCGAGCAGATCACCAAGCAGCTGAACAAGCTGGTTGATGTGGTCAAGGTGGTGGATATTTCCGAGTCCGCCCACATCGAGCGCGAACTCATGCTGATCAAGGTCCGCGCCACCGGGAAGGACCGCGAAGAGATGAAGCGCATGGCCGACATCTTCCGCGGCCGCATCATCGACGCCACCGACTCCAGCTACGTCATCGAGCTGACCGGCAACCAGACCAAGCTCGACTCGTTCATCGGCGCCATCGACACCACCCTGATTCTCGAAACGGTACGCTCCGGCATCGTCGGCATTGGCCGCGGCGACCGCATCCTGAAGCTCTGACCCCACGCAGTTTTTGCGACCCTGCGGCCGGCCGGTTATCATGGCCGCCGCCAACGCGATTCCGCACCTGAAAGGACCATCATGAAAGTTTATTACGACAAGGACGCCGACCTCTCCCTGATCAAGGGCAAGAAGGTCACCATCGTCGGCTACGGCTCCCAGGGCCACGCCCACGCCCAGAACCTGAACGACTCCGGCGTCAAGGTCACCGTTGCCCTGCGCAAGGACGGCGCCTCGTGGGACAAGGCCAAGAAGGCCGGCCTCAAGGTCGAAGAAATCGCCAAGGCCGTCAAGACCGCCGACGTGGTCATGATCCTGCTGCCGGACGAGAACATCCCGCAGGTGTACAAGGAAGAAGTCGAGCCGAACATCAAGAAAGGCGCCGCCCTGGCCTTCGCCCACGGCTTCAACGTGCACTACAACCAGGTCGTGCCGCGCGCCGACCTCGACGTGATCATGGTCGCCCCCAAGGGCCCCGGCCACACCGTGCGCTCCGAGTACCTCAAGGGCGGCGGCGTGCCGAGCCTGATCGCTGTCCACCAGGACGTCTCCGGCAAGGCCCGTGACATCGCCCTGTCCTACGCTGCGGCCAACGGCGGCACCAAGGGCGGCGTGATCGAAACCAACTTCCGCGAAGAGACCGAAACCGACCTGTTCGGTGAGCAGGCCGTGCTGTGCGGCGGCGCCGTCGAGCTGGTCAAGATGGGCTTCGAGACCCTGACCGAAGCCGGCTACGCCCCGGAAATGGCCTACTTCGAGTGCCTGCACGAGCTCAAGCTGATCGTCGACCTGATGTACGAAGGCGGCATCGCCAACATGAACTACTCCATCTCCAACAACGCGGAGTATGGCGAGTACGTGACCGGCCCCGAGGTGATCAACGAGGAATCGCGCTACGCCATGCGCGAAGCCCTCAAGCGCATCCAGACCGGCGAGTACGCCAAGATGTTCATCCTCGAAGGCAAGACCGGCTACCCGTCCATGACGGCCCGCCGCCGCCTCAACGCAGCCCACCCGATCGAGCAGGTCGGCGGCCAGCTGCGCGAGATGATGCCGTGGATCCTCAAGAACAAGCTGGTCGACCAGTCCAAGAACTGAGCCTGACCCCCGCTTGAGCGGGCCGGAATCCTCCTCGCGGCGGATTCCGGCCCGTTTTCGTTGGAGCGCCGTCGATGTCCTCTCCCCCGTCCTACCCCCACCCGATCATCGCCCGCGAAGGCTGGCCGTTCATCGGCATCGCACTGGCGGTGGCCCTGCTCGTCAACAGTGCCGCCGGCTGGTTTCTCGCCCTGCCGTTCTGGCTCCTGTTCCTGCTCGTACTGCAGTTCTTCCGCGACCCGCCGCGCACGATTCCCGCCGGCGCGCGCAAGGTCCTGTCCCCGGCCGACGGCCGCGTGATCGCCATCGAACGCGCGCGCGACCCCTACCTCGACCGCGACAGCCTGAAGATCAGCATCTACATGAACATCTTCAATGCGCATTCGAACCGCAGTCCGGTCGACGGCGAGGTCAAGCAGCTGTGGTACCACCCCGGGCGCTTCCTCAGCGCGGCGCTGGACAAGGCCGCCAGCGAGAACGAGCGCAACGCCATGTGGCTGCGCACCGCCGAGGGCGACGACATCACCTGCGTACAGATTGCCGGCATCGCGGCGCGCCGCATCCTGTGCTACACCCGCGAAGGCGAATCGCTGCAGCGTGGCGAGCGCTACGGTTTCATCCGCTTCGGCTCGCGCATGGATGTCTATCTGCCGCTCGGCAGCAAGGCCCGCGTCACCCTGGGCGACAAGGTGCTCGCCTCGGCCAGCGCCCTCGCCGACCTGCCCTGAGAACTTGTGAGGAAATCGTAACGGGCAGGGCCGAGTGCAAGGCCGCATTTGGCAACGACGCGAGCGAACGACGAGACATATCAAATGGATAGGCGAGGCGTGAGCGAGTGAGCAACGCAGCCATCGGCACGCGCAGTCGATTTATTCACAAGTTCTGACCCGCCCTCCGCGACGCCGCACGGGGTCGCGAGCTAGGGTAGAATCGGGCCCATTGCCCCGCTTGGCGGGCGTTTACAAAGGCTTCCCCATGGCCGACGTGCCTCCGCGCAAACCGCTCTTCGATCCGGAAAAGCGTCGCCGCGGCATCTACATCCTCCCGAACCTGTTCACCACCGCGGCCCTGTTCGCCGGCTTCTACGCCATCGTCCAGGCCATGAACCAGCGCTTCGAGCATGCCGCCGTGGCGATCTTCATCGCCATGATCCTCGACGGGCTGGACGGGCGCATCGCACGCCTCACCCACACCCAGAGCGCCTTCGGTGCCGAGTACGACTCGCTCTCAGACATGGTCTCCTTCGGCGCCGCCCCGGCGCTGGTGGCCTACGAATGGGCGCTACGCGGCATGGGCAAGCTGGGCTGGATCGCCGCCTTCATCTACTGCGCCGGCGCCGCCCTGCGCCTGGCCCGCTTCAACACCAACATCGACGTAGTCGACAAGCGCTACTTCCAGGGCCTGCCCAGCCCGGCCGCCGCGGCGCTGATCGCCGGCCTGGTGTGGGTCGGCATCGACAACGGCTTCAGCGGCCCGGACCTGCGCTGGGCCGCCTGCTTCTTCACCATCTTCGGTGGCCTGACCATGGTCAGCAACGTGCTCTACTTCAGCGGCAAGGAATTCAACCTGCGCCGCCGGGTGCCGTTTTTTGCCGTGCTGGCGATCATGCTGGCCTTTGCGCTGGTCTCGCTCGACCCCGCCTCGGTGCTGTTCCTGCTCTTCCTCATCTATGCCGCGTCCGGCTATGTGATGCTGGTCATGCACCGCCTGGGCAAGAAAATCCCCGGCCACGAGCCGCCGACGTCCTGAGCGGGTTGTCAGCGCCTGATCAAGTGGCCTATATTCAACGACATGCCAGCCTTCGAGCCACGCCCCCTGCACGACTCGCGCGACGCCGCCCGGCGCGCGCCATGGGCGCTCGGGCTGCTGCGCCCCGCGCGCTGACCACACCGACCCTTCCCACCGATTTCCACCGCCTCGCCGCCCCCGGCGGGCGACGCCCTGAATCCAGACTTCGGAACCCGACAGGAGCCGACCATGACTGACCAACTGATCGTTTTCGACACCACCTTGCGCGACGGCGAACAAAGCCCCGGCGCCTCGATGACCCGCGATGAGAAGCTGCGCATTGCCCGCCAGCTCGAACGCATGAAGGTCAACGTGATCGAGGCCGGCTTCGCCGCCGCCTCGAACGGCGACTTCGAATCGGTGCGCGCCATCGCCGAAGTGGTCAAGGACTCCACCATCTGTTCGCTGGCCCGCGCCAACGAGAACGACATCCGCCGCTCCGGCGAAGCCATCAAACCGGCGGCCAGCGGGCGCATCCACACCTTCATCGCCACCAGCCCGATCCACATGGAGAAGAAGCTGCGCATGAGCCCCGACCAGGTGCTCGAGCAGGCGGTCAAGGCCATCGGCTGGGCGCGCGAGTACACCGACGACATCGAGTTCTCCGCCGAGGACGCTGGCCGCTCCGAAATCGACTATCTGTGCCGCATCTTCGAGGCCGTCATCAAGGCCGGCGCCACCACCATCAACGTGCCCGACACCGTCGGCTACAACGTGCCCGAGCAGTTCGCGGCGACCATCCGCACCCTGATCGAGCGCGTGCCGAATTCCGACAAGGTGGTGTGGTCCGTGCATTGTCACAACGACCTCGGCCTCGCCGTGGCCAACTCGCTGGCCGCCGTGCGCGCCGGTGCGCGTCAGGTCGAGTGCACCGTCAACGGCCTCGGCGAGCGTGCCGGCAACGCCTCGCTCGAAGAAGTGGTGATGGCCGTGCGCACCCGCCGCGACATCTACCAGTGCGACACCCGCATCGACACCACCCAGATCGTGCCCGCCTCCAAGCTGGTCTCGGGCATCACCGGTTTCCCGGTGCAGCCGAACAAGGCCATCGTTGGCGCCAACGCCTTCTCGCACGAATCCGGCATTCACCAGGACGGCGTGCTCAAGCACCGCGAAACCTACGAGATCATGCGCGCCGAAGACGTCGGCTGGGGCGCCAACAAGCTGGTGCTGGGCAAGCACAGCGGCCGCAACGCCTTCCGCAGCCGCCTGATCGAGCTGGGCGCGGCGATTGAGTCCGAAGAACACCTCAACCACGCCTTTGCCCGCTTCAAGGAACTGGCCGACAAGAAGCACGAGATCTTCGACGAAGACCTGCAGGCGCTGATCTCCGATGAAGCCGTCACGCCTGAACTGGAGCACTACCGCCTGGTCGCGTCCTGCTTCCATTCCGAAACCGGCGAGACCCCGGCCGCCCGCCTGACGCTGAACGTCGGCGAGAAGGAAATCCAGGCCGAGGCCGAAGGCTCGGGGCCGGTCGACGCCGCGTTCAAGGCGATTGAGACGGTCGCCCGGAGCGGCACCGAGCTGCTGCTTTACTCGGTCAATGCCATCACCACCGGCACCGACGCCCAGGGCGAAGTGACCGTGCGCCTGTCACGCGACGGCAAGGTGGTCAATGGCCAGGGCGCCGACACCGACATCATCGTCGCCTCGGCCAAGGCCTACCTGAACGCGCTCAACAAGCTGCACGGCAAGTTCGAAAAGCTCAACCCGCAGATCTGACGGAGGGTCCGGCGCTCGCCCCGGCCGGGGCGGGCGTCACTGCGTTTTTGCCTGGCGCGACGGCGCGGTCATCCGGGCGTACCACATCATCACCACAAAGGCCGCCAGCGTCAGCGCGATCTCGATGCGCGCCAGCAGCGCCACGCCGCCGGGGTCATTCATCCGCACCACCCCCTCCATGAAGTACAGCAGCACGAACATGCAGCCCCACTGGTAGGTGTAGCGCCGGCCGTGCAGCAGGCCGAACAGCGGCACCAGCAAGGGCGCGGCCTTGAGCATCATCCACGACCCCTCGGGCCGCAGCGGCGCCAGCCACGCCTCCCAGGCCACGCACAGCACGATCAGGGCGATCCACAGCAGTGAGGCGATCCACGCCAGCGTCTTCGCCTTCATCGGGCCGCCTCCAGCGCCAGCGCCGCACGCGCCAGACGTTCGCCCTGGGCCAGCGCCAGCTTGCGCTCCTCGTCCGTCAGCACCGGATGCCCGTCCGGCCCGGCCACATGCGAGGCGCCGTAGGGCGTGCCACCGCTGCGCGTCGAGGACAGCAGGTGCTCGGTGTAGGGCAGGCCCATCATCAGCATGCCGTGGTGCATCAGCGGCAACATCATGCTCAGCAAGGTGCTCTCCTGGCCGCCGTGCTGGCTACCGGTCGAGGTAAACACGCAGGCCGGCTTGCCGGCCAGCGCACCGTTGACCCACGGCGCGATGGTGCCATCGAGAAAATACTTCATTGCCGCCGCCATGTTGCCAAAGCGCGTCGGGCTGCCCAGTGCCAGGCCGATGCACTCGACCAGATCGCTCACCTCGACATAGGCCGGCCCCGACGACGGGATGGCGTCGGCCGTCGCTTCGCACACCGTGCTCACCGCCGGCACCGTGCGCACCCGCGCGCCCACGCCGGGCACGCGCTCGATGCCCTCGGCAATCGCCTCGGCCAGCGCGCGGACGGATCCCTTGCGGCTGTAATACAGGACTAGCACTTCTTTCATGATCGACTCGTGGCTCGTCAGCAAATGCGTTGATTCGGAGGCGCGTTGCGCCCCAAATGAACGGCAACTGACCCTACAATGGCGCGATTATAGCCAAAGCCGCCAAGGCGCCCGCCGCATTGCCCAAGCTCCTCATCCGTCTGCGTGATTTTGCCCGCCTGCTCGCCCAGCGATTTGTCGACACCCGCTGCCCGGAAGTCGCCGGCAGCCTGACGTTCACCACGCTGCTGGCACTGGTACCGCTGCTGACCGTAACCATCGCGGTCTTCAGCAACTTCCCCGGCTTCTCGCATCTGGGCGACGCGCTGCGCGACTTCCTGCTGCAGAACCTGCTGCCCGAAAAGGCCGGCCAGATCGTCGCCACCTACGCGCTGCAGTTCTCCCAGAAGGCCGCCAACCTCACGCTCATCGGCACCGCCTTCCTGATCGTCACCGCGCTGATGCTGATGCTCACCATCGATGGCGTGCTCAACACCATCTGGGGTGTGCGCAAGTCGCGCCCGCTGCTGGCCCGCATCTCCATCTACTGGGTGGTGCTCACGCTCGGCCCGCTGTTCCTCGGCGCCAGCCTGGCCGCCACCAGTTACCTGATCAGCACCTCGCTGGGCCTGGTCAACGACCCGCCGTGGCTGCGCATCATCATCTTCCGCACCCTGCCGGTGCTGCTGCTCGGCCTGCTCTTCGCCTTCCTCTACTTCAGCATCCCGAACACCCGGGTCAATGCCTTGCACGCCCTGATCGGCGGCATGGCCGCCGCGCTCGCCTTCGTGCTGATGCAGCGTGCGCTGGGCCTGTACTTCGCGCGCTTTCCGAGCTACACCCTGATCTACGGCACCTTCGCCACCCTGCCCATCTTCCTGCTATGGCTGTACGCCTCGTGGGTGGTGATCCTGCTCGGCGCCATTCTCGCCGCCACCTTCCCGGCCTATGCCTCGAGTGTGCGAACCCTGCCCGATTTCCCCGGTGCTACTGCCTACAGTGCGCTGATGATGCTCGAGCGGCTGGCCGACGCACAACGGCACGGACAGACCGTCGACGCCGAGACTCTGTTTCGTGCGGCCCGCCAACCGGCCGCCGTGGGCGAGAACCTGCTGGAGTTGATGCAGGAGTTCGGCTGGATCACCCGCGCGGACGACGACGCCTGGCTACTGGTCCGGCGTGCGGAGGACATCGCCCTGTCGGACGTCGTCCGGCGTTTTGCGCTCAGCCCCTGCGACGCCCACCCACTGACCGACAACGCGCTGGCCCGGCGCATCGACGCGCGCATCGCCGACCTGCTGGCGACCGGCGACGTCCCGGTGACCGCGCTGTTCGACGCCAGCCCGGCGGCACCCGACACAGCCGGGACGCCGGGTTACAGCGGATAGGGATCGTATTCGAACTGGAACAGTTCGACGCTGGCCGTCTGCATGTCGAGGCTCAGCAAGCGGCCCTGGGCGACATAGATGCGCTCGCCCTCATGCACCAGCAGGAAGCGGCGCGAGCGATAGGCGCCCGCCGGCGCCAGAATGGCCTGGTGGCGACGTACCGCGGCCACCGGCGGCAGCACCAGGGCCGGCACCATTTCGCCCGGCCCGTCACCGCCGCGAAAGCCGATGCGCACCGACGTGGCCGTCGAGCTGATGGTCTGCAAGCCGAGCTCAACCTGGGTCGGCGAATCGGAGCGCACCCAGCGCACCACACAGATCGACCAGGCGCTGTCGGATGACCGCCGCACCGCCATCGCCATCCCCGCCGACAACGAGCCGGTATTGGCCTCGACACTCATGATGGCGTAGCCGCCCGGGCTTTCGTTGAGCACCCGCCAGCGCATCACTTCAGCGGCCTGCTCGCCGGCGTGCTTGAGCCGCCAGATGCTGCGCAGGCCGACGCAGACTTCGACATCGTACTGGCAGCGCCGGCGCAACTGCTCGCGGCGCGGCGGCATCGCCCAGCGTTCGCGCAGGCAACGCAGCAACTTGGAGATGTCGCCCGGCGGCAGGCCCGCGGGCAACTCCGGCAGATCGGCCCCGGGGATCACCTCGCCGCCCGCGTCGAGTGCCGCTTCGAGCCGCTCGAGATGGCCGGTGGCCCCGCGCGCCAGTTCGGCCGCGGAAAAATACAGCATGCCGTCGACCGGCGGCGGCGCACGCCGCACCATGGCGATCGGGCCGACATCCTGGGCCGGATCGATCCAGTAGTCCCAGGTTTCGATATCGGTGCGCGGATTGGGCGACAGTTCGGCGCGCCAGGCGCATTGCTCGAGATAGCGCACGGTCCAGTCCAGTTCGCGCGCGGTCAGTGCTTCAGGCTGGGCGGCCGACAAGGCCAGCAAGCGCTTGTAGGCCGCCTGCACCTGGCCCCGGGGGATTTCCGCCGGCAAGGCCGGCGAACCCGCGGCGATGGCCGCCGAGGTAAAGATCCGGTGCGCCTCCTGCCACAAGCCGGCCCGTGGCGTGGCCCCCTTCATGCCGGCCAGCCACAACGCATCCCCGAGCAGCGTCAGTGCCTGCGTGGCCAGCACTTCGGGGCGGCGACGCTGCGTCACCACACCGGTGCCGGTGTCGCTCATCACCCGCACATAGCCCTTGGCCAGCGAGAGGCAGATGAGCTCCATGCGGCTGGCTGCATTGAACAGCTTGGAGGGTAGCGGCAAGGAGCGCTCGACCAGGCGCGGCACCAGCACTTCGCGCACATCGCGCACGCGCATGAAGAACAACTCCACGCCCCGGTGCAGCTGGATCGGCGTGAGCGCGGCGCGCAGCAACTCGTCGAGCTTGTCCGCCAGCTCCTGCAGGCCTTCGACGGGGTCGTCAGCGGGCTCGCCTGCTAGCCAGGCGAGAACTGACGCAGCCGGTCCGGCATCTTGCATGAGAGGGTCAGCCATGAGTCGCGAGCTCTTCGTCGATCCGATTCGTCTGCCATTCTAATGAAGAATCGGCCAGTTCTGGCACAATGCCGGACGCCCGCCTCGACCCGGTCACCCAAGAGGCGGGATAATAAACGCTACTTTCCCATTGACTGCCACCACAATGCAAACATCGACGCCCGATTACCGCTCCGCCAAGGCCATCACACCCGCCGACCGCCTCATCATGGCGCTTGACGTTGCCGATGCGGCCGCCGCCCGCGCACTGGTCGAACAACTCGAAGACAGTGTCACCTTCTACAAGATCGGCCTCGAACTGTTCATGACGCCGGGCTACTTCGACCTGCTCGACTGGCTGGTGGCGCACAACAAGAAAGTCTTCGTCGACCTGAAGTTCTTCGACGTCCCCGAGACCGTGCGCTCGGCCATCCGCGCCCTGTCGGGCAGCGGCGCCACGCTGGCCACCATTCACGGCAACCAGTCGATCATGGAAGCGGCGGTCAAGGACAAGGGCGCGCTCAAGGTCCTCGCCGTCACCGCGCTGACCAGCCTTGACCGCGGCGACCTCGACGACCTCGGCTTCCAGTGCAATGTCGAAGAACTGGTGCTCTCCCGCGCCCGCCGCGCGCTCGAGACCGGCATCGACGGCATCGTCTCCTCCGGGCTCGAAGCACCGATGATTCGCCGCGAGCTGGGCGAGCGTCTGCTGGTGGTCACGCCGGGCATCCGCCCGGTCGAGAACAAGCCCGCCGACGACCAGAAGCGCACCGTCGACGTCGCCCAGGCCTTCCGCAACGGCGCCGACTACATCGTGGTTGGCCGCCCAATCCGCCAGGCGGCCAATCCACTCGCCGCCGCCCGCGCCATTCAGCAGACCATTGCCGACATCTTTCCGGGGTGAGCTGCAAAGAGATTGTTTTCCTTGGGGAAATCGCTTAAAATCTCGCCCTTTTCTCGAATCATTAGTCAGGACGAACACAACATGGTGGTTATTCGCCTTGCCCGTAGCGGCGCCAAGAAGCGCCCGTTTTACAACATCGTTGCCGCCGACTCGCGCAATCGTCGTGACGGCCGCTTCATCGAGCGCGTCGGTTTCTACAACCCGATGGCGCCGGAAGCCACTGAAGGCCTGGTGATCAACACCGAGCGCCTGGCGCACTGGCAGCAGAACGGCGCCCAGCTGTCGCCGACGGTTGCCCGTCTGGTCAAGCAGGCCGCCAAAGCCGCCTGAACGGCTGCATCGGGACACAACCGATGATCATCATGGGGCGCATCGTCGCCCCTTTTGGCATTCAGGGCTGGGTCAAGATCCACCCCTTCGGGGACGACCCGCTGTCCTGGAAGAAAATGCCGCAATGGTGGTTGTCGCCCGACGACACGGCCCAGGACGCGCGCTGGACGGCCTACAAGCTGGCCGGCTGCCGCGCCCACGGCAAAGGCTGGATCGCTGCGTTTGACGGCGTATCCGACCGCACCGCCGCCGAGGCACTGACCGGGCAGTTCATCGCCGCGCCGCGCGAGGCGATGCCGGAGACCGGCAGCGACGAGTACTACTGGGGCGACCTGATCGGCCTGCCGGTGGAGAACGAGGCGGGCGAGGCCCTGGGCACCGTGACCTCCCTGCTCTCGGCCGGGGCGCACGATGTGCTGCAGGTCACCGACGGCGAAGACGAACACCTGATTCCCTTCGTCGCCGCCTATGTGCTCGATGTCGACCTGACCGCCAAGCGGGTCCGGGTCGACTGGCAGAAGGATTGGTAAACGGGTGCGTCGCTACGATGTTGTCACCCTGTTTCCGGAGATGTTCTCCGCGCTGACAGGCAGTGGCATCAGCCGGCGCGCCCAGGAGCGCAGCCTGTACCGGCTGCAGTGCTGGAACCCGCGCGACTTCGCGCACGACGTGCATCGCACGGTGGACGACCGCCCCTACGGTGGCGGCCCCGGCATGGTGATGCAGTCGCCGCCCCTGGAGGCGGCAATTGCCGCCGCCGGCGAGGCGCAGCGCGAGACGCTGGGCCAGGCCGGCCGCGTGATCTACCTGTCGCCCCAGGGGCGGCCGCTGGATCACGCCCGGGTGATGGACCTGGTGCAGGCGCCGGCGCTGACGCTGTTGTGCGGGCGCTATGAAGGGGTCGATCAGCGTGTGATCGACCGCTGCGTGGATGAAGAAATTTCGCTGGGCGACTTCGTGTTGTCCGGCGGCGAACTGCCGGCGATGGTGCTGCTCGATGCCATCATCCGCCAGTTGCCCGGGGCGCTGAACGATGCGGACTCGGCGGTCGAAGACTCCTTTGTCGACGGCTTGCTCGATTGCCCGCACTACACCCGCCCCGAGGTGGACGCGCACGGCCAGGCCGTGCCGCCCGTGCTGCTCTCCGGCAACCACGCCGAGATTCGGCGCTGGCGGCTCAAGATGGCACTGGGGCGCACCTGGCAACGGCGCCCGGAATTGCTGGCCCAGCGCACGCTGAGCCGGGAAGAGATGAAACTGCTTGACACGTTCAGGCAGGATCATGAGGCGGCCCAGCCGACATCGTCGGACGGGACCGAATGAAGAAACGCACGGCATCAGGTGGCGACCTGCTCTGCCTGCAAGGCCACAGGCCAACGTGAACTGACCAAGGAGTCACGCACATGAACTTGATTGAACAACTCGAGCAGGAAGAAATTGCTCGCCTGACCGTCAACAAGACCATCCCCGAGTTCGCCCCGGGCGACACCGTGGTGGTCCAGGTGAAGGTCAAGGAAGGTAACCGTGAGCGTCTTCAGGCTTACGAAGGCGTGGTTATCGCCAAACGCAACCGTGGTCTCAACTCCAACTTCATCGTGCGCAAGATCTCGTCCGGTGAAGGCGTTGAGCGCACCTTCCAGACCTACTCGCCGCTGGTCGCCAGCGTTGAAGTGAAGCGTCGCGGTGATGTGCGTCGTGCCAAGCTGTACTACCTGCGCGGTCGTACCGGCAAGTCGGCACGTATCAAGGAAAAGCTCACGCGCAAGCAGGGCTGATCCTCGCACCGGCTGGAAAAAAGAACGGGACCTTCGCGGTCCCGTTTTTTTATGCGCCGCGTCGCCCGGGCACTCAGCGCCGGTCCACCCCGTGGAGCATCACCGCGGCGGCGATCAGGAACACCGTGCTGGGCGCCAGCGCCGCCACCACCGGCGGCCAGGCATTGATGACGCCAAGGTTGGAGAACAGCCCGTTGAGCAGGTGGAAGGCCACCCCCAGCATGATGCCGGCAAACACCTTGACGCTGACCCCGCCCATGCGGTCATGGGTGTAGGCAAAGGGCAGCGCCAGCGCCATCATCACCAGCACCGCGAAGGGATAGACGATCTTCTTCCACAACGCGATTTCGTAGCGGTCGGTCTTCTGGTTGTTGTCGGCCAGGTGGCGCAGGTAGGCCACCAGGGTGGTCACCGACATGCGCTCGGGCGTCACCATCAGCACGCTCAGCACGTCGGGCGTCAGCTCCGACGCCCAGGACAGTTCATCGAGCGTCGTCACCCGCGTGCGATCCGCCTCGAAGACCGTCTGCGCGATGTCCGTCAGCCGCCACCCCACCCCATCGACGAACTCACCGTGCCTGGCGTCGCTGATCGTCCGCAGCACCAGCTTGTCGTCGAATTCGTAGATCCGGATACCCCGCAGCGCGCGCTCGGGCGTCAGCGATTGGACATTGATGAAGCGCTGGCCGTCGCGCACCCACAGGCCGGAGCGCAGCTCGTTCGACACGGTCGAGCCGGTCGCGGTCAGGCGCCATTGCTGCGCGGCCTTTTCGGCCGGCGGCGCCACATACTCGCCGAACACGAAGGTCAGCACCACGAACAGCCCGCCGATCAGCGACAGCTCACGCAGCAGCCGCGCCGTCGACAGGCCGGACGCCCGCATCACCGTGATCTCGGAATGCCGTGCCAGCGTGGTCAGCGCAAACAGGCTGCCGATCAGCACCGCGATCGGCATCAGTTCGTACACCCGCCCCGGCAGGATCAGCGCGACATACACCAGCGCGTGATGCACCTGGTAGCCGTCCTTGCCGATCGAATCGAGCTCATTGATGAAATCGAAGAAGGCAAACAGCCCGAGGAAGGCCAGCAGCACCATGAAGGTGGCGCCAATGATCTCGCGGGCGAGGTAGCGTCGCAGAATGCGCATCAGGCCGGACGCCTCCGCCAGATGGAATACACCGCCAGGCGGCGGTAGAACAAGGCCGCCAGCACCACGATCATCACCAGGTGCGGCGCCAGCGCGCCGACCACGAAGCTCACCTTGCCCTGCGCAATCCACGCCTGGCTGACGCTGATCGCGTTGCTGTAGATGAGATAGGTGAGGATGGCGACGATCAGGTTGTTGGTGCGTCCGGCGCGCGGATTGACGAAGGACAGCGGAATCGCCAGCAGCGCCAGGATCAGGGCCGCCACCGGCACGCCAACCCGCGAGGCCAGTTCGCCGAGGTTGGCCGGGTTCGGATCGTCGAGCAGCGTCTTGAGCGGCAGCATGCGGTTGCGCACCGGCAAGTCCTTGGCCACCTGCCCGGCCATCTGCAGGGTATAGCGGTCGAAATGCATGATGCGGTAGTCCGGCGTACCCGGCGTGCCATCGTAGCGGCGGCCGCGCTCGAGCACCACGAAGCGCTCGCCGTTCTCGCCGGTGCGCAGATAGCCCTCCTCGGCCACCATCACGCCCAGCTTGCCTTCGAGCACGGAACTGACGAACACATTGCGCACCCGGCCATCCTCGCCGGCGCCGACCTCGACAAAGAACACCCGCTGCGCGCCGGCCGACTCGCGGAACACGCCGGGCGCCACGCGCGCCGCGTCATCCTGGTTGTTCAGGCGTTCCTTGTACTCCACGCTCTTGTACTGCGCCCACGGCGCCAGCACCATCGTCACGCCGGCAATCACCACCGCCACCGGCACCGCAAAGCGCAGCACGGGGCGGATCCAGCGTGTCAGCGGCACACCGGCGGCGAACCACACCACCATTTCGGAATCACGGTAACTGCGCGACAGGCTCATCAGGACGGCGATGAACACCGTCAGCGACAGAACGATGGGCAGCTGCGCCAGCGCACCGAAGCCGATCAGCGCCAGCACTGCCTCGGAGGGCACACGCCCGCCCGCCGCCTGGCCGAGCAGGCGGATCAGCACCGTGGTCACCAGGATGGCGAACAAGGCAACGAACACTGCCATGGCAGTGTTGGCGAATTCACGCTGGGCGGCGCGCAGGAAGATCATCGCGCTAATGACGTTTGAATGAACGGGGGCATTTTGACGGCGTATTGCGGAGAGGCCATAATCGTTGCCACCCTGACCGAGACGTCGTCTTAAAGGAATAGCCCGTGGAATTTACCATAAAGACCGGATCCCCTGAAAAACTCAAACGCGCCTGCATCGTCATTGGCGCCTACACCGACGCGCGCCTGACGCCGTCGGCCGAGGCGGTGGATCAAGCCAGCGGCGGCGCCCTCGGCGCGCTGCTCAAGCGGGGCGATCTCGACGACAAGGCCGGCGCCACGCTGGCCCTCCCGCTGCTGCCCGGCGTCGACGCCGAGCGCGTGCTGGTGGTCAGCCTCGGCAAGCCGGACGAGCTCAACGACAAGGCCTATCGCGACGCCCTCACCGCCGCCGGCAAGGCCCTGGCGGGCCTGCGCGGCAAAGAGGCCAGCGTGTGCCTGGCCGAGATCGAGGTGCCCGATCGCGACCTGGCCTGGCGCCTGCGTACGGCAGCCCGCGTCATCGCGGCCGCCGCCTACCGCTTCGATGCGCCCGGAAAGGCCGACGACAGCCCCAAGCGCGGCATCCATAAAGTCCAGTTCCTGATCCCCGGCAAAAGCAGCAAGGCCCTCACCGCCGCCGTGGCGCAAGGCCTGGCCACTGCCGAAGGCATGGCGCTGGCACGCGACCTGGGCAACCTGCCGCCCAACGTGTGCTCGCCCAGCTATCTGGCCGACACGGCCAAGGCGCTCGGCAAGGAACACAAGCTCAAGGTCACCGTGCTCGACAAGGCCCAGATGAGCAAGCTGGGCATGGGCGCCCTGCTCGCCGTGGCCCAGGGCGCCGAGCAGCCGCCCAAGTTCATCGTCATGGAACACCATGGCGGCAAGGCCGGCGACGCGCCGGTCGTGCTGGTCGGCAAGGGCATCACCTTCGACACCGGCGGCATCTCGCTCAAGCCGGCCGCCGAAATGGACGAGATGAAGTACGACATGTGCGGCGCCGCCAGCGTCTTCGGTACGCTCAAGGCGGCTGCGCTGCTCGATCTGCCGATCAATGTCGTCGGTATCGTCCCCAGCACCGAGAACATGCCCGGCGGCAACGCCACGCGGCCGGGTGACGTGGTCACCTCCATGTCCGGCCAGACCATCGAGATCCTCAACACCGACGCCGAGGGCCGCCTCATCCTGTGCGACGCGCTCACCTACGCCGAGCGCTTCAAGCCGGCCTGCGTGATCGACATCGCCACCCTCACTGGCGCCTGCGTGGTGGCCCTGGGCAAGATCCCCAGCGGCCTGCTGTCCACCGACGACGCGCTGGCGCGTGAGTTGACCGACATCGGCCAGTGCAGCGGTGACCGCGTGTGGCAGTTGCCGCTGTGGGACGACTACCAGGAACTGCTCAAGAGCAACTTCGCCGACATGGCCAACATCGGCGGGCGCTACGGCGGCACCATCACCGCCGCGGCCTTCCTGGCGCGCTTCACCAAGGCCTACACCTGGGCGCACCTGGACATCGCCGGCACCGCCTGGATCTCGGGCGAAGCCAAGGGCGCCACCGGCCGCCCGGTGCCACTGCTGACCGAGTTCCTGATCGCCCGGGCCGGGCTGAACTGAGCGCGGCGTGACGGACATCCACTTCTACCACAACGCCGAGGACCTCCTCGGCGTCGCCTGCCACCTTACCGTCCGCGCCTTCCGCTCGGGCCGCAAGGTGGCGGTGCTGCTGCCCGACGAGGCCATCGCGCGCCAGCTCGACCAGCTGCTGTGGACCCGTCCGCCGATGGACTTCCTGCCGCACACCCGCTTCACCTCACCGCTGGCGGCCGAAACCCCGATCACCCTGGGCGACATCCCGCCGGCGGAGGGCTGGCCGCACGACGACGTGCTGATCAACCTCGCGGCCGACGTGCCGCCCGGTTACGAGCGCTTCAAGATGGTGGTCGAAGTCGTTGGCACCGACGAAGCCCACAAGGTCCCCGCCCGCAACCGCTGGCGCCACTACGCTGGCGCCGGGCTCACCCCCACCGCCCACAACACGGCGTCGAGCTGACATGGCCGAGCCCACCGATCCGTTCATCATCCTGCCCGAGACCGAAGCGGCCGACCGCCTGCTCGACAAGGCCGACGCGCTGCTCAAGCGCCACCGCGCCCCCGGGCCGGACACCGAGATCCCGGTGCTCACCGAGGCGGTCGAGGATGACGACATCCCCGTCCTGACCGGCGCCATCAAGGAAACGCCCGCCCCCGCGGCCGGTTTTGTCGAGCAGCTCATCGACCTCGACGCCACGCTCAACCGGCGGATCGACGAGTGGCTGCACCAGGAACTCCCCCAGGTGCTCGCCGAAGAACTCGAACAGGCGCGCAGCCGCATCCTGCATCAGATCCACGCCCGCGCCCGCGCCACCTTGCTGGCCGACATCTCGCAGGAAATCTCCCAACTGCTCGACGCCAACGATCCGCGCAATCGCTGATCGCACCGGCCACGCCCGCACCGGTCAGCACGGCACGCATCCGCTATAATCGCGGATTCGCCCCAATTGCCACGCATACGGAACACCATGGAACTGGCCAAGAGTTTTGAGCCGGCGGACATCGAGCGCCGCTGGTACCCCGACTGGGAGTCGCGCGGCTATTTCGACGCCGGCCTCGACACCACCAACAAGAACGCCTTCTGCATCCTGCTGCCGCCGCCCAACGTGACCGGCACGCTGCACATGGGCCATGGTTTCAACCAGACCATCATGGATGCGCTCACCCGCTACCACCGCATGCGCGGCGACAACACCCTGTGGCAACCGGGCACCGACCACGCCGGCATCGCCACCCAGATCGTCGTCGAACGCCAGCTCGACGCGCAGGGCGTCAGCCGCCACGATCTCGGCCGCGAGAAGTTCCTCGAAAAGGTGTGGGAGTGGAAGGAATACTCCGGCGGCACCATCACCGGCCAGATGCGCCGCCTCGGCACCAGCCCGGACTGGAAGCGCGAGCGCTTCACCATGGACGACGGCCTGTCCACCACCGTGACCGAAACCTTCGTGCGCCTGTTCAACGAAGGCCTCATCTACCGTGGCAAGCGCCTGGTCAACTGGGATCCGAAGCTCGGCACCGCGGTGTCCGACCTCGAAGTGGTGCAGGAGGAAGAAGACGGCAAGCTGTGGCACATCCGCTACCCCTTCACCGACGGCCCGATCGGCGAGCTGGCCGGCCTCACCGTGGCCACCACCCGGCCCGAGACCATGCTCGGCGACGTCGCCGTGATGGTGCACCCCGAGGATGAGCGCTACACCCACCTGATCGGCAAGACCGTGCGCCTGCCGCTGACCGAGCGCGACATCCCGATCATCGCCGACGACTATGTCGACCGCGAGTTCGGCACCGGCTGCGTCAAGGTCACCCCGGCACACGACTTCAACGACTACGCGGTCGGCCAGCGCCACGGCCTGGACATGATCGTCATCCTCAACCTGGACGGCACGGTGCCGGCCCGCGCCGAGGTCTTCGACACCAAGGGCCAGGCCAGGAGCACGGTCGCCCTGCCCGCCAATGTGGCCGGGCTGGACCGCTTCGACGCCCGCGCCGCCGTGGTGGCCGACCTCGAAGCGGCCGGCGTGCTGGTCGAGGTCGAGGCGCACAAGCTCAAGGTGCCGCGCGGCGACCGCACCAACGTGGTCATCGAGCCGATGCTCACCGACCAGTGGTTCGTCGCCATGAGCAAGCCGGGAGCCGACGGCAAGAGCATCACCCAGAAGGCGCTCGACTGCGTCGCCTCGGGCGAGATCACCTTCTACCCCGAGAACTGGGTCAACACCTACAACCAGTGGCTCAACAACATCCAGGACTGGTGCATCTCGCGCCAGCTGTGGTGGGGCCACCAGATCCCGGCCTGGTATGACGCGCTCGAAAACGTATACGTCGCGCGCAACGAAGCCGACGCGCTCGCCCAGCTCGATGCCACCATCGCCGGGTTCGAAGACCGCGCCCGCAGCGCCGAGCAGCAGCACCAGGCCGACGAAGCCGCCGAGATCCGCGCCCTCGTCGCCAAGCTGCGCGACCAGGGCCTGCGCCGCGACGAAGACGTGCTCGACACCTGGTACTCCTCCGCCCTGTGGCCGTTCTCCACGCTGGACTGGACCGCCGAGTGGCCGGAAAAGTCCAACGACGCGCTCGACCTCTACCTGCCCTCGACAGTGCTGGTCACCGGCTTCGACATCATCTTCTTCTGGGTCGCCCGCATGGTGATGATGACCCAGCAGATCACTGGCAAGATCCCCTTCAAGCATGTCTATGTGCACGGCCTGATCCGCGATGCGGAAGGCCAGAAGATGAGCAAATCCAAGGGCAACGTGCTCGACCCGATCGACCTGATCGACGGCATCGCGCTCGACAAGCTGGTCGAAAAACGCACCTTCGGCCTGATGAACCCCAAGCAGGCCGCCAGCATCGAGAAGAAAACGCGCAAGGAATTCCCCGAAGGCATCCCCGCCTTCGGCACCGACGCACTGCGCTTCACCTTCGCCTCGCTGGCCAGCCCGGGGCGCGACATCAAGTTCGACCTCGCCCGCTGCGAGGGCTACCGCAACTTCTGCAACAAGCTGTGGAACGCCACCCGCTTCGTGCTGATGAACACCCAGGACCAGGACTGCGGCCTGGGCACGGATGTGGCCTGCGATGTCAGCCAGCTCGACTTCTCCTTCGCCGACCGCTGGATCGTTTCCAAGCTGCAGCGTACCGAGGCCGAGATCGCCCAGCACTTTGCCGACTACCGCTTCGACCTGCTCTCCAAGGCCATCTATGAGTTCGTCTGGGACGAATACTGCGACTGGTACCTGGAGCTGGCCAAGGTACAGATCCAGGGCGGGACGGAAGCCCAGCAACGCGCCACCCGTCGCACCCTGCTGCGTGTGCTCGAAACCGTGCTGCGCCTGGCGCACCCGGTGATGCCCTTCATCACCGAAGAGCTGTGGCAGACCGTGGCGCCGATGGCCAAGCGCAAGGACACCGAGTCGCTGATGCTCGCCCGCTACCCGCAGGCCGACCTGGGCCGCATCGACGACACCGCCGAAGCCAAGGTCGCCGAGCTCAAGGGCATGATCTACGCCTGCCGCAACCTGCGCGGCGAGATGAACATCTCCCCCGCCCAGCGCCTGCCGCTGATCGCCGCCGGCAACACCGACACCCTGACCGCCTACGCGCCCTACCTGGCCGGGCTGGCCAAGCTGTCGGAGGTGAGCGTGGTCGAGGACATCGGCGCCGACGAACTGGCCCCGGTCGCCGTCGCCGGCGATTTCAAGCTGATGCTCAAGGTCGAGATCGACATCGCCGCCGAGCGCGAGCGCCTGACCAAGGAGATCACCCGCCTCGAAGGCGAGATCGCCAAGGCCGAAGGCAAGCTGGCCAACGAGAGTTTCGTGGCCCGCGCACCGGCCGCCGTGGTCGAGCAGGAACGCGCCCGCCTGGCTGGCTTCCGCGACACCGTCGCCAAGCTCAAGCCGCAGCTCGACAAGCTGCCGGCCGCCTGAGTCTCACCCCCGGTGCCGGCGCCACGCCGGAACCGGGGGGGCATTTCGGGGTCAGACAGGCGTCTGACTCACCGAGCACCGCCCCATGCCCATCCCCTGGCTCGCCGCCGCCAAACTCATTCCCTGGTCCGAGGTCATCGCCGCCGCACCCGGCATCGCCCGTGGCGCGCGCGAACTGTGGAGTCGCACCAAGGCCCGCGACGAGGCGCAAGCCGCCCCGGACACGATCATCGACGACCCGGAGGCCCGGCTCGCCGCGCTGGAGCGGCGCATGGCCGACTTCACGGAGGAAGCCGAGCAACGCGCCGAACTCATCGCCCAGCTCGCCGAGCAGAACGAACGCCTCGTCGCCACGCTCGACCGCCAGAAGCGCAACACCCGCTGGGCACTCGCGCTGGCCATCGCCGCCCTGCTCGGGCTGGCTGTCGTCCTGATGACCACCTGATCGCGCTTAGGTGCGTCGCTTGACGAAGTGATTCACCAAATAGCTCAGCACCGTGTCGCCGTGCTGGTTCACTGCCAGATATTTCAGCTTGAGGATGCCGCGGTCGGGTTTTGAGCGCGAGGGCAGCACCTCGACCACTTCCACCTCGGTATGCAGCGTATCGCCGGGGCGCACCGGCGCCAGCCAGCGCAACTCGTCGATCCCCGGCGAGCCCATGCTGCACGCGGCCAGCAGACCGCTCTGGATGAACTGCCGGAAAGACAGCGACAGGGTCTGGAAGCCGCTGGCGATCAACCCGCCATACAACGACTCGGCCGCCGCATTCACATCCAGATGAAAGGCCTGCGGGTCGTACTGGCTGGCAAAATCGATGATCGCCGCCTCGGTCACCGTGATGCCGGGCGAGACAAAACGCTCGCCCACCGAGAAGTCATCCAGATAGCGTTCGGGGGTCATGCCACTCTCCTGTTGATGGTCGCTGACACGCTAACAGCGTCGCCCTGCCCTCGCCAAGGGGCTAAGATCAGGCACGCACCGCCGACAAGGACCGATCATGTTCGCCCTCCCGCGCCAGCGCCCCGACCCCCTCCCCGCCATCCACCCCTTGCCCGAGTACCTCGCCACCAGCCAGCGCGCCGCGTGGTACGCCGACATGAAGCAGGCGCTGCAGGTGCCATGGATGGGCGTGGTCACCATGGCCTTTGCCCACTATCCGACCTTTTTCGGCGAACTGTGGCGCGGCCTCAAGCCGCTGAGCGAGAGCACCGCCTTCGTCGACGCCAGCCGCGCCTTGCGCACCGAGGTCGAACAGCGCGTCGCCGGCCTCGCCCCGCAAAACCTGTGCGACGCGCTGGCCCGGCACGGCTACGCCCCACGCGAGATCGACACCCTGCGCGACGTGAACACCGTGTTCTCGCACGGCAACCCGCCCTACCTGCTCATCGCCACCCTCGCCCGCCACCTGCTCGAACTCGGCGACCTGACCGGCCCGCACACGGCCGACGCCTTCACCGGCCGCCACGCCCCCGAGGTGGCGGTACCGCTGGTGCTGATGGAGGCCCACCACGCCGACGCCCCCACCCAGGCCATCTACGCCGACATCAAGGCCACGCTCGACCTGCCCTTCGTCAACACCGACTACCGCGCCTTCGCCCGCTGGCCGAGCTACTTCGCCCTGGCCTGGAATGACCTGCGCTGTACGGTCGGCACGCCAGCGCACGAGGCCATCTGCCAGGCCTGCCACGACCAGGCCGCCGCCCGCGTCGCCGCCCTGCCCAACCCCGGCAAACTGTCCGCCACCGCGCTGCGCCAGGCCGCCGAAGCCGATGCGCCCATCGACGAAGTCATGCGCGTGTGCCAGTTGTTCCAGTGGCTGCTGCCCGGGCTGATGGTCAACGTGGCCTGTTTTCGCCAGCAGTTGCAGGCGCACTGAGAACGTGTGAAGACATCGTAGCGAGCAGGGTCGAGTGCAAGGCCGCATTTGGCAACTGCGCGAGCGAACGACGAGACATATCACATGGATCGGCGAGACGTGAGCGCGTGAGCAACGCAGCCATCGGCGCGCGCAGTCGATTTATTCACAAGTTCTGAGCCGGCGGCCGCTTGCCGCCCGGCCCGATCGGTGCCACCATCCGCCCCCAATGGAATCGCTCATCAAACCCCTCATCACGCTGCTCGCCATCGTCAACCCGATTGGCGTGGTGCCCTTCTTCATCCATTTCACGCGCAGCTTTTCCGAGCATCACCGGGCCCGCACCGCGCGGGTAGCGGCATTCTCCGCCTTTCTGGTGATCTCGCTCAGCGCGCTGATCGGCATCCGTGTCATCGAGTTCTTCGGCATCTCGCTGGCCTCCTTCCAGGTCGGCGGCGGCCTGTTGCTGCTGATGAGCGCCATCCAGATGCTCGGTGCCGAGCCGGCCGAGTCCAAGGCGCAGGACATCGACGAAGGTGCCCAGCGCGCCGACACCGGCTCGAGCATCGCCGTCGTGCCTCTCACCATTCCGCTGCTCACCGGCCCGGCCACCATCTCCACCATGGTGATCTACGCCGACAAGACCGCCCGCTGGTGGGAGCTTGGCGTGCTGGTGCTGTATGGCGTCATCGTCGGCCTCGCCACCCTGCTGGTGTTCTCCGCCGCCGAGCGCATCGGCCGCTTCCTCGGCCAGACCGGCATCAACGTCATGACCCGTCTGATGGGCCTGATCCTCGCCGCCATCGCCGTCGAAGTCATGGCCGACGGCCTGGGTACCCTGTTCCCCGGCCTGCTCGGCTAAACACCGCCCGATCGACTATCCTCCAGATAACGCGTCCGTCATGACGCGCTGCAAAAAGGGCCCCGGCGTGCGCTGGCGGCCCGCGGAGGACCGTGTTGAGGAAATGTCTCGCCGCCTGCCTGATGGCCATCCCGCTGGCACTGTTCGCGCTGGTGCTCGGCCTCGAGCTGAGCCAGAACAAGGTCTTGCTGCACACCACCGCCAGCCAGCTCGGCGGCATCGACCTTGAGCGGCACGACTACCTGTCGGTCACCGGCGGCAGCATCGCCCTCGACGGCCCCGACCTGCCGCAACGTGTGGGCGACACCGACTACGTGCCCGTCTTCGCCATCCAGGCGGACGGCACGCTGGCCGCCACCCCCGCCCTCATCGCCATCCTCCCGGCCGGCCAGCTGGCCGGCCTGCTCCAGGCAGCGGACACCATCGACGCCCCGCGGCGCATCGACCTCCTCGGCATGCGCAGCGCCACCTGTGCCGCCCTCGACCAGACCGCGATCCCGCCGCACACGCCCCCGCTGCCCTGCCTCACCCACGGCACGCACCCACACGCGCTCACCAGCGTCCTCATCGGCAGTGCCGTCCTGCTCCTGCCCTTTGTCGGCCTCGGCCTGTGGCTATGGCGCCGCCGCGGTCCCGGCGAGGCGCCGCGCACGCTGCCGGGCTGGGTCGTCAAGCTGGCCAAGGGCGTGATGGTGGTGCTGATCGTCGGCGCCATCGCCCTCGGCAAGATGGGCGACGCGCTATGGCCCGCGGCAGTCAAGACGGTGGCCCACACCGCCCACAGCGCGCCGGCCGCCACCCGCGTGCTCGACAGCGTGCTCGCCTATGCCCGCAGCGAGGCGGCCGCCGCCGACGCCATCAACTATGGCTACAAGCTCGCCTCGTTGAAGAAGAGCCTCGACACCACGCCGCTCGCCCCCGCCGACACGCTGGAAGTGCAACTGGTCCAGCTCGATGCCCACAGCCACTACCGCCGCGACGCCCTGGGCGCCTTTCGCCGGGTGCGGTCCAGCGCCCTGATCGAATACCAGATCCGCCGCAACGGCGACATCGTCGGCGGGCAGTACGTGGCCACCGACACCGCCGACCACTGGCCCGCCCTGGCCCTGCGCCAGCGCGAAGCCGGCGGGCCGGTCGAACTGCTCGCCGAACAGACGGTGCCCACGGCCAAGGGCGAGCAGCGCGTGCGTACCGCTGGCGAGATCGCTTTCCTCCGGGGCGACGCGGCCGCCTACCTGCGCGGCGACACGGTGGCATTTCGCTACACCGCCCCGGCACTGCGCCAGATCACCCTCTCCCGCGAAAAGCACCTGCAAGTCGTCACCCGCAATCCACGCCTGTCCTTCAGCATGGCCAACCTCTACATCGAGGCCACGGGCGACACGCTCCAGGTCCGCTCCACAGGCCCCCACCAGCGCATCTTCCGCCCCTGAACGGCCATTCATCCGATATGCCAGCTTGATTGATCCAGCGCAACGACGGTGCCGCACAGCGCGCGAAGATAGCCCTGAAAGCATCGCCACGCGCCCGGCGCATCGGGCGCAACCCAACGCATGGAGGTCGATCATGCAAACACGATCCAAGGGCCTCACGATGACACTCATGGCTGCGGCACTGGCCGTGTCATTCGCGCTTCCGGCCCAAGCGCAAACCCCGCCGCCACGCGGCCCGGCACCCTTCTCGGCCTATGACCAGAATGGCGACGGCGCGGTGAGCGAGGCGGAGTTCAACGCCTTCCGCGCCGAACGCCAAAGCGCCGCAGCCGCCAGCGGGCGACCGATGCGCGGCGCCGATAACGCCCCGCCCTTTGCCAGCCTCGACACCAATGGCGACGGCCGGCTGAGTCCCGACGAACTGGCGGCCGGCCAGGCCATGCAGTTCCAGAACCGTCCCGGTGGCATGGGTCCGGGTGGCGGCATGGGTCCGGGTGGCGGCATGGGTCCGGGTGGCGGCATGGGTCCGGGCAGCGGTATGGGTCCGGGCGGCGGCATGGGTCGAAACCAGCCGGCCTTTGCCGACTACGACCTGAACGGCGACGGCCAGATCGATGCCGAAGAATTCACCCGCGCACGCAATGCCCGCATCGGCGAACGGGCGCAACAGGGCTACCCGATGCGTGGCCTGGCCGACGCGCCCGCTTTCGGTGACCTCGATCGCAACGGCGACGGCCGCGTCAGCCCCGAAGAATTCGCCGCGCACCAGCAAAGCCGCCGCGGCCCCGGCCCGGCACGGTAAGCCGCAGCGCAGCCCCGCGGCCGCCCGCACGGGCGGCCGCGTCAGTCCGAGCGGAATCCTGCGGTCACATGGCTACCGTCGCAGAACGGCTTGTTCTTCGACGCCCCGCACCGGCACAGCGCCACCGTGGTGCCAAACCATGCCGCCCGGCCGGCCGCGGTATAGATGCGCAGATGCCCCTTGCACACCAGCGGCCCGTTATGCGTCGGTGTAATGCGCAACGCGCCGTCGCCGGCGACCTGCGGGCTGCCCGTCTCGCCCACGGCGCCGTAGTCCTTGAAGCCGACAGCCTCGTGGCTGTTGTCGCAAAAAGGCTTGTTCTTCGACGCGCCGCAGCGGCACAGCGCCGCGCGGAAACGCACCCCCGGGGCGGTCTCGGCACGCCCTTCGATATGCAGATTGCCGCGGAAGAACAGCGGCCCGTTGCAGGCCACCACCACTGTGTTGTCCACCGCCGGCGTCTCGACCGGGCCGCCGGTCTTGTCGGCATAGCTGAGCGCGCCGCTCGGGCAGCGCTCGACGATCTCGCGCACCTGGGCCACCTCGGTCAGATCGGGCTGGCACCACGGCTCGCGCCCATCGACGAACAACTCGCCGGCCGCCCGGCCGCACTCGGCCACATGGATGCACAGCCGGCTGTCCCAGGTCACGTCGATGGTTTTGCCCGGGTAGGTGAAGCGCACTTTCTTGCCGCTCATGGGAGGCCTCCTGTCCCGTCCGCTGTTCTTCCTCTATAGACCAGACAGCGCGCCACCGACACCGCGGGGCCAGCCTCAGACGGTCAGCGCCTGCCAGATCAGCCGCAGGGCCAGCGCGGTCAGCACGAGATTGAAGAGCCGGGCAAAGTGCGCGTCCTGCATGCGCTTGAGCAGGTGCAGGCCGATCCAGGTGCCGATCGCACCGCTGGCGATCATCGCGATGATCAGCGGGAGCATGGCCGTCAGGTCGAAGCCCGCTTCCTGAAACACCACGGCCTTGGTGGCATGCTGGAACGACATCGCCGCCGAAAAGGTGGCCACGGTCGTGAAACGATCGGCATGGATCTGCTTGATGAAGGCACCGACCAGCGCCCCCGTGGCGCCGACAAACAGCGACACGAAGGTGGTGGCACCACCGGCCAGCGCAATGCCCGGGCGGCCCAGCACCAGCTTGGGCAGCGGCGGCCCCCAGCACAGGTAGAGGATGAAGCCGGCGATGCTCAGATACATCGTCTGCGGCGGCAGATTGACCAGCACCAGCGAGCCGAGCAACGCACCGATGACGGCACCGGGCAGGAAGGCGCCCAGCGTGCGCCAGTCGATATGGCGCCAGCTCATGAGGGCGCGCCCGCCGTTGGAGCCCAGCTGCACCACGCCATGGACCGGGATGATGACCGCCGGCGGCAAGACCTGCGCCATGATCGCCAGCAGCATGATCCCGCCCCCGGCGCCGAGGCTGGCCGTCAGCGTCGAGGTGACGCAGGCACTGAGCAGCAGCAGAACAACCACCGCCGCAGGCAGATCACCAAACAGGGACACGGTCACGGGCGTCGCTCGGGGAGGAAAGCCCGCATTCTACGGGCCGCCCTCCCCCCAAGGCCAGCCGCCCTCACTCGTGACGCAGGGCGTCGATCGGATCGAGCCGCGCGGCCCGGCGCGCCGGGAAGAAGCCGAACAGCACGCCGATCAGCGCCGAGATGCCGAAGGACAGCAGGTTGATGCCCGGGTTGAACAGATAGGGGATGTCCATCAGCGAGGCCAGACCGATCGACGCGCCGGTGGCCAGCGCCACGCCGATCAACCCGCCGAGGCTGGACAGCACCACCGCCTCGATCAGGAACTGCAGCAACACCTCGTGCTCGAGCGCACCGATGGCCAGCCGGATGCCGATCTCGCGCGTGCGCTCGGTGACCGACACCAGCATGATGTTCATGATGCCGATGCCGCCCACCAGCAGGCTGACCGCTGCCACCGCGCCGAGCAGCGTGGTCATGATGCGGGTGGTGGACGACAGCGTCTGGGCGATCTGCTTGGTGTCGAGCACGTTGAAGTTGTCGTCCTCGTTGGCGCCGATCTTGCGCCGTTCGCGCAGCAGCGTCTCGACCCGCGCCTTGACCGTATCGGTGGCGCTGCTGTCGCTGGCCGACACCAGCAGGGTGCGCACGTCCTGGTCGCCGGTGAGGCGGCGCTGCACGGTGCGCACCGGCATCACCAGGGTGTCGTCCTGGTCCGAGCCGAAGGCCGACTGCCCCTTGGCGGCGAGCACGCCGATCACCTGGCAGGAGAAATCGGCCACGCGCATCGACTCGCCGAGCGGATCGCCGCCGCCGAACAGCTCGCGCTGCAAGGTGGCGCCGATCACGCACACCGCCTGGCCGCCGCGCGCCTCGGCCTCGGTGAAGATGCGCCCGGCAGCCAGCGTCCAGCCGGCGGCGGTGAAGTAGTCGCGCGTGCTGCCGGTGGCCACGCTCGACCAGTTGCGCGCGCCCACCACCACCGACACCGCCTTGCGCGTCTCCGGCGCCACCGCCTTGACCCCCGACACCTGCGTGGCGATGGCCTGCACGTCGGCGAGCTTGAACATCGGCGCCCCGGCGCTGCCGCCCGGCCCCATGCGCTGGCCCGGGCGCACCATCAGCAGGTTGCTGCCCAGGCTGGCCACCTGGTCGGAGATCGACTGCGTCGCGCCGTTGCCGAGCGTCACCATGGTGATCACCGCCGCCACGCCGATGACGATGCCGAGAATGGTCAGGAAGGAGCGCAGCAGGTTGCGGCGGATCTCGCGCAGCGCGAGCAGCAGGGTATTCCAGATCATGAGCCCGCCTCCCGCGCCGGCACGCGCGCGTCGCTATCCACCCGGCCATCGACAAAATGCACCTGGCGGTGCGCATAGGCCGCCATGTCGGGCTCATGCGTCACCATCAGGATGGTGATGCCGCGCTGGCGGTTGAGCTCGGTGAGCAGCTCCATGATCTCGACGCTGCGCTGGCTGTCGAGGTTGCCGGTGGGCTCGTCGGCCAGCAGCACCGCCGGGTTGGTGACGATGGCGCGGGCGATGGCCACGCGCTGCTGCTGCCCGCCGGAGAGCTCGGCCGGGGTGTGGTCTTCCCAGCCGTCGAGGCCGACCTGGGCCAGCGCGGCGCGTGCCGCCGCGTGGCGTTTGGCCACCGGCTCGCCACGGTAGAGCAGCGGCAACTCGACGTTCTCCAGCGCCGAGGTGCGCCCCAGCAGGTTGAAGCCCTGGAACACGAAGCCGAGAAAATGCCGCCGCAGCAAGGCGCGCTGGTTGCGGTCCATGGTCTCGACATGCACGCCCTGGAATTCATAGCTGCCGCTGGTGGGCGTATCGAGGCAGCCGAGGATGTTCATCACCGTCGACTTTCCCGATCCGCTCGGCCCCATCACCGCCACGAATTCGCCGGCCTGGATGCTCAAGTCGACGCCGCGCAACGCCTGGAAGGCCGCCTGCCCGCTGCCATACACCTTGGTGATGCCGGTCAGGCGGATCAACGGCCCGGGCGTGTCGTTCATGGCGCTCATCGCGCGCCGCTCACGGCGTCAGTGATCACCGCCGTGCCGGCGCGCAGCTCGCCCGACACGATCTCGGTCATCCGACCATTGGTGGCACCGGTCTTCACCGTCACCGCCACCGGCTGGCCGTCGCGCAGCACCCATAGCTGGCGCTCGCCGGCGGCCGGGTCCTTGAGCTTGACCGTTTTCTCCTGGCGCGGCGGGCGCGGCATCAGGCTGGAGACCAGGCTCTGCTTGCGCTCGCCACGGGCGGCCGAGAGGGTGAAGCGCAGCGCCGCGTTGGGCACCAGCAGCACGTCGGCCTTCTCCAGCGTGGTGATCTCGGCCGTGGCGGTCATGCCGGGGCGCAGGCTGAGGTCTTCGTTGGCCACTTCGAGCGTGGTCAGGTAGGTGACCACGTTGTCGGTAGTGGTGGCGCCGTAACTCACGCGGGTGATATGCGCCGGATAGCGCCGGTCGGGATAGGCATCGACGGTGAACGTGGCCGCCTGCCCTTCCTTGACCTGGCCGACGTCGGCCTCGTCGACCTTCACCTGCAGCTCCATCTTGGCCAGGTCTTCGGCCAGCACGAACAACGTGGCCACCTGCAAGGAGGCCGCCACGGTCTGCCCCGGCTCGACCGCGCGCGACAGCACCACGCCGTCGATCGGCGAGCGGATCGAGGCCTTGGCCAGGTTGGTCTCGTTGGTGCGCAACGTGGCGCGCGCCTGCAGCACGCCGGCGCGGGCGCTGGCGAGATTGGCCTGCGCCCGGGCCACGCTGGCGTCGGCCGCATCGATCTCGCTCTTCGACGGCACCTTGCCACCCGAGAGCTTGAACACCTCGTTCAGCCGCGCCAGGCTGCTGCGCGACTCCTGCACCGTGGCCTCGGCCTGCTGCACCGACGCCTCGGCCACCTTGACCGCGGCACGGGCGTTGGCCACCTGGTCCTCGAGCTTCGACACATCCAGTCGCGCCAGCACCTGCCCCTTGCGCACCCGGCTGTTGTCATCGACGAACACCTGCTCGATGATGCCGGACAGCTCGCTACCCACATTCACCTGGTTGGTCGGCTGCAGCGTGCCGGTGGCTGACACCGTCACCACCAGCGCGCCGGTCTCGGCCGGACTGCTCTGGTAGCGCACGGCAGTGGCCGTGCCATTGCCGGCCCACATCGCATAGGCACCGACGCCAACCAGCAGCACCACGACGGCCGCCAGCCACCCGCGCCAGCGGCGGGGCTGGCGCGTCGTCACATCGAGGATAGCGGCGGGCGCCATGGCGGCCTGCGAGACGTGTTTCTCGGGGGAATTCATGAGCGCGTGTCCTGCGGGGTATCTGCGGATTCGGTCACGGTGGACGGCGACCAACCGCCGCCCAGTGCCTTGTAGAGCTGGATCAGCGCGCTCAGGCGCTCGCCTTCGGCGCTGGCCAGGCTGTCTTCGGTGCTGAGCAGGCTGCGCTCGGTTTCGAGCACGGTGCGGAAGTCGATCAGGCCGCTGCGGTAGCGGTCGGCCGCCAGCAGGTTGGCGTTGCGTGCCGCGGTGCTGGCCGCGGCCAGTGCCTCGCGCCGGCGAGCGGTGTTGTCCAGTGCGGTGAGCGCGTTCTCCACGTCTTCGAGCGCGGTCAGCACGGCGCTGCGATAGCTTTGCAGGCGTTGCTCGCGCACCGCGCCCTGCTGCTCGACCCGCGCCACCAGCGCACCGCCGTCGAACAGCACGCCGCTGACGCCGGCGGCCAGGGTGCGCAGCACCGAGGCGCCGTTGCCCAGGGCGCCGAGGGTGGCCGCCTCCAGCCCGATCGAGCCGGACAGCGTGAAGCCCGGCCAACGCGCCGCCTCGGCCACGCCGATGCGCGCCGTTTCGGCCGCCAGCGCACGCTCGGCGGCCTGCACGTCGGGGCGCTGGCGCAGCACCTCGGCGGGGATGCCGACGGCAATGGCGGTCGGCATCGCCGGCAGGCTGCCGTCGGCCAGCGTCGCCTGCAGTGCACCGGGCGCGTCGCCGGTGAGCACCGCGAGCCGGTTGGCGGCGCTGGCGAGGCTCGTCTGCAGGCTGGGGATCTGCGCACGCGTCTGTTCGGCATTGGTGCGCGCCTGTTCCACATCCACCGAACTGGCCAACCCGGCCTGGGCCCGCCAGTCGGTCAGTTGCAGGGTCTCGCGCTGGGTGGCCAGGTTGCGGCGGGCAATCGCCAGCCGCGCCTGGGCGGTGCGCAGGCTGACATAGTTGAGGGCCACCTCGGCGGCCAGCGAGGCCTGGGTGTTGGCCAGCGTCGCGGCAAGGGCTTCGCGGTCGGCCTGCGCCGCCTCGACACCACGGCGCACGCCGCCGAACACATCGATCTCCCAGCTCGCGTCGAAGCCGGCCGTCCAACGCTCGCTCACCGCGGCGTCGCCGCGGCGACTGGCACTGGTCGCACCCGAGGCGCCGACGCTCGGCGCCTGCCCCGCCCGCGCCACACGCTCCAGCGCGCGCGAGGCCTGCAGCGCCGCGCGGGCCGCCTGCAGGTCAGGGTTGGCGCGCAGGGCCTGCTCGACCAGGGCACTGAGCTGCGCATCGCCCAGTTGCTGCCACCAGCGTTCGATCGCGGCACGCTCGGCGGCAGGATCGGCGGCGGGTGCGGCATGCCAGGCCGCGGGCAGCGCCATGGCCGGCGCCTGATAGTCGGGCCCGAGCGTGGCGCAGCCGGCCAGCAACAGTGCCGCCAGAGCGGCCCCGAGACGTCCGGGGGCGATAGCGCGCGGTAAGGGCAAGGGTTTCATGGCATTCGCGATCAAAGTAAGGGGTCAGCCGAAAACATCGACCCGCAGGCTGCCGTTTCGTTTCCACGCCTGCAGCATCGCCTCGGCCTCGGCCGGTGTCGCCCGGCCGTGGGTGCGGATGATATCGAGCAGCGCGGCTTCCACCGAGCGGCCCAGTGTCGCAGAACGGCCGCACATGTACAGCACGGCGTGATCCTGCGCCAGCCAGCGGTACAGCTCGGCGCCATGGGCGATCAGCGGGCGGTCGATGTGGCCGCCGTCGTCGGCATCGCGCGAGAAGGCGGTGTCGAGCCGGGTGAGCACGCCATCGTGCTGCCAGCCGGCCAGGGCCTCGCGGTAGAAGAAGTCGCCCGCACGCCGACGGTTGCCAAAGAACAGCCACGCCGGGCCGGCCTGCGGCGTTGCCGCCCGCTCGGCGAGGAAACCGGGGAACGGCGCGATGCCGGCCCCGGCGGCGACCAGGATCAGCGGCCGCGTGACATCCTCGGGCGGGTTGAACTGCGGATGGGCCCGCAGGCGGGCGGTGAGGCGCGCGCCCTCGGCCAACGCGTGGCACAGGTAGCCGCTGGCCGCGCCAATCTGCCACTGCCCTGCGCCATCGCGCCAGCGGTGCAGGCTGACGGTGAGGCGGATGCGCGAGTCGCCAACACGCGAGGACGAACCGATCGAATAGCAGCGTGGTGCCGCCCCCGGCGTCGGCGCGATCAGCAGCAGGTCGCCCGGACGGAAGGCGATGGCCGGGTTCTCCGGTGCGAAGTCCAGCTGCCAGGTTTCGGTCAGCCCTTCCTGGGTCGGAGCGTCCAGCCGGCGCCGCTCGACCAGGGTAAGCGCCACCGGTTGGTCGGCCGCCGGCGCCTCGACCGCATGCAGCGATCGACCGAGCAAGGCGGCGATGCGCGCCAGCCACTGGCGCCAGACACCGCCCGGTTCGCCGTCGGCACGCTCAAACGGCGCCAGCTCACGTGCGCCACGCGCCAGCAAGGCGCTGCGCAGGCACTCACCACCCCCGCAGAAGTTGGCATAGCGCCGGTCGCCCAGCGCCAGCATGCTGAAGCGGCTGCCAGCCAGATCGGCCGAGGGCAACTGCTGCATGAAGCGCCGAGCCGGGTCCGGCAGCTCGCCCTCGCCAGTGGTCGAGACGATCAGCAAGTTTTGTTCATAGCCCGCCAGCGTGGCCGGCTGAAGCGCTTCCAGTGAGGCGCAGGCCACCCGCTCGCCGGCCTGGCGCAGTGCCCGCGCAGTGGCTTCGGCCAGGCGCGCGGCGGTACCGGTCTGGCTGCCGAAGGCCACCAGCGTGGCGGCGCCTGCATCGGCGCTGCCCACGCTTTGCTGGCGACGACGACGCCACCAGCCCCAGGCCCCGGTCGCGGTGAGCGCGGCCAGCGCCAGCGTGCCGGCAAAGCTGATGGCCGCCGACCACACGCCGCCCCAGGTGCCCTCGTGCAGTTCATGCACCAGCCCTGGGCCGCCCGCCAGCGTGTCGATGCGGCCGCCGGACTGCACCATGCGCACCGTCGGCCCCGCCGGGCCGGCGGTGGTGACGAGCGCACTGCCACCGCGGAAACGGCGGGCCGCCAGCACGGAGGCGCCATCGTCGTGTTCGGCCACATGCGCGAGCGCGGCCGCCAGGGCGATCGGCGGGCCGGGCTGCACCGGCGGCAGCTCGGCGCCGCCGATATGCAAGGCCATCAGCGCGCCGGTCAACGGTGCCAGCAGCACCAGCGGTAGCGCCAGCCAGCCGATGCCCAGGTGCCAGCCGGCGAGCGTGCTGCGCAGCCGCGGCAGGCCCAGCAGCAGGCCGATGAGGATCAAGGCCGTCATGGCATAGGCGCCAATCTCCACCACGATGCCGAGGCCGAGCAGCAGGTTTTTGTGCAGATCGAGCACGAGGGCAAAGACGTCCGGCCCCGGTTGTTCGGCGGTCGGTGCGCCGGTGGCGATGTCGAATCGGCCCGAGGGTCCGTCGGCCTGCCGCGACGCCAGCGTGACGGTGCCCTCGTCAGGTGACACCACAAGCCGCGACGCCTGCCCGCGCGGGTCGATCCGGGCCAGCGCCTCGGCCAGCACGCCCGCGCTGAGCGCAGCCGAGGGCGCAGGCGCGGCGGAGAACACCGGCTTGAGCGCCAGCACCGCCCCAGACAGGATGAGCAACACAAACACCGGCGTGAGCGTCAGCGCGATCCAGCGGTGCAGGCGGCGAAGAACGGAACGAACGCGGGGGGCAGTCATGATCGGCATCGGACACACGCTTGGCGAGGCACGCACCGGTCGTCCGGGCGTGGCGTTGGGATGTGTCGATTGTCCGGCGGCGACGGGTTAACCCCGGTTATGCCGGGTAAAAACGGGTAAAGGCCGATGCGGGCGCAGGCGCGCGGGCCGCCAGGCGCCATGACGGCGCGGTTTGATAAATTTCATGTCATACGATTCTGGCCGCGGCGGCGGCGCTATGATCGCGCAACTCGCGGGCCTGTCGCGCACCGCCGAGCCCAACTCCGTCGCCCACTCACCGGAATGACACCTATGCGCCCCTCTCATCGCACCCTTGGTTTCGCCATCACCCTCGGCCTGCTCTCCTCGGCCGCCCTTGCCAGCGAAAAATCGCATGGCCATATCGACGGCGGTGAAGCCTGCGTCGGTTTCGGCCCGCAGACGCCGCGCGACATCGACAGCCTTGCCGGCGAGAACAAGCGCAACATCGCACTCGCGCCGCCGGCCAGCAAAATGAACCTGTGCAACATCCACTTCCACAAGAACGCCGAACACAAGGCAGCGGCCTTCGCCATCTACGCCGGCGAGGGCGACGGCCACGGCTACCAGAGCGGCTACCAGTGCGCCATCAGCAAGACGCTGACGCCGGCCGAACTGGCGCCGACCAAGGAGAGCATCTGCGCCAGCGAACACGGCGACCTGAAGCCGGGCGACACCATCGAGGTGCACTGGGTGCATTCCTCGTGCGAGGTGCAGCCGGGGGCCGGCCTGGGGTCCTGCCTGTCCGACAAGTGCGCCAACCCCGACCTGCGGGTCGAAACGCAGGTGTTCACGCTGGTGAACGATCCGCAGGCGCTCAACCTCAACGACATGGACTACGACGGCAACATGGTCGGCGGCCTGCACCAGGCCAAGATGCTGCCGGCCAACACCGGCAAGCCGGTCGAGTTCGTCGGCTCGACCACCGGTCCGAAGTATTCCGAGCAGACCTGCTCGCCGCTGCAGGTCACCTGGAGCGTCCGCCCGCAGTGCGCCAAGCTCGACATCAACAGCGTGGGCGAATGGTGCAAGAGCAATGCCTTCAAGGAAGACCACGCCCACGGCGTGCGCAAGCTGGTGACCAACCCGAAGCTGCTGTCGCCGATCAAGAAGTAAGCGCGGCGACCCCGCCAAAGACAAACGCCCCGCAATCATCGCGGGGCGTTTTTTGTTCCGGCCCGCCCGCGCGCACTGGCGGGCGGCGACGCAGGTGCGTCAGGCCTTGGATTGATCCACGGCCGACTTTGACGCCTTCAAGCGCTTCTGCCAGAAGGTGGCGTTCTTGATGCCCAGCGCGTCGGGGTCAAAAACAGGCTCCTTGCCGGCCTTCTTCTGGGTCTCGTAGTCCTTCAGCGCCAGCAGGGCCGGCTTCTGCAGGATCAGGATGGCGACGATGTTCAGCCAGGCCATGATGCCCACGCCGACGTCGCCCAGGTCCCAGGCCGCACCGGCGGTGCGCACCGAGCCGTAGGTCACCGCCGCCAGCAGGCCCAGCTTGAGCACGAAGTACAGCCAGCCACGATGCACCTTGCGGTTGATGTAGGCGATGTTGGTCTCGGCGATGTAGTAGTAGGCCACGATGGTGGTAAAGGCGAAGAACATCAGCGCAAAGGCCACGAAGGTGGAGCCGAAGCCGGGCAGCACCGACTCGACCGCCGCCTGCGTGTAGGCCGGACCGGCTTCGACGCCGGGCAGGTTGTTGACCAGCGCCACGCCATCGGGGCCCATCACGTTGTACTTGCCGGTCGACAGCAGCATGAAGGCGGTTGCCGAACATACGAAGAGCGTGTCGATATACACCGAGAAGGCCTGCACGAAGCCCTGCTTGGCCGGGTGCGACACCTCGGCCGCGGCCGCTGCGTGCGGACCCGAGCCCTGGCCGGCCTCGTTGGAATACACCCCCCGCTTGACGCCCCACTGCACGGCCAGGCCGAGCACCGCGCCAAAGCCGGCTTCGAGCCCGAAGGCGCTCTTGAAGATCAGCGCGATCATGCCCGGCACCTGCTCGATGTTGAGGAACACGATCACCAGCGCCACCAGGATGTAGGCCAGCGCCATGAACGGCACCACGATCTCGGCGAACAGCGCGATACGCTTGATGCCGCCGAAAATGATGAAGCCGAGCAGGATCACGATCACCGTCGCGCTCACCGCCGGCTCGATGCCCCAGGCCGTCTGGATGCCGGCGGCAATGCTGTTGGCCTGAACGCCAGGCAGCAGCAGCCCCATGGCGATGGCCGTGGCCACGGCAAAGATCCAGGCATACCACTTCTGCCCCATGGCCTTTTCGATGTAGTAGGCCGGGCCGCCGCGGTACTGGCCGTCGTCGTCCTTTTCCTTGTAGATCTGCGCCAGCGCCGACTCGATGTAGGCCGTCGACGCGCCCAGGAAGGCCACCGTCCACATCCAGAACACCGCGCCCGGGCCACCAAAGGTGATGGCCGTGGCCACGCCGGCGATGTTACCGGTACCGACCCGGCCGGACAGCGCAATGGCCAGCGCCTGGAAGGACGACACGCCGCTGGCCGAACTGCGCCCGTCGAAGATCAGGCGAATCATCTCGCCCACGCCACGCACCTGCATGAAGCGCGTACGGACCGAAAAATACAGGCCAACGCCCAGGCACAGATACACCAGCGCCGGACTCCAGATATAGCTATTGAGGATACTGACAAACTCGTTCACGCGGATGGACTCCTATCGGCCCGGGTCACGGGCACACGCGCGCCGGCCGGCGGGGTCGTCCGGCGCGGCGCTGCAAACAGAAGGATCTGCGACAGCGTTTAGCCGTGGCAGACCCGTGCGAACCGCGGAAAGCCGTCAGATGGCCGCCCCGCGGGGACGCGATCGTACCCGATTTCGCCCCACCGCCGACAGCCCCAGCGCGTAAACGCCTGCAAGCAGGTATGCGATGATCCCGCCATGAGCCCTGCCACCGACGACCCGCTGGATGTCGTGCGCCACTACCACCAGCGCACCAAGCACCGCCCCGATCGCTACGCCGCCTCGCTCGGCTACCTCGACTGGGCCACCCAGCCCGACCCCTTCCGCCGCTTCGACGGCGCGCCAACCCTCGACCTCCCCCGCCCGTCGGCGCGCCCGGCACCGAGCTACGACAGCCTGTTCGCCACCGCCCCCGCGCCCGCCGCACTCGATGCCGATACCGTCGGCCGCCTGCTGCTGCACAGCCTGGCGCTGTCCGCCTGGAAGCAGGCCGGGCCGGGGCAGGCGTGGTCGCTGCGCATCAACCCCTCCAGTGGCGCGCTCCACCCCACCGAGGGTTACCTGATCAGTGGCCCCGTGCCCGACCTGATCGACGCGCCGGGCCTGTTCCACTACGCGCCGTTCAGCCACCAGCTCGAGCGCCGCGCCACCCTCAGCGCGGCGCAGTGGGCCACCCTCGCTGCCGATCTGCCGCAGCCCTGCCTGCTGGTCGGCCTGACCTCCATCCACTGGCGCGAAGCCTGGAAGTACGGTGAGCGCGCCTGGCGCTACTGCCAGCACGATGCCGGCCATGCCATCGGCGCCATCGCCTTTGCCGCGCGCACGCTTGGCTGGCAGGCGCGGGTCATCGACACCGTCGCCGATGCCGACCTCGCCCGCCTGCTCGGCACCGACCGGCACAGCGGCCCCGAGGCCGAGCAGGCCGACGCCCTGCTCCTGCTCACCCCGGCCGGCCCGATCGGCCCCTTGCCGGGCGCCGAGGCCTGGCCGGCGCGCATCCCGCCGCTCGCGCTGCTCGGCGCGCCGAACACCCTCAGCCAGGATCATCACCCCTGGCCGATCATCGACACCCTCGCCGCCGCCACCGCCACGCCCGGCCCGACGCCCGATACCCCGGCGGTGACGGCCCGCACCGATACCCAGCCCGACCGTGGCCACAGCGCCGAGCAACTCATCCGCCAGCGCCGCAGCGCGGTGGACATGGACGGCCGCAGCCCGCTCGACCGCGCCACGTTCTACCGCCTGCTCGCGCGCACCCTGCCCGGCGCCTTTCCCGCCGCCACCCTGCCCGGCCCGCCGCGCGTCTCGCTGGCGCTAATGGTGCACCGGGTCACCGATTTGGCGCCGGGCTTCTACCTGCTGGTGCGCGACCCGGCGCACGCAGCCAGCCTGCGCGAATCGCTGTCCGGAGAATTCGTGTGGGAGACACCCGAGGCGTGCCCGGCGGATCTGCCGCTGATCCGCCTGATCGCCGACGACGCCCGCCGCGCGGCGCAGACCGTCAGCTGCCACCAGGCCATCGCCTCGGATGGCGCCTTCGCTGTCGGCCTGCTGGCGCAGTTCGATGCGGCGCTGGCGGCCGGCGGCGCGCGCGCCTACCCGCGCCTGTTCCGCGAGACCGGCCTGATCGGCCAGGTGCTGTATCTGGAGGCCGAAGCGGCCGGCCTGCGCGGCACCGGCATCGGCTGCTTCTTCGACGACATGATGCACGCGCTGATGGGCCTCACCGACACCACCTGGCAGAGCCTCTACCACTTCACCGTCGGCGGCCCGGTCGAGGACACGCGCCTGCAGACCCTGCCGCCCTACGCCCACCTGGACCGCCGCTGAGCACGGCCCGGCTCAGCGCACGGTGTAGCCCCGCCCATCCAGGCAGGCGGCCATGGCCCGGTCGTAGTCGGCACGCACGAACTCAAGCTCGGCGTCCGACCACCCGGCCATCGCGCGGCTGGGGTCAAAGCCGGTCTGCTCGCGCGCCCAGCGATGGCATTCGTAGCGGTCGTCGGCCTGCTGCGCCTCGGACTGCCCGTACCGGGGGTAGATGAACAGCGACGGCTCGACATCCGGCGCATCGTCGTCGATGTACACCGGCGTACCGACCGGGCGATCAACCACCACATAGCCCCGCGGCTCGCGCATGTAGTAGACATCGTTCAGGTAGTAGTAGCGCGACGGGCCGATCTGCAGCGTCAGGTAGCCCAGCGGCAAGAACGGAACAACGATCCCGAGCGGCGGCGCAATGACGATGAAGCGCGGCCCCGAGGGGCGATACCACACGCCGCTGGCGAACATGTAGCGACTGCCCCGGTGAGTGACCACCCGATGCGCCGGCGGCAGCGCCGGAATGACCACGCCGTGCGACGGGTAGTGCCGTCGCTCGGCATGCCCGGCACGCCAGTCATCCCGACGGTCATCACGGCGATCCTGCCGCGTCTCGCGTTGCCGCTCGACGGTGTCACGCCGGTCGTCGCGATGATCCTGACGTACCGCCGAGCGGATTTCCCGCGTGTCGTCGCGGCGGTCCTGCCGTGTCTCGCGTTGCTGCTGGGCGCTGTCGCGGCGGTCGTCGCGATGATCCTGACGCACCGACGAGCGGGTCTCCCGCGCATCGTCGCGGCGGTCCTGCCGTGTCTCGCGCTGCTGCTGGACGCTGTCGCGGCGGTCGTCGCGATGATCCTGACGTACCGCCGAGCGGGTTTCCCGCGCATCGTCGCGGCGGTCCTGCCGTGTCTCGCGTTGCTGCTGGGCGCTGTCGCGGCGCTCACTGCTGCGCTCGGCACGCGGCGCCCGGTCTCGCTCGCCGGTGGTGTCGGCATGCGCCACAGCGCCCGCGCTGACGACCAGCGCGGTCAGCACGCCGCGGACACATGCCAGGGTTTTGCTCGAGATCATCGTCAGCTCCATGAAGTCAGCGCACGGTGTAGCCGCGCCCCTCGAGGCACGCGCTCAGTGCACGGTGGTAATTGTCGGCGCGCGCGTCGGTGTGCATGCCCCGGTGATCGGAGAGGCGATCGTCGATGGCTTGCGCTCGCGCCTCGCGCGCAGCATCTGCCGCATGGCCTGCCACACCCCCGACCACCGCACCAATGGCGGCGCCCTCCAGCGTGCGCCGCGGGTTGGCCACGGCGGCCCCCACCACGGCGCCGGCCACCGCCCCCATTGTCGTGCTGGTGCCCGACGGCGGGTCGGGCTCGACCCGACGCAATGGCGCACGCGCTTCGGCCGGTTGGCGCGACGGGTCAAAGCCGCTTTGCCTGACGGCCCACAGATGGCACTCATAGCGGTCACGATCAGCGCGCCGCGCCGACTGCCCCTGGGACGGATAGACGGACACCGCCCGCGACGGCGGATCCACCGCCAGCGGCGTACCGCCGACCGGGCCGGTACGCGGCGCCGCGCACCCGGCCAACGCCGACACGGCGAGCAGCGCGATGCCGGCCCGGCGGGTTTGAAACACGGCAAAACAGCCACACATGGGCGACTCCCGATCCACACAGTCCACAGCCCCCAGTGTGCAGCGCCGCCGGATGAAATGCTTGCCGGGCGCGGTTAAGCTGTGTAAAGAAGGCAAACAGAATCGTCTCCAGACGTAAGCCCCCACCCGATCAGCCGCCATGTCATTTGTTCAGAGCTTTGCCCCCCTGGCCACTGCCGACGCCCGCCTGCTCATCCTCGGCAGCATGCCCGGCAAGCGCTCGCTGGCCGAGCAGCAGTACTACGCCCATCCGCACAACGCCTTCTGGCCGATCATGGCCGCATTGTTCGGCGTTGACCTGTCCGCCCCCTACGCCGAGCGCTGCACCGCGCTCACCGCCGCCGGCGTGGCGGTGTGGGATGTGCTCGCCGCCTGCACGCGCGAATCCAGCCTGGACTCGGACATCGTCGAATCGAGCATCGTGCCGAATGATTTCACGGCCTTTCTCGCGGCCCATCCGGGCATCCAGACCATTTACTTCAACGGTGCCAAGGCCGAGAGCAGCTTCAACACGCATGTGCTGCCCACACTGGGCGAGGCGCACGCGGCCATCCGCCGCCACCGCCGCCTGCCCTCGACCAGCCCGGCGCATGCCGGCCTGCGCTTCGAGGCCAAGCGCGACGCCTGGCAGCGCGCTATCGCGCCTTGAGTATTCAGGCCTTGGCCGCCGCCGGCACGCTGCTGTGCGGCGCCGGCTGGGCCGGCCGCGGCGGCGCCGACATCGCCCGCTGCACCACCAGCACGCTGCCCAGCACCACCACCAGCCCCACCAGCGACAGGCCACGCATGCTCTGGTCGAGCAACGCCCAGCCGACCAGCACCGCGGTCAGCGGGCTGAGCAGGCCGAGCGATGACACCGCCACCGGCGACAACCGCGCCACACCGCGAAACCACAGCGCATAGGACAGCAGCGCACCAAACACGGCCAGGTAGGCATAGCCCGCGATGTTCGCCGAACTCAGCGCCGGCAGCGGCGGGTCGATCACCCAGGCCAGCGGAGCCAGCATCAGGCCGCCGAGCAGCAGTTGCCAGCCGGTAAAGGCCAGCACCGGCAAGGCCGGCCGCCAGCGCCGGGCCAGAAAGGTGCCCGCCGCCATGCAGGCCGCGCCGGCCAGCGCGGCAGCAATGCCCAGCGGCGCCCACACCGCATCGGGCGACAGCAGCAGCGCCGCCATGCCCAGCACGCCGGCCACGCTGGCCCACACCGCCAGGCGCACCGGCCGCTGCTGGTCGACCGCCCAGGCCAGCGCCATCACCAGCAAGGGCTGGATCGCCCCCACCACCGCCGCCAGCCCGCCCGGCAGGCGGTACGCGGCGACGAACAGCAGCGCCTGAAACACGGCAATGTTCAGCGCAGAGAGCACCAACAGGCGTCCCCAGAAGGCGGCCGCCGGCCAGCGGCGACACCACAACACCAGCAGCAGCCCGGCCGGCAACGCGCGCAGCAAGGCGGCGGTGAATGGCCGGTCGGGGGGCAGCAGTTCGGTGGTGACAATGTAGGTGGTACCCCAGATGATGGGGGCCAGCGCGGTGAGCAAGGCATCTGCCCAGGTCGAAGGGGATGGTGTCGTTTTCATGGATTTATCTTCACTTCAAGATAAAATGAAGCCTGACACGGGTTTATCTTGAATTCAAGACAATTAGAGGAATAACCGATGAACGGACCGACGCAGGGCGATGCCATCGATACCATCCTGGCGCAGTGGCGCCGCGAACGACCGGAGCTGGATCTGGCGCCGATGGGCGTGATCGGCCGGCTGGCGCGCTGCGCGGCCTTGATGCAGCGCGAGCTGGAGACGGCGTTCAGCGCCTTCGGGATCGGTCGCGGCGAGTTCGACGTGCTGGCCACGCTGCGTCGCGCCGGCGCGCCCTACTGCCTGAGCCCGACCGCGCTGTTCAACTCGCTGATGATCACCTCCGGCACCATGACCCACCGTCTGCAAGGGCTCGAAGCCCGCGGCTGGATCGTGCGCGAACCCGACCCGGCGGACGCACGCAGCAAGCGGGTCAAGCTCACGCCTGCCGGCCAGGCCTTGATCGACAAGGCCGTGGAGGCCCATCTGGAGAACGAACGGAGAATTCTCGCGCCACTGGACACGGCATCGCGCAGCGCGCTGGACGCTCAGCTCGCCAGGCTGCTGGCCGTGCTGGAGCCGCCAACGGACTGACTCAGCGCGGCTCCTGCCAGGTGCGGTGGCGCACCATCACCGCCGCGAACAAGGGCGAGGCCAGCCAGGCATTCAGCCAGCGGCGCAAGGCCGGCAGCGGCGCCGATTCGAACCACGCCGGATCCACCGCCGCGAACTGGCGCACAAAGGGAAACAGTGCCGCGTCGGCCAGCGATGGGGTGTCGCCAAACAGATAGGCCCGGCCGGCCAGGCGGGTTTCGAGATCGGCCAGATGCGCGGCAATCGCCGCTTTCCGCCAGGCGGCCGGGGGCTTTTCGGGGAAACGCTCGGCGTATTTGTAGCGGTCGAGCAGCGGCTTGAAATCGACGTCGTTGCGCGTGACAAGCGCCGCCTGCTCGGCGCTGTCGCCCGCGCTCAACCAGCCGTCCGGGTCGTTCTGCTGGAGCGCCCAGTACATGATGTCGAGGCTCTCCTCCAGCACCCGGCCGTCGGGCAGGCGCATCACCGGCACCGTGCCCTTGGGCGAGAGTTCCAGCAAGTGCGCCGGCTTGTCGCGCAGCACCACCTCGCGCAGCGCCACCACCACGCCCGCCTGCCACAGGGCCAGCCGCGCCCGGATGGCGTAGGGGCAGCGGCGGAACGAGTACAGGATCGGCCTCATGGTTTCAGGCGGTATCCGGTCTTGAAGATCCACCCCACCAGCACAATGCAGGCGGCGAGGAAAAACACCGTCATCCCCAGGCTCAGCGCGGGGCTCACATCGGCAATGCCATAGAAGCTCCAGCGAAAGCCGCTGACCAGGTACACCACCGGATTGAACAGCGTCACCGTCTGCCAGAACGGCGGCAGCATGTTGATGGAGTAGAAGCTGCCGCCGAGGAAGGTCAGCGGGGTGACGATCAGCATCGGCACCAGTTGCAGCTTCTCGAAGCCGTCGGCCCAGATGCCGATGATGAAACCGAGCAGGCTGAAGGTGATCGCGGTGAGCACGAAAAACAGCAGCATCCACAGCGGATGCTCGATGCGGATGTCCACGAACAGCCCCGCCGTGGCGAGGATGATGGTGCCCAGAATCAGCGATTTGCTCGCCGCCGCGCCCACGTAGGCGACCACGATTTCCAGGTAGGACACCGGCGCCGACAACACCTCGTAGATGGTGCCGGTAAAGCGCGGAAAATAGATGCCGAACGAGGCATTGGCAATGCTCTGCGTGAGCAGCGAGAGCATGATCAGGCCCGGCACGATGAAGCTGCCGTAGCTCACCCCCTCCACCTCTGGAATGCGCGAACCGATGGCGGCACCGAAGACCACGAAATACAGCGAGGTCGACAGCACCGGCGAGATGATGCTTTGGGTCAGCGTGCGCCAGGCACGCGCCATCTCGAAACGGTAGATGGCCTTGATGGCATACAGATTCATTTCTTCACCAGGCTCACGAAGATGTCTTCGAGCGAGCTTTGTTGCGTGTTCACATCCTTGAAGGCGACCCCCGCCGCCGTCAGGTCGCGCAGCAGCTCGGCAATGCCGGGCTCCTCGCGCTCGGTGTCATAGGTGTAGGTCAGCGCATGGCCGTCCTCACCGCGCTCGAGCGCGTAGGCCGCCAGCGACTCGGGCACGGTGTCGATCGGCGCCTGCAGATGCACCGTCAGCTGCTTCTTGCCCAGCTTGTGCATCAGCGTCGCCTTGTTCTCCACCAGAATGATCTCGCCCTTGCGGATCACGCCGATGCGGTCGGCCATCTCCTCGGCCTCCTCGATGTAATGCGTGGTCAGCAAAATCGTCACGCCATCCTCGCGCAGGCCGCGCACCAGGTTCCACATGTCGCGGCGCAGTTCCACGTCCACACCCGCCGTCGGCTCATCCAGAAACAGCATGCGCGGCTCATGCGACAAGGCCTTGGCAATCAGCAGCCGCCGCTTCATACCGCCCGACAGGGTCATGATCTTGTTGTTGCGCTTGTCCCACAGCGACAGTGAGCGCAAGACCTTCTCGATGTAGGCCGCATCCGGCGCCTTGCCAAACAGCCCGCGCGAAAAGCTCACCGCCGAAAACACCGTCTCGAAGGCATCGGTGGTCAGCTCCTGCGGCACCAGCCCGATCAGCGAACGCGCCGCGCGGTAGTCGTCCACGATGTCGTGACCGCCCACCGTCACCTTGCCGGCCGAGGCATTCACCAGCCCGCAGATGATGCTGATCAGCGTCGTCTTGCCCGCGCCGTTCGGCCCCAGCAGCGCAAAGATTTCACCGCGGCGGATGTCGAGATCGATGTCCTTGAGCGCAGTAAAACCGCCCTCATAGACCTTGGAGAGTTGGGAAACGGAAAGCATGATTGTCATGGCCCGGGACGATACCAGAGGCGGGAGAAAGGCGTTCGGGAACCCGTCCGCCACGCCCGCGGCGAACAGACGGGCACGGGCGAAAACATTAGCCGAGTCGCCCGCGCTGAAAAACCGCTACCTCACAGAAACACTGTTAAGGAAAACAGAACAATAGGCAATCACGCCCGGGCCTGATCCTGCAACACGTCAAAGAACGCGCTGGCGGCGGGCGACAGGGTGGTGTTTCGTTTGCGCAGGATCACGATCTTGCGCTTGATCGTCGGGCCGGTCAGCAGGATGCGGCGCACCCCGGGGCGGGCGCCCTCCTCGAAGGAGGACGCGGGCAAAATCGCGGTGCCGACACCGGCCGCAACAAGGCTGATCGCCGTCGCATGGTGTTGCACCTCAAAGGCACCTTTCAGGCTGATGCCCCGCTTCGCCAGTTGGTAGTCGGTAAATACGCGCGTGGCGGTCATGCTGCTGACCACCACCAGTTCGGCCTCGCGCATGTCCGACCAGGTCACCGCGGCACGCGCGCTCAGCGGGTGTTCTTCGCGACAGAAGAACATCAGGGGCTCTTCGAGCAGCGCAGTTTCCAGCAACTCGGGATGGCGCTCAGTGGGCACCCCGATGCCCAGCTCGGCCTGGCCGTGCAACACGGCGTCACGCACTTCGAAGGCGGTGGCGTCGATGAGCCGGATCCGGTTGCCGGCATGGCTTTCCTTATAGCGCCGGATTGCTGCTGGCAGGACATGCGAGGCCATGGTCGGCACGCAGGCCAGCGTGAATCCGCCCTTGGCCTGCAGCGACATGTCCTTGAGCCGGCTCACGGCGACGGTCATTTCGCTGACGATCGAGCGCGCCTGTGGCAGGAAGTCGCGGCCCACGGCGGTAAGCTCCACATAACGCGTGGTACGGTCGAGCAGCTTCAGCCCAAGGTAGGCCTCGAGCTTCTGGAGGCGACGGGTCAGCGCCGTCTGCGTCACATGCAGATGTTCGGCCGCCTTGCTGAAGCCGCCCAGCTCGGCAATCACGACAAACGCCTGGATACCGTCAAAGTCGATCTTCATCCCGCCGTCCTCAATAAATGGCACTTATGCGAGTATAGAATCAATAACGCCATTTATTGCATTTCATTCGCTTCCGGGCTGCTTCTAAGATGCCATCAAACGAAACACATGGAAGGAGACCGGCGGATGGAAAGGATACCCTGTGTGCTGATGCGAGGCGGCTCGTCAAAAGGCCTGTTCTTCCTCGCTCAGGACTTGCCCGCAGACACGGCAGCACGTGATCGCGTGCTGCTGGCGGCCATGGGGTCTCCGGATCTGCGCCAGGTCGACGGCATGGGCGGCGGCGACAGCCAGAGCAGCAAGGTGGTGATCGTCGGGCCGTCGAGCCGGCCGGACGCCGACCTCGAGCATCTGTTTGCGCAAGTGTCGGTGGCCCGCAACTTCGTCGACGTGCGGCCGAACAGCGGCAACATGCTCGCCGGCGTGGCGCCCTTCGCCATCGACGCGGGCCTGATTCCCACCACCTCGCCCACCACCACGCTGCGCATCCTCAACCTCAACAGCGGCAAGATCGCCGAAGTCACGGTGCAGACCCCCGGCGGCAAGCTCACCTACGACGGCAACTGCCGGCTCGATGGCGTGCCGGGCAGCTTCGCGCCGATCCAGATGCGCTTCCTCGACCCGGCCGGCACACGCACCGGCGTGCTGCTGCCGACGGGCAAGGTGCGCGACACGATCGGCGATGTCGACGTCACCTGCATCGATTGCGCCATTCCGCTGGTGCTGGTCAAGGCCGAGGCGCTGGGCAAGACCGGCCACGAATCCAAGGCGGATCTCGACGCCGACACGGTGTTTTCCGAGCGACTCAAGGCCATTCGCCTGGCAGCGGCCAGCTTGATGGGGCTCGAAGACCGCGAGAGCGTGGCCCTGCCCAAGATCGCCATCGTGGCCTCGCCGCGCAACGGCGGCAACATCGCCGCGCGCTACTTTTCGCCGAAATGGTGCCACGCCACCTTCGGCATCTCCGGCGCACTGGCGCTGGCCACCGCCTGCCATGTCACCGGCTCGGTGGCCGAGGATGTGGTCGAACTCGACGCCCGCCAACTCGGGCACATCATCATCGAACACCCCAGCGGCACCATGGCCTTCGACATCGACATCGCCGGCCACGACGCGCAGGGCATCCCGGCCATCAAGCGCGCCAGTCTGGTCACCACCGCCCGGCCGCTGCTCAGCGGCACGGTCCTGGTGCCTCATCGCCAGGTCGGCTAAGCCGCATGACCGCACACGGCCCCATCAGGGCAAGCACAACGCGAACGGGAGGAGACACCCCATGAACATGCACCATTGCTTGCAACCTCACGCCCAGGATCCGGAGAGATCAGGCACCCGAGCCCACGGGCTTTCCCATACTCAGCACTGAACTGAACAACATACCTGGAGGAGCAACCATGACCCAAAAACCCATTCATCGCCGCCATTTCCTCGGCCTGTCGGTCGCGCTGGCCACTGCCACCTTCCTGTCGCCCATGCCGGCCATGGCCAGCCAGGTCGACTTTTCCGGCCAGACCATCGAATTCGTGATGCCCTTCGGCGTCGGCGGCGGCTCGGACACCTGGGCGCGCTTCAACGCCCCCTTCCTGTCACGGCATCTGCCCGGCCAGCCGACCATCGTGGTCAAGAACCAGCCCGGCGGCGGCTCGATCACCGGCGCCAACCAGTTCGCCTCGCGCGCCAAGCCGGACGGCCTGAGCATCCTGGGCACCTCGGGTTCGACCCAGTTCCCCTACCTGCTCAATGATCCGCGCGTGAAGTACGACTACAAGGACTGGCAAGTCGTGCTCGCCGCCCCCACCGGCGGCGTCGCCTACATCAGCAGCAGCCTCGGCGTGAAGTCGCTTGCCGACCTGGGCAAGCTCAAGGGCCAGCGTCTGGTCTATGGCAGCCAGGGCGCCACCTCGCTCGACCTGGTTCCGCTGCTCGGCTTCCGTCTGCTCGGCCTCGATGTGCATCATGTCTTCGGCATGAAGAGCCGTGGTGAAGGCCGCCTGGCCTTTGAGCGCGGTGAAGCCAACATCGACTACCAGACCACCTCGGCCTACCTGAAGAGCTCGCTACCCATCGTACAGGAAGGCAAGGCCGTGCCGCTGTTCAGCTGGGGCACCACCGACGACGACGGCAAGCTCATCCGCGACCCGAACTTCCCCGAGCTGCCGCACATCGGCGAAGCCATCGAGATGGTCACCGGCAAGAAGCCCGAGGGCACCGAGTGGGAAGCGTTCAAGTCCTTCCTGATCGCCGGCTTCCCGGCCCAGAAGCTGTTGGTGCTGCCCAAGGACACGCCGGCCAACATCGTCGAGGCCTATCGTGCCGCCGTGCGCAAAATGAAACAGGACCCGGAATACCTCGCAGCGAAAGAAGAAGCCCTCGGTGGCTACGAGCAGGTCACCGACAAGGCCGGCGAGGCGCTCTTCAAGGAAGGCACCACCATCGATCCGAAGGCCCGCGACTGGGTCCGTGCGCTGCTCGAAAAAGAGTACAACGCGCGCTTCTGACGCTGAGCGCCGTCAGTGAGGCACCTCGCTCGCCTCGCTGACGGCACAGCCATCCACAACTGGAGTTTCCAATGCTAGAAGCCATGCAGAGTGCCTTTGTCGGCCTCCTCTCGTTTCAGCACTTCGCCTACATGCTGCTGGGCATCGTCGTCGGCCTCGGCGTGGGCATCCTGCCCGGCCTCGGCGGCATCGCCGGCATGTCTCTGCTGATGCCATTCATCTACGGCATGGACCCGGTCTCCGCGCTGGCCATGCTCGTCGGCATGGTCGCCGTGATCCCCACCGGCGACACCTTCACCTCGGTGCTCATGGGCATTCCCGGCTCCAGCGCCAGCCAGGCGACCGTGCTGGACGGATTCCCGCTGGCCAAAAAAGGCCAGGCCGCCCGCGCCTTGAGCGCCGCGTTCTCCGCCTCCCTGCTCGGCGGCGTGTTCGGCGCGGTGATGCTGACCGGCTTCGTGGTCGTCGCCAAACCGCTGATCCTGTCCTTCACCACCGCCGAACTGTTCATGTTCGCCCTGCTCGGGCTGTCGGTGGTCGGCGTGCTGGCCGGCGAGAGCATCATGCGCGGCGTCATTGCCTGCGGCCTGGGTCTGATGGTCGGCGCCATCGGTGCCGCCCCCGCCACCGGCGAGAGCCGTTTCGACCTCGGCATCGACTACCTGATCGACGGCGTGCCGCTGGTCATCATCGGCCTGGGGCTGTTCGCCATCCCCGAGATCGCCGAACTGGTCCGCCGCTCCCGTCCGATCGCCGCCAAGTCCGGCCTCGGCGCCGGCTGGCTGCAGGGCGTGGCCGACACCTTCCGGCACTGGTTCCTGGTGCTGCGCTGCTCGGCGCTGGGCACCTTCATCGGTTCCATTCCGGGCCTCGGCGGCGGCGTGGTGGACTGGATCGCCTATGGCCATGCCGCGCAGACCAGCAAGGATGCGTCCAATTTCGGCAAGGGCGAAATCAAGGGCGTGATCGCGCCCGAATCGGCCAACAACGCGCTGCAAGGCGGCGCGCTGATGCCGACCCTGCTGTTCGGCATTCCCGGTTCGGGCAGCATGGCCGTGTTCCTCGGCGGCATGGTGCTGCTCGGCCTGCAGCCCGGCCCGTCGATGGTCACCACCGACCTCGAGCTGACCTACACCATCGCCTGGACGCTGGCCTTCTCGAGCATCGTCGGCGCCGCCATCTGCTTCTTCCTGGCCGTGCCAATCGCCCGCCTGACCTTCGTGCCGTTCAACCTGATCGCGCCCTTCATGATCATGATCATCTGCTTCGCGGCTTTCCAGGCGCGGCGCGATCTGACCGATCTGCTGGTGCTGTTTGCGGTGGGCATCGTCGGCATCTTCCTGCGCCGCTTCGGCTGGCCCCGCCCCGCCTTCCTGATCGGCTTCGTGCTCTCCAGCCAGGCCGAGAACTACCTGTACCAGGCCCTGCAGTTCTACGGCTGGGAGTTCGTGCAGCGCCCGGGCGTGCTGATCATCGGCGCACTGACCATCGTGTCCACGCTGATGGCCCTGCGCAGCCGCGTGTCGGAAGAAGGCGCGGTGACCAAGGAAGCCCGCGGCGAGGAAACCGACAAGCCCGTGCTCGGTGGTGCCAACAAGGCCGAACGTCGCCCGCAGATCGTGTTCGCCACGCTGCTGCTGGGCACCTTCCTGTACGGCGTGCTGAGCAGCGCACCGCTGAGTTTCCTCGGCTCGGTGTTCCCGTTCTACACCTCGGTGCTGATGGTCATCTTCACCGCCTACATGGTGATGATGCTGGTCGTCGGCAAGCCGGGCCACAGTTCGCACTTCGACCAGGAAGTGGCCGCCCGGGCCAAGGGCATCGACGACGGCACCTCGGTGTGGCCGTCAGTGGGCTGGTTCGTGTTCCTGTTCGGCATGACCTCGCTGCTCGGTTTCATGATCTCGATCGCCATCTTCATCATGAGCTTCCTGATGGTGCGCACCCAACTCGGCGTGCTGCGCAGCCTGATCTACACCGGCCTGTGCATCGCCTTCATGACCACCCTCGGCCACTACCTGACGCTCGACTTCCCGGCCGGCGTGCTGCAGCACTACGTCGATATGCCGTGGCCGCTCAAGTGAGCCGGCCGATCGGATTGCGCGATTCTTCCTGATCCGGCCCCTGCCCGCGGCACATGTCGCGGACAGGGCCCCGCCCCGAACCTGACAGAGGACGCAACACCATGAATCTCAAGGACTGGATCGGCCGCTCGGAAGCGGCCTCCGACATCGCCACCGCGACGCCCTACGCCGCCCTGTCGGCGACCTTAGCCCGCCCCGCCGAACGCCCGCCGGTCGGCACGCCGCCGCCCGGCCTGCGGCACTGGCTGTACTTCATGCC
>QQUN01000036.1 GCA_008501585.1 Pseudomonadota bacterium | reverse complement strand
GGAAGAAGACATTGTCTGAACACTGCACCCTCGTCGGCATCCTCGACGACGGCTGGGCCGGCCTCTCCGACGCCGCCCGCCAACGCCTCGCCACGGCCGGCCTGGTCATCGGCGCCGGCCGCACCCTGGCCCTGCTCGAGCACCACCTGCCCGGCAGCGCCAGCGTACGCCCCATGGACGACGCACTGGGCCAGGTGCCCGCGTGGATCGCGCAGGCCCACGCCGACGGCCTGAACACCGTCGTGCTCGCCACCGGCGACCCGCTGTGCCACGGCATGGCAAGTTTTCTGGTGCGCAAGCTCGGCGCCGCGGGGGTGGCCGTGCTGCCTGCGCCCTCCACCTTGCAACTGCTCTTCGCGCGGCTGAAAAAGCCGTGGCAGGACGTGGTGATCGGCTCGGTGCACAGCCGGGACGCCGGCGAATGGATCGAAGGCGCCACGCCCGAGCACGGCCTCTACCGCCTGGTGCGGCAAGTCGCCGAGCACCCGCGCGTGGCCGCCTTCACCGGTCCCGAAAACAGCCCCGACCGCATCGCCCGCGCGCTGCTCGCCGCCGGTTTTGACGGCGCGCGTATCAGCGTGGCCAGCCGGCTGTGCCTGCCCGACGAAGCCGTCTTTGCCGATCTGCCGCTGGCCGAGGCGGCGGCCATGCGCTTCGACGATCCCAACGTGGTGCTGATCGAGCGCGACTCGAATGCCGGGCGCGCCGTGTTCGGTTTCGACGACTTCGACTACGTCCAGCGCAGTCCCGAAAAAGGCCTCATCACCAAGCTCGAAGCCCGCGCCGTGTCGCTGGCCAAACTGGCGCTGCGCGCCGACAGCGTGGTGTGGGACATCGGCGCCGGCTCCGGCTCGGTCGGGCTGGAAGCGAGCCGCATCGCCCGCCACGGCCATGTGTGGGCCATCGAGAAAAGCGAGGCCGACGCCGCCAACGCGCGCGAGAACGCGCGCCGCTTCGGCGCCAGCAACTACACCCTGGTGCAGGCCCGGGCGCCGGCACGACTCGACACCTGGCCCGACCCCGACGCCGTGTTCATCGGCGGCTCGGGCGGCGAGCTGGCCGGGCTGATCGCGCTGATCCTCGACCGCCTCAAGCCCGGCGGCCGCCTGGTGATGAACTTCGTGACCATCGAAAACCTCGCCACCGCCACCGCCGCGCTGGCCGCCGCCGGCGTGCGCTGGGACGTCACCCAGCTGTCGTCCGCGCGCAGCCAGCCGATCCTCGACATGCACCGGCTGGCCGCCCAGAACCCGGTGTGGATCGTCACCGCCCACAAGGAATCCGCATGAACGCACCCCACTATGGCCGCCTGATTGGCGTCTCCCTCGGCCCCGGCGACCCGGAGCTGATCACCCGCCGCGGCTGGGCCGCGCTGCAGTCGGGCGCGCGCTGGGCCTATCCGGTCAAGCGCGCCGAAGAGCGCTCCTACGCGCTCGACATCGCCGTGCGCGGCGGCCTCGCCGTGCCGCACGACGCCGTTGAACTGGTGTTCCCGATGACCCGCGACGCCGTCGCGCTGGCCAAGGCCTGGGCGCGCGCCGCGGCACGTACCGTCGAGCTGCTGGCCGAGGGGCGTGACGTCGCCTTCCTGGTCGAGGGCGACGCCTCCACCTACGCCACCTTCCGCCATCTGGCCCGCGCCGTGCGCGAGCTGGCGCCCGACGTGGCGGTGGACACCATCGCCGGGGTCAGTTCCTTTGCCGCGGCCGCCGCCTGCGCCGATGTGGCGCTGGCGGAGGAAGACGAAACCGTCGCCATCATCCCCGCCGCCTACGGCGTGGGCCTCATCGACCACCTGCTCGACGAGTTCGACACCCTGGTGCTGATGAAGGTGAAACCGCTGGTGGACGAGATTCTCGACCTGCTCGAACGGCGCGGCCTGCTCGCCACCAGCTGCTTCATCGAAAAGGTCGGCTCGCCCGAAGAGCGGGTGGTGCACGACATCGCGCGCCTGCGCGGCGAGACGGTGAACTACCTCTCGCTGATGCTGGTGCAGAACCCCAAACGCGCCCGCGGCGAACTGCGTCGCGGCTGCCGCAAGCGTGCCGCCATTTCCCAACCCATCACCGAGGCCGGTTGAAACCCGCCCGACAAGACAATGACCCCACTCCCCTTCGCCAACGACCGCATCGCGGTCGTCTCCATCACCCGCCACGGCATCGCCCTGGCCGGCCGCATCACGCGCGCCCTGCCCGGCGCCCACCTGTTCGCCCCGGCCAAGTTCCGCGACATCGCCGAAGCCGCCGCGCCCGGCATGGCGGCCTGCTACGAGGGCAAGACGGCCGAGCAGATTCCCGGCCTGTTCAAGGCCTTCGACGCCATCGTGGCCGTGGTTTCGCTCGGTGCCATGGTGCGCCTGATCGCCCCGCACCTGGGCGACAAGGAAAGCGACCCCGGCGTGGTGGCGCTGGATGAAGCCGGCCGCTTCGCCATCCCCATGCTCTCGGGCCACCTGGGCGGCGCCAACGCGCTGGCCGGTGCGGTCGCCGAGGCCATCGGCGCACAAGCGGTGCTCACCACCGCCTCCGACGCGCGCCAGACGCTGGCGGTCGACCTGCTCGGCCGCGAGCTGGGCTGGACTTTCGAGGCCAGCAAGGCGGTCATCGTGAAAACCAGCGCCGCGGTGGTCAACGACGAACCCGTCGCCGTGGTGCAGGAGGCCGGCAGTGCCGACTGGTGGCGCGGTCATGCCAACGGCCGCAGCGGCGCGCTGCCGGGCAACATCCAGGTATTCGACCGCATCGACGCCATCGATCCGCGCCGCCACGGCGCCGTGCTGTGGATCACCCACCGCCACACCGGCGAGCTGCCCGCCTCGCTCTACGCCGCCATCGCCGACCGGCTGGTGGTCTACCGCCCCGCACCGGGAGCCCCCGAATGAAGGTGGCGCTCGGCCTCGGCTGCGACCGCGGCACCCCCTGGCAGACCATCGACGGCGCCATCGCCGAGGCCCTGGCGCGCTGCGGACTGAGCCGCGCCGCCGTGGCGCGGGTGGCCAGCATCGACCTCAAGGCCGACGAAGACGGCCTGCTCACCGTCATTGCCTGGCACAACTGGCCGGTGCGCTTCTACCGCGCCGCCGAGCTGGCCCGGGTGGCGGTACCCAATCCCTCGGACACCGTGCGCAAATACACCGGCACGCCCTCGGTGTCCGAAGCGGCCGCCCTGCTCGCCGCCGGCACCACCGTGCACGACCTCATCCTCGAAAAACACAAGCTGCGCGACCCCGACGGCCGCAACGCCACCGTCTCCATTGCAAGGATTCCCCAATGACCGCACCCGGAAAGATCATGCTCGTGGGCATCGGCCCCGGCCATGTCGAACACATGACCCAGCGCGCCCGCGAGGCGATTGCCGAGGCCGACACCATCATCGGCTACGTCACCTACATCCGCCTGGTGGCCGACCTCATCGAAGGCAAGGAGGTGGTCAAAAAGTCGATGACCGAAGAGCTCGACCGCGCCATCGAGGCCCTCGCCCGCGCCCGCCAGGGCAAGAAGGTGGCGCTCATCTCCTCGGGCGATGCCGGCGTGTACGGCATGGCCGGCCCCACCTATGAGGTGTTGTTCGAGGCCGGCTGGACACCGGGCTTCGACATCGAGGTGGAGATCGTGCCGGGGGCCTCGGCGCTCAACACCTGCGCCGCGCTGGTGGGCGCCCCGCTCACCCACGACTTCTGCGCCATCTCCCTGTCCGACCTGCTCACCCCGTGGCCGACCATCGCGCGCCGGCTTGACGCCGTGGCCGCCTCGGATTTCGTCGTGGCGCTGTACAACCCCAAGAGTGGCCGCCGCACCGGGCAGATCGTCGAGGCGCAACACCTCTTCCTGCGCCACCGCCGGCCCGACACCCCGGTGGCCATCGTCAAGTCCGCCTACCGGCCGAAACAGCGCATCGAGATGACCACGCTGGCCGCCATGTGCGAGGCCGAGATCGGCATGCTATCGACGGTCATCATCGGCAACAGCCACACCTTCGTGCGCGACGGGCTGATGGTCACGCCGCGCGGCTATGCCAACAAGTATGACGTCACCAACGGGGCCACCCGCGACGGCGAACAGGCCGGCCGCTCGCTGTCCACCGGCCTCAACGGCTGGTGCGAGGCCCTCCGCGCGAGCGGGCTCGACGCGGCCGCGCTCGCTGCGCAGTACCAGCTGCCGGTCGACTACATCGAGGCCGTGCTGGCGCGGCGTGCCGAGGCCATCGAAGCATGAGCGGGGTCGAAAAACCGAAGATCGGTGCCTACCAGCGCCACCTGCTGGTGTGCACCGGGCCGCGCTGCACGCCCAATGGCGAATCCGGCGCCCTGTTCGATTCGCTCGGCGAGCGGCTCAAGGCCGCCGGGCTGAGCACGGGCGAGGCACGCGTCAAGCGCACACGCACCGGCTGCTTCGCCGCCTGCAAGGGCGGCCCGGTGATGTGTGTGCAGCCCGACGGCGTGTGGTACTACGACGTCACCCCCGCCAACCTGAAACGCATCGTGGACGAGCATCTGGTGGGCGGCGTGCCGGTCGAGGCACTGATCTTTCACCGCGGTCCGGGCGCCTGAACACGCTGGCTACTTCTGCTTGCGGTCCAGATAGACGAAGTAGCCCACCAGGGCGATTACCGGCAGCGACAGCAGCGAGAGCAACAGCAGCTTGCCGCCGGTGTCGCCGGCGATCCAGTTCAGAAAATCGGCCATTCTTGAAACTCTCCTTGGGTGGGGCGCCCTCAATCCAGCCAGCGCGTCACCAGGCCAGCGAGCGCCTGCGGCGCCTCCAGCGGCAGCATGTGGCCCGCGCCCGGCACCATGTGCACCGCATGCGCGGGTGCCGCCGCCTGCAACTGGCTGATCCAGCCGCGATTGACCAGCCCGTCTTCCTCGCCAAAGCCCAGCCAGACCGGGCAGCGCAAGGCGCTCACGCCGGCGAGCAGGTCGGCCCGCTCGCTCGTGGCGCGTAGCTGCTGTGCCAGCACCGCGAGGCCGAGCGCGGCGTCCATGTCCTTCATGCATTGCCCGATGGCCGGGTCGGCCAGGCTGCGCGCAGACATCATCTGGGCGATCTTCTGGTCGCTCAGACCCTGGTAGCCGCCACGCGTGAGCCAGGCCAGCAACTGCCGGCGCTGGCGCGTTTCGCTCTCAGGCAAGGCGCAGGGGCTGTTCGAGCAGATGAATAGCCGCGCGACCCGCGCCGGATGGCGGCAGGCCAGCGCGGCCGCGAGGTAGCCACCGAGCGAGAAACCGAACAGATTGACCGGCTCGGCCGGCAGCGCCTCATACAGCGCCGCCACGAGGTAGTCGACATCGGGCCCGTCAGGGATCGGCACATGCCGCCAGTCGACACCGGGCAGCTGCGGCAGCAGGCGATGCCACAGGCGCGCATCGCACATGGTGCCGGGAATGGCGAAGACCGCACGGGCGGCCGTCACACCCGCCCCCGCCGCTGGCAACCCGCCATGCGGAACTAGGCGAGGATGCGCCGCACCGAGGCCAGGTGCTCGGCCGCCTCATGCCCCAGCTTGGTCAGGTAGCCCCCGTCATGCTGGCTCACCAGCCCCTTGTCAAACAGCCGCTGCGCCGCCGCGACGGTTTCGGCCGCCGCATCATGGTGCACCTTGAGGCCGGTTTGCGAATCGCTCACATCGTACTGGGCAAGCAGGCTGAGTTCGTGGACAAGGTCGGCTGGGAGCGTCATGGGCATCTCGCGTTGGCACCACCAGGTCGGTGGCAGCATCGACTTTACTGCCTTGGCGCATCCGGGGGCAATCGGCGCAGCCTGCGTGATGCCCGGACAAAACCGGCAAGGCGTCCATGCGTGCATGTCGTCCATCCCCATTCAGCCTGGCCGCACGCTTCCGCCACGGTTTGAGCGGGCCGGGCGTCAGAACGGCAGGCGCCGCTTCGGCGCCGGCGCGGCCCTTTCCTTTTCGGGGGCCGGCACGCTGGCCTTGACCGGCTTGCGCGGCAGGTTCATCTCGTCGCGCGCAAAGCGCACCTTGCCCTCGAGCTCACAGCCGCGCATGCCGGGCGAACAGCGCGCCCCGCGGACGCGCTGGCAGATGCCATCGAGATCATGCGGGCAGCTCCAGGCGGAAGTCATGGCGTTCTCCGGGTCACGGCGTCGATGTTCGCAGTGTAGCGCTCAACCCGGTGTGCAGTCGTCCAGCGTGACCAGGATCTGCGCCACCGCGTCGCCCCGCCCGTTCTCGACCTGATACATCATCCGCGCCTGTTCCCGGCCCAGCGTGGTGCGTACCTCGGCGGGCAAGGCGCACAGCTTCTCGGTCGCCACGTCGCGCATCCGGATGCGTTGTTCGGGGTGCAACGCGTTGCCGCCAAAATCGAGCAGGCGCATGCGTATGCGCAGATCGCCCCCGTGCCGGTCAGCCCCCTCGATCCGCACACCGGGCATGATGAGGCGCGGCGCGCCGAGCTCGGCATTGAGCTGCGCCGCCAGCCCGGCCACGCTCGACGCGACGCCGCTCGTGCGGTGCAGGCCGATGGCAGTTGAATGGCGATCGAGCGCCGCGCCAGCGGTCGCGAGCAGCACGCCGGCGCCCACCGCCGCCAGCCAGAAATCACGGCCGCCCGCTGCGCCGAACAGCCCGACCGCTTCGCCATGCGCACGCAAGGCGGCGCTTGCCCGGCGGTTCACCACCAGCAGGGTCAGCAGGTTCACGAAGGGGATCAGCAGGCCGATCAGCACTGCCACCCGCAGGGGCAAGCCGTCGCCCAAGGCGCGGGTGATGCGCACGGCACCGACACCGAGGCAGACGGCGCTGGTCACGAACATCAGCGCCGGCAGGAAAAAGCCCTGCCCCTGTGCGGACGCACCGAGGAACTGGGCAAGCACACCGGCCAGGGCGAAGCGCTGCCCGCTGGCGATGCGTGCGACGGCGTCATCGGTACCGTCGTCGGTGAGATCGAAGTCGAGGGCCTGCTCGGAGGTGGGGGGCATGGTCGGACGCTCTTCGTGGTTCGTGGAGCCGCTCGGACCCCGCCCCCGGATTCTAGCGCCGGACTATGCTTGATGCATCCACCCAAGGTCATAGCCCGGCGTTTTTCGGCCTCAACCGAGCCCCTGCCGTGCCAGCCAGTCGAGCACCGCATAGCCGGTGCCGCGCTCCCAGCCCTTGAGCCTGTCACGGGCGATCAGCTTCACCTCGGCCAGCTCCTCGTTGAGCGCGATCTCGCCCGTGGCCTGCACGTGATAGACCAGCAGCACCTGATTGGCCTCGGCGAAGTTGTAGTTGCCGATCCAGTGCACCGCCTGCGCGTCGAGCCCGGTTTCCTCCTTGACCTCGCGGGCGACGGCGTGTTCGGGCGCTTCGTCACGCTCCAGGAAGCCGGTGACCAGCGCGAACTTGCCCTCGGGCCAGGCCGCGTTGCGCGCCAGCAGCATGAGGCCATCGCGGTCGATGCACTCGATGAGCGCACAGACCACCGGCACCGGATTGCCCCAGGCGATGAAGCCGCAGGCGGTGTCGGGGCAGACGCGGCGCGGCAGCCCGCCGAGATGGGCGTCGGCGAGGCCCGTGCCGCAGCGCGGGCAATAGCGCCAGTGCTCAGGATCGAATCGCATCGCCCGCTCCGGTGAGGCTGCGGATGTCGGCGAGGATGGCATCGACCGTGGCCGGCAGCGTATCCCAGCCACACATGAAGCGCGCACCACCCGCGCCGATGAAGGTGTAGAACCGCCAGCCCTTGGCACGCAGCCCGGCCTCGACCGCCGCCGGCAGCCGCGCAAACACGCCGTTGGCCTCGGTCGGGAACAACAGTTCGATACCCGCCGTCACCAGGCCCTCGCTCAGGCGCTGCGCCATGGCGTTGGCGTGGCGCGCGTGCCTGAGCCACACGTCGTCGGTGAGCATGCCCAGCCACGGCGCGGACAGGAAGCGCATCTTGGAAGCGAGCTGGCCGGCCTGTTTGCAGCGCCAGGCGAAATCCTCGGAGAGCTTGCGGTCGAAGAACACCACCGCCTCGCCCACCGGCAGGCCCATCTTGGTGCCGCCAAAGCACAGCACGTCGACACCGGCACGCCAGGTGATGTCGGCCGGCGCCACATCAAGGGCCGCAACAGCATTGGCGAAGCGGGCGCCGTCCATGTGCACCCGCAGGCCGAGGCGGCGGGCGGTGTCGCTCAGTTCGGCCACCTGATCCGGCCGGTACAGCGTGCCGACTTCGGTGGTCTGGGTCAGTGTGACGCCGCGCGGTTTGGGAAAGTGCAGATCGGTGCGGCGGGTGACTACCTCGGTGATCGCCTCGGGGGTGAGCCGCCCCTGCTCACCCGCCGCGGTGAGCAGCTTGGCGCCATTGGAGAAGAACTCCGGCGCGCCGCATTCATCGGTCTCCACATGCGCGAGCTGATGGCAGATCACGCTGTGGTAGGACTGGCACAGCGTGGCCAGCGCCAGCGAGTTGGCGGCCGTGCCGTTGAACACGAAGTACACGTCGCAATCGGTCTCGAAGACTTCGCGCAGGCGGTCGGAGACCTTGCGGGTGTAGTCGTCGTCGCCATAGGCGGGCGCATGGCCGGTGTTGGCCTCGAGCAAGGCGGCAGTGGCCTCGGGGCAGATGCCGGCGTAGTTGTCGCTGGCGAAGTGTTGTTGCATGGCTGTCTCCGTTGTTGTGCTGCGATCGTATCGCGGACTCAAAAAAAACGGGCCGGTTGTGCCGGCCCGTGGGGTTTGCTGGGAGTGCGTTTTACAAACGCTCACCCACCCACTCGGTGACACGCATGAGTGCACCGGGGAGGTTTTCGGGTTGGGTGCCGCCGGCCTGGGCCATGTCGGGGCGGCCACCACCCTTGCCGCCGACCTGCTGGGCGACAAAGTTGACCAGTTCGCCGGCCTTGACCTTGCCAGTGAGGTCGGCGGTGACGCCGGCAATCAGCGTGACCTTGCCCTCGGCGGCCGAGGCCAGCACGATGGCGGCCGAGCCGAGCTTGTCCTTGAGCTTGTCCATGGTCTCGCGCAGGGCTTTGACATCGGCCCCGTCGAGGCTCACGGCCAGCACCTTGGCGCCTTTCACATCGGCGGCCTGGCTGGCCAGGTCGGCACCGGCGCTGGCGGCGAGCTTGGATTTGAGGCGGGCCAGTTCCTTTTCGAGCGAGCGGACCGTGTCCTGCATCTGGCCGATGCGCTCGGGCAGTTCGGTGGCCGGGGCACGCAGGGCGGCGGCAGCGCCCGCCAGCAGCCCCTGCTGGGCCTGCACCCACGCGACCGCGCCTTCGCCGGTCACGGCCTCGACCCGGCGCACGCCGGCGGCCACACCGCCTTCACTCACAATCTTGAACAGGCCGATGTCACCGGTGCGCGCCACATGGGTGCCGCCGCACAGTTCCTTGGACGAGCCGATGGTGAGCACCCGCACCTCGTCGCCGTACTTCTCGCCGAAGAGCATCATGGCGCCGGATTTCTGCGCGTCGTCGAGCGCCATCACCGAAGCGTCGGTAGCAACGTTGGCGATGATCTCGCGGTTCACCCGGCGCTCGACCTCGGCGATTTCTTCGGCCGTCATGGGCTGGTTGTGGGCGAAGTCGAAACGGGTCTTGTCGGGGTCGACCAGCGAGCCCTTCTGCTGCACATGGCTGCCGAGCACTTCGCGCAGGGCCTTGTGCATGATGTGGGTGGCCGAGTGGTTGCGCATGGTGCGGGCGCGGGCGGCTTCGTCGACCTGCGCGGCGACCGTGTCACCCACATTCAACTCGCCATTGACCAGCTCGCCATGGTGGCCGAACACGTCGGCCTGGATCTTGAGCGTGTCCTCCACCTTGAACAGCGTGAGGCAGGCGCCGCCCCTGGACAATTCACCCTGGTCGCCCACCTGGCCGCCGGATTCGGCATAGAACGGGGTGTTGTCGAGCACCACCACGCCCTGCTCGCCCGGCAGCAGGCGCTTGACCGGCGCGCCGTCGCGGTACAGCGCGGTCACGCGGCCTTCTTGCGACAGCGTGGTGTAGCCGTGGAAGACGGTCTTCACGCCTTCGTATTCGAGGCCGGCGGCCATCTTGAACTTGCCGGCCGCGCGGGCCTGCGCCTTCTGGCGGGCCATGGCGGCATCGAAGGCCTCGGCATCCACCGTGACGCCGCGCTCGCGGCAGACGTCGGCGGTGAGGTCGAGCGGGAAGCCGTAGGTGTCGTGCAGCTTGAAGGCGGTCTCGCCATTGAACACGTTGCCGCCCTGGCCGGCCATGGCGGTCAGTTCGGCTTCGAGGATGGCCATGCCATGCTCGATGGTCTCGAAGAAGCGGCTCTCTTCCTGGCGCAGCACGTCCATGATGCGCGCCTGGTCGTCGACCAGCTGCGGATAAGCCTCGCCCATCTCGCGGGCCAGGTCGGGCACCAGCTTGTGGAAGAAGGGCGCACGCACGCCAAGCTTGTAGCCGTGACGGATGGCGCGGCGGATGATCCGGCGCAGCACATAGCCGCGGCCTTCGTTGCCGGGGATGATGCCGTCGGCAATGAGGAAGGCACAGGCGCGGATGTGGTCGGCGATGACCTTCAGCGAGGGACTGTCCATGTCCGCGCCGGACGTTTCGCGCGCGGCGGCGGCGATGAGGTTCACGAACAGGTCGATTTCATAGTTGGCGTGCACGCCCTGCAGCACGGCGGCCACACGCTCCAGGCCCATGCCGGTATCGACCGAGGGCTTGGGCAGCGGGTGCATGACCCCGGCCTCGTCCCGGTTGAACTGCATGAACACGTTGTTCCAGATCTCGATGTAGCGGTCGCCGTCTTCCTCGGGCGAGCCCGGGGGGCCACCGGGAATCTCGGGGCCGTGGTCGTAGAAGATCTCGGTGCACGGGCCGCAGGGACCGGTGTCGCCCATCATCCAGAAGTTGTCGGAGGCGTAGCGCGCGCCCTTGTTGTCGCCGATGCGCACGATGCGCTCGGCCGGCACGCCCACTTCCTTGTTCCAGATGTCGTACGCCTCGTCATCCTCGGCGTACACGGTGACCCACAGCTTCTCGACCGGCAGGCCGAACTTCTCGGTGAGCAGCTCCCACGCGTAGAGGATGGCGTCGCGCTTGAAGTAGTCGCCGAAGCTGAAGTTGCCCAGCATCTCGAAGAAGGTGTGGTGGCGCGCGGTGTAGCCCACGTTCTCGAGGTCGTTGTGCTTGCCGCCGGCGCGCACGCATTTTTGCGAGGTGGTGGCACGGCTGTAGGGACGCTTGTCGAAACCGAGGAAGACGTCCTTGAACTGGTTCATCCCCGCGTTGGTGAACAGCAGGGTCGGATCCTCGTGCGGCACCAGCGAGCTGGAGTCGACGATTTCATGCCCTTTGGACTGAAAGAACTCAAGGAAGGTACGGCGGATCTGGGCGCTTTTCATGGTGGCGTCTGGCGTCTGGCGGCGACACGGGCCGCGATTGAATCAAAGCGGGCATCTTAGCATGGCGCTTTGTGCAAACGGGGTGGCCAGCGGCCACGAAAACCGCGCCGATTGGCGCCTTGCCATCGCCTGACCCACGCCGGCCCGGCCGCGCCCACGGCCCCGTCCGGCCGGGCCGGCCGGCACCGGACGGGCGAGGCCGGCCGGCGGCCGTGTCACGGCAGATTCAGCACCAGCGAAATGCTCGGCTCGCGATCCACATAGACCCGGCGCACCACGGGCACGTGGCGCACCACCGGGCGGTAGTCGTAGTAGCCATACGCCGGCGCGTGACGATGGCCGCGATGCCAGCCACGGTCGTCATGGTCGCGACGGGCGATCTGGCGGTCATGCCGCTCGCGATAGATGTGCCGGTCCTGCCGGTCCAGTTCGCGGTGGATCCGCGCCCGCTCGTGGCGGCTGACATGGCCGTCGGCATAGGCGCGATCCTGCATGCGGTCGATGCGGTCCTGGCCGCGATCGAGCCGGCGTGCCTCGTGGCGGGTCAAATCGCCCGAACGCACCCCGCGCTCGATGCGCTGCTGCTGACGATCCTGGCGCGCGTCGACCCAATGGCCGCCGCGATCCGCCATGGCCGGCGCCGACAGCGTGCAGACAGCCACGATGGCGCTGAGCGTGAATATCTTTTTCATGACCTGACTCCTGTTCGTATTGTGTGAGTGGGGCCCACACCGGCAACAACGCCGACCCCGCACGAACGGAAGACACGCCTGTTGTAAGCATTGGTAAGCCGCCCGGATGCACCCGACGGCCGCCACCGCTACAATCGCCCGACACTCAACAACGACACGACACCACCATGGGACACCGCCTCTCCAAGATCTACACCCGCACCGGCGACGCCGGCACCACCGGCCTCGGCGATGGCAACCGCGTCTCCAAGAACAGCCTGCGCATCCACTCGCTGGGCGAAGTCGATGAGCTCAACGCCTGCGTCGGCCTGCTGCTCACCGAAACCCTGCCCGACGACGTGCGCGCCCTGCTCACCGATGTGCAGCACGACCTCTTCGATCTGGGCGGTGAAGTGTGCATCCCCGGCATGAGCATGATTTCGACCAAGCAGGTGGACAAGCTCGAAACCGCGCTGGACGCGTGGAACGAAACCCTCTCGCCGCTCAAGGATTTCATCCTCCCCGGCGGCTCCCGCGCCGCCGCCCAGGCCCACCACTGCCGCACCGTCTGCCGCCGCGCCGAACGCATGCTGGTCGGCCTGGCGCAGGAAGAGGCGGTCAACGACGGCCCGCGCCAATACCTCAACCGCCTGTCCGACCTGCTGTTCGTCCTCGGCCGTCACCTCAACAAGGTGGACGGGCATGGCGATGTGCTGTGGCAGAAAGGCAAGAATGCCTGAGGATTGCAAGGCGTGATGCATAGCCCGGATGCAGGCCGCAGGCCGGAATCCGGGGTCATCGCCTGAGTCACCACCACGCCCGGATTCCGCTAAACGCGGAAGCGCGCCACATTCCCCTGCAATTGCGCCGCCAGGCCCTCGAGGCGGGTGGCGGTGGTGGCCGTTTCGCTGACGGTGGCGTTGTTTTCCTCGGCCATCTGCGCGATGCGCTCCACGTTGCGGGCAATTTCGGTACTGGCCGAGCTTTGTTCGCGCAGGGCCTGCGAAATATCGGTCACCGAAGCGACGACCTGACGCGCGCCATCACGGATCTGCGTCATGGCATCGCCAGCGCGTGATGTCAGCGCCACTCCGTCGCGCACCCGTGCGACGCCCTGGTTCATCGCGGCAACCGCCTCGCTGGTGCCGCCTTGCACCGACACCATCATGGCGGCGATCTCTTCGGTGGCGCAGCCGGTGCGCTCGGCGAGCTTGCGCACCTCATCGGCCACGACGGCAAAGCCCCGCCCCATATCTCCGGCACGCGCCGCTTCAATGGCAGCGTTGAGCGCGAGCAGATTGGTCTGGTCGGCAATTTCCTTGATCGACTTGACGATGGACGAGATCTGCGCCGACGCCGCGCCGAGTTTTTCGATGACCTCGGCGGCGTTGTTCACGCCGCTGGCGATCTGCTCCATCTCATTCACGGTGTCGGACACCACCTTGGCGCCTTCATCAGACAGGCCGCCGGAGCGCGAGGAGATGTCTTCGGCCACGCTGGCATGGCGGCTGATCTCGTCGATGCCGACGGTCATTTCCTCCACCGCCGCCGCCATGCTGCTGGCGGCATCGCTTTGCGCCGCCGAACTGTGCGCCACCTGCGCCGACGAGCGGGCCAGCGCGGTCGACGCCTGGCTGACCTGCTCGGCGCCGGACTGCACCTGCCGGATCACGTCGGCAAACGCCGCCGACATGGCATTGAACTGCGCGGCGACGTCACGCAGCTCGTCGCGGGCGGTGAATTCGATCCGCGCCGTCAGGTCGCCCTCGGCCAGGGCACGGGCGCCGGCATTCAACTCGCGCACCGAGCCGAGGATGGCCAGATACGCTGCCACGGCCACATACAGCAGCAACAGCACGGCAAACAGCGACACTGCCATGGCCGCCGAAAAGTCATTCCGCGCCGTGGCGTACCGCGTCGCCAGCAAGGTGTGCACGGTGGGCAGCATCACCGCCGTCGCTTGATGAAAGACCAGGTCCATGGCCTTTGTGCCGATCTCGAAAAACGCCGTCGGCGTGGTGTCGAAGTTCTCTTGCAGGATCTTGCCCAGTTCGCCCCGCACCGCCGTCACGGCCGTGGTCAGGTCCTGGCGCATGCCGCCGATCGCCGGTGCCAGCGCCGGGCTGGCCTCGGCCGCGCGGGCCAGGTTCTCATCGAGTTCGCCGAGCGTTTTGTTGAGCTCACCCATCTGGGTGCTCAGATAGAAGCGGGTGTCGGCATCGATCATCATCGCCGACAAGGCGCCCGACCCCACCGCCCGCAACCGCCCCAGCCGTTCGCCCGTATCCGGCACACCGCGCAGCAAGGCACCGATCAGGATCGACGACTCCGTCGCGCCATCGGTCGCCAGGCCAAGCTCATCTCCCATGCGCCGCAGCGCCTGCAGGGAGAGCGCCACCAGCCGGGCGTGCGCCGCCCGGTTGTCGACCTGCGCCATCGACATGCCGGACTGGGCCAGCGACTGCCACTGCGCCCTGGCCTCGGCCCAGCGCTGCATCACGGCATCGCTGGCGCCAACACCGGCATAGGCGGCGTCGGCCGCAGCGAGCGCCCCCTGCACCGCCTCGCGTGCCGTGGCCAGGCGCGCCTCGAGCGCCGCGTCACGCCCCACCAGCACCGCCGCCGACAAGCCACCATGCTGCTGGACCGCCTCGACGAAAACCATCACCTGGGTCAGCGCGCCGAGGCCATCCATCTCGCCCTGCAGGTGGCGCATCTGTGCGCGCTTGGCCTCCACCAGGCCGAACAGCAAAAAGCCGATGGCCAGCAACGAGACCACCGCGAGCACGGCAAACTTCCACGGGTAGCGCAGCCGGTTGAGCAGCGCCACGGCGGGCGCGAAGAGCACTTTCATCATGTATCACCTTGAGCCCGGCGACAGCGAACGACCAGGGGTAACCGGCACGTGCTGGCCGCCGCGGCAATCGATTGCGGGGCGTGTGTCCGGACATGATCGTCACCGGCGGCGGCAACTTGAGCAAAATCAAACCGGCACGGCAACGGTCTGCCGGCCCGCCCCCGCCATCCGCCACTGGCCAGCGGAACGCTTCGGCGCTTCCGGGGTCTTCACCACCACCGCCCGCCACCGTCCAGGAGGCTCCGATGCTGCTCTCGTCACGCCGCGCACCGGCCGCCGCCGCGCTCACTCTCGTGCTCGCCGCCGTCGCCCCGCCCACCGCAGCCGCCGACGCCATCGCCACCTTTGCCGGTGGCTGCTTCTGGTCGCTCGAAGCCGCCTTCGACAAACTCCCCGGTGTGCTGGACACCACCACCGGCTACACCGGCGGCCACGACACCGCCCCCACCTACGAGCGCGTCACCTATGGCCACACCGGCCACCACGAAGCGGTGCAGGTGCGCTACGACCCCGACAAGCTCGACTACGAAACCCTGCTCATCGCCTACTGGCACAGCATCAACCCCATCGATCGCCAGGGCCAGTTCTGCGACGTCGGGCCGTCCTACACCACCGCCATTTACACCCACACGCCCCGTCAGCGCCGCCTGGCGGAAGAATCGCGCACCGTCCTCGAACAACTCAAATTCCGCCGCCCGCTGGCCACCGAGGTGCGCGACGCCGCCACGTTCTACCCCGCCGAGGCCGTGCATCAGGACTTCGCCCGGACACGCCCGGCAGACTACGCCCGCTACCGCCGTCAATGCGGCACCGACGCGGGACTGGCCGCCATCTGGGGGCGGTAGCGCCTGCCTCCGGCCCAGTCGGTTGATTCCACGGGGAAATACGCCCGGGCGGCAACAATACCCTTCAGGGATCAACACGGCGCCACCGCAAGCCTGGCGACAAAATTCGATTCACATATGCTTGATTCGTACATAAACTCCCCCTCGCCAGTTGAACGCACGCGCCGTTGGCGGGCGAACAACCGGTAGCATCCACCGACAAACCGCTGTTCAAAACTACAGATAGGGAGTTCCGATGAGTCTCATTCGCATTGTGCTGCTTGCCTCGACGCTCGCACTGGTCGGCTGCGCATCGACACCGATGAAGGAAGCCAGCACCCAGACCATCCAGACCGTCCGCGCCGAAGAATCGCAGGTGGTCTTCATGCGGTCGTCTTTCGTGGGCAGCGCCATCAGCGCGTCGCTCTACGACGTCAGCAAAGGCAACCCCGAGTTCATCGGCATCATCGACAACGGCACCAAGATTGCCTACACCACCGCGCCGGGCAAGCGGGTGTTCATGGTCGTGTCGGAGGCCGCCGACTTCCTCGAAGCCGAACTGAGCGGCGGCAAGACCTACTACAGTCTGGTCACCCCGCGCATGGGCATGTGGAAGGCCCGCTTCTCGCTGTGGCCGATCCGCAATGACGGCACCAGCGAATACAACACCGCCAGCGATTCGTTCAACGGCTGGCTGGCCGGCACCAAACTGGTCGAGAACTCCCCCGAAACCCTGGCCTGGAACACTGCCAACATCGACAGCGTGAAGTCGAAATACGCCGAGTACTGGCCGGTGTGGAAGGAAAAATCGGCCGAGGATCTGGCCGCCCGCAGCCTGAAACCGACCGACGGCAAGTAAGCAGAACGCCGGGGCGCCAGTAGGCGCCCCCAGTTTTTTTGGCTTCACGCTCGAAATCACATGCTTCGTCTGTTCGTCGTTGGCGTCTTTGCGCACATTGGTGGCTCAGTTTCTTGCGCCTTTGGTGCGCCATCATCATTGGCACCTCAACGCTTGCCGCGCTCTATGGGTTATTGCTGCCACCGATCATGCCCCGCTGGCCAGCCCTCGTGATCCTGTCGGTCGCCATTGTCGGCGGCCTGTATTGGGAACGCGCCGCAGCGGCCCGCGCACACCACCGCTGATCGACTGCCGCGCCCCCGCGCATCGCACGCACGTCGGTCGGCTTACAATTGCCGCCTTTGTTGATTTCTGCGGCTTTCCCCCTCGCCATGCGCATCCACACCCTCCGCCAGCAACTGCGCGACCTCGGCGCCAAGCCCTGCCATGAGGCACGCCTGTTGCGCGCGTGGACGCAACGCTTGCCGCTCGACGGCGGGCCGCGTCCGGCGGAGCACTTTCTGCCGCAGCGCGTGCGTGACGCGCTGCCCGCGATCACCCCAATGCTCGACGGCCTGGCCACGCTCAAGTCCGAGCATCCCGGCGAGGACGGCGCCTCGCGCCTGCTGGTCGAGTTGGCGGACGGGCAAACCGTCGAGAGCGTGCTGCTGCCGCGCGGCGGACTGTGTGTATCGACGCAGCTCGGTTGTGCCGTCGGCTGCGTGTTCTGCATGACCGGGCGCGAGGGGCTGATCCGCCAGCTCGGCAGTGCCGAGATCGTCGCCCAGGTGGTGCTGGCGCGGCGCCTGCGGGCGGTGAAGAAGGTGGTGTTCATGGGCATGGGCGAGCCCGCCCATAACCTCGACAACGTGCTCGAAGCCATCGACCTGCTCGGCAGCGAGGGCGACATCGGCCACAAGAACCTGGTGTTCTCCACCGTCGGCGACCCGCGCGTGTTCGACGCTCTGCCGCGCCAGCGCATCAAGCCGGCGCTGGCGCTGTCGCTGCACACCACCGACGCCGCGCTGCGCGAAAAGCTGTTGCCGCGCGCACCGCGCATCTCGCCCGAAGAACTCGTCGAGGCCGGCGAGCACTACGCCCGCACCACCGGCTACCCCATCCAGTACCAATGGACGCTGATCGACGGGGTGAACGACAGCCAGGCCGAGATGGACGGCATCGTGCGCCTGCTCAAGGGCAAGTTCGCGCTGATGAACCTGATCCCCTACAACGCCGTCGACGACCTCGCCTTCCGCCGGCCCAGCTGGGAGAAGGCGGCCGAGCACGCGCGCTTCTTGCACCGCGCCGGCATCCTCACCAAGCTGCGCCATTCGGCGGGGCAGGAAGTCGATGGCGGCTGCGGCCAGTTGCGGGCGCGGCAAGTGAATGTGGTCCGCCGCCCGCGCAACACCCCGGCCACGCCCACCGCCGACTGAACCCCTCAGCCGCGCAGCTTCGCCAACTCGGCCTCGGCCACATCCACCCTCACCGTCCCCTGCGCGACGAGAATGGCGGCCACCCTGGCCACCTCCTCGCCACGGGCACCGGCCATCATGGCGATGTTCTGGGCATGCAGCGACATGTGCCCTTTCTGGATGCCGGTGGTGGCCAGCGCCTTGAGCGCGGAGAAATTCTGCGCCAGGCCCACGGCGGCAATCACCCGGGCCAGGCGTTCGGCCGTTGTTACACCGAGAATGCGCAGGCAGGCGCGCGCGGTCGGATGCAGCTTGGTCGCGCCCCCCACCAGCCCGACCGCCATCGGGATTTCGATACTGCCGGCCAGGTCGCCCGAGGGCGTGACCTCCCAGTCTGTGAGGCTGCCATAGCGGCCGTGGCGGGCGGCGTAGGCGTGCGCGCCGGCTTCCACCGCGCGGGTGTCGTTGCCGGTGGCCAGCACCACGGCCGAGATGCCGTTCATCACGCCCTTGTTGTGGGTCGCCGCGCGATAGGGGTCGGCCGCGGCAAACTGGTAGGCGCTGATGATGCCGTCGCGCACCGCCTCGCCGCCAATATCCGCGCAGCGCCACACGGCGCGTGCACGCGCCAGGCGCCGGTCGGCGAGGTTGGAGAGAATGCGCAGGTACACGCGCCCGCCGGTCCACGCCTCGATCTGCGGCGCCAGCTTCTCGGCCATGCTGTTGACCGCGTTGGCGCCCATGGCGTCGCGGGTGTCGACCATCAGATGGGTGACCACCATGCGCCCGCCGGCACTATCCACCAGGCGCACGTCCACATCGCGCAGTCCTCCGCCCAGCTTGACCAGCACCGGATCGCAGGCGTCGCACAAGGCTTTGATCTCGTCACGTTTTTCGAGAATGCGCAGACGCGCATGCACCGGATCGCTGACGCCGACCAGCTGCACCTGGGCGATCATCATCGCCTCGGACATCGAGGTGGTGAAACCGCCCGCCTCATAGCACTGGCGCGCCGCGTTGCACACTGCCGCCACCACCGACGACTCCTCGGTGGCCATCGGCACCAGCATGTCTTCGCCATCGATGCGCAGGTTGGTGGCCACGCCGACCGGCACGTTCATGGTGGCGATCACGTTCTCGATCAGGTGGTCAGCCAGGTGCGGGTCGAGGTTGCCCATATTGCCCAGGTGAGCCACCTCATCGGCGGTCAGTTCGCTGAACTCGGCGACAGCCGCCAGTCGCTCGGCAGGCGTCTTTTTGTGGAAGCCGGAAATGCGTGCGCTTTTCGGTGTGGGGTTCATTGCAGGAGTCTCCAGAATCGGGAAGGCCGGCGAAGGGCTCAGTTCGACATCAGGTCGGGCAGCCAGGTGGTCATGGTCGGGAAGGCAGCGCAGATCAGCAGGCCGACGATCTGCAAGCACAGGAAGGGCAGGACGCCGCGGTACACCGTGGCCATGCTCAGGTGCGGCGGCAGCGGGCCCTTGATGTAGAACAGCGTGTAGCCGAAGGGCGGGCTGATGTAGCCGGTCTGGATGGTCAGCGCGTAGAGCACCCCGAACCAGATCTCGTCAAAGCCCAGCAGGCGCACGATCGGCAGGAACACCGGCACGGTGAGCAGGATGATGCCGATCTCGTCGAGCACGGTGCCGAGGAACATCAGGATCAGCATCATCACGGCGAGGATGACGTAGGGCGCCACGTCAAGCTCACGGATGAACGCAAGCAGGGTGTCCGCCCCGCCCAGGCCGGTAAAGATCGACACATAGGCCTTGGCGCCGATGGTGATCCACAGGATCATCGCCGTTGCCTTGAGCGTCTCGGTGGCGGCACCGACCAGCCCGTCGACGCTCAGCCGGCGGCGCAGCGCGGCCGACACCAGCGCACCGAACACACCGACCGCCGCCGCTTCGGTGGGGGTGGCAATGCCGAAGAAGATCGAGCCGAGGATCATCACGATCAGCAAGGCCGGCAGCACCAGCGATTTCAGGCTGGCCAGCTTGCGGGCCATCGGCACGCGCTCGCCAGCGCCCGGCGGCACCGCACCGGGCTTGAAGTAGGCCACCGCGAGGATGTAGACGATGTACAAGGTGGCCAGCAACACGCCGGGCACGAGGCCGGCGATCAGCATCTTGCCGATCGATACCTGCGCGGTCACCGCATAGACGATGGTCAGCACCGAGGGCGGGATCAGGATACCCAACGTGCCCGAGGCGCAGATGGTGCCAGTCACCAGCTTCGGATCGTAGCCGCGCTTGAGCATCTCGGGCATCGCCAGCACCGCCATGGCGGTGACCGCTGCGCCCACCACGCCGGTCATCGCCGCCATCACCACGCAGATCACCACCGTACCCACCGCAAGCCCGCCGCGCACGCGGCCGAACCACAACTCCATGGCCTGGTAGAGCGCCTCGATGATGCCCGAACGCTGCAGGATGCTGGCCATCAGGATGTACAACGGAATGCCCAGCAGCGCCTCCGAGCGCATGGTGTCGAACACCTGCAGCACCATCAGCACCACGGCGTCCGGGCGCCACAGGGTGACGGTCAGCAGCAGCGACAGACCACCGAGCACGAAGGCAATCGGCAGCCCCGACAGCATCAGCAGCGTCAGGCCGCCGAACATGATCAGGAGGATGGTGTTTGGCGTCATTGCGCCACCTCGCCGTCATGGCGGGCGCTGTCGCCGAGAACGGCAATGCGCAGGAATTCCGCCAGGCTCTGGGCACCGAGCAGGGCCACGGCCGCCGGCACGGCGAACTTGACCGGCCACAGCGGCGGATTCCAGGCCGAGAAGGTGGTCTCGCGGTAGCCCCATGCCTGCACCGCCAGCGGCCAGGCATAGAACACCAGGATGGCGCAGAAACTCATGATGACCAGGTGGTTGAGCAGGTCCGAGCGGCGCCGCGCGCGTGGCGACAGACTGCGGTACACCACGTCGAGACTGACATGGCCCCCCAGGTGCAGCAGATACGGCCCGCCGAACAGAAAGTAAGGGCCGAATAGCAGCGTCGCCAGCTCCATGCCCCACACGGTGGGCGCATCGAACGCATAACGGGCGACAACTTCGTACAGCATCACCGGCACGATGACGAAGGCCAACGCCGCCGCCAGCAGGAACAGGGCGCGGTTGAGCCGGGTAACGCCGTTGACATACAGGCGGATCACGGAAGACATGACGGATTCCAGCAAGGCGGCACCCCGCCCATCGCCAACGCGATGCGCGGGGATACCTCAGGACACGGACGGCGGACGAACGCTCAGGCGAGCAGGCCGAGGCGCTTCATGAAGGCCACCTGGCTGTCGAGGATCTTCACTGCCATCGGCTCGTTCTTGGTGGCCGCCTGCCAGGCCTCGCGCGCCGTCACCCGTGCTGCGGCCACATCGGCCGGATCGAGCGAGGTGACTTCCACGCCCTTGGCACGGAAGGCCTCGATCGCCTTGCCGTCACTGACCAGGATGTGCTGGCGCAAGGCCGCCGACACCTCGCGCGCGGCGGTGGCCAACGCCGCCTTGAAGGCCGGCGGCAGCTTCTCGTAGGCGGCGCGGTTGGCCACGTAGCTGGTGGCGGTGGTCGGCTGGTGTGGCCCGGGCGCCACGATGTACTTGGCCACATCGCCCAGGCCGGCCTCGAAGTTGGCCTGCAGATCACCACGGTCGGCAAAGTCGATCACGCCCTTGTCGAGCGCGGAGTACACCTCGGCCGTGGCCATCGGCGTCACCGCCACGCCCAGCGCCGACATCACGCTCGACGCCAGGCCGACAAAGCGCCCCTTCTTGCCCTTCATGTCGGCAATGCGCTGGATGGGGAACTTGGAATGGATCGGCTCCTGCCCATACACCGTTGGCGCGATATAGAACAAACCCGCCGGCGCATACACCTGGCGCGCCAGCTCGAGACCGCCGAGTTCATAGAACCAGGCCTCGAACTGGTCGGGTTCGGGAAAGCCGAAGGGGATGGTGCTGGTAAACGCCAGGCCGGGGATCTTGCCCGCCTCGTAGCCATCGAAAGTCTTCATCAGCTCGAAAGCGCCACCGCGCACGGCGTCGAAGGCCTGGTTGGGGGGCACCAGCTGGCCGGCAGAGAACAGCTCGATACGGAACTGACCGCCGGTCAGCTCGGCCACGCGCGCCACGAAACGCTCTTCGAACTTCTGCGGCGTGGTGCCGCCATCCCACAGCGCCTGCATGCGCCAGGTGACGGTCGCCTGCGCCCTGGCCGGCGTGCTGACGGCAAAACTGGCTGCCAGGCCGGCAGCGCCCAGGCCCAGCGCCTTCAGTGCGCCCCTGCGTGCAAGGTTCTTCATGGTTGTCTCCTCTTGTGGGCACCGCCTGAGGACGGTGCATTTTCTGGGGCCAGGCAAGTGGCCGGAACGGGTTGTCGAGGTGAGGAGATCATCTACAATGCACAGGGACAGTAAAAGGGACAGTTTCAGGACTTATTGCAAACACTGTCCCAGTTATTTAGGCACGACAGTGGGCAACAGCGCCCGGAGAATCCGTCATGGGACGCATCGACACGATGGTGGGCAGGCTGCGGGCACAGATCGAGGACGGCCTGCTCAAGCCCGGTGAGAAGCTGCTCTCGGTGCGCGCCGCGGCGAGCGAACACGGGGTCTCGAAAAACACCGTCTGCGAGGCCTACGACCGGCTCGTGGCGCTCGGCCTGCTGCAATCCAAGCAAGGCTCGGGGTATTTTGTCGCCAGCCGCCGCGCGGCCGTTGGCAGCACACCCTCCTCCCACATCGCCGAAGCCATCGACTCGGCTTCGCTGCTGCGCGAGCAGCTCGACCAACACTACGCCGTGCGGGTCGGCGACGGCCGCCCGCCGGCCAGCTGGATGGAGCGTGTCGGCCTCGGCCCGCAGATTGCCCAGCTCAAGCACGGGCTGGACTCGGCCGCCGGCTACGGCTATAGCACGCCGTGGGGCTACCGGCCGCTGCGCGAGCGGATTGCGCTGATGCTCGGCGAACGCGGCATCGAGGCCGCCCCCGAGCAGATCCTGCTCACCTACGGCGCCAACCACGGCCTCGACCTGGTGGCGCGCCAGCTGCTTGAGCCCGATGACGTGGTGCTGGTTGACAGCCCCGGCTACTACCCGCTGTTCGGCAAGCTGCGGCTGTCACGCATCCGCGCCATGGGCATTCCGCGCCTCGACGAAGGGCCGGACCTGGCTGCGCTGGAGCGCGCCTGCGAGGTCCATCGGCCAAAGGTGTTCTTCACCCAGTCACTCGGCCACAACCCCACCGGCAGCTCGATCACCCTGCCGGTGGCCCACCGCCTGCTCCAGTTGGCGGAGGAGTTCGGCTTCTACATCGTCGAGGACGACCCCTTCGCCGACATCCTGCAGGCCACCCAGCCCCGCCTGGCCACACTCGACCAGCTCAAGCGGGTGGTGTATGTCGGCACCTTTTCCAAGACCCTGTCGGCCAACCTGCGCGTTGGCTATGTCGCCGCCGAGCCGCAGCTGATGGACGTGCTGTGCAACCTGAAGATGCTGACGGTGGTCAATTCGTCGGACCTGCTCGAGCGCGTGGTCTTCAACATGATCGCCAGTGGCCTCTACCTGCGCCATCTGAGACGGCTCAAGAAGCATGTCGACAGTGCCCGAGTAAGCGCCATCCGCGCGCTGCAGGGCGCCGGCATCGCCCTGCCCTACACCCACACCGGTGGCTACTACCTGTGGGGCGAGCTGGGCGCGGGCATCGACGAGCGCGACATCGCCTACCGCGCCGCGCAGGAGAGCATCTTCCTCGCGCCGGGCGCCATCTTCCGGCCCGAAAAAACCGAGGCCACGGCGGCGATCCGCATCAACATCGCCTATGCCGACAATCCGCAGTTCCTCGACTTCATCGCCCGCACCAGCGCCGCTCAACGCCCGTAGCCGGTCAACTCCAGATAGCCGACGCCACCCGCACCCTCATCGACCAGCACCACGCCTTCCCAGTAGGGAAAGCGCCCGCCCATCCACTGGTCGTCGATGAGCGCGCGCACCGTCCAGTGGCGATCCAGCCCCGGCAGGCTGACCCGCCAGGCGAGGGGCAAGTCGCGGGTGACGGCCGGGTCGGCGGTGCTCGGGGTGCGCACACGGCGGGTATCGAGCACGGTCAGCGCAATCTCGTCGGCGGCCAGCGTGCGCGCCGTGCCGTCCGGCCCGACCCAGCTGCCGCTCAACCAGTGTTGCCCGTCGTCGTGGCGCAGGCGATAGACCATCAGCGCGTGGCCATCGGCCAGATGCAGCGAGAACCAATCCCACCCCTGCTGGTTGTCGGCCAGTGGCTGCGAGCTCCACTCGCGATCGAGCCAGCCGGTGCCGGTCAGTTCGGTCGCCTGGCCGTCGACGCTCACGGTGCCGCTGACCGCGATGTGCGGCTGGCTGTAGTAGTAGCTGGCCTGCCCCTGGGCGGACTTCTGGCTGTAGCCGCCCTGGCCCTGCAGCACCGGCGGCGTGTCGCTGGCCAGCTGCATGTCGACGACCGCCTCGCCCACCGTGAAGCGCAGCCGGCCGGGCAGCATGCCGGCGCCTGATCCGATCAGTGACCAGTCGTCCAGCCAGGCGGCAAACCGACCGTTTTCAAGCCGCACCTCGGCCTGGCCCACGCCACCGCGCGCAAAGCGCTGTTCATGACGATGGCCATCGGGCGTGGTGATGGCCGCATGGGCCATCCACATCTGGTTGCTGTCCCATCCGGCGGTGTCGGTGGCCGGGCTCATGGCCTGGCGGAACAGCGTCCATTGCAGGCCCCAGTGGCGGCCGGCGGCGTCCTTGAGATTGGCGGTGAGATACCACCACTCGATGCGGAAGTCCGGATGCGGCAAGTGGTCGGCCGGAAAATCGAAGGCGCGACCGGGAACGACCTCGGCATGGCCCTGGCCGGTGCTGCGCAGCACCTGGTAGGGGTCGCCCTGCGCCGTCGCCGGGCCGGCAAGCAACGCCATCAGCAGGAGAAAGACCGCCTTCATGGCGCGCTCCCCAGTTGCGCCATGGCCTGCGGCAGCTGGCGGGTGAGCCGACTGAACACCACCGCCAGCACCAGCGCAACAATGCCGGCACTGAGCAGTCCGAGCTTGAGCGCCGGCATCGGCGACCACAGCATGGGCATGCTCCAGCCGAAAGACATCACGTTGAGTTCATGGATCAGCAGCCACGACAGCAGCGCACCGAGCGGGATCGCGGCCAGCCAGGTGAGCGTCACGAACAGCGCCAGCGGCACGGCGACCACCCGCAGCAACTCGCGCCGCGTCACACCCAGCGCGCGCCACTGCGCAAACTCGGGCAGGCGTTCGTGCACGATGGCGAGCAGCGCGGTGAGCAACGCGGCGCCGGCCACCAGCAGGGTGAGCGTGTTCATGGCGGCAGTCATGACAAAGGTGCGGTCGAAGATCTTCATCGACAGGCTCTTGATGTCGCCTTGCGCAAACCACTCGCCGGGCTGGACGCCCGCGCCCACCAGCGCGGCCTCGGCCGTCTCGCTGCTCACGCCGGGCCGGAGCCACAAGGCCAGGCCGGTGGACGCCACATCGCGCCAGCGGCGGGCCACCTCCTCGCGCGGCAGGTAGAACTGGTAGTACGGGTTGCCATAGTCGTGGAAGAAACCGGCCACCGTGTAGTCGGCCGGGCCGTCGTCGGTGGGCAGGCTCACCGTCTGGCCGAGGCGCAGGCCGCCGAGATAATGCGCCTGCTCGTTGGCGAGAATCAGGCGCTCGCCCCCCGCCCAGCGCGCCAGCGCGGCCGGCGCGGCCTGGGCCAGCTGCAAGGCGCGGGTGTCCGGCGTGGTGGTGTCGAGGCC
>QQUN01000061.1 GCA_008501585.1 Pseudomonadota bacterium | reverse complement strand
AGCTCCTTCGTCATGCGCACCAGCACGTTGCGATTGAAGGCGGCGGTCACGCCGGCGGCGTCGTTGTAGGCAGCGTTGAGCCGCGCCACGTCCTTTTTGAGGTCCACCCCGATCAGCAGCCGCCCACCCGGCCCGACCATGCCGGCCACCCAGCGCAGCAGATCGCGCACATCGGCCGGTTCGAAGTTGCCCACGCTGGAGCCCGGATAGAACACCACGCGGTGCGCCCCTGGCGCGATCGGCGGCAACGGAAACGCGCGCGTGTAGTCCACGCAGGTCGCCCGCACACGAATCTGCGGATAGTCGCGGGCGATCCCGGTGGCCGAGGCACGCAGGTGGTTCAGTGAGATGTCGAGCGGCAGGTATTCGGCCGGGCGCAGCACGTCGAGCAGGCTGCGGATCTTGATGTCGCTGCCACTGCCCAGTTCGATCAACGCGGCCTGGCGACCGAGGCGCTCGGCAATCTCCGCCCCGTGCGCACGCAGCAAGCCAATCTCGGTGCGTGTCGGGTAATACTCGGGTTGCCGGGTAATGGCGTCAAACAGGCGCGAGCCTTCGGCATCGTAGAAAAACTTGGGCGCCAGCCGGCGTGGCGTGGCGGCCAGGCCGGCGAGCACCTCGCGCCGGAAATCGGCCACGGCGGGCTTGAGGTCGTGCAGTTCGAAGTTGGCCAGTGCGCTCATGCCGGATCCTGCGCCAGCCGGATGCCCTGGAACTGCCAGCGCTCGTGCGGATAGAAGAAATTGCGGTAGGTGGCGCGCACATGGCCGGCCGGGGTGGCGCAGGAGCCGCCGCGCAAGACCATCTGCCCGGACATGAACTTGCCGTTGTATTCGCCCAGCGCACCGTCGGGCGGCCGGTAACCCGGATAGGCGAGATACGCCGAGGCGGTGTGTTCCCACACATCGCCGAACAACTGCACCAGCCCCTCGCCCGCCGCTGCCTGCGGCTGCAGCACGTCCTGATCCACCAAGTTGCCCGCGACCGTCGCGCCCCCGGCCGCATGCTCCCACTCGGCCTCGGTGGGCAGGCGCGCGCCGGCCCAGGTGGCATAGGCATCGGCCTCGAAATAGCTCACGTGCGAGACCGGCGCATTGAGGTCCAGCGGCCGCAGCCCGCCCAACGTAAACTCATGCCAGTCGCCGCCGATGCGCTCCCAATAGCGCGGCCCGCCCCAGCCCAGCCGCTGCACCGTGGCCCAGCCGTCAGACAGCCATAGCGCAGCGTCGCGGTAGCCGCCGGCCTCGACAAAGGCCAGATACTCGGAATTGGTCACCGGCCGCGTGGCCAACGCAAAGGGATTGAGAAACACGCGATGGCGCGGGCGCTCGTTGTCGTAGCAAAAGCCGTCGCCCGCAAAGCCGCAGTCGACCAGGCCGCCCTCGAAGGACTGCCAGGCCAGCGGCAGCGCGTCGCTGCGCCGGGGCGCAAGCAGATCACGCCGATAGGCCGGGCGCAGCGGATTGACCGAAAAATGCTGCTTGATGTCGGTGAGCAGCAACTCCTGGTGCTGCTGCTCGTGGTTCAGCCCGATGGCCAGGCGCGCCTCGATGGTCGGCCAGTGTTCAGCGCCCGCTTCGGTGATCAGTGTCGCCATGGCCGTATCGACATGCCCGCGATAGCGATACACCGCCTCGACCGTCGGCCGCGACAGATGCCCCCGCTCGGCCCGCGGATGAAACTCGCCGACCTGCTCGTAGTAGGAATTGAACAGGATACGGAAGGCCGGATCGAAGACCCGGTAGCCGGGCAGAAAAGGCGCGAGCAGGAAGGTTTCGAAAAACCAGCTCACATGCGCCAGATGCCACTTGGGCGGGCTGGCGAAATCGGCGGTCTGCAGCCCGTAGTCTTCGACACACAAGGGCGCGCACAAACGCTCGCTGGCCGCACGCACGCGTGCATAGGCGCTCGCCCAGTCATCACGGCGCCAAAGCGCCGCCTGCTCGGTCCCTGCCTGGTCATTCATCCCATGGCCCTCTCGGCGAGTGAAGCATCAGCAAACCAAATGCGGATGCCATGCGTCAAGCGTACCGTTCGCCCGCCGGTGGCTTGCCGCGGCGCACCAAAGCCCCGAAAATCGACGCCTTGGGGCTATAATTGCCGCTTTTTTCAGGCGCTTATGCAGGTTACACGCGGCGACGCGGAACAGGCTTCGACCGCCTCGGTGCTGACCATCGGCAACTTCGACGGCATCCACCGCGGCCATCAGGCCCTGCTCCGCCTACTCACGGACAAGGCTCAGGCACTTGGCTTGCCGGCAGTGGTGCTCACTTTCGAGCCCCATCCGCGCGAGTACTTCGCGCCTGCGCAGGCGCCTGCGCGTCTGGCCTCCCTGCGCGAGAAGCTGTTGCTGTTGTCGGCCGCCGGCGTCGACATCACCCGCATCATCCGCTTCAACGCCCGCTTCGCCGCATTTACCGCCGAGGACTTCATCGACACCGTGCTGGTGCGCCACCTCAAGGTGCGCCACCTGATCATCGGTGATGACTTCCGCTTTGGCGCCGGCCGCAAGGGCGACTTCGCCATGCTCAAGGCGGCCGGCGAGCGCCTCGGCTTCGTGGTCGAGGCCATGCCCACCCACGCCTGTGACGCCGAGCGCGTCTCCAGCTCCGCCGTACGCGCCGCGCTGGCCGAGGGCAGTCTGGCCCGCGCTGCCCAACTGCTCGGCCGCCCCTACAGCATCGCCGGCCGCGTCGTGCATGGCGACAAGATCGGCCGCACCCTGGGCTACCCGACCGCCAACATCCAGCTCAAGGGCCGCCGGCCGCCGCTGTCGGGCGTGTATGCCGTGGCCGTCGAAGGCCTCGGCGATGCACTGCGGCCCGCCGTGGCCAGCGTGGGCGTGCGCCCTACCGTCAACAGCGCCGGGCGGCCGACGCTGGAGGTGCATCTGTTCGACTTCGACCAGGACTGCTACGGTGCGCATTTGCGGGTGCACTTCCTGCACAAGCTGCGCGACGAGCAGAAGTTCGACTCCTTCGACGCGCTCACCGCCCAGATCGCGCTCGACGCCGGCGCCGCCCGCACCTGGCTCTCCCACAATTCGCTCGATACTTCACGCTAAAGAACTGCAATGGCCGACTACCGCACGACGCTCAATCTCCCCGACACCCCCTTCCCGATGCGCGGCAACCTGCCCAAGCGCGAGCCGGGCTGGGTTCAGGACTGGCAGCAGCGCAAGCTCTACCAGAAGATTCGCAAGGCGTCGGCCGGCCGGCCGAAGTTCGTGCTGCACGATGGCCCGCCGTATGCCAACGGCAGCATCCACATCGGCCATGCGCTGAACAAGATCCTCAAGGACATCATCGTCCGCTCCAAGACCCTGGCCGGCTACGACGCCCCCTATGTGCCGGGCTGGGACTGCCACGGCCTGCCGATCGAGCACAAGGTCGAGGTCACCCACGGCAAGGGCCTGCCCGCCGACAAGGTGCGCGAACTGTGCCGCGCCTACGCCGCCGAACAGATCGAGGGCCAGAAGGCGGACTTCATCCGCCTCGGTGTGCTGGGCGACTGGGACAACCCGTACAAGACCATGGCCTTCCCCAACGAGGCGGGCGAGATCCGCGCGCTGGCCAAGATGGTCGAGGCCGGCTATGTGTTCAAGGGCCTCAAGCCGGTGAACTGGTGTTTCGACTGCGGCTCGGCGCTGGCCGAGGCCGAGGTGGAGTACGCCGACAAGCAGTCACCGCAGATCGACGTGGCCTTCCCCGTCGGCGAAGCCGACAAGCTGGCCGCCGCCTTCGGCCTCTCCGCGCTGGCCAAGCCCGCCTTCGCCGTGATCTGGACCACCACGCCCTGGACGATTCCCGTCAACCAGGCGCTCAACATGCACCCCGAGTTCGAGTACGCGCTGGTCGATACCGGCGAGCGCCTGCTGGTGCTGGCGGCCGATCTGGTCGAGGCCTGCCTCGAGCGCTACAAACTCGAGGGCACGGTGATCGCCAAGGCGGCCGGTGCCGCCTTCGAGCGCATCGAGTTCCGCCACCCCTTCTACGACCGCGTCTCGCCGGTGTATCTGGCCGACTACGTGGGCCTCGATGCCGGCACCGGCATCGTGCACTCCTCGCCGGCGCATGGCGTGGATGACTTCAACGCCTGGCGCGCCTACGGCCGCACCAATGACGAGATCCTCACCCCGGTGATGGGCGACGGCCACTATGTGCCCGACCTGCCCTTCTTCGGCGGCCAGATGATCTGGAAGGCCAACCCGGCCATCGTCGCCAAGATCGAGGAAGTCGGCTGCCTGCTGGCCCACCAGAAGATCACCCACAGCTACATGCACTGCTGGCGCCACAAAACCCCCGTCATCTACCGCGCCACGGCGCAGTGGTTCGTCGGCATGGACACGCAGGTCGCCGACGGCTCCACCCTGCGCGAGCGCGCGCTCAAGGGCGTGGACGACACCCGCTTCTACCCCTCCTGGGGCCAATCGCGCCTGCACGCCATGATCGCCAACCGGCCCGACTGGTGCATCTCGCGCCAGCGCAACTGGGGCGTGCCGATCCCCTTCTTCCTGCACAAGGAAACCGGCGAGCTGCATCCGCGCACCGTCGAGCTGATGGAACAGGTCGCCCTGCGTGTCGAAAAAGAAGGCATCGAAGCCTGGTTCAAGCTCGACGCCGCCGAGTTGCTCGGCAACGAGGCCGCCCAATACGACAAGATCAGCGACACGCTCGACGTGTGGTTCGACTCCGGCACCACCCACTGGCATGTGCTGCGCGGCTCGCACCACGACGGCCACGCCACCGGCCCGCGCGCCGACCTGTACCTGGAAGGCTCCGACCAGCATCGCGGCTGGTTCCACTCGTCCCTGCTCACCGGCTGCGCCATCGACGGCCATGCGCCTTACCACGCGCTGCTGACCCACGGCTTTGCGGTGGACGGCAAGGGCCACAAGATGAGCAAGTCGGTCGGCAACGTGGTGGTGCCGCAGGAAGTGTCCGACAAACTCGGTGCCGAGATCCTGCGCCTGTGGGTCGCCAGCACTGACTACTCGGGCGAGCTGTCGATCTCCAAGGAGATTCTCGACCGCGTGGTCGAGGTCTATCGCCGCGTCCGCAACACCTTGCGCTTCCTGCTCGCCAACACCGCCGACTTCGACATCGAGAAGAACGGCGTGCCGGTCGAGCAATGGCTGGACATCGACCGCTACGCGCTGGCCTTCACCCGCCAGATGGCCAAGCAGGCCGAGGCCGACTGCGCCACCTTCGAATTCCACCGCGTGGTGCAGGCGATGCAGATCTTCTGCTCGGAAGAACTCGGCGCCTTCTACCTCGACATCCTCAAGGACCGCCTGTACACCACGGCCGAGAACTCACCCGCGCGCCGCGCCGCGCAGACCGCGCTGTGGCACATCACCCAGACCCTGGTCAAGCTGATGGCGCCGATCCTGTCCTTCACCGCCGAGGAAATCTGGGCGCTGATCGGCAACGGCGAAGACGACAGCGTGATGCTGCACACCTGGCATGTGCTACCCGAGCAGCCCAACGAAGGCGAGCTGATCGCCCGCTGGGAGATCATCCGCGAGGCCCGCGCCGACGTGCAGAAGCAGCTCGAAGCGCTGCGCACCACCGGCGCCATCGGCGCCGCGCTGCAGGCCGAGGTGGTGGTCAAGGCCGCCCCCGAACGCCTGGCCGCGCTGGCCTCGCTGGGCGAGGACCTGCGCCTGGTGCTGCAGACCTCGGCGGCCACGCTCGAAGCGGTCAACAGCGAGGACGAGCAACGGGTCGACGCCGTCGCCTCCGAGCACGCCAAGTGCGAGCGCTGCTGGCACTACCGGCCGGAAGTCGGCTCGATCGCCGACCATCCCGCCCTGTGCAGCCGCTGCCACAGCAATCTGCATGGCGACGGCGAAGCGCGCAGCCATGCATAGAGAAAAAAGGCCCCCACGCTCACTGCGTTCGCTGCCCCCCGAGGGGGCGGCGCCCGCCCTTGGGGCGGCGCCCGCCCTTGGGGCGGCCCGGCGGGCGGGCGGGCGGCCCCCACGCTCACTGCGTTCGCGGAGGGTCGCCTTTGCACAGGCGACCCATTCGTCAGGCGCAAAGCAGTGCTTTGCGAAACCCCTGCCTCACCCCCCCGAGGGGGCGGCGAACGCCCTTGGGGCGGCCCGGCGGGCGGGCGGGCGGGCCCCACGCTCGCTGTGTGCGCGACTGGTCGGTTTTGCACAACCGTCCCGTTCGGCGGACGTAGGGCGGATAAGCCGCAAGGCGCATCCGCCGATCTCGCCTGATGCTGCGATGTTGGCGGATGCGCTGCGCTTATCCGCCCTACGCCAATCGGTGGGCACGCATTGATGCGCCCGCGTTTTGGTCTGTGGCTGGCCTTTGCCTTCGTGGTGGTGGTGCTCGACCAGCTGAGCAAGCGGATCGTGCTCGCCGAGCTGGTGCCGGGCGAGTCGATTCCGGTCACCGGGTTCTTCAACCTGGTGCTGCTCTTCAACCCGGGCGCGGCTTTCAGCTTCCTGGCCGACCACTCCGGCTGGCAGCGCTGGTTCTTTACCGGGCTGGCGGCCATCATCTGCCTGTGGCTGGGCCGGTTGATGTACCAGCACCAGCATGAGCGCCTGCAGCCCTTCGCCTTCGCGCTGATCATCGGCGGCGCCATCGGCAACGTGATCGACCGCCTGTATCTCGGTGCCGTGGTCGACTTCCTCTATTTCCACGTGGGCCGCTACGGCTGGCCCGCCTTCAATCTGGCCGATTCGGCCATCACGCTGGGCGTGGCGCTCATGCTGTGGGCGCAGTTCCGCCCCGCCGGCCATGCCTCGCCCAAGGAGAACCATTCGTGACGCGCACCATCCAAGCCAACAGTCTGGTCACGCTCAACTACCGTATCGCGCTGGAGAGCGGCCAGCCGGTGATCAGCACCTTCGAGGGCAAGCCGGCCACGCTGCAACTGGGCGCCAACGAGATGATGCCCCAGCTCGAAGCCCGCCTGGCCGGGCTTGAGGACGGCAGCTACCACAGTTTCACGCTGACGCCCGAAGAAGCCTTCGGCCCCTACCGGCCGGAGCTGGTCGAGACGGTGCGCCGGCAGGACATGCCCGATGAGCCGATCGAGGCCATGACGATCATGGAGTTCGTGGCGCCGGACGGCTCGCGCTACTCCGGACTGGTGCGCGAGATCGACGACACCCAGGCCAAGGTGGACTTCAACCACCCGCTGGCCGGCAAGACCATCACCCTGGATGTCGAGATCATCGGCATCCTCTGACGGAACCGCATCATGAGTGACAAGGAAATCCTGCTCGCCAACCCGCGCGGCTTCTGCGCCGGGGTCGAGCGTGCCATCGAGATCGTCGAACAGGCACTGATCCGCTTCGGCGCACCGATCTACGTGCGCCACGAAGTGGTGCACAACAAGTTCGTGGTCGACGACCTGCGCGCCAAGGGCGCGATCTTCGTTGAGGAACTCGATGAAGTGCCCGATGGCAACACGGTGATCTTCAGTGCCCACGGCGTGCCGCAGTCGGTACGCACCGAGGCCGACGCGCGCGGACTGCGGGTGTTCGACGCCACCTGCCCGCTGGTCACCAAGGTGCACCTCGAAGTGGCGCGCATGCGCGCCCAGGGCAAGGAGATCGTCATGATCGGCCACAAGGGCCACCCCGAGGTGGAAGGCACCATGGGGCAGGTCGATGACGGCATCCTGCTGGCCGAATCGGTTGAGGACGTTGCCACGCTGGCGGTCAAGAATCCCGACCAGCTCGCCTATGTCACCCAGACCACGCTGTCGGTGGACGACGCCGCCGCCATCGTCACCGCGCTGCGCACGCGCTTCCCCAACATCGTCGGCCCCAAGAAGGACGACATCTGCTACGCCACCCAGAACCGCCAGGACGCGGTCAAGTTCATGGCCCCCAAGGTGGACCTGGTGCTGGTGGTCGGCTCGCAGAACAGCTCCAACTCCAACCGCCTGCGCGAAGTGGCCGCCCTGCGCGGTGTCGCGGCGCATCTGGTGGAAAACGCCGACGCCATCGACCCGGCCTGGCTGGACGGCAAGCGCCGCATCGGCGTCACCGCCGGGGCCTCGGCGCCGGAAGTGCTCGTCGCCGCCGTCATCGACCGCCTCAAGTCGCTCGGCGCCCCCTCGGTGCGCACCCTCGAAGGCGCGGAAGAAAACGTGGTGTTCCCCCTGCCCAAGGCCCTGGTCGGCTAAGCGCATCGGTCGCATCAAGAACAACGGGGCCGCGAAGGCCCCGTTGTCGTTCACCTGCCTGCCTGCTCAGAGATGGCCGGCCATCATGCGCCGGTAGAACTCGTGAAAGTGCAGCATGCCGTCCTCGAACGGCGACTGGTACGGCCCCACCTCATTGCGCCCGGCCTTGTACAGCGCCCGGCGGCCGCGGTCCATGCGCTCGCCGATCTCGTCGTCCTCGATGGCGGTCTCCATGTACGCCGCCTGCTCGGCCTCGACAAAATCACGCTCGAACTCGACGATCTCCTCCGGGTAGTAGAACTCGACCACATTGGTGGTCTTGTCCACATCGGTGGGCAGCAAGGTGCTCACCACCAGCACATGCGGATACCACTCGATCATCACGTTCGGGTAGTACACCAGCCAGATCGCCCCGTGCGGCGGCGTCTGGCCACCGTAGTAGTCCTGCACCGCCTGCTGCCAGCGCGCATAGGCTGCGGTGCCGGGCTTCTGCAGCGAAGTGATGCCCACCCGCTGCACCGAATACCACTCGCCAAACTGCCAGGTCAGCGCGTCGCAATCGACGAAACGCCCCAGTCCGGGGTGGAAGGGCACCACGTGGTAGTCCTCGAGGTACACCTCGATGAAGGTCTTCCAGTTGTAGTTGCACTCATGGCGCTCGACATGGTCGAGCTTGTAGCCGGTGAAGTCGAAGGCCGGCGCCACCTTCATCTGCGCCAGGTCTGACGCCGCCGAACGCGGCCCGCGAAACAGCAGACCCTGCCAGTTCTCCAGCGGCTGGCGCTTGAGGTTGAGGCAGGGGTTGTCGGCGAAATGCGGCGCGCCGAGCAGCGTGCCGCGGTTGTCGTAGGTCCAGCGGTGCAGCGGGCAGACGATATGCTCGGCATTGCCGCGGCCTTCGAGCATGATCGCCTGACGGTGCCGGCAGATGTTCGACAGCGCGTAGCAGCCCTCCGCCCCGCGCACCAGCAACTGGGCATGGTCGAGCCACTCCAGCGAACGGTAGTCGTTCAGCGCGGGCACCATCAGTTCATGGCCCACGTACCCCGGTCCGGCATCGAAGAGCAGACGCTTCTCCTGCTCGAAGAGTTTTTCATCAAAATAGCTCGACACCGGCAGCTGGGGTGCCGCCCGGGTCAATCCGTGTTGCGTTGCGATGTCGGACATCCGCGAACCCCCTCGAAAACGCGCAAAAGGTCCAATAAAACAAAGGGTAACCGAAAATTATAGCCGAAAGTTCGTTTGACCGCAGTGCCCACCTTCGGGTATTTTTCCGCCTTTGATCCCCGCGTGCAGCCGCCTCATGGCCAAACAGGCAAAAACCCCGAAAAGCTTCGAAAACGCCATCGCCCAACTCGAAGAGATCGTGGCTGCGATGGAGTCCCGCGACCTGCCGCTCGAGGACGCCCTTGACCACTACCAACAGGGCATCGGCCTGCTGCGCTACTGCCAGGACACCCTGAGCCGTGCCGAGGCACGCCTCGAAACGCTGGAGGCCGACGCCGGCACACCGTCCGACGATACCCCGCCAGCGGCGGATCCGTCATGAGTTCGACACAATTTTCGGACTGGATGCGCAGCATCCAGGCCCGCACCGAATCGGCGCTGGCCAGCGCCCTGCCGCCACTCGACCTGACCCCCGACCGTCTGCATGAAGCCATGCGCTACGCGGTGCTCGAGGGCGGCAAGCGGGTTCGTCCGCTGCTCGCCCACGGCGCCGGTCTGGTCACCGGGGCGGCGCCCGAGACGATCGACCGCGCCGCCTGCGCCGTCGAGCTGATCCACGCCTATTCGCTGGTGCACGACGACATGCCGTGCATGGACGACGACAGCCTGCGCCGTGGCAAACCGACGGTACACGTTGAGTACGACGACGCCACCGCGCTGCTGGTCGGCGATGCGCTGCAGTCGCTGGCCTTCCAGCTGCTGGCCGACCCCGGCCTGGTGCCGGACCCCGCCCGGCAACTGAAGATGGTCGAACACCTGGCCGTAGCCTCCGGTTCGCGCGGCATGGCCGGTGGCCAGGCCATCGACCTGCAGTCGGTCGGCCAGAGCATCAGCCGCGAAGCGCTGGAAGTCATGCACATCCACAAGACCGGCGCCCTGATCCGCGCCTCGGTGCAGCTCGGCGCCCTGTGCGGCCCGCTGCAGGAGGCCGACACGCTGGCCCGGCTCGACCAGTTCAGCAAGCGCATCGGCCTGCTGTTCCAGGTGGTGGACGACATCCTCGACTGCGAGGCCGACACCGCCACCCTGGGCAAGACCGCCGGCAAGGACGCCCAGAACGACAAACCCACCTACGTGACGCTGCTCGGCCTCGAAGAAGCACGTCGTTTCGCCACCGAGCTCGAAGCCGACGCCATGGCCGCCCTCGGCCCGCTCGACGCGCGGGCCGACATGCTGCGCGCCCTCGCCAGCTATATCGTCCGCCGCCGCTTCTGAGGCCCGCGCCCCGAATGAACGATCCCATGCCCGCCACCTACCCGCTGCTCCACACCATCGACTCCCCCGCCGACCTGCGTGCGCTCGACCGCAAGCAGCTGCCGGCGCTGGCCCGGGAGCTGCGCCAGTTCCTGATCGAATCGGTGTCGCGCACCGGCGGCCACCTGTCGTCCAACCTCGGCACGGTCGAGCTGACCATCGCCCTGCACTACGCCTTCAACACGCCGGACGACCGCATCGTCTGGGACGTCGGCCACCAGACCTACGGCCACAAGATCCTCACCGGGCGGCGCGGCCGCATGCCGACGCTGCGCAAGTACCAGGGCATGTCGGGCTTTCCGCGACGCGACGAGAGCGAATACGACACCTTCGGCACCGCCCACTCGTCGACCTCCATCTCCGCGGCACTGGGCATGGCCGTGGCCGCGCGCGACCGCGGTGACGACAGCCGCGCCATCGCGGTGATCGGCGACGGCGCCATGTCGGCCGGCATGGCCTTCGAGGCGCTCAACAACGCCGGCGACATGCGCGACATCAACCTGCTGGTGATCCTCAACGACAACGAGATGTCGATCTCGCCGCCGGTCGGCGCGCTCACCCAGATCCTCGCCCGCCTGATGACCGGCCGCACCGTCAGCGCCGCGCGGCGCGCGGGCGGCAAGGTGCTCGGTGTCGCCCCGCCGATGCTCGACTTCGCCCGTCGCGTCGAGGAGCATGTCAAGGGCCTGGTCACGCCGGGCACGCTGTTTGAAGAATTCGGCTTCAACTACATCGGCCCCATCGACGGCCATGACCTCGACGCCCTGCTCCCCACCCTGCACAACCTGCGCAAGCTCGACGGGCCGCAGTTCCTGCATGTGGTCACGCGCAAGGGCCAGGGCTACAAGCTGGCCGAGGCCGACCCGATCCTCTACCACGGCGTGTCGACCTTCGACCACACCGAGGGCATCAAGTCGGCCGGCAAGAGCGGCGGCAAGCTCAGCTACACCCAGGTGTTCGGCGACTGGCTGTGCGACATGGCCGATGCCGACCCGCGCGTGGTCGGCATCACCCCCGCCATGCGCGAGGGCTCGGGCCTGGTGCGCTTTGCCGAGAAATTCCCCAAGCGCTACTACGATGTCGGCATCGCCGAGCAGCATGCCGTCACCTTCGCGGGCGGCCTGGCGGCCGACGGGCTCAAGCCGGTGGTGGCCATCTACTCCACCTTCCTGCAGCGCGGCTACGACCAGTTCATCCACGACATCGCCCTGCAGAACCTGCCCGTGGTGTTCGCCATCGACCGCGCCGGCCTGGTCGGTGCCGACGGCGCCACCCACCACGGCGCCTACGACCTGTCCTACCTCACCTGCATCCCCAACCTGGTGCTGATGGCGCCGGCCGACGAAAACGAGTGCCGGCAGATGCTGTACACCGCCCACTGCCACAACGGCCCGGCCGCCGTGCGCTACCCGCGCGGCAGCGGCATGGGCGTCACCCCCGACAAGGCCATGACCGCCTACCCGATCGGCAAGGCCGAAGTGCGCCGCCAGGGCAAGAAAATCGCCCTGCTGGCCTTCGGCTCGATGCTCAAGCCGGCCCTCGAGGTGGGCGAGCAGCTCGACGCCACGGTGGTCAACATGCGCTTCATCAAGCCGCTGGACGAGGCGCTGATCCTCGAACTGGCGCAAAGCCATGAGTTCATCGTCACGCTCGAGGAAAACGCCGTCATCGGCGGCGCCGGCAGCGAGGTCAGCCGCGTGCTCGAAGCCGCGCCGGCACCGGTGCGCACCCTGCGCCTCGGTCTGCCCGACCGCTTCATCGACCACGGCGAGCAAGGCCAGCTGCTGGCCGAGATCGGCCTCGACACCGAAGGCATCCTCAAGGCCATACGCGCACGCTATCCCGCCAATAGTTGAGTCTTTTTGTCGGATACCTTAGGCTTCTTCGCCCCACGCTTGTTTGAGACACCGATGTCCCCCACCGACAGCTCCGCCATCCCCGACGTCCAGAACAGCCAGGACGCCCGCCAGATCGCCATCGACAAGGTCGGCATCAAGGCCATCCGCCACCCGGTCACGGTCAGCGACCGTAGCGGCGGCGTGCAGCACACCATCGCCATGTTCAACATGTATGTCGGCCTGCCCCACAACTTCAAGGGCACCCACATGTCGCGTTTCGTCGAGATCCTCAACGGCGGCGAGCGCGAGATCTCGGTCGAATCCTTCGAGCCGATGCTGCGCGAGATGGTGCAGCGCCTCGAGGCCGAGACGGGCCATGTCGAGATGACCTTCCCGTACTTCATCAACAAGGCCGCGCCGATCTCCGGCGTGCACAGCCTGATGGACTACGACGTCACCTTCATCGGCGAGATCACCGAAGGCGGCGTCTACAGCTTCCGCATGAAGATCGTGGTGCCGGTCACCAGCCTGTGCCCGTGCTCGAAGAAAATTTCCGATTACGGCGCGCACAACCAGCGCTCGCATGTCACCGTCACCGCCCACCTGCGCGAGCATGTGTGGATCGAGGAAATCGTCGAACAGGTCGAGGCCCAGGCCTCTTGCGAGCTCTACGGCCTGCTCAAGCGGCCCGACGAGAAGTACGTCACCGAGCGCGCCTACGACAACCCCAAGTTCGTCGAGGACATGGTGCGCGACGTGGCCGGCATGCTCGACCGCGAGCCGCGCATCGGCGCCTATGTGGTCGAGTCCGAGAACTTCGAATCCATCCACAACCACTCGGCCTACGCGCTGATCGAACGCCAGAAGTAAGCCCGGCAGCGCCGGCGCGGATTGACGGGCGCCAATCTTCCCCCCGCCGGATCATGCGACAATGCCCGCCATTGACGCCGCCGGATGCCCGTCCATGAGTGCCCAGCCGATCGCCGCCCTCTTCTACCCGCCCGACACCGACCCCACGCCCGTCATGGCGCAGTTCGTCCGCGCCCTGCAGGCGCGTGGCGTGGCCGTGGTCGGCGCCATCCAGCACGACACCGGCCCGCGCGCCAACTGCACCATGGCGCTCGAGCTGCTGCCCTCCGGCCGGCACCTGCCGATGTCGCAGTATCTGGGCAGCGGCTCCAACGCCTGCCGGCTCGACCCGGCGGCCATGGCCGAAGCGGCCATGGCGGTACAGGCCGCCATCGCCGATGGCGCCGAGCTGGCCGTCTTCAACAAGTTCGGCTCGCAGGAAGCCCTCGGCGACGGCCTGCGGGATGAAATGGCCGCCGCCGTGATGGCCGGCATCCCCCTGGTCACCGCCGTCAGCGAACGCTTTGCCGACGCCTGGACAGACTTCACCGGCGGCAGCTACGACCGCCTGCCCTGTGCTGCCGAGGCCGCACTGGCCTGGTGGGACGCCCGCCACCCAGCCTGATCCGGCCGTGCCGCCCGACGCCCCGCCGCTGGTATCGCACTGGCTCGACGCCAGCGGCGGCCTCGGCTATCACTGGCGCGCCCTGCGTTACCGCCAGCGCTTGTGGGCGCCGTTCATCCGTCAGGTGGCCGAGTGGCAGGCCAACTGGCAGCCGGCCTGCCGCGAGCTGGTGCTGGTCGGCCCCTCCGCCGGCTATGCACTCAGCGCCGCCTTCCTCGAACGCTTCGCGCGCATCACCGTGCTCGAGCCCGACCGCCTCGCCCGCGCCCTGCTGCGCCGCCGCTTCGCAAACTTCCCGCTGGATTTCGGCACCATCGACACCTTCGCGCTGCCCGACGGGCCATCCGCGCTGGCGGCGCGCTGGCCCGACGCCGCCATCCTGTTCTGCAATGTCATCGGCCAGCGCCTCGACACGGACACCGCACCGCCCTGGCGCCAGGCGCAACACGCCGCGCTGGCCGGCCATCACTGGGCCAGCTGGCACGACGTGTTCTCCGCGCCGCAGCCGCCCCGCCATCTGCCGACCGGCGTGCCCGCGGCAGACAGCGCCGCACTCGCCCGCCGGCTGTGGGCCGGCATCGGCTGCGCGGTGGTCGACCACGGCACGCTGGGCTGGCAGGCCGAGGCCGCGTATGCGCTATGGCACCTGGCGCCGGCCCAGTGGCAGCTGATCGAATGGGTGACCCACCCCCCCAGCGCCTGAGAACTTGTGAAGAAATCGTAGCGAGCAGGGCCGAGTGCAAGGCCGCATTTGGCAACTGCGCGAGCGAACGACGAGACATATCAAATGGATAGGCGAGGCGTGAGCGAGTGAGCAACGCAGCAATCGGCACGCGCAGTCGATTTATTCACAAGTTCTGAGTCGTGCTCAGGCGGGCGGATCGACCCACCTATCGATCGCCGCCATCACCGCCGCAAATCGGGTGCGCACGGCCGCCAGGTGGCATTCGGCCTGTGCCATGTCCCCGGCCTGATACGCCGCTTCCAGCGCACGCGCCGCCTCGGACAAGGCCATGGCGCCGATCGTCGCCGACGAGCTTTTCAGGGTGTGTGCAAGCCGGAAGGCCTCGCCGCCCGGCGCCTGGGCATGCGCCGCGTCGAAGCGGGCCATCAGGTCCTGCTGCGTCTCGCGGAACCGCCCCAGCAGGCGCAGACGCAGCGCCTCCCGGCCACCGGCGTAGCGCAAGCCGACGTCCTGGGCAATGACATCGCCGCCGTCGGCCGGCATCACCTGCGCAGGCGCCGGCGCAGGTGTCGGCGCCGACGTGTCGCCGGCTGACGACGCGGCGGGGGGGCTGCCGCTCCGGTAGCGCGCCAGGACGGCGTAGAGGCTGCCCGGCTCGACCGGCTTGGTGAGGAAATCGTCCATGCCCGCGGCCACGCAACGCGCCCGCTCTTCGGCCAGTGCGTGCGCGGTCATGGCGATCACCGGCAGGGTGGCATGCCGCTCGCTGGCGCGCAGGTGACGGGTGGCGGCATGGCCGTCCATCCGTGGCATCTGGATGTCCATCAACACGGCATCGAAGCGGTGTGCCTCGACCAGCGCCAGCGCCGCCTCGCCGTCCTCCGCCACGGCCACCTCGACGCCGACCTCTTCGAGCAGTTCCCGGGTCAGTTGCTGATTGAGGGGGTTGTCCTCCACCACCAGCACACGCATGCCGGCCAGGCGCTCGGTGCGGGCCACCCCCTCGGCGGCTGGCGCTCGCGCGGCCGGGGCCACATCAAAACCGGCCTCGAAGTGGAAGCAGCTGCCCTGGCCCGGTGCGCTGTGTGCGGTGATCTGCCCGCCCATGGCGTCGGCCAGATGGCGCGATATCGCCAGCCCCAGCCCGGACCCGCCATAGCGGCGCGACGTGCTGGTGTCGGCCTGCCAGAAGGGCTGGAACAGCTGCGTCATGGCAGCGTCTGCAATGCCGATGCCGGTATCGGTCACCGAAAAGCGCAGGCGCACCGTGCCTTCGTGGGCCGCCAGGACACTGACCGCCAGCTCGACATGCCCTTGCTCGGTAAACTTGATCGCGTTGCCGGCCAGGTTGGTGAGGATCTGGCGCAGGCGCAAGGCATCGCCGGTGAGCATTGCCGGCACATCGTCGGCCACCGACACGATCCAGGCGAGGCCCTTCTGGATGGCCCGGAACGACACCATCGTCGCCACCGCATCGATCACCTCGCGCACCGAGAACGGCGCGGCTTCAAGGTCGAGCCGCCGGGCCTCGATCTTGGACAGGTCGAGGATGTCGTTGAGAATGCCGAGCAGCGACCGGGCCGATTCGTTGACCTTGACGATGTAGTCGCGCTGGCGGGCGTCCAGGCCGGTCTTGAGACACTGCCCGGACAGGCCGATGATGGCGTTCATCGGCGTGCGGATCTCGTGGCTCATGTTGGCGAGAAAGACGCTCTTGGCCTGGTTGGCCCGTTCGGCGCTTTCCTTGGCCGCCACCAGGTCGGCCGTGCGCTCGCCGACCAGCGCCTCGAGCGCTTCGGCGCGCTGCGCCTGCTCGAGTGCCAAGCGGCGCCGCGAGGTGACATCGCGGATCACCACCAGGTAGCGCCGTTCGTTACCGGCCAGCATCGGCACGCCGGCCAGCTCGACGTCGATCGCCTCGCGGCCGGCCACGGCCAGCGCGCCTTCGAGCAGCAGCGGCGCCCGGCGCCGGACCCGTGCAGCGAGCCGCGGCCCCCAGCGCCGCACCGCCGGCGGCGAGGCGTCCGCCAGCTGTCGCAGGCTCAGCGCATCGGTCGCGCAACCGAGCAGGTCGGCGGCAGCGGCGTTGGACTCGAGCGCAACGCCATCCTCGCCGAACACCAGCAAGCCATCGCCCACGGCATCGAACACGCCGTGCAGCAGCGCGTCGCGCGCACGCAAGGCCTGGGCGGCCTGCTCGTAGTGCGTCATGTCACGCCCCACCACCACCAGGCCCTCGCGCTGGCCGTGCTCGTCGAACAGCGGCACCTTGGTCACGTCAAACAGGCCCGGCGCGCCGTCGGGCAGGCGCAAGGTCTCGCGCACGACCAGCGGGCTGCCCTGCGCCCAGGCCTCGGCATCGCTCGCCGCACAGGTCTCGAAGCGGTCCGCACCAGCCGGATAGCGGGCCGCCAGCTCGGTATCGGAGTGCCCCTGCCAGGCATCGCCCTGATCGAGTTCGAACAAGCGCAGCGCCACCGAATTGACCACCTGCCAACGGCTCGCCCCGTCCTTGAGAAAGGCCGGGTCGGGCATGGCCTCGATCAGCGTGCGCAGCTGCCGCTCGCTGGTGCGCAGCGCCGCCTCGGCTTCCTTGCGGTCGGTGATGTCGGTATGCGTCCCCATCACGCGCAGCGGCTGCCCCTCGTCGTCGCGCTCGACCACCCGTCCGCGGTCGAGGATCCACCGCCAGCCGCCATCCTTGTGGCGCATGCGGTGCTCGTTGCTGTAGCTCGGTGTCTGCCCGGCCATGTGCTGCGACAGGGCGGACCAGGCGTCGGGCAGGTCATCGGGGTGCACCCGGCCCTCCCACTCATCGAGGCCGTCGCCGATCTCGTCGTCGGCAAAGCCGAGCATGGCCTTCCATTGGGTCGAGAAGAACACCTTGTTGGTACGGGCGTCCCAGTCCCATACGCCATGGTCGGCGCTTTCGATGGCGTACTGCCAACGCAGCTGGGCTTCGCGGGCCAGGGCGGCCATGACTTTCTGGTCGTCGATATCGGTGTTGGTGCCGACAAAGCGCAGGGCACGCCCGGCTTCGTCGCGCTCGACCACCCCGCCGCAGTTCAGGAACCAGCGGTAGCGCCCATCCTTGCAGCGCACCCGGCACTCGGCGCGCCAGACCGCCGTCTCGCCCTTCAGATGCGCCACCAGTGATGCCCGGACCGAGGCCAGATCGTCCGGATGGATCAACCACATCCACTGCGCCACGGTGTTTTCCAGCTCCCAGGGCGCGTAGCCTCCCAGCGCCTTGGCCTGGTCGGACACACTGATCTCGCCCGAAACGGCACACCACTCCCACGAACCGTGGCCGGCCACCTCGAGGGCGAACAGCCAGCGCAGTTTGGCAGCCTGCGCCTGCTGTGCGTCGATCTCCGCCCGCTTGCGGTCGCTGATGTCCTCGATCACCGACACGTAGTACGCCGGCCGCGGCCCTTCATCGAACACCGGCGACACCACCACCCGCACCCAGACCGGATGACCATCGCGGTGGCGATAGCGTTTTTCGGTGGTGTAGAGGCTGATCTCGCCGCGCTCCATGCGCGCCTTCGCCGCCAGGTCGCGCGCCAGATCCTCGGGCTCGGTAATGCCCGCAAACCCGGCCGCCAGCAGTTCCTCGCGGGAATAGCCCACCAGGGCGCACAAGGTGTCATTGACGCGCAGCCAGCGGCCGTCCTGCCCGATATGCGACATCCCGACCGCCACCTGGTCGAAGGCCGAGGTAAAGCGGGCCTCGGTTTCCGCCAGCGCGCGGGTCCGCTCGTCCACCAGGCGCGAAATGTCCGCGTGCCGGCGCAGGAACACCCCCACCAGCGCGGCCAGCGCCAGCGTGGCCACGATCCCCGCCGCCAGCATCAGCCATGGCACGGGGCTGACATGGCGGCCAACGAAGGCCTCGGTCCGCCGGCTGTCGATCCGCCAGGTCCGCCCGGCAAAACTGAGTGCTCGCGACTGGGTGACCGCTGCCGTCGCCTGGGCCGCGGGCCCGATCTGCAGCATCGGCACAGCGCCCCCGCTCACATCGAGCAAGCTCAGGTTCAGCTCGCTGTCATGCGATCCTTGGGACGTGAATTCCATCAGTTGCGCCGGCCCCAAGCGGGCCAGCAGCAGCCCCAGCGGCTGGCCGGCGGCATTGCGCACCGCCAGCAACAAAGGCACGCTCGGCGTCCCGTCGCCGGCCACCGACAGCGCGCCACCGACCGGCCCGCGCTCGGCCAGCGCCTGTTCGATCAGCTCGCCAAACCCCGCCTGCCGGGCCAGGTCGTTTCCCACATCGATCGCCGCACCGCCCCGGCCCACGGCGGTCAGCACCGGGTAGCGCGGCGCACCGGGGTAGCCCGAATCCATCCCCACCCACACCAGCTGCTGATAGATCGGCGAATGCGCCAGCCCGACACGGGCCACCGTGGAGAACAGGTGGGCATCGCCGCCCCCGGTATCGGCAGCCAGTTCGCCGATCACCTGCAGATCGCTCATGACATGGCCGAGCCGCTCCCGCAACAGCGCCGCGTGGGCATCGATGTCTTCGCTTTCGGCCTGCTCGACGTCCCGCCACTGGGTCATGGCCAGCTGCGCAGCCATCGCCACGCTGATCAGCACGCCGACCACCAGCACCAGCAGCACCCAGCGCGACGCCTCGGGCACCGGGGTCGGCCCTGCCGGCACCGCTCGCTCGTCTAGGCTCATCGCGCCTCCCGCCCGTCACCCGGCGCACAGGGCCAGCCCCCGGCACCCCGCCGGCCCCGCGAGGGGGCACACTTGGCCGGCGGCGGGCACACCGTCACATGCCAATCATCCCGAGCCGCTATAATCGCGCGTTTCCGCCCGCATGTTGTCAGCATGGACCTCCCACTTCTGTTCAAAGCACTCATCCTCGGCATCATCGAGGGGCTGACCGAATTCCTGCCGGTCTCGTCGACCGGCCACCTGATCATTTTCGGCGACCTGCTGGACTATACGGATGCGCAGAGCAAGGTCTTTAAGATCGTCATCCAGCTCGCCGCCATTCTCGCCGTCTGCTGGGACTATCGCGAGCGCATCACCACGGTGGTCGGCGGCCTGCGCACCGATCCGGCGGCCCGGCGCTTTACCGGCCACCTGATTATCGGCTTTCTGCCGGCCGCCGTGCTCGGCCTGTTGTTCTACAAGATCATCAAGGGTTATCTGTTCAATCCGCTGACCGTCGCCGGCGCGCTGATCGTCGGCGGGCTGCTGATCCTGTACATCGAAAAACGCGCCTACCATCCGCGCCTCAACACCGTCGACGACATGGGCTGGAAAGAAGCGCTCAAGGTCGGCTTCGCCCAGTCGCTGGCGATGTTCCCCGGCGTGTCGCGCTCGGGGGCGACCATCATGGGCGGGCTGATTTTCGGCCTGTCGCGCAAGGCCGCCACCGAATTCTCCTTCTTCCTCGCCATTCCCACCATGCTCGCCGCCACGGTGTACGACGTGTACAAGAACTGGGCCCTGCTCAGTGCCATGAACAGCGATGGCGTCATGGTCTTTGCGGTGGGCTTCGTGGCGTCCTTCCTGGCCGCCATGGTGGCGGTCAAGGCCTTCATCCGCTACGTATCGAACAACAGCTTTGCCCCGTTTGCCTGGTATCGCATCGCCTTCGGCGTGGTGGTGCTCGTCTCGTGGCAGACCGGCTGGGTCAACTGGCACGACGCCTGAGCCATCGCTTAGGATGACGCTCATGATTCTTTATCTTCACGGCTTCCGCTCCGCGCCCGGCTCGATCAAGGCCACCCGGCTGCGCCAACACATGGCCGAACGCGGCCTGGCCGACCAGTTCTGGTGCGAGCAATTGCCGATCGCGGCGCAGGCCGCGATCGCGCTGATCGAGGCGCAGATCGCCCGCTGCAGCACGCCGCCCACCCTGGTCGGCAGCTCGCTGGGCGGCTACTACGCTACCTGGCTGGCCGAGCGGCATGGCCTCAAGGCGGTCATGGTCAATCCCGGCGTGCTCTCCTACGTTTCGCTGGCACCCTATGTGGGCCGGCAGACCAACCTCTACACCGGCGAAGTCTTCGATTTCACCGCGCAGCACATTGCCGAACTCAAGGCCATGGAAGTGCCGCAGATCACCCGCCCGGAACGCTACTGGCTGATGGTCGAGGCCGGCGACGAAATCCTCGACTATCGCCATGCCGTGGCCAAGTACGCCGGCGCCCGGCAGACCGTGCTCGAGGGCGGCGACCACGGCTTCTCGCGCTGGGGCGACTACCTCGACGACATCCTCGCGTTCGCGGCGCTGGCATGAGCACCGACTTCGACGCCCGCCGCCACAAGGCCATGGAGCGCGCCGGCTTCAACCGCATTGCCGCGCATTACGACGAGGCCGCCCACCTGCGCGCCAGCCTGCAGGACGCCCTCATCGCCGCCGCCGCGCCGGCCCCCGGCGAGCACTGGCTCGATGTGGCCAGTGGCCCCGGCCTGCTCGCCCGCGCCATGGCGCCGCACCTCGGCCCGGCCGGCTCGGTGCTGGCCACCGACATCGCCGACGGCATGCTCGCCCACGCCCGCCAGTGCCTCACGGCCGACAGCGGCAACATCCGCTTCGCCGCCACCGACGCCGAGCATCTATGCACGCGCGATGGCCACTTCGACGGCATCAGCATCGGCCTCGGCCTGTTCGTGCTGCCCCATCCGGACAAAGCCCTGGCCGAACTGCAGCGCAGCCTCAAGCCGGGCGGGCGCATCGCGCTGTCGGTATGGGGCGCGGCCGGCACCGTGCCGCTGATCGAGCGCGCCCAGCAGTGCATCGCCCGCCTGCTGCCGCCGCCCAAGGTGCCGCGTCTGTCGGTGTTCCGCTTTGGTGACCCGGCCTATCTGAGCGCCATGCTGGCCGAGGCCGGCTTTGGCAGCATCCGGCTCGAACCGCACGACTTCCACTGCCGCTTCGCCACCGCCGGGGCCTACTGGGACGCTTTTCTCGCGCTCGCCGGCGGCGCCACCGAGGCGCTCTCCCGCCTCCCGGCCGACCGACAGCAGGCATTGCGCGCCGCGGTCGCCGACGACCTGGCCGATCTGGCTGACGCCGAGGGCTACCTTGTCCCGGCCCGCACGCTGATCGCCACCGCCATCAAGCCCTGAGAACGTGTGAGGAAATCGTAGCGAGCAGGGCCGAGTGCAAGACGAGACATATCAAATGGATAGGCGAGGAGTGAGCGAGTGAGCAACGCAGCAATCGGCACGCGCAGTCGATTTATTCACAAGTTCTGAGTCGTGGACGACACCCGCCGCGGCATCCTCGCCGCCCTGGCGGCCTTCACCATCTGGGGGCTCGCGCCGCTGTACTTCAAGGCGGTGGGCGCCGTCCCGGCCGACGAAATCGTCGCCCACCGGGTGCTGTGGTCGGTGGCCTTCCTCGCCGTGCTGGTCGGCCTCAAGCGACAAGGCCCGGCGATGCGTGCGGTGCTCGCCAATCGCCGGCTGCTCGGCGTGCTGCTCGTCACCGCCGTGCTCACCGGCGCCAACTGGCTGGTCTTTGTCTGGGCCGTGACGCACGACCGGGTGCTTGAGGGCAGCCTCGGCTACTTCATCAATCCGCTGCTCAGCGTGCTGCTCGGACGCCTCTTTCTGGGCGAACGGCTGCGGCCACTGCAACAACTGGCCGTGGCCATTGCCGCGGCGGGGGTTGCCTGGCGGATTGTCGCCGTCGGCACGGTACCGTGGATCGCCCTGTTCCTGGCGCTCACCTTCGGCGTCTACGGCCTGCTGCGCAAGCGCACGCCGGTCGACGCCATCGTCGGCCTGTGTGTCGAAACCGTGCTGGTGCTGCCGCTGGCCATCGGTTGGCTGGCCTGGCTGGCGAGCACAGGCGAGCTGCGCTTCGGCCACGACACCCGGATCGATCTGCTGCTGCCGGTCGCCGGCATCCTCACCGCCACGCCACTGATGCTGTTTGCCTTCGGCGCCCGCCGCCTGCCGCTGGCCACGGTGGGTTTCCTGCAGTACCTGGCGCCGAGCCTCAATTTCCTGCTGGCGGTGTTCGTCTTCCACGAGCCCTTCGACAGCGCCCGCCTGACGGGCTTCATCATCATCTGGTGCGCGCTGGCGCTGTACACCGCCGATCTGCTGCGCGCCAGCCGAGCGCCATCGGCGGGCCGAATCCATTAAACTGTCGGGCTTCAATCCGCCCAGACCCTCCCCGATGCACGTGCTTTATGATGAGAGCGGCGCCTTCAAGTGCGGCACCGTTCTGCTGGACAACGACAGCTCCCTGCAAGTCGAGAACACCCATGGCAAGCGCCTGAAGATCAAGCGCAACCATGTGCTGCTCAATTTCGACAGCCCCGCCCCCGGCGAGCTGATCCCGCGCGCCGAGGCCGAGGCCGAAGCACTGGAGGTGGATTTCCTGTGGGAGGTCTGCGGCGACGACGAGTTCGACTTTGTCGACTTCGCCAAGGACTACTTCGGCCATGCGCCCAACGCGGTCGAATCGGCCGCCGTGCTGCTGTGCCTGCATTCGGCGCCGATCTACTTCCACCGCAAGGGCCGCGGCCGCTTCCGCAAGGCGCCGGCCGACATCCTGCAGGCCGCGCTGGCCGGGTTGGAAAAGAAGCGCCAGCAGAGCCTCGCCATCGAAGCCATGCGCGACCGCCTGCTCGCCGGCGAGTTGCCCGACGAGTTCGACGGCATGGTGCCGCAACTGCTCTACCGCCCCGACCGCAATCGCCTCGAAGCCAAGGCGCTGGAGGCGGCCTGCGTCGACAGCGGCCTGAGCGCCGCGGCGCTGTTGCTCAAGTGCGGCGCCTTCGGCTCGACCTACGAGGTGCACTACGGCCGCTTCCTGTTCGAGCACTTCCCCGAGGGCACCGACTTCCCCGAACTGCCCGCCTGCGCACTGCCGCAGGACCTGCCGGTGGCCGACGTTGCGGCCTTTTCCATCGACGACGCCACCACCACCGAGATCGACGACGCCTTCTCGGTGACCCCGCGCGAGGGCGGCGGCTGGCGCATCGGCATCCACATCGCCGCGCCGGGGCTGGGTTTTGCGCGCGGCTCGCAGCTCGACGCCATTGCCCGCCAGCGGCTGTCGACGGTGTACATGCCGGGTAACAAGATCACCATGCTGCCCGACTCGGTGGTCGAGACCTTCACCCTGCAGGCCGGGCGCACCTGCCCGGCGGTGTCGCTGTATCTCGACGTGACCAGCGCGCTGGCCGTGGTGAGCCACGAGACCCGCCTCGAACAGGTGCCGATCGCCGCCAACCTGCGCCATCACGACCTCGAACCGGTGTTCAACGACGACACCCTGCTGCATGGCGGCCCCGACTTCCCCTGGAAGAAAGAGCTGGTCCTGCTGTGGGAGCTGGCCACCATCATGGAGGCTGGCCGCGGCAAGCCGGCCACCAACCAGACCCAGACCGACTTCAGCTTCTATGTCGACTGGGACAGCAGCACGCCCGACGGCCCCGGTGTGATCAGCGTCGGCCAGCGCCTGCGCGGCTCGCCCATCGACAAGACCGTCTCCGAGCTGATGATTGCCGCCAACTCGACCTGGGGCAAGCGCCTCGACGAGGCCGGCGTGCCGGGCATCTACCGCGTGCAGGGTGGCGGCAAGGTGCGCATGGCCACGGTGGCCGCGCCGCACGAGGGCCTGGGCGTCGACTGCTACGCCTGGTCCAGCTCGCCGCTGCGCCGCTATGTGGACATGGTCAACCAGTGGCAGCTGATCAGCGTGCTGCAAGGCGTCGAACCGCCCTTCCCGCCCAAGTCGCAAGACCTGATGGAAGCCGTGCGCGACTTCGACCTGGCCTACACCGCCTACGCCGAGTTCCAGCGCCACATGGAGCGCTACTGGTGCGTGCGCTGGCTGCGCCAGCGCGAGGACCCGATCATCACCGCCCGCGTGCTGCGCGACAACGTGGTGCGCCTGGATGACTCGCCGTTTGTATTCAAGGTCAACGGCATGCCGCTGCAGTCACCCGGCGCGCATATCAGCCTCGAGATCAAGGACACCGACCTGCTCGACGTCGACGTGCGCGCACGCTTCGTCAGCCTGCTGTCCGAAGCGGCTGAGGCAGCCGCCGAAGATCCGCTCGCACAGTAGAATGGCGTCATGACCAAAGCCGTCAAAGCCCCCAAGCCACGCGCCCGGCCCGCCGGTCGGTCGCTCGGCCGTGGCCTGGCGGGGGCCGGTTCGTCGGCGGTCATCCTTGCCTTCGGCATCTCGGTGCTACTGCATGCCGCGGTGCTGTCGCTGCACTTTGAATTCCCCGACATGAAGCAGGCCTTCAAGCGCGACAGCGGGCTGGAGGTGGTGCTGGTCAACGCCCGCCACGCCCGCGCGCCCGACAAGGCCGAAGCGCTGGCCCAGGCCAACCTCGACGGCGGCGGCAACACCGACGCCAAGCAGATGGCCAGCACCCCCGTGCCGCCCAAGGACCGGCGCAAGGACGGCGACCAGCTGATGGACGCCAAGCGCAAGGTCGAGGCGCTCGAAGCGGCCCAGCGCAAGCTGGTGGCCGAGGCCAAGAAGGTGCGTCCGACCACCCAGACGGTGCAGCAGAACAGCGACGCGCCGGCCGAAACCCCGCGCGAGATCTCCGGCACCGAGCTGATGGACAGCGCCGCCGCCATCGCCCGGCTCGAAGCCAAGATCGACAAGAACCTCAACGAATACGCCAAGCGCCCGCGCAAGAAGTTCATCGGCGCGCGCACCAAGGAATACCGCTTTGCCCAGTACGTGGAAGACTGGCGCCTGAAAATCGAGCGTGTCGGCACGCTCAACTACCCCGATTCGGCACGCGGCAAGCTCTACGGCAGCCTGCTGATGTCGGTGGTCATCCGCGCCGACGGCAGCGTCGAGTCGATCAACATCCACCGCAGCTCGGGCCACCAGGTGCTCGACAACGCGGCCCGGCGCATCGTCGAGCTGTCGGCGCCGTTCTCGCCCTTCCCGGCCAATATCCGCAAAGACACCGACATCCTCGAGATCACCCGCACCTGGAGCTTCACCAACGCCGACGCGCTCGAGACCAGCGCCAAATAATCGGTACACTGGCCTGCAACGATAGAATGGCGCTTTCCCACGCGCCCCCGCCCCCATGGACCGCTACGCCCTCATCGGCCACCCCGTCGCCCACAGCAAATCGCCGGCCATCCATGCCGCCTTCGCCGCGCAGACCGGCCAGGCGATGCGCTACGAACGCATCCTCGCCCCGCTCGACGGCTTTGCCGACACCGTACGCAGTTTCATCGCCGAGGGCGGGCGCGGCATGAACGTGACCGTGCCCTTCAAGCTCGAGGCCTTCGCGCTGGCCGACCACCTGTCGCCCCGTGCGCGGGCGGCCGGCGCGGTCAACACCCTGAGTTTTCGCGCCGACGGCATCCATGGCGACAACACCGACGGCGTCGGCGTGGTGCGCGACCTGGTCGTCAATCTCGCCTGCCCGCTGGCGGGCCGCCGCGTGCTGCTGCTCGGCGCCGGCGGCGCCGCGCGCGGTGCGCTGCAACCCCTGATCGAGGCCGGCCCGGCGGCGCTGCACATCGCCAACCGGACCGCCGCCAAGGCCATCGAACTGGCCGAACAGTTCCACGCCATGGCCGGCGCGGTGCCGCTCACTGCCAGCGGCTTTGACGACATCGGCAGCACCGCCTTCGATGTCATCATCAACGCCACCTCGGCCAGCCTGTCGGCCGCCGCACCGGCCATTCCGGACACGGTCTACGCGCCCGGCGCGCTGGCCTACGACATGATGTACGGCAATGCACCCACCGCGTTTCTCGTCGCTGCCTCGGCCGCGGGCGCAGGCCGCCGCGCCGACGGCCTGGGCATGCTGGTCGAGCAGGCGGCCGAGAGCTTCCTGATCTGGCGCGGCGTGCGCCCCGACACCGCCCCGGTGCTGGCTGACTTGCGCGCCGCACTGGCAGGCGGATGAAGGCCATCGGCCGCTGGACGGGCGGCGCGCTGCTGCTCCTGCTCGCGGCCTTTGTGCTCTATGAGTGCTGGATCTTCGCGCATGTGCTGTGGTGGACCCGCAACGACCCGGACATGACCCGCTTCATGTCGGCCCAGCTGGCCGAACTGCGCGAGGCCAACCCCTCGGCCCGGCTCAAGCACCAGTGGGTGCCCTACGCAAACATCTCCCGCCACCTCAAGCAGGCGGTGGTCGCCGCCGAGGATGACCGTTTTCTGGAGCACGAGGGCTTCGACTGGGAAGGCATCCAGCGCGCCATCGAGAAGAACCAGAAGCGCGGCGCCGCGGTGGCCGGCGGCTCGACCATCAGCCAGCAGCTGGCCAAGAACCTGTTCCTCTCCCCCTCGCGCAGCTACGTGCGCAAGGCCCAGGAGGCCATCGTCACCCTGATGATCGAAACCACCTGGAGCAAACGACGGATTCTCGAGGTGTATCTGAACGTCGTCGAGTGGGGCCGCGGCGTGTTTGGCGCCGAAGCGGCGGCCCGCCACTACTACGGCGTGCCAGCCGCCGCGCTGGGGCCGGCGCAGGCGGCGCGGCTGGCCGTGATGCTGCCCAACCCGCGCCGCTACGAGCGCCAGTTCGGGCCGCGACTGGCCGCACACGCCGAGCGCATCCAGGGCCGGATGCACCGCTCGCAAGTGCCCTGATCCGGCCGCAAAACCCACATCGCGCACCCCGGGCAAAGCACGTACAATGGCCCCGCCCAAAAGGGCGCCGGCCTCACCGGATCAGCGGAACCCCCCAATTCATGTCCGAACTCGAGCAAGCTCGCGAGAATGTCCAGGCACACCTGAAAGAGGTGCAGGACCTGCTGCGCCGGCAATCGGTGGTCGAGACGCTCGTACACCGCCAGGAGATGCCGCGCCACGATCTGGTCGACGCACTGGTGCACCGCCAGCATGTGGCCGAGCTGACGCAAAAGCTCGACGACCTGCACCCGGCCGACATCGCCTACATCCTTGAAGCCCTGCCGGTCGACGAGCGCCTGTTCGTCTGGGACCTGGTCAAGGCAGAGCGCGACGGCGAGATCCTGCTCGAGGTCTCCGATGCGGTCCGCGAATCGCTGATCGAGACCATGGCCCACGAGGAGCTCAAGGCCGCGGCCGAGCAGCTCGACGCCGACGAACTGGCCGACCTGGCGCCCGACCTGCCCGACGCGGTGATGGAGGACGTGTACCTGTCGCTGGATGTGGAAGAGCGCGCCCAGCTGCGTGCCGCCATGTCCTACCCCGAAGGCACCGTCGGCGCGCTGATGGACTTCGACATGGTCACCGTCCGCGAGGACGTCCGCCTCGAAGTCGTGCTGCGCTACCTGCGCCGCTTCGAGGAGTTGCCCGACCACACCGACAAGCTCTACGTGATCGACCGCAACGAGGCCGTGCGCGGCGTGCTCTCGCTCGGGCGCATGCTGGTATGCGACCCCGAGGCCCTGGTCTCGGAGATCATGGACGACGATCCGCTCAAGCTGCGCCCGGACGACGAGGCCGAAGACGCGGCCAAGGCCTTCGAGCGCTACGACCTGGTGTCGGCGCCGGTGGTGTCGTCCGACGACCGGCTGATCGGCCGGGTCACCGTGGCCGCGGTGGTGGACCACATCCGCGAAGAATCCGAGGCCGAACTGCTCAACCAGGCCGGCCTGCGCGAGGAAGAAGACATCTTCGCCCCGGTGCTCGACTCGGTGCGCAACCGCTGGGCCTGGCTGGCGGTCAATCTGGTCACCGCCTTCCTGGCCTCGCGCGTCATTGGCGTCTTCGAAGGCGCCATCGAAAAGCTCGTCGCACTCGCCGCGCTGATGCCCATCGTCGCCGGCATCGGCGGCAACTCGGGCAACCAGACCATCACCATGATCGTGCGCGCCATGGCCGTCGGCCAGATCAGCCACGAGAGCGGCAAACGCCTGCTCAAGAAGGAAGTCGGCGTCGCCCTGATCAACGGCCTGCTGTGGGGCGGCCTGCTCGGCGTGCTGGCCTGGTGGCTCTACGACAACGCCGAGCTGGGCCTGGTCATGACGCTGGCCACCACGCTCAACCTGCTGCTGGCCGCCAGCATGGGGGTGATCATCCCCACCACCATGCAGCGCCTGGGCCGCGACCCCGCGCTCGGCGCCAGCGTCATGATCACGGCCTGTACCGACTCAGGCGGCTTCTTCATCTTTCTCGGCCTGGCCTCCATTTTCCTGCTCTGAGAACGTGTGAAGAAATCGTAGCGAGCAGGGTCGAGTGCAAGGCGCGAGCGAGCGAACGACGAGACATATCAAATGGATAGGCGAGGCGTGAGCGAGTGAGCAACGCAGCAATCGGCACGCGCAGTAGATTTA
>QQUN01000059.1 GCA_008501585.1 Pseudomonadota bacterium | reverse complement strand
CACGCCCTGCGCGCCTTCACCCCGCGTGACCAGAAAGCGGTCAAGACCGCGGCCGAGACCATGCGCGCCAACCCGGCCTTCGACGCCGCCACCGCCATCACCGAGCTGGGTGTGGGCGAGGCGCTGATCTCCTTCCTCGACGAGAAGGGCCGCCCGCAGATCACCGAGCGCAGCTTCGTGATTGCCCCGGGCTCGCGCCTCGGCCCCATGACCGATGTCGAGCGCCAGCAGACCATCAAGACCTCGGTGCTGTTCGGCCACTACGAGAAGGCGCTCGACCGCGAGTCGGCCTACGAGATGATCCAGGCCGGCTTCGGCCAGGCCGAGGCGGCTCCCGCAACCGAGCCGTCGCGCGGTGCGCCCGCGCAGGAAGACAGCGGCGGTGGCCTGTTTGGCGGGCTGGGCGGGATGCTCGGCGGCATGCTGGGCGGCGGCCGGTCGAGCCGCTCCGACGGCATCATCGAGTCGGCCGCCAAGAGCGCCGCGCGCAGCATCGGCACCCAGGTGGGCCGCGCCATCATCCGCGGCGTGCTCGGCTCCATCCTCGGCGGCAGCACCCGCCGCCGCTGACTGCGACAGTTTGACGCACCCGAGGCAGGCCATGTGCCTGCCTTTTTTCATTCAGGCAGCATGGCATTGCGCTAGAATATTAGTTTTATCTAATGGAGAAGCGCATGCGATCCCTCGTGCTCTGTACCGCCATGCTGGCGGCCGGCGGTGCCCTTGCCCAGGACATCGACGCCCTCAAACTCGACACCCGCGAGCAAGCCCTGCCGGTGCTGCCCAAGGTGGTCAAGATGATGCAGGACACCGTCGCCGACAAGGGCGTGGCCGGTGCGATCCCGGTGTGCAAGGAAAAGGCGCCGGCGCTGCTCAAGGCGCGGGCCGAGGAACTCGGCTGGACCATGCGCCGGGTCAGCCTCAAGACGCGCAACCCCGAGCGCGGCACCCCCGATGCCTGGGAAACGGCGCAGCTGACCTCCTTCGATCTGCGCGCCGCCGCCGGCGAACCGGCCACGGCGCTGGAAGTGGGCGAGGTGGTGACGCAGGCCGACGGCAAGCGCCTGTTCCGCTACATGCGCGCCATCCCGGTGGGTGATGTTTGCCTGAGCTGCCACGGCGATCCGGCCGACATCGCGCCCGAACTCAAGGCCGAGCTGGCCAAGAGCTATCCGCAGGACCGGGCCACCGGCTATGCGAAGGGCCAGATCCGCGGCGCACTGAGCGTCGAGCGTCCGCTGTAAGGCCGGCGGGCGTATCGTGGTACCTGTGTTCAGGCAGGATGCGCCCATGGCGGACGAGTACTACTTCGAAGAAGGCTGTTTCATCACCGAGCGGCATAACCGCCCCGACGACCCCGGCGTGTCGGTGGCGCGGGCGCGGGTGCCGGTCGGCGTGACCACGCGCTGGCATGTGCTGACCGGCATCACCGAACGCTACCTGATCGAGTCCGGCGAGGGCGAGGTGTGGGTTGGCGAGGCGCCGCCGTGGCGGGTGCGGGCCGGCGACACGGTGGTGATCGCGCCGGGCCAGCGCCAGCGCATTGCCAATGTGGGCAGCGCCGATTTGGTCTTTCTCGCGGTGTGCACGCCGCGCTTCGTGCCCGAGGCCTACCGCGACGTGGGCTGAGCAGCGTCCGCCGCGGCGCGGCTGGCGAGGAGGTCGAACAGCGCCCGCCCGTGCTGCGACAGCCGGGCCGGATCGCGCACGCACAGGCGCAGCGCGCGCGGCGCCCAGTCATCGGCGAGCTCGAGCGGCACCACCTGCTGGGGCCGCGGCAGGCGCGTCAGCGCCGACTGCAGCACCAGCCCGTAGCCAACCCCGGCCGCCACCATGCCCAGCACGGCGTCAAAGCTGTGGACCTGGATGCGCACATCGAGCGGGTGCCCCAGCTCGGCGGCCTTGCCCATGATGAAAGTGTGCACGCCGGTGCCGGTGTGCAAGGTCACAAAGGGGGCATCCACCACCTCCGCAAAGCGGATCCGCGCGCGCCGGGCCAGCGCGTCGCCGGGTGGCACCACCAGCACCAGGCGATCCTGCCGGTAGGGCTGGACATGCAGCGCACCGGTACTCACCTCCCCGCCGATGACGCCGATCTGCGCCTCGCCCGAGGCCACCGCGCGCACGATGTCGGGGCTGGCCGCCTCCTTGAGCGTGACCCGCACCTGCGGATGCTGGCGAAGGTAGTCTGCCAGGTCGTCCGGCAGGAAGATGTTGGTCGCCGTGGTGTTCGCCCGAACCGAAACCTGGGCGCGGACCCCGCTGGCGTAGGGAAGCAGGTCGGCATGCATCTGCTCGAGCCGGGCAATGGCCTGTCGGGCCCCCTCGCGCATCACCTCGCCGGCCGGCGTGAGCGCCATGCCGTGCGGCCTGCGCTCGAGCAGCGCCGCGCCGACCGAGGCCTCGAGCCGGGCAATGCGATGGCTCGCCGACGAGCTGGCCAGATGGCACTGGCGGGCGCCGCGCGACAGGCTGCCGGCGTCGGCCACCGCCACGAAGAGTTTCAGGTCGATCAGGTCATAGCGCATCAGGTTTCGTCATTGGCGAACGCTGGCTTGCTATCTTAGCAATTGTTGCCGCGGCACGATGATGGCTAAATCGGGCCTGTTGCCCTGCCGGATGTCTGCCGCCATGTCGCTTGCCCCTTCCGTTCATTCCGAGCGCCTGCCGCTGGCCGGCGTGGCGCTGGGCGTGCTTGCGGCGGTGGGCTTCTCGTTCAAGGCCATCCTGGTCAAGCTGGCCTACCGGCACGGGGTCGATGCCGAAACCCTGCTCGCGCTGCGCATGCTGTTCAGCCTGCCGTTCTTCCTTTTCATGGGCTGGCAGGGCAGCCGGCGCGCGATGGCGCCGCTTGGCTGGCGCGACTGGCGGGCGCTGTTCCTGCTCGGCCTGTCGGGTTACTACCTGGCCAGCTATCTGGATTTTCTCGGCCTCGGCTACATCACCGCGGCGCTCGAGCGCCTGATCCTGTTTGCCTACCCGAGCATCGTGGTGATCCTCTCGGCCCTGTTCCTGGGCAAGCCGCTGACCCAGCGCGCCGTGGTGGCGCTGCTGCTGTGCTATCTCGGCGTGGCCTTTGCCGTGGCCCACGATCTCAGGCTCAGTGGCGATACCGCCGAGGTGATGATCGGCAGTGCGCTGGTGTTTGGCAGTGCGGTGGCCTATGCGCTGTACCTGATGGGCAACGGGCAAGTGGTGGGGCGTCTCGGATCGGCGCGGGTGACGGCCTGGGCCTCGACCGTGGCCTGCGGCTTGAGCATTGGCCAGTTCCTGCTGATGCGTCCGCTCGGCGCGCTGGACCAGCCCTGGCAGGTCTATGGGCTGACGCTGGCCATGGCGCTGTTCTCCACGGTGCTGCCGGTGTGGTGCGTGAGCGAGGCCATCCGGCGCATCGGTGCCGGCCCGGTGGCGCTGACGGGCAGCCTGGGGCCGGTGGTCACGCTCGGCCTGGGTGCGGTGCTGCTCGACGAGGCCATTGGCCTGGCACAGCTGGCCGGCGGGGCGATGGTGGTTGGCGGGGTGCTGGTGATGGCGCGCGGCAAGCGCTGAGCGCCTGAGCGCGGCGCGGGGAGCTTTTTGGCGGCGCCGGCGTCTTACCCGGTGAGCCCACTGCGAGGAGTGACGCCATGACCCCGGAAACCGTGGAAGCGCTGATGGAAGATATCGAGCGCGAAGACCCGCTCGACTTCGGCATGCTGTCGATCGACGAGCATGAAGCACGCTGCCTGATGGCCAATCACTTCTGCCAGGTGGATCGCACGCTGGCCGACAGCGGGCTGGATGTCGAGGCACGGCTGGAGTTGATGACGGCCATCGCCGCGCACGCCATGGTGGAGAACATGTTGCTCAACGTACAGCGGTTGCAGGACAAGGGCGCGGGCGAGGACGTGCGCGCCTGGATGCGCCGCCACGGCATGGGCTGAGCGCGCGGCGGCTCAGTCCGGCGCCGGCGCGCCGAACAGCGCGGGCGACTCGGCCGCCAGCGTTCTCAGGAAATCCCACACCAGGCGCACCCGGCGCAGGCGGAACAGGTCGGCCGGTGCGGCCAGCCACAGGATGCTGTCGGCGGCGATGTCTCCCGGCAGGACCTGCACCAGCGGGCTGTCCGCCGCCACCGCATAGGGCGCCAGCATGGCCAGGCCGAGTCCGGCCTCGGCCGCCTGCACCTGGGCCAGCATGCCGGTGCACGAGAATACGCGCCGGGGTTGGTCGACCAGGCGGTCCAGATAGCGCAGTTCGTCGCTCATGAGCTGGTCTTGCACATAGTCGATGAAGGCGTGGCCGCTCAGATCGGCACGGCTGCGGATCGGTGGATGCTGCGCCAGGTAGGCCGGCGAGGCGTAGAGCAGGTAGCGGAAGGTGGTCAGCCGGGAGACTACATAGCGGCCGCTGGTCGGTGGTTCGAGGGTGACGGCCAGGTCGGCCTCGCGGCTGGCGAGGCTGATGAAGCGGTGTTGCAGCAGCAACTCGACCGACAGGTCCGGGTGGCTGTTCAGCAGCGCCGGCAGCCGGGGTGTCAGCACCCGTGTGCCGAACACCTCCGGCACGCCGAGGCGCACCGTGCCGGCAATCGCCCCGCCCACGCCGCCGGCCGACTCCTCCGCCCCCAGCGCCGCGCTCTCCATCGCCTCGGCATGGGCCTGCAGGGCCTGGCCGGTGTCGGTCAGCACATAGCCGTCGCGTCGGCGGTCGAACAGCGTGGCGCCCAGCGCCGCTTCGAGCCGGGACAGGCGCCGCGCCACCGTGGTGTGGTCGACGCCGAGGCGGGCGCTGGCGGCGGTCAGCGTGCCGGTGCGCGCCACTTCGAGAAAGTGCCGGAAATCGGTCCAGTCGATGTTCATGGCGGCTCCGCTTGCGTGTGCAAATACGCACAACCAGACGGTGAGTATGCGCTTTGTTCTGCTTTTATGGGGTGATAAGGTCCGCTAATGCCGCAGCCCCGCGGCGCTCAGGACGAGGACAAGCGGATGAATTTGAAAGACAAAGTGGTGGTCGTGACCGGTTCGGCCCAGGGCATTGGTGAAGCGATTGCCCGGCGGTGTGCTGCCGAGGGTGCCACGGTCGCGGTGTGGGACCTGAGCGCTGATGCCGCCAAGGCCAAGGCCGCCGAGCTGAGTGAGACCTACAACGTGACGGCCCGCGGCTGGGCGGTGAATGTGGCCGACAGCGCCGCCGTCGCCACTGCCGCGGCGGACGTGATCGGCGCCTTCGGCCGCATCGACGGCCTGGTCAACAACGCCGGTATCGTTGCCGACGCCCAGCTCAAGAAGATGACCGACGAGCAGTGGGACCGCGTCATCGGCGTGAACCTCAAGGGCGTGTACAACTGCACCCGCGCCTTCGTCGATACCTTCCTGGCGCAGGGCAGCGGCTCGATCGTGAACATCTCCTCGGTGGTGGGTGTGTATGGCAACTTCGGCCAGACCAACTACGCCGCGGCCAAGGCCGGTGTGCTGGGCATGACCAAGACCTGGTCCAAGGAGCTGGGCCGCAAAGGGGTGCGCAGCAACGCCATCTGCCCGGGCTTCATCGCCACGCCGATCCTCGCCTCGATGCCCGACAACGTGCTCAAGGCCATGGAGTCCGAGGTGCCGCTGGGCCGCATGGGCGAGCCGGCGGAGATTGCCGCGGTGGCCGCCTTCCTGCTCTCGGACGACGCCAGCTACATGAACGGCGCGGTGCTGGAAGTGTCCGGCGGCCTGACCATCTGAGGCATGCAGGGGGCGCCGGCAGGGGCGGATGCCCTGGCGAGCGCCCCACAACCCGGCACAGGCGGCCCGCAGAGGCTGCCGGCCACGGAGGAGGAGACATCATGCAGATCGACGGACTGATCGCGCACCACGCGCGCTATCGCCCCGAGCACACCGCCGTGGTGTTCGGCACCCAGCGACTGAGCTGGGACCAGTTCAACCGCCGCGTCAATCGCCTCGCCCACGCCCTGCGCGCCGCGGGTGTGGTCAAGGGCGACCGTGTCGCCACCGTGCTGCCCAACTGTCTGGAGTTGCTCGACATCTACTGGGCCTGCGCCAAGCTCGGCGCCGTGGTGGTGCCGCTGTCGCCGCTGCTCACCGCCAGCGGGCTCGAATCGCTGCTGCGCGACGCCGCGCCGGTGGCGGTGTTCGGCACCCGCGAGACCGCGGCCCAGCTGTTGCCGGTCAAGCCGAAGCTCAAGTCGCTGCGCTGCTGTGTGCTGGTCGGCGCCCTCGCCGATGGCTGCCGGCCGTATGCCGACTTCACCGCCGAGCGCTCCGAGCGCGACATCGGTGCCGACGTTGCGCCCGACGATGTGTTCAACATCATGTATACCAGCGGCACCACCGGCCTGCCCAAGGGCATCGTGCACACCCACCGCATCCGCGCCCATTACGGCACCCTGTTCGCCAACGCCTGGCGCATGGGGCCGGAATCGGTGGTGCTGCACACCGGCGCCATCGTCTTCAACGGCGCCTTCGTCACCCTCATGCCGAGTTTCACGCTTGGCGCGCGCTACGTGCTGGCCGAGCGTTTCGACGCGCAGGCGATGATCGACACCATCGCCGCCGAGGGCGTGACCCACACCATGATGGTGCCCTCGCAGATTGTGGCCATGCTCAACGCGCCCAATTTCGACCCGGCGCGCCTGCAATCGCTGCAGATGCTGCTCTCGCTCGGTGCGCCGCTGTCGGTGGCGCACAAGGACCTCCTCGAAGCCGCGCTGCCCGGCCGCTTCTACGAGCTCTACGGCCTCACCGAAGGCTTTGTCACCATCCTCGACCGCGACGATGCCCAGCGCAAGCGCGGCACCGTCGGCGTGCCGCCGCCCTTCTTCGAGATGAAGATCCTGCGCGAGGACGGCAAGACCGCCGCGGTGGGCGAGATCGGCGAGATCGTCGGCCGCGGCCCGATCCTCATGCCCGGCTACTACCGGCGGGACGACCTCACCGCCGCCGCCATCCAGGACGGCTGGCTGCACACCGGCGACCTCGGCTTTGTGGACAAGGACGGCTACCTGAGCCTGGTCGACCGCAAGAAAGACATGATCGACACCGGCGGGGTGAAGGTGTACCCGCGCGACGTCGAAGAGGTTATCGTCCAGCACCCCGCCGTGCTCGAAGCCGTGGTGTTCGGCATCCCCGACGACAAATGGGGCGAAACCCCCGCCGCCGCCGTCACCCTCAAGGCCGGCCAGCACATCGACGCCGACGCCCTGCGCGAATGGACCAACGCCCGCGTCGGCGCGCGCTACCAGCGGCTCAACACCCTGGCGCTTGTCGACCAGTTCCCGCGCAATGCGGCGGGGAAGATCCTCAAACGGGAGTTGCGCGAGCCGTACTGGGCAGGGCGCGAGGTGAAGATCTAGTCCCCGCTACGAACGCCATTCCCGGCGTCGGGCCTGGTGGCCCTCGGCCGGGCTACGCCGAGCCACCGAGGTGAACGAGGCGATTCACCCGTAGCCCGGGCGAGCGCAGCGACCCCGGGGCCGCCGGTGGAAGGGGCGCCGCTCCCGGCGTCGGGCCTGCGGCCCTCGGCCGGGCTACGCCGAGCCACCGAGGTGCTCGAGGCGATTCACCCGTAGCCCGGGCGAGCGAAGCGACCCCGGGACCGTCGGTGGATGGGGCGCTGTTCCCGGCGTCAGGCCTGCGGCCCTCGGCCGGGCTACGTGTCCGTGCCCCAATTGGCGCCGATGCGTCCGTCTGCGATGTCGCGATGGATGGTCGAATACGGCCAATCGCATGGCCTCTCGGCATGGCCATGCTTCACCGGATTGAAATGGATGTAATCCACATGGCGTTGCAGGTCATCGTCGTCACGCACCGTGTGTTCCCAGAACCGCCTTTGCCAGATGCCACGAGTCGCCAGTCCCCGCAGTTGCAATCCGCGTGTGAACAAGGCTTTGATCCTTCGCCAGCGCAACGAGTAGTCGGCATCGCCCTCGGGCAGCGTCATGATCATGTGCAGATGGTCGGGTAACACCACCATGGCGTCGATCCGGAACGGGTGGTGCGATCTGGTCCGCACGATGGCGACACGCAGCAGGTCGATGTGGCGTGTCAGCCAGTCCGAACGCCGATCGTGCAGGGTGACGGTGAAGAAGTAGGTGCCGCCCGGAACGTAGTTGCGTCGGTATCTGACCATCGGGCGAGGATAGCCGATGGCGACAAATTAGGCGATTGTCATGTGTAGCCCGGGCGAGCGTAGCGACCCTGGGGCCGTCGGTGGATGGGGCGCCGCTCCCGGCGTCGGGCCTGCGGCCCTCGGCCGGGCTACGTGCAACCGTCGGGGTAATCGGGGCGATTCACCCGTCGCCCGGGCGAGCGCAGCGACCCCGGGGCCGCCGGTGGAAGGGGTGCCGCTCCCGGCGTCGGGCCTGCGGCCCTCGGCCGGGCTACGTGCAACCGTCGGGGTAATCGGGGCGATTCACCCGTCGCGCGGGCGAGCGTAGCGACCCCGGGGCCGTCGGTGGAAGGGGTGCCGCTCCCGGCGTTGGGCCTGGGTCCTCGCCGGGCTACCCGGATTTTCGTCGTGGCTTCTTCGGTTTGCGGTTGCGCAGGGCGCAGTCGATGGCCCGGCGTGCCCAGGGTGCCATGGCGGCGGGGCTGTCGAGGGCTTCTTCGGGGGCTGTCCAGTAACCCATGGAGAAGGTCTTGCCGTCTTTCTGGGTGTAGACGAAGCGGCTGCAGCCGGCGTCGATGAAGGCTTTTTCGCTCTCGGCGTCGGCCTTGAGGTAGAGGGTTTCCCAGGCTTCGAGGGCGAAGAACAGGTCGTCGAGGTAGAAGCCCCAGCCGCCGAACATCGATTTGACGCGCACGGTGCCGAGCGGGGCGAAGAGCTCGAGGGCGTGGGTGACGATTTCGGGGGGCTTGCGGGGCATGGTTGGCGCCTCGTGGTGTGGTCCCGGTGTCGGGCCTGCGGCCCTCGACCGGGCTACGGTTGGGTCGGCCGCCTGGGCGGGCGAAGCGACCCCGGGAGCGCCAGTGGCCTCATGCCTTCAGGCCGAGGCGCTCGACGAGGGTGCTGGTCGGGCCGGCCATGTTCATGCAGTAGAAGTGCAGGCCGGGCGCGCCTTCTTCGAGCAGGCGGGCGCACAGGTCGGTGACCACGTCGGCGCCAAAGGCCTTGATGGCGTCGCTGTCGTCGCCGAAGGACTCGAACTTGCGGCGCATCCAGCGCGGGATCTCGGCGCCGCAGGCGTCGGAGAAGCGGGCCAGCTTGGAGAAGCTGACGATGGGCATGATGCCCGGCACGATGGGAATGTCGATGCCCATGGCGTCGCATTCGTCGCGGAAGTGCAGGTAGGCGTCCACGTTGTAGAAGTACTGGGTGATCGCGGAGGTGGCGCCGGCGTCCACCTTGCGCTTGAAGGCGGCCAGGTCGGCCTGCGGCGAGCGCGCCTGCGGGTGGTACTCGGGGTAGGCGGCGACTTCGATGCTGAACCAGTCGCCGGTCTCGGCGCGGATGAATTCCACCAGCTCGTTGGCGTAGCGCAGCTCGCCCGGGTCGACCACGCCGGAGGGCAGGTCGCCGCGTAGGGCGACGATGCGGCGGATGTTCTTGTCCTGATAGCGCTTGAGGATGTCGCGGATGCTCTCGCGTGTGGCGCCGATGCACGACAGGTGCGGCGCGGCCGGCAGGCCCTCGCCCTGGATCTCGAACACGGTTTCGAAGGTGCGCTCCTGGGTGGAGCCGCCTGCGCCGTAGGTGACCGAGAAGAACTCGGGCTTGAGCTGGGCGAGCTGGGCACGGGTGGCGCGCAGTTTGTCGACGCCGGCGGGGGTCTGCGGCGGGAAGAATTCGATGGAGAAGGGTGTCGTGCTCATGCGTCGTGTGTGCTGTCGGGGAGATGGGCGGCGAGGAAGAATTCCCGGTTACCGTCGCCGCCGGTGATCGGGCTGTCGAAATAGTCGTCGACCGTCAGGCCAGCGGCCTCGGCGGCGGTGCGGATGCGCGCCTCGACGCCGGGGTAGAGGCTGTCGTCGCGCACGATGCCGCCCTTGGCGAGGCCGTCGCGGCCGACTTCGAACTGGGGTTTGACCAGGCTGATGACGCGGCCACCCGGCGCGAGCAGGGCGGGCCACTGGGGCAGCAGCAGGGTCAGCGAGATGAAGCTGGCGTCGCATACCAGCAGGTCGAAACCGCCGGCAGGCATGGCTTCGCCGAGTTCGGCGGGGGTGAGGTGGCGGGCGTTCACGCCTTCGAGGCAGGTGATGCGCGCGTCGTGTTGCAGACGGCTGTGGAGCTGGTCGTGGCCGACCTCGACGCCGACCACGCGGGTGGCGCCGGCCTGCAGCAGGCAGTCGGTGAAGCCGCCGGTAGACTGGCCCACGTCGAGCGCGACACGGCCGTGCACCGGCCAGCCCAGGCGGTTGAGCGCGCCGGCCAGCTTGAGCCCGCCGCGCGACACATAGCGGTCGTCCGCGTCGGGCACGACGACCAGCGCGGCGTCGTCGGGCAGGGCCAGCGAGGCCTTGGCCACCGGCTGGTCGTCCACCCGCACGCGGCCGTCGGCGATCATGCGCTGCGCGGCGGTGCGCGAGGGGGCGAGGCCGCGGGCCACGAGCAGGCTGTCGACGCGTTGCAGCCCCTGGCGGTCGACCACGGCCGGGGCGTCGACCGTCGGGGTGGGCGCCGGGCGGGCGGTGCGGCGGTGGAAGGACTTCACGGGCGGACCCGGCGTGTGCTCACGCTCACTTGACCTTGACGACTTCCACCGGGTGCTCGTAGACGTCCTTGCGCTTGTCGTAGAGCGGAATGGTGGTGCCGTTGAGGCGGTTGCTCTCGAGGTCGGCCAGGTCGACTTCGGCCACCACGATCTGTTCGATGTTGGGCGTGCCCTCGGCGGCGATGCCGTCGCGCGCAAAGGCAAAGTCCGACGGGGTGATGATGCTGGCCTGGCCGTAGTGCAGGCCGAGGCCTTCCACCGGCAGGTTGCCGACGGTGCTGGTCATGGCGACGAACACCTGGTTCTCGATGGCGCGCGCGTGGCAGCAGTAGCGCACACGCAAAAAGCCCTGGCGGTCATCGGTGCACGAGGGCACGAAGAGGATGTCGGCGCCGGCCTCGCACACCATGCGGGCGAGTTCGGGGAATTCGATGTCGTAGCAGATCAGGATGGCGATCTTGCCGAAGGGCGTCTCGAACAGGCGCAGCTGGTCGCCGGCGTCGGTGTTCCACTTCTCGCGCTCCCAGCGGGTGCGGTGGATCTTGTCCTGCTCGTAGATCTCGCCGGTGGGGGTGAAGTAGTAGGCGGTGTTGAGCAGGCGGCCGTCGTCATGCAGCGTCGGGTGGCTGCCGCCGATCAGGTGCACATTCCACTGCGCGGCCAGCTCCTGCATGAGGTCCTTGTAGCGGCGGGTGTAGTCGTGCATGTTGCGCACGGCCTCGCGCACATCGGTGGTGTCCATGAAGGACAGCAGCTGGCTGGTGAAGATCTCGGGCAGCAGCACGAACTGCGGTTTGTAGTCGCCCGCGGCCTTCATGATGAAGCGCACCTGGTTCTCGAACCCGGACCAGTCGTGGATCTGGCGCAGGAGGTACTGGACGGCAGCAATGCGTACGATCACAGGGCGATCTCCTCGGGGATGATGGTGGGGCGGGTGGGGTCGTAGTCGGGGTTGAGCCAGACGATGACCGAGGCGCAGCCGCGGGATTCTTCGTCTTCGGGGATGTAGCCCTCGATGACGCCGCAGTAGCTGAAACCCTCCTTGAGCTGGAAGCTCAGCACCTGGTCGCGCAGGTCGCCCCAGACCACCTTTTGCGCATAGAACTCGGCGTCCATTTCGTCGGCGTAGCGGTGGTAGCCAGGCAGGCGGCCGCAGGCGATGATGCGCCGCAGGTTCATGGTGCGGCACAGCGTGCGCCGCGCCTCGTACAGCAGGTGGCCCACGCCGCTGCCCTGCATTTCAGGGGCGACGAAGACCTCCGCGCCATACAGCGTCTTGCCTTCGGGGTCGTGGTTCTCGAAGGTGCCGGCGCCGGTGATTTCCTTCCAGGTATGCGATTCGGCCCAGTCGTCCCACAGCACGATCATCGAGCTGGCGCAGCCGACCACGCCATCTTCGGTCTCGGCCACCACCTGGCCTTGCGGGAACACCTCGAGCTGCTCACGCAGCTTGCGGCGGCTCCACGGCGGGATCGAGGGGTACACGCGCGCTTGCAGTTCGATCAGCGCCGGGATGTCTTCCTTGCGTGTCTGGCGCACCCAGGGACGTTTCATGCACAACTCCTGATGGCTCGGAGAGCCGGGCCGCCGCCCGGTGCTGTGGCGGCGGTCCGGCTCACGGGTGGGATCAATAACGATAGTGTTCCGGCTTGTACGGGCCGGCCTTGGGCACGCCGATGTAGTCGGCCTGCTCGTCGGTTAGCTCGGTGAGCGTGACGGCCAGCTTCTTGAGCTGCAGACGGGCGACCTTTTCGTCGAGGTGCTTGGGCAGCGTGTACACGCCCACAGGATACTCCGCCGTGCGCGTGAACAGCTCGATCTGGGCGATCGTCTGGTTGGCGAAGGACGAGCTCATCACATAGCTCGGGTGGCCGGTGCCGCAGCCCAGGTTCACCAGGCGGCCCTTGGCCAGCAGGATGATGCGCTTGCCGTCGGGGAAGATCACATGGTCGACCTGCGGCTTGATCTCCTCCCACTCGTACTGCTCCAGCGCGGCGACCTCGATCTCGTTGTCGAAGTGGCCGATGTTGCACACGATGGCCTGGTCCTTCATGGCGGCCATGTGGTCATGGGTGATCACATGGAAGTTGCCGGTGGTGGTGACGAAAATGTCGGCCACGGCGGCGGCCTGCTCCATGGTGACCACGCGGTAGCCTTCCATGGCGGCCTGCAGCGCGCAGATCGGGTCGATCTCGGTGACCCACACCTGAGCCGACAGCGCGCGCAGGGCCTGGGCCGAGCCCTTGCCCACGTCGCCATAGCCGCAGACCACGGCGATCTTGCCGGCGATCATCACGTCGGTGGCGCGCTTGATGCCGTCGACCAGCGATTCGCGGCAGCCGTAGAGGTTGTCGAACTTGCTCTTGGTGACCGAGTCGTTCACGTTGATCGCCGGGAAGCGCAGGTCGCCGCGCTGGTGCATCTGGTACAGGCGATGCACGCCGGTGGTGGTCTCTTCGGTCACGCCCTTGATCTGCGCCAGGCGGGTCGAGTACCAGGCCGGGTCGGTGGCCAGCTTGGCACGGATGGCGGCGAACAGGATGGTTTCTTCTTCCGAGCTCGGCTTGGCCAGCACCGACAGGTCCTTCTCGGCCTTGGCGCCCAGGTGCAGCAGCAAGGTGGCGTCGCCGCCGTCGTCGAGGATCATGTTGCTGTAGCCGCCGTCGGCCCACTCGAAGATGCGGTGGGTGTAGTCCCAGTAGTCGGTCAGCGATTCGCCCTTGACGGCGAACACCGGCACGCCCGAGGCGGCGATGGCGGCGGCGGCGTGGTCCTGGGTGGAGAAGATGTTGCACGAGGCCCAGCGCACTTCGGCGCCCAGCGCGGTCAGCGTCTCGATCAGCACCGCGGTCTGGATGGTCATGTGCAGCGACCCGGTGATGCGCGCGCCCTTGAGGGGTTGGGTCTTGGCGAATTCCTCGCGGATCGCCATCAGGCCTGGCATTTCGGTTTCGGCAATGTTCATCTCACGGCGGCCAAAGTCGGCCAGCGAGATGTCGGCGATTACGTAGTCGTTGAAGTCAGTCACAGCGTTCATGGGTTGCTCCATGCTATGACCGGGAAGGCGGCGCCACCTTGGGGCTCACGCACCGCCCGTGCCCGGCACGGGGTTGATGTCGCGAGCGCCGTTGATTCTTACCGCCAGCGGCGGGCTCCGAGCCTGGGGCACATGACGTGTCCTCGCAGCGCTCCTCGGAGAAGGCCGTCAGTATACTGCAAGGCGCTGAAAAAACTGAAATCCGGGCCGACGACCGTGGCTCAGGCCGTGTCCGGCTGGCGGCAGGCCTTGAGCACCGCCGCGTCGTCCTCCTCGGCCCAGCCCAGCGCGCAGGTGCGCGCGAACACCGCCTGCGCCGCCACCCCCAGCGTGGCCGGCTGGCCGACGCCACGGGCGCAGTCCAGCGCCAGGCCGATGTCCTTGGTCAGGATGCGGGCGTGGGCGCGCGGGGCAAAGTCGCCGGCCAGCGCGCGGGGGATGCGGTCGGCCGCGATCCACGACTGGCCGGAGCTGGCGCAGACCACGTCGAGCACGGTCTTCGCGTCCAGCCCGAGCCGTTCCGCCAGCGCAAAGGCCTCGCCCGCGGCGGCCAGGTTCACCGCTGCCAGCAGGTTGTTCACCAGCTTGGCCTTGGCGCCGTCGCCGGGTTGCGGGCCGATCGCGAAGCGCGGCTCGCCGAGCATCGCCAGCAGCGGCGTGAGGGCGTCGATCAGTGCCGGTGCGCCGCCGAGCATCATGCTCATGCTGCCGGCCCGGGCCCGCGCCGGGCCGCCGGAGATGGGTGCGTCGAGCGTCTGCCAGCCGGCTCTGGCCAGACCGGCGGCGCAGTCGATCACATCGTCCGGCGCGATGGTGCTGCAGATGATTACCGCCCGCCCGGCGCCGTCGGTCGTGGCCACCCCGTCTGCGCCCAGCAGCACCGCGCGTGTCTCCTCGCCGGTGCCGACCACGGTGATTACCACATCCACCGCCGCGGCCAGGTCGGCGGCGCTGGCCGCCACCGTGGCGCCCGCCGTGCGGGCAATGTGCTCCGGCCCCTCGCACAGGTCGCGCACGGTGACGTCCACGCCGCGTTCGCGCAGGTTGAGGGCCATCGCCAGGCCCATGTTGCCAATGCCGATGATGCCGACGCGCATCCGTTGCTCCTGTCCGTGGCCGCCCGCGGGCGGGGAGCGGTGACTGTACTACGCGCCGTTGCGCTGGTGGCGCCACAGGCTGACCACCAGGGTCAGCACGGTGAGCGGAATGACGAAGCTGAGCATGGCCGAGGAGAGCATCGGCGCGGCGGCATGGTGCTGGGCCGAGAGCACCAGGAAGGCGGTGTAGGCCACGTAGTAGCCGAGGAACACCGTGCCCTCCCAGCGTGCGATCTCGCGGCCGGTGATGAACACCGGCAGGCAGGCGAAGGCCACCGCCAGCATCACCCACAGGTCGAAATCGCGGGCCGCTTCGGACACCGGCAGGCCGGTGCTCGACACCAGCCCGGCCGCGCCCAGGCAGCCGAGGATGTTGAACAGGTTGCTGCCCACCACGTTGCCTACGGCGATGTCGCGCTCGCCGCGCACGGCGGCCATGATCGAGGTGGCGATCTCCGGCATCGAGGTGCCGATGGCGACGATGGTCAGGCCGATCACCAGGTCGCTCACGCCGAAGGCGCGTGCAAAATGCGTGGCCGCGCCGACCAGCCAGTCGGCTCCCAGCACCAGCAGGCCCAGGCCGCCGAGCACCAGCAGCACCTGCGCCACTGGCGAAGCGTCCCAGCCGGCCGGCTCGGGCAGTTCGTGCATCGCCTCTTCCTGCGCCTTGGCCGAGCCGCGGCGCGCCTGCACGATCAGGAACACGGTGTAGACGACGGCCAGGGACAGCAGCAGGCCGGCTTCGAGACGGCTGAGCCCGCCGTCGGCCGACAGCCCCACCAGCAGCGCCGATACGCCGATCAGGATCGGCACCTCCTGGCGGATGATCTGCTCCGACACCGCCAGCGGCACGATCAGCGCCGAGAGACCGAGGATCAGCAACACGTTGGCGATGTTGCTGCCCACCACGTTGCCGATCGCCAGGTCCGGGTTGCCATCGAGCGCCGCGCCCACCGACACCGCCACCTCCGGCGCACTGGTGCCAAAGGCCACCACGGTGAGGCCGATCACCAGCGGCGAGATGCCCCACGACAGCGCCATGCGCGAGGCGCCGCGCACCAGCGCTTCGGCGCCGGCAATGAGGGCGATGAGACCGAGAACGAACAGACCGAGTTGAGCCAGCATGAAGACCGTCGCCAGAGAGATTCGTGGGGCCTTCGAGTGGTTTTTCTGCGCCAAGTTCCGTCAGTGGCCTGTCGTCGCCGGGGTGTCCGCGCGGCGCATTCCGGCGGTATACACTGCGGTTTTGCGCAGCCACGCCCTGAGCCATGACCGACACCGACGCCCTCTCGACCCCCGTCACGCTCGACACCACGGTCGAACAGCGCATGGCCGGCGTGCGTGCGGCGGGGCGGCGCCTGCAGCGCCGGGGCGGCCGGCCCTGGCGCGGGTTTTTCGCCACGCTGGCGTTGTGGATGGTGGTGGGCGCGCTGATCGGCTTCTTTGGCGCGCAGATCGAGGCGCTGCCCGGCGGCCAGTGGTTTCCGCTGGCGGTGATCGTGCTGGCGGCCGTGGTGCTCATGCAGCGCACGCAGCGCCGGCTCGCGCGGCGCGTGGCCGCCCACCAGCCCGACCGCTTCCAGATCGCCCTGACTGATGACGCACTGCTGATTGCGCATGACGAGGCCAGCAGCCGCGTGCAGTGGCGCAGCATCGACGCACTCGAGCGCATCGGCGATCTGCTGCTCATTCATCTGCGCAGTTTCGAGGTGCTGATCGTGCCGCTGGCCGGTCTTGCCCCGGACGCCGACGCCTGGCTGGCCCGCCTCGAATCGCTCAGCGGTCGCCGCGTCACCGTGGGCGCGCTGCCGCCCGTGCCCGAGGCCGCCGAGCCGGCGCAGCCCTGGCGCGATCTGGCCAGCAACCTCGCCGCCGGCGCGGGCCTGCTGCTGGTGCGCGCCAGGGCGACTGCCCGGCTCAAGGTGTCGGCCGCCCAGCTGGTCTGGCTGTTGCTGGTCGACCTGCTGCTCATCGCGTTCGGCAACTGGCTGCTGGTGGGCACCGACAGCGAATTCAACCGTTTCGGCATGGCCTCGGCGGTGTTCTGGGTGCCGCTGCTGTTGCTCGCCGCCTGGGCCTCCGCGCGTGCCGCGGACGATGACGGCAAGACACTCCCCGGCGCCGTCGCGCTGGTGGCCGTCGGCATCGTCGGCACCGTCATCCAGTACGCCGCCATTCTGGGCTTTCAGCGGCTCGACGAATCGTTCGCGATGGCCAGCGCCTATCTCTACTGGGGCTTCATCGGCTGGCTGATCATCGCCTCCATCGTCGCATTGGCGCGGGCGCAGCAACTGCTGCCCGAGCAGCGCATGGGCGCCGTGCTGGCCGTGCTCGGCCTGCTCATCGCCCCGCAGTGGCTGTTCAAGGACGACAGCAGCCTGTGGCTGCCGCGCTACGACGAAACGGCGGCGGCCGCCCAGCGCGATGCGACCCAGGATCGCTATGCGGCGGTGACCCAGGAGACCATCCTCTACACCCAGCCCGCCTTGCTCGACGACGGCCTCGCCGGCATTGCTCCCGGCCGCCCCGGCGTGCCGGAGCTGTTCGTGCTGTCGGTTGGCGGCCATGGCAACCAGGACGTGTTTCTGCGCGAGGTGCGCGCCGTCGATACGCTCTTCCGCGAGCGCTTCGACGCCGCAGGCCGCAGCCTGGTGCTGGTCAACAACCCCGCCACCGTCGACACCCTGCCCATGGCCAGCGTCACCGCGCTGGCGCGCAGCCTCAAGGTGTTTGGCCAGCGCATGAACGCCGACGAAGACGTGCTGGTGGTCTTCCTCACCTCACATGGCTCGGAAGAGCACCGCTTCGACCTCAGCCTGTGGCCTTTCCGTTTTGACGAACTCACCCCCGAGGTGCTGCGCCGCGAACTCGACGCCGCCGGCATCCGCTACCGCGCGCTGATCGTCTCGGCCTGCTACTCCGGCGGCTTCGTGCCCGCGCTGGCCGGGCCCGACACCCTGGTGATGACCGCCTCGCGCGCCGACCGCAACTCCCACGGCTGCAGCCACAGCGCCGACTGGACCTTCTTCGGCCGCGCGCTGTTCAATGAAGCGCTGCGCGACACCTTCTCCTTCGCGACCGCCTTTGAACGGGCCCGCGCCGCCGTCGCCGAGCGCGAAGCGGCCGAAGGCTATGAAGCCTCCGAGCCGCAGATCGCGCTGGGTGAGGCGGTGGCGCCGATGCTCACCGCCATCGAACGGCGGCTGCAGGTGGCGGACATGGCGCAGCGGCGGGTGGCGGCGTCGGTGCCGCGGTAGCCGGCGCGCCGGTCGTCAGCCGGCCGGGCTGATCAGCGCGCGCTCGACGAAATCCAGCCGGTCCTGCCCCCAGAACACCTCCTCGCCGACCACGCAGCTCGGCACACCGAACACATTGGCCGCGATGGCCGCCTCGGTGTTGGCCGTCAGCGTGGCGTCGTGGCGCGGATCGCGCGCCTCGGCCAGCAGGGTGGCCGGCAGTTTCAGCTTGGCCAGCACCTCGGCCACCACCGCTTCGTCGGCCAGGTTACGGTTGTCGGTCCACAAGGCCTGGCCGTAGGCGGCGGTCAGCGGCAGGGCGTCCCGCCCGGCCTCGAGCGCGGCCAGCACGGTACCGACGGCGAGGCGTTCGTCGACCGGAAAGTGCGTGGGCTGAATGTGCATCGGCACGCCCAGGTGCCGGCTCCAGCGTGCCAGCTCCTGCAGGCGGTAGGCCTGGCGCGCCGGCGGCCGGTCGCGCAGGGCCAGGCCGCCAGTGGCGGCAAACAGCTTGGGCAGCTGCACCGGCCGCAGCCGCAGCGCGGCGCCGGTGCGTTCGACCAGGCCGCCGAGCTGGCGGGCGGCGAGGTAGCTCCACGGGGAATTGAGGACGAAGTAGTAGTCGAGCGTCTGGGGCATGGGCGGCGTTCCTGTCGAGGGGGGCGTGGCCCGGTCGTGGGCGGGGGCCCGGCCGGTGCGCGTGGTGTGTGGGTCACATCCTTGCACAGGCCGGGCGGTGTTGGCGAGCCGCGCCCCGGCGCTTACTGGCCCATCATGGTGTCGGGCAGCCAGGTGACGATGAGCGGGAAGAAGAAGATCAGCACGGTGGTGACGATCTCCATGATCACGAACCAGCCGGCGCCGCGGAAGATGTCGATCAGCGGCGTATCGCGGTCGATGCCGGCGATGACGTACACATTGAGGCCGACCGGCGGGGTGATCAGCCCGATCTCGCACATCTTGACCGTCAGGATGCCGAACCAGATGGGGTCGAAACCGAGCGCCTTGACGGTGGGGAACATGATCGGCAGCGTGATCACCATCATCGAGAAGGCGTCGAGGAACATCCCCAGCGGCAGGTACAGCAACAGCAACAGGCCGATGATCAGCAGCGGCGGCGCGTCGATGGCGGTCACCGCCTCGGCGATCAGCTGCGGGATCTGCACCAGGGTCAGGAAGTAGCTGAAGATGCCGGCGCCGAGCATGGTGAACAGGATCATCACGGTGGTGGTGATCGAGTTGCGAAAGCTCCCCTGCATGCGCGCCCAGCGGCCGATGGCCGTGCGGCGGGCGAACAGCAGCATCAGGAAGGCGGTGAAGGCGCCGACCGCGCCGGCCTCGGTGGGCGTCACCAGGCCGAGGTAGATGCCGCCGAGCACCACGATGAACAGTACGTTCACCTGCCAGGCTTCCTTCAGCGAGACGATGCGCTCGCGCCAGCCGTGTCGTTCGGTGGGCGCCTTGCTGGGCGGGGCGTAATGGCTGATGACCAGGATGCCGGCAATGAACACCAGCGTGGACAGCACGCCCGGCAGCACGCCGGCGACCAGCATCTTGCCGGCTGACACCTCGGTCAGCGCGGCGTAGAAGATCAGCAGCACGCTGGGCGGGATCAGCACCCCGAGCACGCCGCCGGCGGCCACCGCGCCGGTGCTCAGGCGGCGGTCGTAGCCGGCCTGCTTCATCTCGGGGATGGCGACGGCGCCGACCGTGGCCGCGGTGGCCACGCTCGAGCCCGAGGTGGCGGCAAAGCCGGCGCTGGTCAGCACGCTGGCCACGGCCAGCCCGCCGGGCAGATGGCCGACCCACTTGCGCGCCACGTTGAACAGGCGCTGCCCGACCCCGGCCTCCTGGGCGAGGTTGCCCATCAGGATGAACAGCGGGATCACGGTCAGCAGGTAGACCGCGGTCTGGGTGTAGGAAAAGGCCTTGAGCCGGTTGAGCACGAAGGGCAGGTCCTCGACCATGGCGATGCCGAAGGCGCCGGCCAGCGCCAGCGCGGCGAAGACCGGGGCGCCGGCCGCCAGCAGGACGAAGATCAGGCCGGTGGCCAGCAGGGTGACGGTGATGTCATCCATGAGCGGAAACCTCCGTGGTGCGGGTGTCGGGCGTTGGCCCGAAGAGGGCGGTGAGGGCGGCGACGGCCATCTGCAGCGCGCCGAACCACAGGCTGGCGGCGAGCACGATCTTGGCCCACCAGATGGGGAACTCGATGTAGCCCCAGCGGAATTCGCGGATGGCGAAGGCGCGAATCGCGTCCTCGGTGGCCGGCCCGGCCAGCAGGCACAGGGCGGCGGCCGCGGCAGCCCACGACAGCGCGTTCATCAGCCGGCGCAGCCACGGCGGCGCCAGCTGGCTGAGGGCGGTGACGCGGATGTGGGCGTCGTCGAGCTGGGTCCAGCCCAGGCCGAGGAAGACGATCAGCGCCATGGCGATCTCGGACAGCTCGAAGATGCCCGAGATGGGGCGGCCGGTGATGGCGCGCACGCTCACGTCGACCGTGGTCGCCAGCATCAGGAACATCATGAACACCAGCGCGGCCCGGCCCAGCAGGTCGGACACGACGCGCAACGCAGTGCGGACGAATGGCATGTGTGGGGTCTCGAAGCGCGTTAAAAAACGCCGGCACCGCGCCCCGCCGGGGGAGGGGCGGCGCGGTGCGATGCCGGCGACACTGCCCGGGGTCAGGCCTGGGCGGCCAGCTCGATCGGGCGCGGCAATGTGCCCTGGCCGTCGTACTTGCGGATCGCCGCCTCGACCAGCGCCTGCATGCGGTCGGCGTCGATGCCGGCCGGCGCGGCCACCTTGGTCTTCCAGCCGTCCACCTGCGCCGGCTGGATCAGTTGGCGGGCCTGCTGCTTCTCGGCGTCGGCCAGCGCGGTGAAGCGCGCGCCCTCGGCCTTGGCCCGGCCCACGTACTCGCGCGCCGCGGCGCTGTAGATCTCGGTGTACTTGCCGGCGTAGATCTCGGCGACGATGTCGTTGCAGATCTGCTGCAGCTTCGGCGGCATGGACGCCCAGGTGTCCATGCTCATCACCGTGGCAGCCGGCGCGTGCGGCCCGTCGCCGATGTCGGTGAAGTGCGGCGCGATCTCGTGCAGCTTGTAGGCCACCGAGGTGATGAAGTCGAAGCCGTACACCCCGTCGAGCACGCCGCGCTCGAGCGCCGCATACACCTCGGGCGCGGCCATCGGCACGGCGGTGCCGCCGAGGCGCTCGATGACCTCGGTGGCCACGCCGTAGCCGCGGATGCGCTTGCCCTTGATGTCGGCCAGCGAGCGGATCGGCTCGCGGGTGACCAGCGGCGCGTAGTACCAGTTGGTCCAGTACATCACCTTGGCGCGGTGGCGCGATTCCCACTCCTGGCGCAGCGGCTCGAACTGCTCATACACATCGCGGCAGACCAGCTGCATGGCATCGGCGCGGTGCATGCGGAAGTACCACTCCAGCCCGCGGGTGACCGGCAGTTCGGCCTGGTAGTACCCCGGAGAGATCAGCGACATCTCCGAGGTGGCGTCGCGCACCGCCGACAGGTGCTCGCCCACCTTGTTGAGCGACTGCGCCCAGTAGCGGCGCACCCGCACATCGCCGCCGCTGCGCTTTTCCAGTTCGCTCAGGAACCACTGGTCGAGCCGTGACGGCCCGGCGCTTTCCGATACATAGCTGTCGAACTTGATGTTGACCCGCGATTTGGCCAGGGCCGGCATTGCGTGGGTGCCGATCAGGCCGGCACCGGCCAGTGCAGCCCCGGCGCGGAAAAAGTTGCGTCTATCCATGCTCTCCTCTCTGTGGGGTGGCCGGACGGATGCCGGCCTGTTGTCTACGCGTGCAGTCGCTTGCGCAGTTCGGTCTTCAGTACCTTGCCGTAGCTGTTCTTGGGCAGCTCGTCGCAAAAGTGGTACTGCTTGGGTTTCTTGAACGAGGCGATGTGCTGCCGGCACCACTGTTCGAGCGCGGCGGCATCGACGGCGCCGGGCGCGCTCGGCACCACGAAGGCGACGACGATCTCGCCCCACTCCGGCTCGGGCGCGCCGACCACCGACACCTCCGCCACGCCGGGATGCAGGGCCAGCACCTCCTCGACCTCGCGCGGATAGATGTTGGTGCCACCGGAGATGATCACGTCTTTGGAGCGGTCGGTCAGCGTCAGCAGGCCGTCCTCGCTCAGGTGGCCGATGTCGCCGGTGCGCAGCCAGCCGTCGTTCAGCGCCTGGGCGGTGGCCGCCTCGTTGCGCCAGTAGCCGCGCATCACCGCGGCGCCGCGCACCACGATCTCGCCGGTGGCGCCGGCCGGCAGCGGGTTGAGCGCCGCGTCGACCACCATCACGTCCACGCAGGTCTGCGCCATGCCCACCGACAGCAGCCGGCGTTCCCAGTCGGGGTGCTCGCGGTCGGCGATCTCGCGCCGGCCCAGCGCGGTGATGGTCATCGGGCTCTCGCCCTGGCCGTAGATCTGGATGAAGCGCGGCCCCAGCGCCGCCAGCGCGTCCTGGATGTCGGCCAGATACATCGGCCCGCCACCGTAGATGATCGACTTGATGCCCTCGCCAGTGCTGCCGCTGCGCCGGGCGGCATCGACCAGGCGCTTGACCATGGTGGGCGCGGCAAACATCGACACCTCGCGCAGCCGCGGCGCCAGCGCCAGGATCTCGTCGGCGTCGAAACCGCGCGATTCGGGCACCACATGGCGCGCGCCGCAGCGCACATGGATGAAGTTGTACAGCCCGGCGCCATGCGACATCGGCGCCGCGTACAGCGCGGCATCGGCCGGGCTCACCGGGTCGACGTCCACCGGGTAGCAGGTGGTCATGGCGGTCAGGTTGGCATGCGAGAGCATCACGCCCTTGGGCCGGCCGGTGGTGCCCGAGGTGTAGAACAGCCAGGCCAGGTCGTCCGGCGCCGCATGGCGGGGCGGTGTCAGGTCGGCGTGGGCGCTGGCCATCTGCGCATAGCCGGCGCCCTGCAGGGCCAGCTCGGTGCAGCCGGTGGGCAGGGCGCCGGCGGCAAAGCGCTCGCCGCTGTCGGTCAGCATCAGGCGCGCCTCGGCATGATCGGCGATCCAAGCCGCCTCGGTCGGGTGCAGCTTGTGGTTGATCGGCACCACCACGGCCGCCGCCCACCACGCGGCGTAGAGCACTTCGAGGTATTCCACGCAGTTTTGTGCGAACACCGCGACGCGGTCGCCGCGGCGCAGGCCGTGCACCTCGGTCAGGCAGCGCGCCAGCGAGGCGGCGCGGCGGGCAAAGCCGAGGTAGTCGGCGTGCAGGGTCTCGCCGGTGAGCAGGGCCGGCGCCGTCGGATGCAGGCGGGCCGTGGCATGGAGCCAGTTTGCGACGTTCATCGGTTAACTCAGGCCCGTTTGGCTTCGAGGATCGAGGCGTAGTTGGCCACCGCCGCCCCTCCCATGTTGAACACCAGCCCCAGCTCGGCGCCGGCGCGCTGGATGTCGCCGGCGCGGCCGGTGAGCTGGCGGAAGCCCAGCGCATGCATCGACACCCCGGTCGCACCCACCGGATGGCCCTTGGCCTTCAACCCGCCGGACAGGTTCACCGGCAGCGCGCCGTCGCGGAGCACCGTGGCCTCGGCCAGGGCGCGATGGCCCTCGCCCTTCGGCGCCAGGCCCATGGCTTCGTAGATCAGCAGCTCGGCGATGGTGAAGCAGTCGTGCACCTCGGCAAAGTCGAGGTCCGCCACGGCGATGCCGGCCTTTTCATAGGCCTGCGCGATGGCCCGCTGCGGCCCTTCAAAGGCGAGGAAATCGCGCTTGCCCAGCGGCAGGAAGTCGTTCACCTGCGCCATGGCGCGCAGGCCCACCTCGCGCGGGAAACGCTTGGCGCGTGCCGGCGAGGCCAGGAGGATTGCCGCCGCGCCGTCGGTGATCAGCGAGCAGTCGGTCATGCGCAGGGGCGGGGCAATCAGCGGGTTCTTGTCGGAGACGGTGCTGCAGAACTCGACGCCGACCTCGCGTCGCATGTGGGCCAGCGGGTTGGACATCGCGTTGGCGTGGTTCTTGGCCGCGATCTGCGCCATCGCCGGCAGCGGGTCGCCGTAGCGCGCCTGGTATTGCCGCGCCGCGATGCCGAACAGCTGCGGAAAGCTCAGGCCCGCTTCGTCCGGATTGTTCTGGTAGCCGGCGCCGGCCAGCGCGCGGGTGACCTGCTCGGTGGTGTTGGCGGTCATCTTCTCGGCGCCGACCACCAGCACCAGCTCGGCATCGCCCGAGCGGATGGCATTGACCCCGGCCCAGATGGCGGCCGCGCCCGAGGCGCAGGCGTTCTCGCAGCGGGTGGCGGGCTTGAAGCGCAGGCCCGGGTGGGTCTGGTGGATCAGCGAGGCGGCAAAACCGTCCGCCACCATGCCGGCGTTGAAGTGACCGAGATACACTGCATCGATCTCGGCCGGGTCGATGGCGGCCTCGTCGATGGCCTCCGCCGCGGCCGCGACGATCAGGTCTTCCAGGTTCTGGCCGTCCAGGCGGCCGAAGCGGGTGTGCCCGCTGGCGACGATGGAGACGTTCTCCGCCATGTTGTACTCCTCCGGTATCGTTATGTGATGAAGCGTTCTTGTTGCAGTCACTTTACGAAGCCGGCCGGCGCGCACTCTATCCGTTCAACTACGTACATGAGCGCGTATCGTTCGTTGATGGCAGACGAGTTTGAACATGTTGAATGATGTCAACGGCGCCGCCCTCACCTGCATGAGCGCGGCAGAGCTGGAGCAACTGGCCTTCCGGGTCTCGCCCACGGCGCAGGTGATCACCCACCACCGGCTCATGGTCAAGTTCAACGACGCCTTCGCCGGCCTGTTCGGCTATCCGGCCGCCGAGCTGCAGGGCCAGCTGATCCTCAAGCTGTACCCGTCGATGGCCGATTTCCGCGCCATCGGCGAGCGCTGCCTGGCCTGGCTGCGCCAGAGCCGCAGCTATGCCGACGAGCGCTTCATGCAGGATCGCAACGGCGAGGTGTTCTGGGCGCGCGCGCAGGGCGTCACGCTGACTCCGCGCGACCCCTTCGACCTCATGGTGTGGAGCTTCGAGCGGCTCGACGCGCCGCTGCGCAGCACGGTGCGCCTCACCGCCCGCGAGCGGGAGATCTCGACCTACATCGTCAACGGCCTGACCTGCAAGGAAATCGCCCGCAAACTGGGCATCTCGCATCGTACGGTGGAGACGCACCGGGCGCGGCTGATGAAAAAGCTGGAGGCCAAGAACACCGCCGAGCTGGTGTCGCGGATCATCGTGATCAGTTGAGGCGGGGGTGCCGGCGCTGGCTGTCCGATGCGGGCGGCGCAGCGCCCCTTCGTCACTTCGCCGGCTTCGTGCTGGGGCATCGGATTTGTTGCCTTCGGGCGGGGGACGTTGGCCGGGTCTCGCCCCGGCGGGCGACTTCCTTTCTTGTGGCGACAAGAAAGGAAGCAAAGAAACGCCCCCGCTGTGCCGCCGGCTTCGCCGGTGCCCTCTCTACGCCCGGCGCCGGCGGGTCGTGTCGCAAACTCGCCCTGCGGGCTCAAACAGCGACACGACAATTCCCGCCGTCCCCGTGCTCCGTTCGGCGGCACAGAAGGGGAAAGGCACGCGGGCTCGGCTTCGCCATCGCCCGCCTGGCGCGCCGTAGGGTGGGCGGCTCGCCGCCCACCATCGCTCGGTCATGCGGGCGACTACTGTATTTCAAGACCTGACATCACAGGCCGCACCGGCATTCACCCCGGAATCAGCGCCACCCCAATCAGCCACCCATGCAACCCAAACACAAAGGCCGCATAGATCGCCAACCCGCCAACCAGCGCGATCACATCATTGGCCTTGCCCGCCGGCAGGGCCGGCAACGCACGCGGCGCACGGCGCTTGAGCGAAATGCGATCCGCCACCGCCCAGGCCAGAAAGCCCCCGAACAGCAATACATCCGCCAACATCCCGTTAGCCAGCAAATGCGCCAGCGCCCACAGTTTTGTGGCGACGAGGGTCGGATGCCGCGCGATACGCTGAATGCGGCCGGGCAAATAAGTGGCGAGGAACAGCGGAAACACCGGTACGAGCAGCAGCAAGGCGAGGTGACGCAAGCCCATCGGCGGCGTGTAGAGCACCACCGGGTCCATCCGCGCGGCGCCATAGCCGTAGATGATGAGCACGAAGCCGGCGAGCGACACCAGCGAATACACCCCCTTCCACCCCGCCTCGCCCAAGCGGGCGTGCATCCGGTCGCGCCAGGGCGCGTTGACGATGGATACCGAGTGCGCGCCGAGAAACAGCAGCAGGCCGAGGATGAGCAGGGTCATGGTTGGGTCTCCGAAAGCGGGTGCGTTCGACTGTGGCGCCCCACTGCTACTTGGTCAAGACGGAGCCTCGGGTGCAAGAAGCAGAGCGATCAAATGTTGGGTTTCAAGCTCTGCCACCAGAGCTGCTCCGCAAGCTTCGCGCATTTTATTCCTCAGAGGACAGAGCGCTACTTGGGAGGCGTCGTTGCATGTCCGAGCGAAGCCAGTCGATCGCTGTCTCCAGATTATCGGTCCACAGATTGTTCGGCGCCTTTGGTACGGGCTGATACTTAAATACAAGTTGGTTTGCCCCCGGCGTTGGAACAAGCCAGCGTTCTACTGTGTATAGAAAGTCGGACCAATTGTTCGTGGACGGATGCATGGCGACGGCCAGTAGATCGAACTCGCCGAACCGATACGGCCGGGTGTCAGTTCCGTCGGCGTTCTTGCCCCCACGTGTGCGCTGGGTCTCGACGACGAAGTGATCATCGAGGTGGCGGAACATCTTCTTGTTGGCCTCAGACGCAAGCATTGGTCGTTGCTCCTTTTGCCGCTGCATCTTGACTTGTATCGTAATTTGGCCCCTCGGGTCTTTGAGTGCAAAGTCGAAAGAATGGTCACCAACAAGCGGGATTTCCTTCCACGAGGCGCCGTTCGAGGTGAAGGTCAGGACAACCTCCTGCTTGAACGCAGCTTCTGCGATGATTCCACGAATGCCTCGCAAAGTCAGATCGCTCGCACGGCTGATGGCTTCGAGGATCACTTCGGCCGAGGTGTTCAACCGGGTTTCTAGTTCGTGAATCGGAAATTCATGCCGTAGCGTCTTGAAGATGGCGCGGCGTTCGTCAGGTGTGATCTGGGCAAGAAAGCGGACAATGTCGTCCGGCAAAACAGGTAATTGGCTCATGTAGTCTTGTGTGCGGGTTTGCGCCCAGCAGGATGAGGTTCGAAGGCCAGCACCTGAGCACGGGACACCAACTTCCGTCCGGCAACTTCGAACACCTGCAACCGTCCTTGCGCGATTAACTTTGCGATCGCTTGCCGGGTACAATCCCTCAGCCGGGCGGCCTCCGCTTGCGTGATCAGATCTGAAAGGTCTTCAGGGAAATTGGTTGACAACGTAAACCCATTTAAGTCATACTTGGTGCGGCGATAGTACCCGAAGAGTTCCTAACCGTCATGAATAAGCCCGTAGAACCCCTTCAGCTTTCACTGCCTCGTGAGGAGTTTGAAAGTCCGTCGAACCTCGTTAGCGGGTTCGATCCGTTCTACCGGACGGGCCTCGGCGCGGTTTATCTGGCGGACTCACGGGAAATCTTGAAATCCATTCCAGACAACTCGCTTAACCTCGTCTTCACGTCTCCACCGTATGCGCTCCACTTCAAGAAGGAGTATGGCAACGTTGAGAAGGAGGACTACGTCCACTGGTTCCTCGGCTTTGCTCGTGAGATTTTCCGGACTCTGCGCGATGACGGTTCGTTTGTCCTCAATATCGGCGGAAGCTACAACCCGAAGGTGCCGACGAAGAGCCTGTATCACTTCAAACTCTTGATCGCTTTGGTCGAGGAGGTGGGTTTTCATCTCGCACAGGAGTGTTTCTGGTACAACCCGGCCAAGATGCCGATGCCGGCTGAGTGGGTCACCGTCCGGCGTATTCGTGTTAAGGATTCGATTGAGTACGTCTGGTGGTTCTCGAAGACCCCACACCCAAAGGCGGATAACCGGAAGGTATTGCGCCCGTATTCAGCGGACATGATCCGGCTGAACAAGCGTGGAGTGAAGTCGACAGTACGACCAGCCGGGCATGTGATCCGAGACACGTTCGACAAGGTCGATGCGGGTGGGTCGATTCCGCCCTGCATCATTGATGACGACACACCGACCGATCTTCTCAAATTCGGCAACAACGCCGCGAACGATCAGTATGCGAAGCGTTGCAAGGGAGCCGGAATCAAAATGCACCCGGCCAGGTTTCCAGCGGCACTTCCGGAGTTCTTTGTCAAGCTAACGACGGATGACGGTGATGTCGTGCTTGATCCGTTTGGCGGTTCGATGACGACTGGATTTGTCGCCGAAGCGCTCAACCGCCGCTGGATTGGGACAGAGATGGTGGAGTCGTACGTCGAGGGGTCGAAGTTCAGATTTGATGAGACCGGCGTCCGCTAGTCTAGTCTAATCGCGGGTGAGTCGATCAACTGCCTGTTTGACAGAATCCCCCTGCGTCACTGTGCTATAGGTGTCTCTTGTGTCTTGAAATCGAGCATTTAGAGGCACTGCAGCTCCTCCTCAGACGATTGAGCGGCTCCGTGAGCGGCTCCGGGGTCAAGCGGCTCCGCGGCTCCGGGGTAAGGTCTTGAAATCCAACACAAGAGCCTGTCGGGCCGCTTCGCATCAAGAAGATGCTCAACCGAGCAGAGTCAACTAGCTACGACGAAGAAGAATATGCCCGAAGAATCGACGTTGTGGCAGTCTCGTGCGGCACGACCTACCCGCCCTCTGCCGCGCCAACCGGAGGATGCGGCGGGCGGAAAGAGGGGCTTCGCTGTTTGAGCCCGCAGGGCGAGTTTGCGAAGCACCCCGCCCGGCGTGTCCGGAGGGCGGGGACCCCGCAGGGGCGCGAAAGTGGGCCGTGCTTCTTTGCCTAGCTTTCTTGCACGAGCAAGAAAGTAGGTCGCCCGCCGGGGCGAGACCCGGCCAACGTCCCGTCGCACCGCGACAACCGGTTGAGTCTCACCGTAGCGTTGGCAGAAGGCTCAGGCACGGCGCCCGCGCCGCCGCTTTAGTTCAACGCAATATTCAACGACACATGCGCCCGCGGCCGCTTGTCATGCAACTCTGCCGGATTCCCCCGCAGCGGTTGCCCGATGACGATCCGCCCCGTCACCCGTTCGGAAAAGTCGAACAGCACGCCCGCCCCCACGCTGGTGAGGTAGTCGTCATGCGTGCTCTCCTTGAGTAAGCGCCCGGCAAACCCATCTGTCCTTCACGCGGTAGTGCGCTGAAGATCGTGTCCACCAATTTCGATGGTGGACACTATGGACGTCTTGATCCCGCGCCGGCGTCGGCGCACGCACAGCGAAGC